>OZ219913.1:0-986015 GCA_964291595.2 Spirochaetia bacterium | reverse complement strand
CGTGAGCAACCTCTTCCTCACCTCCCGCCCCGGACGGGGCGACACCTACGCACGAGGGGAGACGATTCAGGTGGGGGTCGAATTCAACAGGACGGTGGCGGTGACCGGCACCCCCGGGTGGCGCTGACCATCGGGGTGAAGACGCGGCACGCCGTCTACTCCGGGTCGTGGAGGGAGTACGCGGACTTCAGCTACGTAGTGCAGGAGGACGATCGTGACGAGGACGGGATCAGCATCCCGGCCAACTCACTGGTGCTCGAACGGCGGAACCATCACGGCCGCCGACGGCACGACCGACGCTGACCTGACGCATGCGTCCGGTAGGCTCGCAGCGTGACATGAAGGTGGACGGCAGCCGCGCCGTCACGCCACCGCGGGTAACAGCAATCTACTTCGACTCCTCCCCGGCGCAGGGTGATACCTACGAACTCGGAGAGACGGTTGAAGTCGTCGTCGAGTTCGACGGCGGGGTGGAGGCGGCCGGCAACCCGCAGATTGCGCTGACCATCGGGACGGGGACGCGGTACGCCAACTTCTCCGGGTGGAGCAGCGACAATACTCTGAGATTCCGCTACACCGTTCAGACAGGAGACAGCGATGAGGACGGGATCAGCATCCCGGTCAACTCGCTGCTCCTGGGCAGCGGAACCATCACGGGCCGCGACGGCACGACCGAGGCCGTTCTGACGCACGCGGCGATGGCCCCCGAACCCGGCCCCAAGGTGAACGGCAACGATGTCACGGCACCATCGGTGACGGGCGTCTACCTCATCTCCTCCCCAGCGCGGGGCGACACGTACGAACTCGGAGAGGTGGTTGAGGTGGTCGTCGAGTTCGACAGAGCGGTTACGGAGACCGGGAATCCCCAACTGGCAGTGACGATCGGCGGGGAGATGCGGCACGCAACCTCTGCCGGATGGGGCGGCGACTCCCTGTACTTCAGCTACACCGTGCAGGAGGGCGACCGAGATGATGACGGAATCAGCATCGCGGCCAACGCGCTACTCCTGGGCGGCGGAGCCATCACGGCCACCGACGGCGCGACCGCCGCTGACCTGAGGCACGACGGACGTATGTCCGCCGGTGGCGGCGGCAAGGTGAACGGCAGCCTGATCTACTCCACCGGCGAGTGACCCAGTATCTTCTTCATCTCCACCCTCAAACCGGGGTGACACGTACACACTGGGGGAGACGATCGAGGTCCTGGTCGAGTTCGACAGAGCGGTGAATGCGACCGGCACGCCTCAAGTGGCGCTGACCATCGGGACCGAGACCCGGCACGCGGTCTACTCCGATTCGTGGGACGACCGACACATGCATTTCAGCTACGCGGTGCAGGAGGATGACCGCGATGAGGACGGGATCGGCATCCAGGCCAACTCCCTGCTCCTCAACGACGGAACGATCACGCTCGCCGTCGACAGCACGATCGACGCTGATCTGAGCCATGCCGCGGTGGCCCCGGACCCCGCTTTCAAAGTGAACGGCACCCGGGGCACGCCGTGAACGTCCGATGCGGGGTTTCCGGCGCGGCCGCATCACGGTCTCGTGCCTGCTGGCGCGCGGCATGTGCGACGACGCCGCAACCTGGATCGGGCTCTACAGTCGATCACGCAACCGCGCCCGCAGTCTCGTCCTCGCGTTCCATGGATCCCCGGCACGCGGCGCACGTGCTGGCACTCGGGGAGACGGCATGTTCGGTTCGACGACGCCAACCGGCCGACCCCGACGACGCGACGTCGGCATGCAGAATCGGCCTACACCGTGCAGGAGGTCACCGTGATCGGCATCAGCAGCCACCGCGCGCTGCTCCTCAACCGGGAGTCCGCCGACGGCGTCGATCTGATCTGACTCACGAGGCCGTGGCCGCCCTCCCCGGCAGCGCGACCGCGGTGACACGTATGAACTCGGGGAGACGATTGAGGTGCGGGTCCAGTTCGACCGGGCCGTGACGGCAACCGGCAAACCCCAGGTGGCGCTGACGATCGGGGCCAAGACGCGGCACGCGACCTTGTTCGGATGGGGCCGTCAGCATCTGACTTTCACCTACACCGTGCAGGAGGAGGATCGGGATGAAGACGGCGTCAGCATCGCGGCCAACGCGCTGGCCCTCAACGGCGGTACCATCAGGACCACCGTCGGCGCCATCGATGTGGATCTGACGCACGGGCCGGTCGCCGTCGAGCGCGGCAACAAGGTGAACGGCAGTAGCAGCACGCCGCCGGGAGTGAGGGAGATCGCCTTCAACTCCTTCCCGGCGAGGGGCGGAACGTACGAACTGGGCGAGACGATCGAGTTGCGAGTCGAGTTCGACAGAACGGTGACGATACGCGGCGAGCCCCGGGTGGCTCTGACCATCGGCACACAGACGCGGCACGCGACGCTGTCCGCATGGACCACACAGTTCCTGCACTTCGAGTACACCGTGCAGGGGGAAGACCGCGACGAGGACGGCATCAGCATCGCCGGCCAACGCGCTGCTTCTCAACGGCGGGACCATCACGTCCGCCGACGGCTCGACCGACGCCGATCTGACGCACGGACCGGTAGCCGACAGAAGCGGCAGCAAGGTGAACGGCACCGATAGCACGCCACCGCGAGTGAGGAGAATCGCCCTTCTCACATCTCCGGCGAAAGGTGACACCTACGGTGCGGGAGAGACGGTCGAGGTGGTAGTCGAGTTCGACAGAGCGGTGAGGGCGACCGGCAGTCCCCAGGTGGCGCTGACCATCGGAACGCAGACGCGACATGCGACCTTCTTCTCATGGAGCACGCAGTCTCTGTTCTTCGAGTACACCGTGCACGGGGCGGACCGTGATGAAGACGGGATCAGCATCGCCGCCAACGCGCTGGCTCTCAACAACGGAACCATCAGGCACGCCGCCGACGGCAGGACCGACGCCGGACTCACTCATGACGCGGTCGCCGACGACTCCACCCGCAAGGTAAACGGCAGTCAGGCCACGCCACGAACATGCGCCCTGTTCGAGGCTGACCACGAGCGAACGATCGCGATAACGTGAGGCGCGTGCGATCCTCACTGCCCCCCGGAAGGCGTAACTACCAGCCCGACAAGACGAGCATCCGCAGGATGGTCAGTGTGTGGCAGGCACTCAACCTGATCGGTGTTTCCTGCTTGCTGGTATTCACAACGGCAGCATCGTGCGTTCAGGTCAGAGGAGTCGAGCCCGCAGTTTCCTCCATCGCCCTCATTTCCTTCCCGGCAGGGGGCGACACCTACGGACTGGGAGAGGAGGTCAGGGTAAGAGTCGAGTTCGACAAAGCCGTCATCGCAACAGGCAGTCCCCGGATTGCGCTGACCATCGGCACGGAAACTCGGCAGGCGACCTTCGTCGGATCGGCCACAAGGTCACTGTACTTCTACTACATCGTGCAGGCGGCGGACCGTGACGAGAACGGCATCAGCATCGCCGCCAACGCACTGATCCTCAACGGCGGGGCCATCGCGGCAGCCGACGGCACGACGGACGCTGAGCTGACGCACGGGGCGGTAGCCGCGAAGCGCCGCAGCAAGGTAGACGGCAGCCGGGTCGCTCCACCGCGAGTGAAAAGGATCGCCCTGGTCTCCTCCCCGGCAAGGGGCGACGCCTACGCGGCGGAGGAGAAGGTTGAGGTAGCGGTCGAGTTTGACAGAGCGGTCACGGCAACAGGCAATCCCCAGGTGGCGCTGACGATCGGGACGGAAACTCGGCACGCGACCTATTCCGGGTGGAGCAGAAAGTCTCTGTACTTCTACTACATCGTGCAGGCGGCGGACCGTGATGGGAACGGCATCAGCATCGCCGCCAACGCGCTGGCCCTCAACGGCGGGACAATCAAGGCCGCCGACGGCACGACCGACGCTGAGCTGACGCACGGGGCGGTAGCCGCCAGGGGGCGCAGCAAGGTAGACGGCAGCCTGGTCGCTCCACCGAAGGTGACGTACATCGCCCTGGTCTCCTCCCCGGCAAGGGGAGACACCTACAAAATGGGGGAGGAGGTTGAGGTAGCAGTCGAGTTCGACAAGGCAGTCACGCCAGCCGGCAGCCCCCAGGTAGGGCTTACGATCGGGACGCAGACACGGCACGCGGAATACTCGGGATGGGGACGCCGGGCTCTGTTCTTCTCCTACTCCGTACAGGCCTCAGACCGTGATGACGACGGCATCAGCATCGCCGCCAACGCGCTACTCCTCAACGGCGGAACCGTCATGGCCGCCGAAGGCGCCGCTGCCGCTGATCTGACGCACGAGGCGGTAGCCGCCGAGCCCGGCAGCAAGGTGAACGGCAGCCTGGTCGGGCCGCGGCCGACGGTGAAGGACATCTCCTTCGTCTCCTCGCCGGCGGAGGGCGACACATACGGACTCGGGGAAACGGTCGCCGACGGCACGACCGACGCTGATCTCACCCACAGACGCGGTACGCGGACTCGTACTCCGGATGGGGAACGGCACCGTAGCACTACCACCGCAGAAGGAAGGTGGGCGGCATCGAGTTCGACAGAGCGGTGACGGCGAGTCCCCTTCTCACCAGTCTCGCAGGTGAAGCGCTGAACACCTACGGAGCGGGAGACACGTCGAAGACCCGGTACGCGACGTTCGACGGATGGAGCAGGGAGTCTCTGTACTTCAGGTACAACGTCCAGGAGGAGGATGTCGATGAAGACGGCATCAGCATCGCCGCCAACGCGTTTCACCTCAACGGCGGAACCATCGCGGCCACCGTCGGCACGACCGATGTCGACCTGACGCATCGGGCCGTAGTTGCCGAACCGCGCAGCAAGGTGAACGGCAGCCTCGTCGCGACACCGCGGGTGAGGGATATCCGCTTCTACTCCTCCCCCGCGCGGGGTGACACCTACGCACGAGGGGAGACGATACAGGTGGGAGTCGAGTTCGACAGGACGGTGACAGTGAGCGGAACCCCACGGATGGCGCTCACCGTCGGGGCGCAGACGCGGCGCGCGGCCTACTCCGCCTCGTGGGAAGAGTATGTGCACTTGAGCTACACCGTTCAGGAAGATGATCGTGATGAGGACGGGATCAGCATCCAGGCCAACGTCCTGATCGTCATCGGCGGAGCCATCACGGCCGCCGACGGGACGACCGAAGCCGACCTTGGCCACGACGCGGTGGCCGCCGACCCCGGACGCAAGGTAGACGGCAGTCAGCCCACGCCCTGAGGGCCCCGCCCTATGGGTGCGACAGCATGCCGGTGTCGATCCCGGCGTCCGAGTCCTCCAGGGTGTCGCCGGGGTAGCCGGCGGCGTGCGTTGGCTTGGCGACCGGGTAAACGGCGCTGCGGAGCTCGCCGCCGGCCACCTGTATGCCGTTCGGCTCCGCGTAGGGCGAGCGGTTGTAGTACGGCGTCGCCACCGTGACCTCGTGGCCGAGGTTCTCCAGGCCGGCCCGCACTTCGCCGCCGAAGCGGCCGTCCAGCAGCACCTGGTCCGACTCCACGTGCAGCCGCGGCGCCTGCACGGCCTGCTGCAGGTCCATGCCGAACTCGGCGTGGTTCACGCACGCCTGCACCAGCGCCGACCAGATGCGGCGGCCCCCGGACGCGCCGAGCACGGCGTGCAGCCGGCCGTCGCGGACCAGGATCAGCGGCGTCATGTTGTTCAGTCCGCGGCCGCCCGGAACGATCGAGTTCACCGTGCCCGGCCCCGGATAGAACCAGGTCATCGCGTTGTTCATCATCACGCCGACGCTGGGGACGATCACCCCGGACCACGACATGTTGGTCTGCGTCAGACACACGGCGTTGCGATCCGCGTCCACCACCGAGATGTGGGTGGTGCCGCCGTCCGCCGAAACACCCGCGGGAGCTGGAAAGTCCGCGGGCCGCGGGACCCCTCGCCATGCCCACGGGTCCCCGGCGGAGGCGGGACCGGCGCCGTCCGGGCTGATCGTCCGCGCCCGCGTCGCGGCGTAGCCCGGCTCCGGCAGGATGTCGAACGGCGCCGCCGGGTGGTCGCCCAGGTACGAGTAGCGGTCCACGGCCGCGCACCGGATCGCCTCGATCACCAGATGCAGCGCCTCCACCGAGCCCCAGCCGTGGCCGGCCAGGTCGAAGTGGTCGAGGATGTGGAGCGCCTCGGCGACGGCCGTGCCGCCGTTCGGACCGGGGACGCCCAGCACCCCGTACCCCCGGAAGCCGGCCTCCAGCACCGTGTCGTGCAGGAACGGCCGGTAGCCGGCCAGATCCTCCTGCCGGATCGTACCGCCGTGCGCGGCCATCTCGGAGGCGATGCGCTCGGCCACCTCGCCCTGGTAGAAGCCGTCCGGTCCGTGGCGGGCGATGAGCTCCAGCGTGCGCGCGTGATCGCGCTGCACCAGCGTCTCGCCCACGGCCAGCGGATGGCCGCCGGGGAAGTACGTCTGCCACGTGGCCGGGTAGCGCTCCATGACCTCCCGGCCGCCGACCAGCATCAGGACGAAGTGGTGCCCGACCGGGAATCCGTCGCGGGCCAGCCGGATCGCCGGCAGCAGCGCCTGCTCCAGGCTCATCGTGCCCCAGCGCTCCAGGGCCGCCGCCAACCCCGCGGCCGTCCCCGGCACCGCGATCGCCGCGTGGCCGTGCACGTTGGCACGCTCCTTCACCAGCGGCCACGCGTAGCCGCGCGAGAACCGCAGCCCGCCCGCCTCCGGACGGTCGGTTCCGCCCTCCAGCTCGTACATGTCCGGGCGGGCCGCGGCGGCCGCGCGCATGCCGAAGTCCACCGAGCCGGCCTCGCCCGAGGCGAAGCGGGCGACCAGCATCCCGCCGCCGCCCACCCCGTTCATGAGCGGCTGCAGCACGCCCATCGCGAACGCCGTGGTCACCGCCGCGTCCACGGCGTTGCCGCCCCGCTGCAGGACCTCCACGCCGATGCGCGCGCCCAGCCGATCCTGGGCGACCACCATACCGCCGGTCACGCTCAGCACCTCGTGGGCGAGCACCGGCCGACTGATCTTCATGGCGGCGCACTCTACGCATGGCGCGGGGGCGCGTCGACGCGGAACGGGAGTTCGCCTAATCCAGCGTGATCCAGGCTCGGAACTGGTCCTCGTCGACGTTGCGGCCGCTGAGGATCACCACCACATCTCCCTCGCCATCGAGGCTGACGCGCTCACTCAGCAGCGCCGCCGTCGCGATCGCGCCGGAAGGCTCGGTGCGCACGCCATGCCGGTCGTAGAGCCATGCCATCGCTTCCCGCGTCTCCCGGTCCGGCACGGCGACGGCCTGGCGGACGTGTCGACGGAGGATCGGCCAGTTGTGCTCCCCGACATCGTAGGACAGCAGGCCGTCGCAGATGCTCGCCGGGCGATCGATACGCACGCGCCGCCCCGCATCGAGGGACTCCCCGAAGTCCGCGGCGCCTTCCGGCTCGACGCCGACGATCCCGGCCTGCGGAAAGCCGTCCGCGAACGCCAGCGCGTGCCCGGCCATGAGGCCGCCGCCCGAGACCTGGCAGAGCAGGTGGGAAGCCGTGCGCCCCTGAGCCCGCAACTCGCGCACGATCTCCAGGCCGCCCACGCCGTTGCCGGCGATCACGTCCGCATCGTCGTACGGCGAGGCCTGGACCGCTCCCTCACGGTCGGCGATCTCGCGCGTCAGCCGGTCCCGCTCTCCCGTCTCGTGGTCGCGGGCGATGTCGTACGTGCGGATCTCCGCGCCGAACGACCGCGTCAGCTCGACCTTCATGCGCGCCGCCGTATCGGGCATGACCACGATCACCCGCTTGCCGAGCCGCATGCCGGCGAAGGCGATGCCGGACGCGAAGTTCCCGGAGGAATGGGCGACCACCGGCCGGTCGCCGATGCGCGCCAGATTGCGCGCCATCCAGTGCAGCGCGCCGAGCAGCTTGAACGAGCCGACGGGGGTCCACCCGTAGTCCTTCAGCCACACCCGCCGCGCGGCCGGCATGCCGAGCTCGCGCTCCAGCGCGTGCGAACGGATCAGCGGCGCCGCCGACACGTGCCGGCGTATGCCGCGTTCGGCCTCGCGAACGTCGTCGACCGTCGCGATCCGGATGGCCGGCGCGTCCCGGTCAGCCCGCCGGGGCATCGTCGACGACCGCCCGCAGGCGCTCGGTGATTCGTGTCATACCCCATGATACCGTTGCGCGTGACACCCGCGACCGAACCACCTGTCATCGACGCCCACGGCCACACGCTGGACCAGGCGTTCGACACACGCCGGCACCTGCACGAGGCGCTGGGCGGGCTCACCGACGTGCCGATGATGCGCGCCGGCGGCGTGGCCGCGCAGCTCACCGCCTGCTGGGTGCCGGACGCGGCGATCGGCGGGCCGCATGCCAGCCGGCAGCCGCTGCGGAAGCTGTTGCAGATGGTCGACTACCTGCATCAGGAGCTGAACGGTCCGGCAGGCGATCATGTCACGCTGGCGGCTTGCGCCGGCGACATCGAAGCGGCGCGGGCGGACGGCAAGGTCGCGCTCATCCTCGGGCTGGAGGGCGGTGATGCGCTCAAGGGCGACGTCAGCCTCCTGCGCACGCTGCACCGGATCGGCATGCGGCACGTCGGCCTGGTGCACGAAGGGCGCAATGCCCTGGGGACGGCAACACAGGTTTGGGACGGTCCGGAGATGCGCGTTTATGACAGCGACATCGACGGCCCCGGCGGCCTCACGCCGGCAGGGCAGGCGATCATAGGCGAGATGAACCGGCTCGGCATGCTGGTCGACGTGACGCACATGGAAGCGGCGACGTTCCGGGACACGCTGGCGATCACCACGGCCCCCGTCGTCGCGACTCACGGCAACGCGCGGGCGCTGCGCGACACGCCCCGCTACTTCGACGACGATCAGCTCCGCGCCATCGCCGCGACCGGCGGCCTCATCTGTCCCAGCCCGACCCCGCTCGGGCCGACCCCCGAAGCGGCCGCGCTCGAGCTGCTGCTCGACCACATCGATCACATGGTGGCGCTGGTGGGGCCGGATCACGTCGGGTTCGGCACCGACTTTCTCGGTCAGGTGAACGCGCGGCCGGCCGGCGTCGGTGACATCAGTGAGACAGGCCACCTCATGGCGGGGTTGCGGGCCCGCGGTTACGAGCACGGGACCATCGAGAAGATCGCAGGCGGCAATTTCATGCGCGTCTTCGAGGCGGTGGCCGGATGAACGATGGGCCAAGAAAGCCGGCACAGGGCTCTTGGCCCCATGCCGGCCGTTCGGTCTGAGTGGCGCGTCGGCGTTACCTGCTGGCGCGGAACTGCCGGGTGATCTCTTCCAGCAGCTCGTCACCGCCGGCCCGGTGCCATTCGGCGAGGTAGCCGTCCCATTCGGCGTCGATGTCGATCGCGCCGGCGATCGCCTTGTAGAAGAACTCGTCTTCTACCGTCTTGACCTCAGCTCGGATCGTGCGGTGCTCCTCACTCAGGGTCGGAAGGAACCCGAAGTCGAGGGCCACCTGATTCTCGACAAGGTAGTTGTTGACCGGGTACCGCCACGTGTTGCCGCCCATGTAGAGGAACTCGATGCTCGAAGGCACCGCCGTCAACCGGAAGTAGCGTCCGCCCGACTCCATGAACTTCGCGGGGGCCTCCCACTCGGGGAACATGATCGGGTCGCCCGCCTCGCTGTAGTCCCAGTGCGTTCCCTGGATGCCGTAGAAGGCAGTCGCGAAGACATCCGTGTCGTTGTACATCACCTCGAAGATCTGCAGGATCTTGGCGAGTTTCTCGTCGGATACGTCGGCGCCGACCGAGGAGCCGTTCCACACGGCGCTCCGCGAGTACGTACCGCGGATGCCGGTGGGTCCCGCAGGCGACGTGACGATCACCGGCTCGATGTCGGGATTGTTGGACTTCAGCATGCCCCAGGCATGGCTGGTCGACGGGTTGGTCAACTGCGCCGACCAGGACTCGAAGGCGCCGACGAAGCCGTTGGCGAACTTCTCGAGCAGCTCGGCTCCGGCGGTGACCACGAACTCCGGATGGATGAGCCCGCGCTCGTACCAATCGCTCAGGAACTTCAGCGCGTCGCGATACTCGGGGCGCGTCTGAGAGAAGACGATGTCATCGCCATGCTTCTCCCAGGTGTCCAGGCGCACGCCGAACGCCCCGATGATGTTGGGGAAGAGTTGCGCCTGGCTGCCGATGGTGCCGCCTCCGGTGTAAGGCATGAGGCCGAACGTGTCGCGCTGGCCGTTGCCGTTCGGGTCTTCGTCGCGGAAGGCCTCGAACAGTCGCTCCAGCTCGGCGACGGAGTCCGGTCCTTCCCAGACCCGGGAATAGCCCGATACCTCGGGATCGAACATGCCGGGCGCGGGCGTGGTCTCGAAGCCGACGTGGTCCATCCAGTCCTTGCGGATGACCATGCCGGGACCGGCAGCGGCGATCGAGAGAACGGCCGGGATACCCATGTTCTTGCCGTCCACCATGGTCTTGGAGTAGAGGATGTCGCCGCCCAGCGCGAATGCCTGCTGCATGTACCGGGGCATGTGCTCCAGCAGCATCTCCTCCGGCACCTCCCGGTTGGCGCCCACCCGCACGAGGTCCTCGCGCCAGCGGACGTTGAAGTCTGGGATGTCGCCGGAGGCGATCCTCACCCGCCACGCCTCCTCCGGGCTGTGGGTGATCTCGTAGCCCCACGGGTCCAGGTCGACGTCGAACATCTCCTCCAGGTAGAGCTCCACCGGGGTGTCACGCTCCAGCAGCTCACCCCCGATGTTCGTGCCGAGCCAGCTTATCGCCATCCGCTCGCCCGTGGCTGTCGATTCCTGCGTTGGCGCCGCCAGGACGGGTTGCGTTGCCACCACCGCAACCAGCAGGACGAAAAGAATCCACCGTACCTTCATGGTACACCTCCGTATGGTCTCACCCGTCTCCTGACGGGTGGATTCAACCCTTGAGCGATCCGACCATTATCCCCTTTACGAAGTACTTCTGGATGAAGGGGTAGGCGATGATGATCGGTCCGACGCTGACGAACATGGTCGCCGCCTTGATGGTATCTTCGGTCGGGGCCGCGATCGCCGACTCTTCCGACGCAAGCTCCAGCCACTCGGCCGTCTGGTTCTCGATGAGGATGCGCCGCAGCAGGAGCTGCAGGACTATCAGGTCGCGGCGCGCCGCGAAGATCATCGCGTTGAACCACTCGTTCCAGTGGAACACGACCGACCAGAGACCGACGGTTGCGATCACCGGGAGTGACAGGGGGGCGACGATCCTCGTCAGCAACGTGAAGATCCCCGCGCCGTCGAGTACCGCGGACTCCTCCAGCTCGGCCGGAATCTCCTGGAAGAAGTTGCGCATGATGATGATGTAGAAGGCGCTGGCAATGTGCGGCAGGATCAGGATGAACCGCGTGTTGAGGAGCCCGAGGCTGCGGAACCACAGGTAGGTCGGAATCAGTCCGCCGCCGAAGAACATGGTGAACAACACGAACACGGTCAGCGACTTGCGGAAGGGAAGCCTGGGCCGCGCCAGTCCGTAGGCGGCCAGCAGGCAGACGACCAGGGTCAGCGCCGTGCCGACGACTGCCCGGAAGACGGTGTTCACGTAGCCGACGAGCACGCTGTTCTTGGAGAACACGTCGCCGTACGCGTCGAGGGTGAACTCCGTGGGGTACAGCTTCAGCCCCATCTTGATCGAGGCCGCAGGGGTCGAGATCGAGTCGACCATCATGCGCCAGAACGGGTAGACGATCGACAGTGACGCGATCACCATCACCACCAGGACGGTCGTGTCGATGACCACGTCCTCGGTCGTCCGTCGCATCGTCACAGGACGGTACCGCGGGCGCCGAAGCGCTTGATGACGCTGTTCATGACCAGCAGCAGAATCAGTCCCAGGACGTTCTTGCTCAAACCGACCGCCGTGGTGTAGCTGAACTCCAGATTCACCAGACCCTGCCGGTAGACGTAGGTGTCGATGATGTCACCGACGGAGTAGACGATCGGGCTGTAGAGATTGATGATCTGGTCGAACCCGGCCTCGAAGATGTCGCCGATGCGCAGCAGGAACAGCACCACGATCACCGGCAGGATCGACGGCAGGGTGATGTACCAGATCCGCTGCATGCGTCCCGCGCCATCGATCTCGGCCGCGTCGTAGAGCTGCTGGTCGATGCCCGTGATCGCCGCCAGGTAGATGATCGATCCCCATCCAACGGTCTTCCATACGCCCGATGCGACGACGACCGACAGGAAGAAGAACGGATCCTTCATGAAGACGACCGGCTCGCCGCCGAACGAAGCGATCACGTAGTTGACCGGACCCTCGAACGAAAAGAACGCCCGGAACAGGCCGGCCGCCAGCACCCAGGAGATGAAGTGGGGCAGATAGCTGATCGTCTGGAACACGCGCTTGAGGCGCACGTTGAGCACCTCGTTCAGCATCAGGGCGAACACGATCGGCGCGGGGAAGACGGTGAAGAGCTTCAGCAGGCTGATCAGCAACGTGTTGCGGAAGACCTGCAGGAAGTCCGGACTGCGGGCCATGCGCTCGAAGTACTTCAGCCCGACCCACTCGCTGCCCCAGATGCCGCCGGTGATCGTGTAGTCATGGAAGGCCAGCACGACACCCGCCATCGGGATGTACTTGATGACGATGAAGGTGACGATGGCGGGAAGGATGATGAGGTAGTACGGCAGGTGACGGCGCACTTCGCGGGCAAGGCTCCGCGTGCGCACCGGCAGTGCTGCCTGAGCGCGTGCGTCCGTGGGAGTCACCGGATCGCCGCTCACGTCCGTGGTCCGTCGCCGAAGCGAAACGCGTAGAGGTCGGCGTCGAAGAGCTGGACCAGGAGTCGAACGGGCCGGCCGGCCAGGGGCGCCAATGCCGGGTTGCCCCGCCACCGAACCGGCACGCCGATGCCGTTGCCGGACACCACCACGGCGTCCTCCAGGCCGAATCCCGGGATCGAGCGAGCTTCCGCGTCCAGCAGCGCGACCCGCGCCCAGCCGCCGCCGCCGGTGTCGACGTTCAACTCGAGCCGCCGTTCGCTGCGATCCCCCTCCTCGGCGAACCGCAGCGGCTCGGTGACCAGCGTACCCGGCACGCGACCCGCATGCGCGCTCGCAAAGCCGTCGAGCCTCATCACTGCCCTGCCGATCCCGGAGCGCACGGCTCCGGCAGCCGGATCGACGCGATGGTCGTGACTGCGGTTCAGGCCGTGGTAGTAGATCCACAGCTCGTCACCGACGACGACGGGAAACGGGAGCACCCACACCATCCGGGAGTCGAAGCGCCCCGAGCGGCCGGGGCGGAGGAACGCACGCCGGTCGGCCGGCCGGGAGAAGCGCACACCGTCCCGGCTGTAGCCCAGGCGCACGTCGAAGGTCTGCGGCGAGAGCTGTTCCACCGCCGTGCGGCGGTCCTCGGGATCGCCGGAGACGCCGACCGCACCGCCTTCGGGCCGGCGGAACCAGTGCCAGAACGCGGTGGCGAACAGCACGTAGAAGTCGCCCGCGCCCGGATAGCGGTAGGCGGTCGCCCCGTAGGAGTCGACACCCGGATGGCCGTCCGGCGCCTGGTGGCATGCGAGGTCGAGGCCGTCGGCCTCCCAGACGATCCGCTCGCTGTCCCAGCGGACCAGATCGTCAGACTCCAGGCGACGGACCTGGCGGTAGCGCGGGCCGGCAGGATCGGGATCGCGCACCCACTTGCGCGTGTAGAGTACGTAGCGCTGGGCGAGCTCGTCCCAGAACGCCAGGTTCTGGGTGTCGCAGTCGCCGAGCTCCGCGGCGTGGGTCGGCTGCCAGCGAAGGCCGTCCGGTGAAGCGTGGAACTCGACCCTGCGGACTCCGGGGATCACCAGCGCCTGCTTGCCCTGGTGGCGGTAGCGGCGCTCAGGCGGGGCGTTCGGATCGATCCACACGCTGCCCCCGCGGCTGGCCGGGATCAGGATGTTGGTCCGCGACGATCCCCTCATCGGGTGCCATGCGAACAACGGCTTTTCGAAGTGCACGCCGTCGGCCGATTCGGCGTAGGCCATGCAGCGGCCCTTGTCCCCCGGCTGCTCGACGTGCTGCGGGCCGTAGATGTAGTCGTACCAGAGTCGGAACCGGCCGTCCTCCTCGCGCATGATGGAACCGACGTGGCCGATGAAGGCGTCGGCGGCGGTTTCCCAGGGCTGGTCGGGGACGAGCACGGGCTCCGCCGTGTTCTGCAACGGGTGGACGACGACGTCGATCCCATCGGCCTCGCCGAGGAGTCCCCGATCCAGGAAGAGCTGGCGGTCGGTGCCGACGAATCGCCCCGTCGGCATCAGCGCTGGTGGCTGCGCCCGCACCGGTACGTGTCGCAGCCGCCGGCCTCCGGATGGTTGATGTTCGGACGGTCCATCACCGCTCCTCGAATCCTGGGGCCCAGACTATCGCATGGCTTCTTGAGCGGCGCACGCCGCCCCTCCCGGGCGTAGCGCAGCTCGTGCCGCCAGCCCCGTTGGCCCCGCAGCGCCGCGCCAGGTTGACAATGAAGGCAGGACTGTCATGGTCGGCCGCAGACCATGGGAACGCTGCGACAAGAGGGCGGTCCCGGCCGTCTTTCGCGTCTGTTCGCCGCCCCGTCCGGTCCGGCGCCGTCGTTCGAGACGGTGCGCTGGGAGCTCATCGGCGGACAGGGAACCGCCGGAAGCTGGGGACGCTCGGACCGGCAGAACCGCGCGCGTGCGCTGACCTCGTTCCGCGGCGTGCTCTACGCCGGGATCGGTGCCGCGCAGGCCGAGGTCTGGCGGCTCGCCGACGGCTCCTGGGAGCGGATCGGCGGGGGCGGGGTGTTCGGATCGTGGCCCGCGCGGGATCCGGCTGACTCAGGCGGCGTCGGTCTGCGGCCCGGCGCCGTGTGGGTCAACGCCCTCTTGCCCGACCCAACCGACGCCTGGCTCTACGCGGGCGTCAAGGACGGGCAGCGGGGGGCCCAGCTCTGGCGCTTCGATGGTGGGGGCTGGCAACAGGTTGGCGGTCTCGGTGGGCCGGGAGACTGGGTATCGGAGGACCACGATCACGTCTACTCCCTCTGCTGGCACGGCGGCGACCTGTACGTGGGGCTGCAGGGGCATTTCAGCGGCTTCAAGGCGGATCGGCGCGAGTCGCGGGATGCGGTCGAACGCCTCGACCCTGCCCCTGCCGTCCACGGTGACGGCGCCGTCCATCGGCTGGCCGGTGAGACCTGGTCGCGGGTGGCCGGCAACGGGATCGCCGGAAGCTGGGAGCCGGACCATGCCGTCGTGTGGGTGTACGACCTCTGTTCCCTCGGCGGCGCGCTGTACGCCGCGGTCGGGCGCCACGCGGTACGCGGGATGCGGTGGCTCGGCGAGGTGTGGCGCCTCGCCGGCGGCGGCTGGCGACGCATCGGCGGCCAGGGTGTCCTGGGGAGCTGGCTGCTCGATTCGAGCAACCTGGTGACCAGCCTCATCGACTACCAGGGCAAACTCGTCGTCGGCTACAACTGTCAGGGACGCTCGCCGACCCGCGAACGCTTTGGAAACGTCTGGGCCTGGGATTCGGAAGAAGAGTCCTGGCACGACCTGGAGCTCCCGGCGACGGCGCCGGACGCGGAGGTGTTCGCGGCCCAGAGCAGCTTCAATGCGTCCACGATCTGGGACGGACACCTGATCGTCACCGGCGGCCGTGCCGAGCCGGTCGGCGACGCCGCCTGCTGGGCTCTGGACGTCGCCGAGAGCCGGTGGCGGTGTATCCGCCGTCCGTCCCGCAGGGACCCGGATGCTCCCGAGGCGCTCGACGGCTACGGCTACTCGGCGACGGTATTCGACCGCGACCTGGTCGTGGGCTGCCGCGGCGAAGACGGCACGGCCCACATCTGGCGTGGCCGGCGGGTCGACGCCGGCGGCTGACCGGTGTCGCTGCGGCGACGGCCTCAGCCGGCGGACGGCTTCAGCCCGCGGACGGCTTCAGCCCGCGGACGGCTTCAGCCCGCGGTCACCGGCAGCCACTCAAGCGCAACCCCTTGCTCCCGCAGCAGCCGCTGAAAATCCGCCAGGAGATCCGCGCGCTCGGACACCTGTCGGGGGGTGACGGACCGCCGCAGACAGAACCCGGCAAGCAGCCCCACCGCCTCGCCGATGTTCCACTCCACGGGATGCAGCCGATAGCAGCCGTTGGTGATGTGGGTGGTGCCGATGTTCTTGCACGCCGGCAGCAGGTTCTCGACCCGGCGCGGAAGCAGCGCCCCGAGCGGGATCTGGAACGGCAGACAGGAGATGTCGATGTAGTTGTCGCCGCCGGTGCTCGGGTGCAGGTCGATGCGGTAGTAGCCGATCCCGACGGAGTCCGCGAAGGTCTCCGCCCGCGGCTGCGCCCCGCGCCGGCCGGGGTCCTCGGGCGGCCGGGCCGGATCCCAGCCCCCGCGCATCACGGTGCCGACGTGCGCTTCCGTGACCGTCCGCAGTGCCCTGATGCGGCGGGACTCGCGGATGTATGGCGCCTTGGCGAGCCCGCCGGCCGCGCCGGAGACGTCGGGGCGCGGGTACAGGCCGGGATACCCGCAGCCCCCGTCCGGCCGGGGCCGTTCGGTCTGCAGCCAGTAGAGCAGGCTGAGCGAGAGCTGGCGAGCCGCGTCGAAGTGGCGCCCGACCTCCTCCGCGGCCCGATCGATGACGCTGGCCACCATGTAGTCGTTGTGCGGCCAGTTGAGGATCGTCGCCTCGTCGATGCGGCGGCTGCTCGCCAGATGACCGGGATAGATGACCCGCCGATAGCTCCACCAGCCGGTGAACTGCCTGTTCGGGTCGACCTCGTCATCGTCCTCGTACTCGTCCTCGAAGAACGGCGCGTTCCGCGGTCTCAGCGTCGCCGGTGCCACCTCGACGGGACTCAGCAGCGGACCCGGCCACGGCGGGGTGGTCGGAGGCGTGTAGGACCGCCAGGCATCGTAGTCGGCAGGCCGGTCGATGGTGTGGTCCGCGCCGGGCCTGGGGTCGTGGCCGACCGCCAGACACCAGGTGAGCGGTTGCACGTTGTCCGGTTGCGCCGGCCCGTCCACGGCGTGCTCCTCACCCGTATCGCCTCTCGACTCGGCGCCGGTGACGTACTCGACGCCGGCCAGCGGCAGGAGGTCGCCGAGCTCGGTCGCGTCGATGACGACGTCGGCGCTGATCGTCTCCCGCCGACCCGAGTGCGGCTCGGCGACGGTGACCGACTGCACCCGGTCTCCGTTCGTGGAGGCCGCCACCGGCACGCGCCCCAGGCGCAGGTCCAGGAGCCCGGCGGTGCGCGCATACGCAAGCGACCCTTCGAGCACGGCAACGCCGACCCGCGGTTCATGGCACAACCGGGACACGGTGCCCTGGCCGGGGTTGAGAAACGGATCCGCCCGCGCCGCCGGCGTCAGCGGGTAGTGGTCGCGATAGTACTGCCTGACAGCATCCCGATAGCGGCGATAGCGCGCCGTGCAGCCTTGCCCCTCGATCCACGGGCTCTCGTCCGGGGGCACCATCTGCGAGGTGAGCTGACCGCCGATCCAGTCGGTCTCCTCGGTCATGACCACCCGCAGGCCGAGGCTGGTCGCTGCCAGCGCGGCCGCGCACCCGCCGGTGCCCCCACCGACGATCAGCAGGTCGGCATGTGCCTCTGCGGCCGCCCCGCCCCGACTCCGAAACCCTCTCGCGTCCAGCATCGCCTGCTTCGAACCTTAGCGTGGACGCAACCCGCGCCCAACCGAGACACGCCGGCGCCTGGCCACCGAACTGCGGTGTGCCGCCGGCGTGATACGGTCCGGGAATGAGCACCGCCACCGACCTCCCCCTGGATTTCCGGCGCTCCTTCATGCGCTGGGACAAGCCACGCAACCCCAACGACCCGCGACCCCACGCGCGCCACAACACCCCCCTCGGCAACCGCGTGCGCATCGAGCTGGACTCGGTCCTGACGGTCCTCCGGCCGCAGGGCACGCCGGAGCGCTACTTCCTCATCGCGCCGTGTCGGGCCGAATGGGTCTACGCCGAACGGGAGATCTTCCAGATCCCGAGCCGTGAGTTCCGCTGCGTCTATTCGGTGGATCACGAGCGGGGCATGGGCAGGAGCTTGCTCTGGGACGGTACGACCGAGCGGGCGGGCGCCGCCGACGGCTGGGAGCTCGAGATCGACCTGCATACCTTCGGCAGATCATCGGTCCACGACACGATCGCGGCGGTCACGGCCGCGTCGGAAGGCACGGACCCACTGGTCGGCCGCACGACCATCTCGCATCCCGACGGCAGCTATGAGTGTACGTTGGAGTATCCCATCAAGACGATGAACTTCCGGCCGGAGACGCCGTCGTTTCAGGTCGACACCGGCCCGCTGGTGCTTCCCGACTTCTCGTCGAGCGAGGAGTCGATGATCGATCGGCTGGTCATGGCCCATGTCGCGTTCAACCGGTTCGATCGCGCGGAGTTCATCATTCGCCGGCCAACACCGATCGACGAGTCCCGGCCGGATGGGCCAAGGACCCTGCACTACGCGGAGGTGCGCGAGTACCCGGCAAGCAACCAGATCCTCACCGGCACGGATTGATGCAGCGCAGAAGTGATTCGGCATCCCCGACTCGCAGTAGGCGATCGGGTCGATGAGCCGCCACCTCTTCGTCGATGACGAGGCGATCGCCCGGAAATCCGGGGTCGGGCGCAGAGCTCACGCCGCGGCCAAGCTCGACCGGCCGGTGATCGTCGGAGACCAGCCGTGGGAGCGCGAGGACGGCGACCGCCGCGTCTACGTGTACGGCACGGTGCTCGGTGACGACGCCGGCGGTTACCGGATGTGGTACAACCACGCACCGGGTCACGTCCTCCACGCCACCTCCGGAGACGGGCTCCACTGGGAGAAGCCGCACCTCGGTCTGGTCGAGCATGACGGCTCCCGGGACAACAACATCCTGCCCGTCCGGCTGCACAGTCCGAGCGTGATCCACGACCCGGCCGACCCCGATCCCGGCGCCAGGTACAAGATGCTCGGATGCGGACTCGACGGTGCGAGGGGCTATCGCGTGGCCCACTCCGGCGACGGCAGGAGCTGGCGGTTCTACGACAGGAATCCGGTCCTGGCCGGCTCGGATACCTGCACCCTGGCGCACGACGCGAAGACCGCCAGGCAGCTCGCCTTCCACAAGCTGACCCATGAGTACCGCGGACATCGTCGCCGCCTCGTCTACCTCGCTGCCAGCGCCGACATGCAACGGTGGACCGAACCCGTGCTCGTAATGGCTCCCGACGAGATCGACGACGAGGCGGTTCGCGCCGAGGGAGGCATCTGCTCACAGTTCTACAACATGTCCGCATTCGCGTACGCCGATCAGTGGCTGGGGCTGGTAACGCACTTCCGGTACGCCCGACCCACGGACGGCTCGGGGTGGAAGCAGAGTCCTCACGACGGTCCCATCGACGTGCAACTCGTGCACAGCCGCGATGGGCGGAAATGGAACCGCTGCGAGGACCGCTCCCCCGTCATCGCCAACGGGCCCCATCCGTACGACGCCGGCTGCATCCTGGGGGTGGCCAATACCCCGGTGATCTCGGGTGACGAGATGTGGATCTACTACACGGCGATCACCACCACCCACGGCGGCTCGCTGCCCGTCAAGGAGGTCACGATCGCCCGCGCCTCATGGCGCATCGACGGGTGGGTGTCCCTGGAGGCGGGCTCCGCCGGCGGCGTCGTCGAGACGGTGCCGGTGCATCCGGATGGCGAGGTGCTGTGGCTCAACGCGGATGCCGCCGGCGGTGACGTGCGGGTTGAGGTGCTCGACGGCAACGGCGCCGGGATCCCGGGGTACGGCGCGAGTGACTGCCGGTCCGTCCACGGCGATCATCCGCAGACGGCCGTCCGCTGGCGAGACCACGAAACCCTGCCGCCGGCGCCCATCGCGCTCCGGTTCCACCTGCAGAACGCCAGGATCTTCAGTTGGTGGGCCTCATGATCTCCAGAGGTATGATCTCCAGCGGTATGATCTCCAGCGGTCGGTGCGGCAGGTCACCGATTTGATCCCGCGGCGGGCGCCGCCTACGATTCCCGGCCGTGAGCAACCCCCTCGACGTAACCAGCGGCGTTCCGCAGCTCTTCGTCGATGACGTGATGGTCGCTGCCTCCGGCGGCCTGTGGCGAACCCTGCACCCGGGGCGCACGCTCGACCGGCCGGTGCTGGTCCCCGACCGACCGTGGGAGGGCAGGCGGGTCTACGTGTACGGAACGATATACCGGGACCGGGAGTCCGGGCTGTTCCGCATGTGGTACCTGACGCGGCTAGGCCGCGGCAACGACCACCGCTCGCCGGAGATGCACGAGCCCCAGGGCGACATGGTCCTGTACGCGACCTCGGAGGACGGTCTGCACTGGCAGAAGCCGGACCTGGGTCGCCACCGGTTCGACGGAGCCACGAACAACAACATCGTGCTCTTCGACAAGCACAGCCCCACGCTGATCATCGACCCGGAGGAGCCCAGGGAAGACGAGCGCTACCGGATGATGGCCTGGCAGTGGCGGCGGGAGCAGCAAGGCTACTGGATCGCCCATTCGGCCGACGGCCTGGAGTGGCACGAGTACCCGGTCAACCCGGTGCTGGATGCCGGTGACGAGATCCTGGAGACCGTGACCCTCGCGCGCCACGAGGCAAGCGGCGAGTACTTCGCGTTCCACCGCAGGTGGGACAAGGGCCGGTTCGGAAAGCGGCTGATCGCGGTGGCAACCAGCACCGACTTTCGACACTGGTCGCCCCCGGCGACGATCCTGGTTCCCGACGAACGGGACGACCGGTGGGTGATGGACGACGGCCAGCGAACCGAGTTCTACGGCATGGCCGGGTTCCGCTACGGCGGCCAGTTCCTCGGCTTCCTGCCGGTCTTCGACATCGTGCTGCACTCGAATTCGGAAATGGACACGCCCGCGGCGCTCCGCACCGAACAGAGCCCGTGGGAAGGACCGATCGCGGCGCAGCTTGTCCACAGTCGCGACGGCCGGCAGTGGCACCGTTTCGGCGACCGGTCGCCGATCATCGCGCGCGGGCAGCGTGGCAGCTTCGACGCCGGGTGCATCCTGTGCTCCGCCGACCGTCCGATGGTCGTCGGCGACGAGGTGTGGCACTACTACACCGGCATCAACACCATGCACGGCGGTCCGATTCCACCGAAGAGGTGCGTGATCGGCCGCGCGTCCTGGCGCCTCGACGGCTTCGTGTCACTGGACGCCGGCGCGGTTGACGGCTGGGTCCGGACCCCGCCGATCGACGCGGCGGGCCGCAAGCTGCAGGTCAACGCGAACGCCGCGGCCGGCAACCTGACCGTCGAGGCCGTGCTGGAGGATGGCCAGCCGTTGCCGGGCTATGCTGCCGCAGACTGCGTCCCACTCCGGGCAGACCAGGTGCGCCACGCCGTTCGCTGGGGCGAGCGGGACCGTCTCCCTGCCGAGCGCCCGATCTCCCTGCGGTTCCGGCTGCGGGACACCGAGCTCTACAGCTTCCGTCTCCAAGATTGACGGCTGGGACGACTATGTGCGACGGCGGCGCCGTACGGATCCTGCGCCCGAACGACGGTGTTCCGAAAGCCGGGGCTACGAGCCCGCGCGGCTCAGGCGGGCGAGGAAGTCGGCAGCCGTGGCGCAGTCCACGATCCACTCGCCCGCTTCGGCGAGGCGATCCGCGTCGGTCACGCCGGCCAGCACCGCCGACAGCCGCTCCGCCGCCGCCGGACCGAACCGGCGCTCCGCCTGACGGTGCAGCAACGCCCTCTGCCGTTCGATGCCCTGCTCAATCCCCCGTTCCAGGATTTCCGCTTCCCAGCGATCGATCTTCTCCAGCAACACGGCGCTTACCTCCTCGTATTCACGGATCGACGGCAACTCCATGCCCCACTTCCGGCCCAGGACGCCAAGCCACAGGTCGAAGCTCTTCGTCAGCCCCGGTTCGCCCGCTTCCGCAAGCCATTCCCCCAACTCCCGCACCCGCTCCGGCAACGCGCCCGTCTGCGCACCCTGCTCCACCTCCGCGACCCATCGCAGCAGGTTCGCTCGCGGCAGATCTTCCGCCTTCACCGCCACCAGATCAACCACGTCGTAGCTCGCAGCGAGCTGCGCCGGACCGTCCCGCTCCGTCCGCTCCACCAGCCCGGCGAGCGTCAGCGGCGCTTCAGTACCGGTATCGGAGCGACGGCGACTACCGATCACGGAAGCGGAACGTCTTCGGCCTGCTGGCGGGTGAGTTGCAGCGTCACCAGCGCCGTGCCGTCCGAGCCGTCCTCGTTGACGATCGACTGGATGCCGCGGTAGCCGGTGTTGCCGACCAGCACGATGCAGAGCACGTTGCCGGGCTGATACTTGATGCCGCCCTCGCCGAACCGGTCGCGCTTGGCCAGCCGCCAGGTATGGGGGCTGGCGAGCTCCAGTCCCTGAAGAATCCGGGTAACGGTCTCGAAGGCCGGCCCTCCCGCTTGCGGATGAAGCCCAGGGTGCCGCGGGCGATGAAAGAGCGGCCCTTGTGCGCCAACGGCGAGCTGAAGTTGGCCGGTGCCAGCATTACCAGGTGCTTCACGGGTGATCGGCGTGCTCCTCTCGGCCGACGGCTGGCCGGCGACAACTACTACAACGCATGAACGGCACCTTCGTCCCCCTGAGCGACGGGGAGGCGATGTACGTGTTTTCGGCCACTTCCGGCCCGGCTCCCCGACCGGCCACCGTGCCTACGCCGTCCACCTCCGCTGGAGTTGACCGGCTGCTGATGTGGCAGGAGTCGACCCACCGAACGGCGATCCTCCGGAGCTCGCTGTCCGGCCCCGTGTGTGCGCGGTGAACGAGTCGACGGACCCGGCGCCGCCGTCGGATCTCATCGCGCATCGGCTTACATACTTTACAAATTGAACACTCATGCCGTACTGTCTTCCACGACGGACGGAGGTGCGCACCGGATGGCCAGAGCAGACAGATCAGTGAGCGAAGTCATCGGACTCCTCGCACAGGAACTCCCGGCCCTGTCGAGCGGCGCGAAGGACTTTCTGCGCCGGCGCCCCCGCGACGCGCGCATGGCCGTTGCGGTTGCCCTCGAGGCGGCTGCCGCGCAATTCAACGCCGAAGACGCAGTTCCGGGGAACGTCCCCGAGAGGCTCGCGCCGTTCATCGTTCCCCGGTCTGCGGGCCGGGACATGCTCGGGGTAACCGGAGCCGCCACGCGGTTGCAGGTGTCACGAACGACGGTCTATGACTGGGTCGACAGGAGAACGCTCCTCGCCTGGAAGTCGACGCGACGCGGGCTGACGATTCCCGCCGACCAGATTCTCGGCCCAGGCAAGGTCGTCGACGGTCTGGCGGGCGTCCTCGATGTCATCGACGATCCGGAGTTGGCCTGGGCGTTTCTCACGCAGGAGTGGCCCTTTGATGACGAGGCCGCGTTCCCGCTGGAGATGTTGAAGGCTGGCCGGATCCAGGAGGTGATGGACGCTGCGCCCGGATTCGGCGCGGCCTTTTCGTGAGTCGGGCCGCGTATCCGCGAAACCGGATTCGGACCGCACTGCTGACAGCCGAGCTGCCCCTCTGCTTCCGGATCGTGCCGCGACGCCATGCTCCTTGCGGGTAGTCACGGAACGGGCCCATGTACGAATCGACTCGCGGCCGGGGACGGCGCTCGTCCTGCTTTCTTCGTGGGACGGCTGCACGCGAATCGGCGCACCGACCGTTGCGGTGCATGCCATGAGGTCGACGGCGACGAGGTCGACCGGTTCCTGATGCTACCGGTATCGGACCGGCAACCGGTGCTCCGCCAAAAAAAATCGAGGATTCTTGCCTTAGGGTCTTGACGGGGTTCTGCGCCTGTGAGGTGGCGCGCCACCGCACGTACGCGCCCCTTCCGGCCTCCCGGAAGCTCGGATGCCCGTTCGGCCCACCCAGCACCCCCTCAGCGCCCGCTGGGCGCGCATCGCCGGCCTGTCCCGGACCGGGCACGAAGGTCTATCTGAAAACCAGTAGTACATTTACTCCATGAAGACCGCTACTCTTGCCAGCCCCGCCCGCCCCGTTATCACATCCACCGTCGGCGTGCTGTCCGACCGGGCGCTGCTGCGTCAGACCACCACCCTGGTCCGCCACGAACGCCACCTGCAGGGCGCCATCATCGACCACCTTGCCGAGATCGAGGCCCGCCGGCTGTACCTGCGGCGTGGCTGCTCCAGCCTGTTCGACTACGCGGTGCGCGAGCTCGGCTACAGCGACGCTGCCGCCGGCCGGCGCATTGGCGCCGTGCGGCTGTGCGCCGACCAGCCGGGCGCGCGTGAGCGGTTGCGCGACGGCTCGCTGACGCTGAGCGCCGCCGCGGAGCTGCAGTGGGCGTTCGACCGGCAGCGGCGGCGCGGGTCGATCGCCGGCATCGCGTCGACCGCGCCGGCGGGGGCTGCGGCGCCGGGGGCTGCGGCGGCCGGGGCTGATCTGCCAGGCTCGACGCCGACGCTGGTAAGCGGTGCGGTGGAGGCGATGCCGTCAGCGCCGACGGACGATCCGGTGGCGCGTGAGCCTGCCCCGCCGCTGGTACTTGATGCGGCAGGAAGACAGAAGCTGGTCGAGGAGGCGACCGGGAAGAGCACGCGGCAGGTCCGCCGCATGCTTGCCGACCTGGACCCGGAGCTGGCGCCGCCGGCCGACCGCGTGCGCCCGCTCGGCGACGGGCGCTACGAGCTGAAGGCGGTCATCGACGCCGACTGCCAGCAGGGACTGGAGCACCTTCGCGCGCTGCTCTCGCACGTGGACCCGTGCATGACCATCGGGCAACTCGTCGGCCGCATCGTGCAGGAGGCGCTCGACCGCCACGACCCGAGCCGACCGCCGCGGGCGCGCACCGGCAACCGAGCGGCACAGGGCGAATCCGAGCCCGCTTCGGCGTCGAAGGAGCAGGCCGCGCGGGAACGCGATCACGCTTCGGCGGTGCAGGACGCCGCGATCCACATCCACGCGACTCCGACAGCGGAGGGCACCGAGGGGGCGACGCGGAAACCGGCACCCGCCTCCCGGCTATCGCCCGCGCAGGACACGGCGTCTGCCGCCGGCACCACTCCGACAGCGGAGTGGGCGGAAGAGCGGACGCCGCAACCGAGCTGTCAGAGTGCGAGGGGCCACCGGGCCGCCGGCGGACGGAAGCCGCCCGGCGCCGTCACTTCGACGGCGAAGCCGCGCGCTTCGGGCCGTGCGATTCCTGCGGCAGTGAGACGACAGGTGTGGCATCGGGATGGGGGCCGCTGCAGCTACGTCGATCGGCAGACCGGACGGCGCTGCAACTCACGGCATATGATCGAGATGGACCACATCCTGCCGTATGCACTGGGCGGCGGTGCCGATCCGGAGAATCTGAGACTCGTCTGCCGAGCTCATCACCGTCATCGGCATGCACCGCCGGCTGAACGGTGCCTTCCGGAGGATCAGCCCCGAGGACACCTCGGTCGCACCTCCCGCGGCCTCGCCCACGCGAAATCCTGAAGATCTGCATGGGCCGCGGCTGACCGGCGCCGACGTCTACGCCGTGTTCGCCACTCCTACTCCTCCGCGGCACACGAATGATACCGTGGCCGCCATGACCGACCGTTGCGACCTCCAGGTAACCGACTACCGGGTCCTGTTCGACGACGACCGCTATCCCGCCAGCGGGTGCGCCGTCGTCAAGAGCGGCGACCGGCTGCTGATGACCGTGCAGCGGGCGAGCGACGCCGAGCGCGGCATCTCCTCGCTGCTGACGCAGAGCGACGACCTGGGCTCCACCTGGACCGAGCCGCGCCCGTTCGGGCCACCGCTCGCCAACCCGGAGACCGAGTTCCAGGGGGTCGCCCCCGCGCACGTGCTGGACGACGGGACCGTGGTCGCCTGCGGCATCTACCTGCCCAAGGGCTTCGACCGCTCCCTCGGCGGGCGCGGCCTGTATCGGCCCAGCGACATCCTCATCGGGCACCGCTCGCCGGATGCGGACGAGTTCTCCTGGAACCGGATCCCTGCCGGCACCTTCCTCATCGAGCAGTTCATCGCTCCCGGCATCGCCCTGGCGGACGGCCGGCTGGTGTTCACCATGTGGGGATCGGCCGTGCGGGGCGACAACTGGCAGTGCGGCGTGCTCCTCTCGGACGACGGCGGCCGCACGCTCCGCTACCGGCAGGTCGGCTATGAGCCGGATCCGGCGATCCGCAAGGACCCGGAAGTGATGGCCGGCTTCAACGAGCAGACCCTGTTCGCCGCCACGGACGGCACGCTGGTCTCGGTGATCCGCGGCCGCGACCATCTGGGCGGCATCCCCGGCACCAATCCGCGCTCCAGCGACTGCCTGTTCTTCCGCGCGGAGTCCCGCGACCGCGGCGAGACGTGGTCGTCCCCGGAGCCGACCGACCTGTCCGGAACCGGAGCGCCGGCGGACGGCCTGGCACTCCCTGACGGTTCCCTGCTCCTGCCGGCCCGCCTGCCGTCTCTCTGGAGCCGCCACCTCGGCCACTCGTTCTGCGGGATGCACATGGCGCGCAGCTTCGACCGGGGCCGGACCTGGAGCACGGACCTCCTGTTCGACCGCACCCCTGACGGCGCGCCGTTCGACAACTACTACAACGCCATGAACGGCACCTTCGTCCCCGTCGGCCACACCGAGGCGATGTACGTGTTCGGCCACTTCCGTCCCGGCTCCCCGACCGGGCACCGCGCATACGCCGTCCACCTCCGCTGGGACTGACGCACGCGACGCTTCAGATCTCGCACGCGTCTCCGTTGCAGCCCGGTTTGCCTCGCCCGGCGATCGCTCGGAGCGGGGGCAGGTAAAGGGCGAGAGCGTAGGGAACGAGCAGGGGAATCTGCTGGCACACCTTGCGCGTCGCGTAGATGCCGGTGAACGCACGCGCGCTCCGCTTCTCCACCACGACGATCTCGCCGACCGGAACCTCTCCCAGCGGCGAGTCGTCCGTCCGCAACTCGACGCGGCCCAACCAGTCCAGCCGAGCCGTGCGCGCCGCCTGACGCGCGCAGTCAGGGCAGTTCGGGTTGTAGTACAGGGAGATGGTCACGTCTGCCAGAGTTCCGGCCACACCAGAGCCTGCAAGGCTTCCAGCGATCGTGCGGGACGAGTGGCGCCGCTGATGTCGAACAGCTCGGCGACGGCATCGGTGCCGAAGTCGTGCAGCAGCGTCCAGGCGGCGACTCGCCGCCCCAGCGCGTCGTCGGCCAACAGTCGGGGATCGTAGACCTCGAGGAACGAACGCAATACCGCAACGTCGCGATTGCACAGGCCGAGCCAGAGCGGCATCCACTCGTAGTCCGGCACGCCGATGCGGGCATCGCCGAAATCGATGAGCGCTGACACATTCCATCGTCCGTCACGCTCTTCCATCAGCAGGTGCTCGGCGTTCAGATCGCCGTCGACGACGACCTGCGCGGCCGCTCGCGAAGCAGCCACCGCCTCGTCCAACAACGCCTTCAACTCGGGGACGATGCCTGGCACGATCAGCGCCCGGTCGAGCAACTCCGGCAGGACCTCGCGCCGGCGGCGATCGACCAGGACGCCCCAGCCCTCACCCTTGTCGATGGCGGCCAGCGGTTCCGGGTCCACGGCGTGCAGCCCGCGGACCATGTGGCCGGTCTGTGCCGCGATCTCCAGCAGGGCCGCCTGCGTCATCTCCGCCTGCAGCTCACTGAGTGGGCGTCCGGGGCAGTACTCCATCGCAAGGTAGCTCCATTCTCTCCGATCCCGAAACTCACCCGCCGCCCGGATGGACGGCACCGGGACCGCAGCGTCGTGCTGCAGCAGCTCCAACAGCCGGCGCTCGAAGGCGTATTCCTCCCAGAACGGGCTGTAGATCTTGAGCACCACGCGCCGGTCGAGGATGAACACCGCGTTGGTGTTCGACTCGGGAGCCTCGATTCGGTGGTAGACGATGCGCTCCCGCTCGCAGATCGCATCGACGACGGGCCGCCACACGCGCACGTCGTCGAATGATGCCGCCCACTGCTCCCAGGTGACGATCGGCGGCAGAAGAAAGGACAACCGGCACCTACCGGGACCGGCTCCGGCTATGGATACTCGTAGTCCGGCGTCCCGTAGACCTCCGGCATGTCCAGGAGCTCCAGGGTGAGCCCGAGTTGCGCATCGGACTCGAAGTAGTCGAAGCGGCCGTTGCGGTCGATGCCCAGGATCGGGCCGCCCTGGATCTGCGCGTACCCGAGGCCCTCCAGGTAGCGGTAGGCGGCGTCGTACTGGTCCGCGGCCAGGTACGCGCCGATATGGTGGAGGCCGCCGGCCGGCTGCTGCTCCAGGTACTCGCTGTAGATCGTTCTGCCGCCGCCGGGAGTGGGCACGATGATCTCCACGTCCCAAATCCCGCTGGCCATGCAGACCTCGAGCGCGTACCGCTCGGCGGGGGCGCCCCGGTAGTTCACCCCTTCCCAGTCGGCGCTGTCGACCCGATAGACCTTGAAGGGGCCGAGGCTGACGGCGCTCAGGCGACCCATCATCGCCTTCGCGTCCGGAGCGACGAAGCCGAGTTGCTTCCAGTTGCCGAGCGACGCGATGCCGA
Organism: Spirochaetia bacterium; assembly: GCA_964291595.2. Taxonomy (GTDB): domain Bacteria; phylum Spirochaetota; class Spirochaetia; order SZUA-6; family Bin103; genus CATQHW01. The sequence continues at coordinate 957,570 of OZ219913.1, read as the reverse complement.
CGTCGAGCGGGACCATCCGTTTCCTCCTCGGGATCAGGTCATGCCCGGCAGCAGCGCGCCGACGCACGGGCAGGAGATCAGGTTGGCCGAGGGGAACTTGCTGAGCTGCCGCACGCCGTCGGCGGTGATCACGAACTGCTCCTCGATGCGGGCGGCGTCGTTGCCGCGGCCGCAGTAGGTCTCGAACGCCATCACCATGTTCTCCTCGATGATCTCCGGATGATCGAAAGAGAAGAAGCGGCTGATCACCGGCTTGCCCCAGTGGGTGATGCCGATGCCGTGCGCGACCTGCAGGGCGAACGCCTCGGCCTCGCTCGACAGCCCCAGCTCCTCGTACGAGGGCCACACCTCGGCGATCTCCGCGGTGCTGACGCCGGGTTTCACCTTGGCGACCGCGTCGAACAGCCAGTCGTAGGTCCTCTGGTAGACGTCGAGCTGCACCGCGGACGGCTTGCCGACCACGAACGTCTGGTAGTAGCAGGTCTTGTAGCCGTTGAACACGCTCACGACGTCGATGTAGAGCATGTCGCCCATGCGCAGCATGCGGTCGGAGAAGTCGTGCGGATGAGGGTAGGCCCGGTCGCCGGAGATCACGTTGATGTTCTGGATCTCCTCGGCGCCCAGGCGATACATGGTCTCGCGCATGAATCCGGCGATGTCGCTCTCGCGCACCCCCGGACGGGTGCGGTTGACCACCTCCCAGAACGCCGCCTCGACGATCGAGATGGAGGTCTCGATCAGGTCGACCTCCTCGTCTGTCTTGATCTTGGAGGCATCCAGCAGGGTCTGCTGGCCGTCGACCACGTGGATGCCCTCGGCTTCCAGCGCGCGGATCATCAGCACCTCGGCAAGGTCGATCCCCACCGGCTCGTCCTGCACGCCGAACTCGGTCAGGTGGTCCTTGACCATCTTCGCGAACTTCTTCGCGTTCTCGATGCCGACCGCGGTGGGGAAGGCACCGCGCCAGGTGCCGATGGAGGGCACCATCCGGTCGGCGATCCAGGGGCAGAGCTTCTTCTTGGCGGCGATGGCGCTGCCGAGCTCGTACAGGACCGGCTGCTGCCCGGCCACCATCAGGGCGCTGCGCAGCAGCTTGTTGTTGGCCCAGTCGTTGACCCGGGTGCTGGTGATGTAGCGGATCCAGTCCGGATCGAATACCAGCAGCGTCGCGATGCCGTCCTTCTGCATCTGTTCGTTCGTCTTGCGGACCCGGTCCGCGCGCAGCTTGTCGTAGTCGACGCGGATCTCGCAGTCCTTGGCCATCAAGCCCAGGGTCATGCCACGGCCTCCTCCAGGATGCGCACGTTCAGGCGAAGTAGAGGCCGCCGTTGAGGTTCAACAACTGGCCGGTGACGTAGGAACCGGCGCCGGACGCCAGCCACATGATGGTGCCCGCCATGTCACGGCCTTCCGCGTAGCGGCCCAGAGGTATGCTTTCGAGCTCCTCCGTCTTCAACTCGTCGAAGGTCATGTCGCGGCTGGCCGCCTCGGCCCGCATGAAGCTCCAGTGCATCTCGGTGGCGGCCAGCCCCGGACAGAGCGCGTTGACGGTGACGTGGTAGGGCGCCATCTCGCGCGCCAGGGAGATGGTCAGGGTGTGCACCGCCCCCTTCGATGAGCAGTACGCGGCGTACTCCGGGAATCCGAGCTTGCCGCCGTAGGACCCCAGGTTGACGATCGTCCCGCCCTTCTGCTCCCGCATCCGGCGGGCGGCGTGCTTGCAGCCGAAGAAGATGCCCTTGAAGTTGACCGCGAAGATGCGGTCGATGACCTCGGCATCCATGTCGGCGACGGGGCCTTCCGAGAGGTGCATGCCCGCGTTGTTCACCATGATGTCCAGGCGGCCGAGCTCCTTGACGGCGCCCTCCACCAGGTCGCGCACCGCCCCCTCGTCGGACACGTCCGTTTCCTGTGAGTAGCCCCGGTTGTCGGGGTGCGCGGCGCGGATGCCGTCCATGGCCTCGTGCACGGCGGGCAGGATGTCGGCCGCCACCACGTGCACGCCGTGCGCGGCAAGCGTCTCGGCCGTGCCCTGCCCCAGTCCTCGGGCGGCCCCGGTCACCACGGCGACCTTGCCGGCTACTTCGCTGAACGGTTGTCTGTCGGCCACGTGCGGTTCCTCCGGTCGTTCGGTCGGTCAGGCGGCGTCCGGGATGTGCTCCCGGAGCGCGATCAGGTGGTCCAGCCGGCGGGCGGGCGCCCCCGTCAGCAGCGGGCCGGTCGGATCGCCGAACACGTCCGCCTTGCTGTAGCGGTGGCTGGCGATCACCTCGCGGTACCGCCCGAGGACCCCGGGCGTTATCGCGCGCGTGTAGTTGATCGTGAACATCCGGCGGCGCGTGCCGCCGCCCCATGCGCCGTGCTTCAGGGCCTGGGTGAACAGCACCAGGTCGCCGGGCCGGCTGGCCAGGGCGACGGCCGGGATCCGGTCGCCCGGCAATCCGCCCCAGAACCGCTCGCCCCGGATCTGCTCGTCGATCATCTCCGCATACGGCTCGCCCTCGCGATGGCTCCCCGGTATCACCCGCAGGGCGCCGCTCTCCGCATCCACCGGGTCGAGATACAGCGCCAGCTTCACGAAGCCCACCGGGTTGGACAGGGTCCCGTCGGAGTGCCAGCGGGTGTCGCCCACGTAGTAGTTGCCGTCGCTGTTCCAGTACTGGTAGTCGTCCCCGCACACGGCGCGGGCTATGCCGTGCAGGCGCTCGTCGTCGAGCAGGCTGCACAGGTACTCGCTGTGGTTCAGGAACGGCGCCACCGAGAGCCGCTCGCGGCCCTCATGGCCGTCGCCGCCGTGCCGCCGTATGAGCTCCTCGAAGGCGTCCTCGATGCGCGGGAACTCGTCCGCGAACAGCCCCGGCAGGTGCAGGAAGCCGAACGTGGCGAAGAACTCGCGCTGCGCCCCGCTCAACTCGAAGGTGGACATCGCCGCAGCCTATCACGCCTCAGCGCACGCGCAGCCGGGCCCACCGGGTATGGGTCACCCCCTCGGTCGTGCACCAGTAGCAGGTCATCAGGTCGCCGTCCGGGAACAGCGTGCCGCCCGGTCTGCCGAAGGCGATCAGCATGTGCTCGGCCAGGAAGTTGTCGCTGTCGGGGGTGCCCAGCGTGGCCTCGGCGCCGGCGTCGAACACGACGATCTCCGTGTCCGCGTCGTAGTTGGCCAGGTCGGCGGTGAGGGCGACGCGGATGCCCTGCGGCTCGTGCCGGTGGTTGTAGATGGTGGCGACGCGCCCGTCGGGCAGTGCGATGGGCGTGCTCACCTGCCCCCGCAGCGTCGTGGGGCGCGGCTCGGACCACGTGCGGCCCTGGTCCTCGGAGATCGCCCAGTGGGTGTTGAGGTCCTCCGAGGTGCCGTACACGTGCGTCCAGAACAGCGTGTAGATGCGGCCGTCGGGCAGGACGCAGGATCGCTGGTCCCACCACAGCAGCTCGCCGGTCGGGTCGTCGGCGATGATGGTCAGCTCGCCCCAGGTGCGCCCCTGGTCGGCCGAGAACACCGCGCCCGCCTTCTGGTCGGGCGGGCCCTCGTAGCCGCTCGGTTTCCACGTCTCGAACGGATACATCCAGCGGTCGGGCGCCAACTGGAACATGCCGCCCGCTCCGTTGCAGGTGTAGCGGTCCGGCGGGAAGTCCACGGGCACGACCTGCGGCTCCGACCAGGTGCGGCCCAGGTCGGAGGACCGGAACAGGATCATCGCCGGACGCTGCAGCGACTCGGTGTCCGCGTCGAAGAGGTCGTCCCCCGAGACCTCGAAGCGGCCGGCCGTCATCACCAGCCTGCCGTCCGGCACGGTGTGGATGTGCGGCCCGCGGTAGGTGTACCCGTCGCGCGGCGGGTTGCGCGGATGGATGCCGCCCTGGTTGCTCCACGTGCGCCCGCCGTCCGCGGAGCGCAGCACCTCGATGTGGTTGTCGGAGGAGCCGAGCGACTCCCCCACGTGCTGGGCGGCGATCAGCGTGCCGTCCGGGAGCGGCGTGATCACGGGCATGAACGCGCCGTGCTTGGCACTGCGGGAGATGATGCCTGCGTCCATGATTTCGATTCCTGTGGCCATACCCGCATGGTACCCCGCAATCGAACCGGCCGAGCTGGCGAAGATGCAACGGCAGCGTGCAAACCCTTCGGTTTGACCGATTCGGGAGCCCCCGCTACCCTCCGCGGAGGCCCTCCGTCGGAGGGCACGACCTCACCCAAGGAGTTCGTACGATGAGAAACAGAATCGTACTGCTGGCCCTCTGCGCCGGCCTGGTCTCGGGCGGCCTCGCCTTTGCCCAGGACGGCGACAAGACCATCACGTTCTGGCATCACACCTACACGGTTGCCACCGACTGGATGCGCGAACAGGCGGCCACGTACCTGGAGGACCATCCCGGCCTGCAGATCGACATCATCGAGTATCCGCACGGCGACTACGAGGTGCGCCTGCGCGCGGCCATCGCGGCCGGAGATCCGCCGGACATCCTCAACGTGCTCGATTACCTGTTTCCCGAGTTCTACGAGAAGGGCTGGCTGGCCCCGGTCGATCCGGGTGCGTTCGGCGTGAGCACCCAGCAGGACGTCGTCGACCTGTTCGTGCATCCGGCCCTGGAGGGCATGGTGTTCGACGGGCAGGTGTACGGCGTGCCGGCCGAGTTCAACACGTTCGTGCTGTTCCTCAACCAGGAGATGTTCGCGGAGGCCGGCCTGGACGCTTCCGCCCTGTCGGCACAGTGGCAGGAGCGCGCGGCCACCTGGGACGAGTTCTTCGATCTGCTGAGCTCGGTCGAGATGCGGAACGCGGACGGCGCCGTCGAGCGGATCGGCTTCAACTGGGTGTGGGGGCTGGACTCGTTCTGGTACGCCCAGCAGTTCTGGAACGTCACCACCCAGTACGGCTGCGACGTCATCGACGACGACAACCTGGTCGCGATCGACTCGGATGCCTGTGTCCAGGCGTTCGAGGACACGTGGAACCGGCTGATCACCGAGGGGCGCGGCGGCCCCGACATCGCCACCGCCAGTCCGGTCTACGCCTTCCAGGACTTCATGGAGGAGCGCCAGGCGGTGGTCATGGGCGGCCCGTGGGCGCCCGCGGCGTGGCGGGAGAACTCGCCCAACGTGTTCGAGAACTTCGTGGTGGCGCCGATTCCGCAGCGCGACCCCGACAACCCGCACACCTTCATCCATACCTACGCGCTTGCGGTGAGCGCCGGTTCCGATGCCGCGACCGAATCGTGGGATTTCCTCGACGTGCTGCTCTCCACGCCGGGAGAGATGTACGAGGTCGCCGGGTACATCAACGGACGGCTCGGCATGTTCCAACTGCCGCAGGTGCGCAGCGCGCTGCGCGGGGTCGAGGTGTACGAGCAGAGCTACGCCACCGGCAGCTTCGTCTGGCGCAGTCCCACCTGGGCGCAGGAGGGCGAGCTGATCAAGAACGCGATCGAGGAGTTCGCCGAGAGCGGGGACGTCGCCGGCGCGCTCCGCAAGGCGGCCGACGAGATGCGCCGGATTCGCCGCGAGTAGAGCGCACTCGACCATCCCGAACGGCGCGCGGGGTGCCGGTCCATCGGGCCGGCACCCCGCGCCGTTCGTGTGTCAACCGACACGACGTTCCCGTCGAGATGAGCATGCGGAGCCGCTGAACGATGCAGAGCGAGTCCCGGCGACAGGCCATGTGGGGCCTGCTGTTCGCACTTCCCGCCATCGCGCTGCTCGCCGCATTCAGCCTCTATCCGATGGCGCGCGCGTTCTACTTCAGCCTCACCGACTACGATCTGCGCCCGAATCCTGCCTTCGTCGGGATCGAGAACTACCTGCGCGTGCTCGGCAGCAGCGCCTTTCTCAACTCGCTGCGGGTGAGCGTCGTGTACGTGTTCGGCACCGTGATCCCGGTGTGGCTGGTCAGCTTCGGGCTGGCATCGCTGCTGTTCAACACGCGCCGCGGATCGGGCGCGTGGCGGACGGTGCTGTTCCTGCCCACCGTGGTGCCGCTGTTGACGGTCACGCTGGTGTGGAAGCTGTTCTTCAACTACCGCGGCGTGGTCAACGCGCTGCTCGATCCCTTCCTGGCCGGCGAGCCGATCGCGTGGCTGACCAAGTCCGCGTACGCGCCGCTGGCGCTGATCATGACCAGTTGGTGGCACGCCGCCAGCTACTACATGATCCTGTTCCTGGCCGGCCGCCAGGCGGTGCCGGCGGCCCACGAGGAGGCGGCGCAGATCGAAGGGGCGGGCGCGTGGCAGCGCCTGCGGTGGGTGGTCCTGCCGCACATGCGCCCGACGATCGCGCTGGTCATGGTGATCTCGGTCATCAACGGCTTTCGCACCTTCGCCCTGCAGCACGTGATGACCGGCGGCGGTCCCGGCACCGCGACCGAGATCATGACCCTGCTGATCTACAAGACGGCGTTCAACTTCGGCCTGTACGGCGAGGCGGCGGCGATCTCCATCCTCTATCTGGCGATGATCCTGGTCTTCAGCGTGCTGCAGTTCCGGGTGCTGCGGGGGGCGGAGCATGGCTAGCCGTCCGGCCGATGCGCCTCGATCGGCCGGCGCACGTGGAACGCGGCCCCAACCGCGCGCACTGCGGTTTCAGGGCAGTCGGACTGCCTCCCGGACCGCCGCCCGCGTGGCGGTCCTGGTGCTGCTCGTCGTCGCGACCGTGGTGACCGTGCTGCCTCTGGTGTGGATGGTGAGCACCTCCTTCAAGGCACCGGATGCGGTGTTCACCCTGCCGATCCGCTGGCTGCCCGATGCCCTGCGCTGGGGCAACTACACCGAGGCGCTGACCTCGCGGCCGTTCGGGCGCTACGCCGTGAACTCCATCGGCGTGTCGCTCGCCAGCGTCGCCATCACCGTGCTGCTCAGCGCCGCCGCCGGCTACAGCTTCGCCCGTTTCCATTATCCCGGACGCGACCTGCTGTTCGTCCTGGTGCTGGCCACCATCGTGATACCGTTCGAGGCGATCGCGCTGCCGCTCTACCTGCAGATCCACCGCTGGCACTGGCTGAACACCTACCTGGGGTTGACGCTGCCCACGGCGCTGTCGCCGATCGGCATCTTCATCATGCGCCAGTACATCCTGGGCATCCCGCAGGACTTCCTGGACAGCGCCCGCAGCGAGGGCGCGTCCGAGCCCCGCATCCTTGCCACCATCATCTGGCCGCTCTCCCTGCCGGCGCTGGCGGCGGTCGCGATCTTCACCTTCGTCTGGAACTGGAACAACTACCTGTGGCCGCTGCTGGTGGTGTCCCGCGACCACCTGCGCACGCTGCCGCTCGGCATGGCGCTGTTCGAGAACCAGCTCAACGTCAATTACAACCAGGTGATGGCGGTGGCGGTGTTCGGCGCCCTGCCGCTCGTGCTGATGTTCATCCTGCTGCAGCGCAACTTCGTTCGCGGCGTGGCCCTGACCGGGCTGCGCGAAGGCTGAGCGAGCCAACCCGACCCATGGCGGTATTGGCGGTAGACATCGGCGGGTCGCGCACGCGCGCGCTGCTGCTGCGGGAGCGGCCGGGCGCAGGCACCCATGAGACGATGCCGCAGCCGGTGGAGATGGCCGCCCGCGCTGCCGGGCAGGCGCTGCACCTGGACGACCTGCTGGCCTTCCTCGGCGGGCACTGCGACCGGTCGGCAGACCCGATCGAAGCGGTCGGGGTGTCGGTCGCCGGGGTTCTCGGGGACGACCGCCGCACGGTCCGCCAGGCGCTCAACGTCGGCTGGCGCGACGTGCCGCTGGCTGCCGTTCTCGGCTCCCGCTTCCGCTGCCCGGTGGTGCTGGACACCGATGCCTTCGCCGCCGCCCGCGCGGAGCTCCGGCTGGGCGCCGGGCGCCGCCTCTCCACCTTTCTCTACGTCACCATCGGCACCGGCATCGGCCATGCCCTGATCCTCGATCACCGCCTGTGGCGGGGCGTGCACGGCGCGGCCAGCACCTTCGGCCACCTCAAGACGCACGCCGACGCCGGCGTCCCCTGTGTCTGCGGCGGTCGCGGATGCCTGTGCCAGTACGCGTCCGGCCGCGGCATGGCCGGGTTGGCCCGGCGCCCCGGAGACACCCGCCGCCCGCATGACGGCGCCGCCGTGGTCGCGGCCGCGGCGCACGGCGAACCGTGGGCTCAGGAGGTCATCGACACGGCGCACCACGCCCTTGCCCTGGCGATCAGCCACGCGCTGACCGTGGTGGACTGCGGCACCGTGGTCATCGGCGGTGGCGCCGTCTCCACGCGGTGGCCCGACCCCGCGCACCTCCGCGAACGGGTCGGGAAGCTCGTCCATCCGCAGGTCAGGATCAGGGAGATCGCCATCTCGAACCTGCCGCACACGGCGCTGCTGGGGGCTGCCCTGCAGGCGTTCGACTACGGCCGGCCGCGGCGGCGATAATCCATGAGCGAGGAGCTTCCATGAGCGAGCAGGCCGCGGTGGCCGAGCTGATCCACCGGGCGCGGCGCGAGGGCTGGGCGGTGGGTCAATTCAACATGAGCAGCCTGGACACCCTGCACGGCATCGTCGACGCCGCCAACGAGACGCACATCCCCTGCCTGGTGGGCGTGTCGATGGGCACGCTTCGCTATGCCGGCCTGGAGTACGTCGCCGGGCTGATGCGGGCAGCGCGCATCCACGCCGCGGTGCCGCTGTACTTCCATCTCGATCACGGGTCGGACCTGGAGGTCGTGCGGCGGGCGATCGACGCCGGGTTCGACTCGGTGATGATCGACACCTCGATGCTGCCGTACGCCGAGAACGTCGCCCGGGTGCGTGAGACGGCCGAGGTCACCCGCGCCCACGGGGTCGCCCTGGAGGCGCAGCTCGGCGAGACGCTGGACGAGGAGACGGGAGCGGGCGCGCAGCTCGACACCGACCCCGCCGCCGTGCGGAGCTTCGTCACCGAGACCGGCATCGACTACCTGGCGTGCTCGTTCGGCAACGCGCCCGGCACCGGGGTCGGCACCAGCGATCCCGACCGCGGCCTGATCGAACGCATCGGCCGCGCCTCGCCGGTGCCCCTGGTCGTGCACGGCGGCACCAGCCTGTCCGACGAGATGACGCGCTTCGCGATCCGCTGTGGGGCGGCCAAGATCAACATCGACACCTGGATCCGCCGCGCCGTCAGCCGGACCCTGGCCCGCTGCTACGCGAACGGCGGTTCCGTCTCCGATCCGCGGATCCCTTTCAAGCAGGTCAGGGCCGCGGTCGCCGCGGCCGTCACCGAGAAGCTGCGCCTGTTCCGCTGCGACCCCGCGCACGAGCAGGCCTGACATGAGCGGTCAGGCTCGCGGGCCGGATGCTGACGATGACCGAGGCAGCGATCTCGATTCGTGGGGCCACATCTCCAATGATATGGTTGAATGACGATAGCGGAGGTACCTGGTGGGCCAGGAACGCAGTATCATCCACAGCGACCCCGACATTCTCGGCGGAGCCACCGTCTTTGTCGGGACGCGCGTTCCAGTTCGAACACTGCTCGATTATCTGGAGGCGGGTCGTCCGCTCGCGGAGTTCCTTGACGACTTCCCTACCGTCACACGCAACCATGCGATAGCAGTGCTGGAACAGGCGAAGGATCTCCTGGTGGCCGATGCGCGTGCTACTCGATGAGTGCCTTCCGCGACGGTTGCGGGACGAACTCGCCGGCCATACCGTAAGCACCGTAGCGGAGATGGGATGGGCCGGCGTCAAGAACGGCGAACTTCTGCAGTTGGCGGTGCCCGTTTTCGACGTCGTAGAGATCGGCAGGTAGCTACGCAGCGTTGCCTGACATGAGTGAAGAAGCACGCTTCCCCGCCGATCGCGGCGACGGCCGCCATCTGACCACCATGGGATTCTGCCAGCACCTGTTGCGCAGCACCGAGGGCCGGCTGGCCTACCGGCCGGGGCTGGACGACGCCGGGTTTGGCGAGTGGCGGCAACAGGTGCGCGAGAAGCTCGCCGAGTTGCTGGCGCTGCCTCCTGAGCTCATCGCGCCGCGGACGCCGCCCGATCCCCTGCCGGTCCGCCTGTGGAGCGAGCGGCGTGACGGCTACCGCCTGCAAAAGTGGGAAGCGTACCCGGAGCCGGGGTCGGTGGTGCCGTTGCTCATGCTGGTGCCGGACACGGTCGACGATGCGCAGCCCGGCCCGGCCGTGATGTGCTTCCCGGGCTCGGCATCCAGCAAGGAACTGCTGGCCGGCGAGCCGGAGCTGCGGCCGGAGCAGCCGCCCAACAAGCACCCCGTCGCCAATCGCATGGCCTGGTACTACGCGAAGGCGGGGCTGGTGGCCGTGACGCTGGACAACCCCGGCATCGGCGAGCTGGACCTGCTGCCTGCCGGCGTGCCGCCGAACAGCGGCCGGGTGAAGCTCACCGCGCAGCTCATCCGGCTGGGGCGGAGCTACGTGGAGCTGACGGTGTCGCAGAAGCTGCACGTGCTGGGATGGCTTCGCTCACTGCCGTTCGTCGACGCCGAGCGGGTAGCGGTGAGCGGCCACTCCCTAGGCACCGAGCCGGCGATGTGCATGGCCGTGCTCGACCCCGGCCTGGCCGCGCTGGTGTTCAACGACTTTCTCTGTCACGTGCGCCAGCGGCACGTCGTGCTCGGGCTGCCGCGCGACGGGCAATGGCGCGACGTGGATCCGCTGTGGCACGTGGTGCCCGGCATGTTCCGGTGGTTCGACTTTCCCGACCTGCTGAGCTCGCTGGCCGGCCGGCCGCTGATGATGACCGAGGGCGGAGCCAAACAGCACCTCGACCAGGTCCGCGGCGCGTACCGGGAACGCGGATCAAGCCACCTGCTTGCGATACACCACTACCCGCGCTACGCCGATCCCGCCGCCCGGATCCACGACGACGACGAGATCCCGGAAGGGCTCACCATGGAGGAGTACTTCACGTACGCCAACGTCGACGTCCCCAACCACAACTTCAAGCACGAGGTGGCCGTGCCGTGGCTGGCACGGACGCTGAACGGCAACCTGACGTGATCTGCCGCCGCACTACCCTCGCACGGGAGCACTCGCCGAGAACCCCAGAAGATACCGCAGGTCCGGTGACAGTGTCCGCGTGACCTCCGGGGCAATCGACGTGTAGTCGGTAAAAGGCTTCATCCACGAGCGGGAGTAGTAGCAGAGAATCGCTCGACGAGGATTGTCCGTGGCGTTCGGTCCCGATCGATGCCAAGTGTTCGAGAGCCAGATGGCGACGGAGCCGGCCGGCCCGGTCAGCTTTGTCCCGTTCTCCTGCTCTCCTCCCCAAGCGGGCTTTCTGCGAGTGCGATGGCTGCCGGGAACGACCTGCGTGGCGCCGTTGGTCGTCGTGAAGTCATCGAGCATCCAGGCGTTCTGAATGGTCAGGGGCAAGTCCGGCAAAGGCTCCGGCAACTGACCGAGCGGCACATCGACGTGCCAAGCTCCCCCTTCGTCGGTGTGCGGACCGATGCTGGTCGCGCTGCAGTCGGCGAGCACGCAATCGGCGCCGAGAATCTCCCGCGCCAATGACAGCACCACCGAGTGTTCTATCAGTTTCCCGAAGTCCGGCGCCTTGTTCACGACGTTCCAGATTCGCTGCGACCGGTCATGATCGAACAGGGTCGGCAAGTGAAGGAAATTCTTGACGACCGCTGCAGGAGGGACGGGCCACGGCGTGTCTTGCTGTTGGCCACGGGTATGGCGGATTCGCCGCATGAGTCGGGCCCGCTCCGCTTCACTGATCTGGTAACTCTCGTTCAGATACGCTTCGAGTTCGTCATCCCCCGGCAACGCGGGACCGTCTTCCGGCTCGAAGGGATGGCGCCGTTCTCGGTCGAATAGATCCTCCACGATACCCCGGTAGTGCCGGACGTCTTCTTCACCGAGCACGCCTTCAATGACCGCGTATCCCTGATCGGAAAGATGTGGCAGTACCGACTTCAGATCGTTGTTCAGATCTCCATGGCTCCCCACGATTCTCCTCCGGTGCGCCTGACACGCTTCCTCGGAATCCATGAGATGATACTACGCCACGGCACGCCCGTCGGCCGCGCTTGCCATGCCGCAACCGGCGTGGTAGTGAGGGTGGAGGGATCCACGGCGATGGCACCCATCTGCGAGGTCGAACGCGAGTTGCACGCCACCTCGGGCCAGGAACGGGTGGCGGTGAGTTGCGCCGTGTCCTACATCGGCCGGGGTCTGCGGCTGGAGGAGACGCGCGCGCTGGTCAATTCTTCCGACTGGAACTACCGGGCCCGCCGCCGGGAGTCGCAGGACAACGGCAAGACGTGGAGCGACTGGGAGCTCCTGTACGAGGAGCGGCCGCGCCAGGGTGACGTGACGCAGTCCGGCGGCGCCAGCCAGCGCGGCACCGGGCCGTACGACCCGGTGTCGGGCATGCTGATCAAGCCGGTGTTCCAGCGCCTGCTGCGCGGCGACCCGCGGGAGGCGCTGCACGTGCTCTGGACCGGCGAGCGGCGCTTCGCCGATCACGGCTTCTACCAGTTGTCCGCCGACGACGGCCGCACCTGGGGCGACGCCCGCATGCTCAAGTACGAGCCCGGGCCGGACTTCGACCCCGACGACTGGGGTGACGAGACCTTCTTCCGGCGCAACGAGATGTACGTCGGCCGGCCGCTGGCCGCGAGCGACGGGACCGTCGTGATCAGCGCCACGGTGCCGGTGCCGTACCGGGACGCGGAGGACGAGAAGATCCCGGTGGTGTTCCCCAACACCTACCGGGAAGGCTGTGTCGCGGGCGTCATCTGCTTCGTCGGCCGCTGGGACGCGGCGGCCGGCGACTACCGCTGGCAGACGTCGCAGCCGATCTTCCTGCCGCGGCGCACCTCCACCCGCGGACTGGTCGAGCTCGATCTGAGCGAACTGTCCGACGGCCGGCTGCTGTTGATCATGCGCGGCTCCAACGCCGGGCTCGACCCCCTGGAGTGCCCGGGCCGCAAGTGGTGCTCGGCCTCCTCGGACGGCGGCCTGACCTGGACCCCGATACGCGACCTGCGCTACGACGACGGCGGGAAGTTCTCCTCGCCTGCCACCTTCGCCAAGACCATCCGCGCCTCCCGGACCGGCAGGCTGTACTGCGTGCTCAACATCGCCGAGCGGCCGGCCGAGGCCAACGGGCCGCGCCATCCGCTGCAGGTCGCCGAGATCGACGAGCAACGCGTCGCGCTCAAGCGCGACACCGTCACCGTGATCGACCGGCGCGATCCCGAGCACGATGCCGACACGCTGCAGCTCACCAACTTCAGCCTGCTGGAGAACCGCGAGACCCGCGACCTGGAACTCTACCTGACACGCCTCGGCGCCAGGGGCGGCGGTCGCGACGTCTGGAACGCCGACGCCTGGCACTACCGGCTGCGGCTGTAGGTACGGAGGAGCACATGATCGTCAGCGAGCGGACCATGACCTATCGCGGCAGCGAAGTCGCCGCCGCCTACGAGATCGTCGGCTACCGCTCCGCGCGCGAGCCCAAGCTGCTCAGGCAACGCTTCAGCGAGATCGGCAACGACATCTACGACCTCGTGCTCCTGAGCTACTCGGACGACGACGGCGAAACCTGGTCGGAGGATCAGCCCTACCAGACGAGCTTCGTGACCCCGTCAGGCATGGTGCGCACCGGCTACGGCACGCTGGTGACCGATCCGGCCAGCGGGCTGCTGGTGGCGCTCAACGGCACCTCGGGTGATGCCCACCGACCACATGCTGGAAGCGCTCACCTACACCTTCCCCACCTACCGGGTCTCCGACGACGATGGCCTTACCTGGCTGTTCGAGGACCGGATCATCCAGGAGGGCGAGGAATACGATCCCTCCCATCCGCTGCAGGCGGTGTGGACCGGCAGGAACGCCGTCCACTTCGCCAACGTGCCGTTCTTCGATCGCGCCGGGCGCCTGGTCTTCCCCGTGCAGATCACCCGCCTGCAACCCGACGGCACGCTGTTCTGTCCGCCGGGCGCGCTCTCCTTCCACGAGATCATGGTGATGATCGGTACCTGGCAGCCCGGCAATCGGCTGCGCTGGGAAGTCGGCGAGCGCGTCGTCCTGGAGCCCGACGTCTCCACCCGCGGGGTCAGCGAGGGGGCGGTCGCCGAGATGCCCGACGGGCGCTTCCTGATGGTGATGCGCGGCAGCAACGCCGGCAATCCGTCACTGCCCGGCCACAAGTGGTACTGCACCTCCGACGACGGCTGCCTCACCTGGAGCCGCATCGAGCCCTGGACCTGGACCGACGGCACGCCGTTCCACTCGCCCGCCTCCTACTCCACGATCGTGCCGCACTCCTGCGGGCGCTATTTCTGGATCGGCAACCTGTGCGAAGAGAACCCCGACGGCAACGGCCCGGACTATCCGCTGGTCGCAGGCGAGGTCGACCCGGACAGCTTCCTGCTGATCCGCGACAGCGTCACCGAGATCGACACGTGGCGCGACGACGACCCCGCGCCCGTGCATCTGCGAAACTTCGAGGTGCACCAGGAGCGCACCGGCGACGACCTGATACTGCGCATGACGCGGCTCTGGGTGGACGCCGACCGGCACATGCGCGGCGACGCCTACCGGTACCGGGTCAGCCCTTGAGCGAGCCGATGAAGATGCCCTTGATGAAGTAGCGCTGCAGGAACGGGTACAGCAGGATGATCGGCCCGATCGTGATCAGGGTCGTGGCCGCCTTCAGCGCCTCCGGAGGCAGGCGCTGCTGGTTGGTGAGGTCCCGCGGACGGATCGCTCGCGGATCCTGCCCAAGTCTGCCCCGCTGGCTACAGAACGCCGGCGCTTCCCCCGGCAAATCGAAGTAGATAGCTTGCCAGCCTGGTTGTAGTCGAGATTCTGGAAGGCCGGGTTAGTGTTTTCCAGCAGCCGGGAGCAAACCCGCTCGGCGTCAACCAGAAAGATGAGCAGCTATCACGTGCGGCTGCGACGGCCGGCATCGACCAAGAAACTCCATAGACGCTTCAAATCGTACCTAATATACCGTAAGGCACATTATAAGCGTAGCCGCCGCTCGTTAAACTGATCCGAGACGGCTTCAATTCCGACAACTGCGATTGTCGGCACCTGACGGACGACTTCGGCTCGTCTCGACGAGAGCGTTTTCGCCAGTCATGGAGGTTACCAAAGCATGCCGCGGCGTGGTTGTCAACCCCCCGTCAGTCGCCGCAAGTCGCCGCCGGCCACGCTGCGAGGGCGAGTGTGTCGCGAGCCGTTCGTCATCGGCCTTATTGCTTTCTTGCCGCGAGGTTGGGGGCCGCGGCTCGCGCTACGCCGCCACCCCGTGCCTGAGTCTCGCCACCGCGCCTCGCTCTGCAAGCTGATGCCGCGCGTAGTACGCCGGCATGCTCGGCGACTTCCAGTCGCCCGCCCGCTGCAAGTCGACCAGACTCGCCCCGGCCGCTACCAGCGACTGCACCGCCCCCACCCGTAGCGAGTGCCCGGATACGCGGCCCACGATCCCGGCAGCGGCCGCCCGCTGCGTGACGATCCGCCGGATCGAGCGCACGCCAAGCCCCTCGTGCACGGCCCCGCCCTTGTTCACCCCACAGAACAGCGCACCGGCCTCGACGCCGGCCGCCTGCAGGTAGCGCCGCACGGCCTCCACCGTCGACCGGCCGACGTAGCGCACGTGTCCTCGCCCTTGCTGATCCGTCTTGGAGCGCCGGACCGTGATCGTGCCGCTGCCGTCCGGCTTCACGAACAGGTCGCTCACCACCAGCGACGCCAGCTCGGATACGCGCAGCAGAGCATCGCTGCCCAGACGGAGGAGCGCAGCGTCGCGCAGGCCGGCCAGTGAGCCGTCGCTCTCGGCCACCGCGGCGGTTCGATCGACGGCCTCCCAATGCAGGCCATCGACCTGCCCCCGGCCCCGGTCGTTGCAGGTCGCGCCGATTGAGCGAAGCGCGCGCCGTACCGCTCTGGAGGCGGTGGGATCGGCCGCACCGACGGCGCGGTGCGCTGCGCCGATGGCGGCGCGGTCCAGGCGCACGGTGGCCGGCGCCCTGCCGGACTCGGCGCGTGCCGTGAGGTAGGCGGCCACCCCCTTCGGAGCGGCCGGGAATGATCGCACGCCGTGCTCGGACGCCCACTTGCGCCACCGCTCCCAGCCGCGGACGTAGGCGCGGCGCGTGTTCTTTGAGCAGTAGGCATCAGTGAGCGCCGCCACGACGCGCGCCGCGGCTGCGTCGGTGAGGCGTCTGCGAGCGACGGCGCACAGTCGAATCGAGTGGCCGTACGCCGCCGACAGGGTGGCGATCGAGCCGGCGACCGAGACACCGACGAGGCAAAGGAGATCGAGTGTCATGGAGGCACTCCTCAGTGGTTGGAAGATCGTGCGTCCACGTTCAGAACCCTACGCGGATGTGATGCCGCAGTGACAGACCGGCGGCCCGTCAGACCAAGTCATGCGGGTACCGACTGCTCATCTGCGACGTGTAGGTCTACGGCCGGCATCTCTCTCACTTGCTGGACATTACGAAGCACACCGTTCGAGCCTCTCCAGATGAAATAGCCACTGCTAATCGCAGTTGTCGGCACCTACCGCCTTGGGCGAGGCATTTGGTCCTCCTCCCACTGGACCGCCGCGGTCCGAGTCGTGCATCCGCAATAACGCATCGACTCCTCACTGCGGACGGCGAATCCGCGCTGACGTTCCGCCTTACGGCACAACGCGCACGTCCGAGGGCGGTCCCATCGACGCCCTCGAACATCCGAAACACGGCACGACTGCAGCAGGAGTATCGACCTGCGAGTCGAATGCCCCGTATCCAGGGGCGGCGTCAAAGCGTCCCCCGTGTCGGCAACTACACTTCATGACGCTGCCCGTTGGCGAGCTGCACGCCTTTCGAGCCGCGGACCTCGACCCCAAACGCTGGCCACGCTTGTGCCGCTCGCGGGTGGCCGCCGGTGACGAACGCGAGTTGTCGCGACTCTCACAATGGCTGCCGCTTGCGCTACGTCGATCTCGGAGCCCTGGACCTGGCGTTCGTCACGATTTCAGCCGAGCTACTCAACCTGACCGTGGCGGTCACCGAGCTCGACGTGGGCCGTATCTGGTCGCACCTGAGAACACACCGCCAGACCTAAGCGAACACATCCCGGCGTCGCCTTGGTGTGTCGCCGATCTCTAACGCCGTCCCCAATGCCGGATACGCGACAGAAACCCACAACAAACGGGTCATCAGGGAGGTTGCCGTATGAGATAGGCCGAAGGTTCCGATTTCGAGGCATCACAACCAAGGAGACAGACAATGAGACAATTGACGATCGGCCGCGTGATAGCAACCGTGCTGCTCGCGAGCATCGCGTTGCCTTCAGCTGCGCGACAGGTATGCGATACCGAGGTGTACTATCAGAGTGTCCGGGAACTTGAGCTGATAGGCGAAGAAGAAGAATGCCGCGGAGATTACTGCTTCACCGTCCAAATTTGGAGGGTGAATTTTACTACGGAGCGTCGAGAGCGCCCAGTCAACTGTCGGGAAGTGCCCGATCCGGACCCCGTTGATGAGGCAGCAGCAGCAGCTGCTGCTGCGGTAGTAGCTGGTGTCACGGCAGACATCTGCAGAACATGGCCGATGGCCGGAGCTTGTGAGGGTGAAGACACCTGAGAGGCTTGCTCGGCGAGTTTCGTGGTCGGTGCATTGCCTGGGTGCGACACGCACCCAGGCAATGCACACGGCGCGGCGTTTCTCGGCGCGCAGCACGCGATCGATTGTTGCTGGGCTGATGCGAAGCCGCAATGGTCTGACCCTTCCTCTTCCGCGACGCCTGCCGGTAGCGCCTGACCATCTGGCTGGCGACCGCATCCTGCTGCTCCATGGTGAGCCCCATCTCCTTTGGCTTCCGACTCCACCCTGGCGACGTCGTTTGAGTGGATCGATGAGGCATTAGCTTGCGTTCGCCTGGATCTTGAGTGAGTCAATGCAGCCCTTGCACCTCGATAGTGCTGACCGCATCGCTATCCGCGAGCGTCTCCTCCAGATTCGTGGGTGCATCGTTCCACGGAGGACGCGGTCATTTCAGACTTCCCTGACATGGTGGGCTGGCCGTAGCTCCTTGGAGTCCAAAGCTCGCGGTTTTCGGGTTCTTCTGGGGGAATATCCGACTACGGGACTCATCACTACGTTTCCTGCTGACAAGTGACATGACACATGCTTGGGAGTAGCTCTGGGTGCTCCGCACGCAACGGGATCGCTCAGCCCTGACTCGCACCTCAAGCTCGTCTACAGAGCGTCGGTGGTCCCGTCCGCTGTGTCACGCGATTCCGGTTCAGGTCAGGAAGTCTGCATTTCAACTCCATCCACAACTGCCATTATATCCTGCTCCAGGCCGTGAGTGCCTGTGTGAACGGCTTCTGCAGCGGAAATGCCGACGACAGCGAGATCCGCTCCCGGCGCACCGACACCGTGATCCGCCCAGCCAGCTTGATCAGCGACGAGCGGCTTGTGCCGGCCCCAGGGCTGATCTATCGTCGCCCGATGGAGGTCCACCGGGAAGCTGCACGCGACTTGTACCGCGCCGCGCGAAGCCGTCTGGGCGGCTTCTGTTGCGGATGCCTGGCTGCAACAGAAACCGGCCGATGGCAGCTTCCCCCTCGGGCCGAGGGGGTCGATAAGATCCTGTCGGTGCCGGGCAGCGACGACGCCTGCTCGGTCTCGGCGACCTGTCCGCCAGCCTGGGTTGCTACCTGGACTTCGCCGCCCCGCGCGTGGTCGAGGCCGTGGAGACCGTGCTCGCGGCGTGCCGACGGCACCGCGTCCTTCCCGGCATGGCCTACGCGCACGATGCGGCCACCGCCCGCGCGTATGTCGAGCAGGGATTCCGGCTGGTCGGCGTCGGCAGCGACGACGCGTTTCTGATGGACGGATCGCGCCGCGTTCTCGAATGCCTGGGGTCGCTGCCATGACCGTCGCGGCGGCGTCGGCGGAGCACCCGCGCAACTCCGAGGGCGCCGTCTTCGAGCGCAGCGACGGGTCGCTGCTGCTGATCTACCAGGAGTATCTGGCGAGTGAGCGCGGCGGCGGTGATGACGCCCCGAACAGGTTGGTTGGCGTGGTGTCTAACGACGGAGGGCGCTCCTGGGCCGGCAAGCGGATCGTGGCAGAGCCGGCCCCGGACCAGGTCAACGTCTACAGCCCGTCCCTGCTGCCTTCGCAGCGCGGCGACCTGCTGCTCTTCTCCTACGCCTACCAGGCGATCGCCGCCGGCCAGGCGGTGGACAGCACCGGCTACGTGGCACGCTCGACCGACGAAGGGGAGCACTTCAGCGACCGGCGGGTCGTCTGGGAGCACCAGCCGTTCGGCGCCGCGAGCTCGGCCGTCAAGCGGCTTCCGTCCGGCCGGCTGCTGTTCCCGGTCGAGCACCATGTGGGCGAGCTCTGGACCCCGGAGGCGAGCATCCAGGCGCGCTGCGTCATCAGCGACGACGATGGCCGGACCTGGCGGGAAGGCGCTGCCGTGCGGCTGCCGCTCCGCGGTTGCATGGAGCCGCACGTCGAGGCGCTGACCGACGGCTCGGTGCTGATGGTGATGCGCACCCAGCTCGGCAGCGTCTTCTCCTGTTGCTCGCGCGACGAAGGCATGACCTGGTCGCTGCCTCAGGCGACGGAGTTGCGCGCGCCGGAGTCGTGCCCGGAGCTGGCCCGCCACCCGCGGAGCGGCGAGCTGTGGCTGCTGTGGAACGACGGCGAGTACGACCCGGGGTTCGGGAGCCACTTCGGCAAGCGCAGTCCGCTCAGCCTTGCCGTCTCCGGCGATGAAGGGCGCACGTGGCAGCGACGCAGCGTGATCGAATCGGACCCGGATCGCGCGTTCACCAACCCCGGCGTCCGCTTCCTGCGGGACGGCAGCGCCATCGTCAACTACTGGACCTGCCGCTATCGACCCGACCGGCGCATGGCGGTCGACCGCATCGACCTGCGGGTGGCCCTGCTCGACGGCAGCGGGTCGCCGCTCCCGCCTCGATGACGGTCGGCTCGGCGCGGGTCACGGACGTTCGCGTCCGAGGCGGCACCCGAGGCGCCCTGAGCGTGGTCGAGGTCACCACCGGCGAAGGGGTCATCGGGATCGGCGCCACCGGCTCACCGGTGGCGGCCATCGAGGCGATCGTCCGCAGATGCGGATTGGCCGATCTGGTGATCGGCGAGGATCCTCTGGAGCCGCGGCGCCTGTGGCGGAGGATGTTCCACGGGTGGCAAGCGCAGCGCGGGCGCGGCTCGGAAGGCGGGCTTGCGGTCAACGCCATGGGGGCGATCGACATGGCGCTCTGGGACCTGAAGGGCAAGCTCCTCGACCTGCCGCTGCATCGGCTGCTCGGCGGAGCAGACGCGAATGCTGTTGGAGCCGCATCCACCGCCCCTCCATACTCCCAACCCGGATCCGGCGGCGAGGACGTGCCCGCTTACGCCAGCGGCACGGCATTTCAGGACGCCGCCACGCTCAAGAGCCCGGATCGGTTGGCGGCCGAGAGCGATGCCATCGTCCGGCGCGGCTTCCACGCGCTGAAGTTCGGCTGGGGCGCGCACTTCGGCGACGAAGACCGCGACCGGCTGGCGGCGGTGCGGGACGCCATCGGACCCGACGTGCTCCTGATGCTCGACGTGGGCTGCCCGGCGTACTGGTCGGACGGCTGGAGCGCATCCGTGGCGCTTCGTGCAGCCCGCGTGGCGGAGCAGTTCCACTGCCGCTTCCTGGAGGAGCCATTGCCGCCGCACGAGGTGGCAGGCCACAAGGAAGTCACCGACCGGACGACGATCGACATCGCCACCGGCGAAAGCCTGTCGACGGTGTACCAGTTCCAGCCGTTCATCGAGCAGCGCGCCGTGGACGTGGTGCAGCCGGATGCGGCCCAGATGGGCGTGACGCAGGCGTTCGAGGTGGCCGTGAGTGCCAGCGAGCACGGCATGCGATGCGTCCCGCACGGCCCGTGGTCGGCGCTGACGGTCGCCGCGCATCTGCACATCCTGGCCTCGGTCGGCGCCGGCGGCATGGTCGAGTACCCGGGCTTCGACGCGCTGCCCGAGCGCACCGCGGTGCCGGCGCACATCGCCCAGTTCGAGATCGTCGAGCACCCGCCCGAACTGGTCGACGGGCGCCTGCGGCTGCCGAGCCGGCCCGGGCTCGGTCTGGGCGATTTCGTCGAGCAGGGCGTGCGCGGACTGGAGGCCGACAGCCGGTGCTGACGCCGATCCATCTTGCCGGCAACTGCGCGGTGGACGTGATGGTCCCGGCCGCGATCGGGTCGGACGGTGCGAAGGAGGAGCGCGGGCGCGCCGCCACGCTCCGGATCCTCACGGAAGGGCCGGCCGTCACGCTGGCGGGGGGAGCGGGATGGCCCGCCTACCTGCTGGCCCGGCTCGGTCACCCGGTGCAGCTCAACACGCGGCTGGGGCGCGACCTGTTCGGCACCGTGCTCCGCGACCGCCTGGCAGGGGCAGGAGTGGAGGTGGTCGGTCCGGACGCGGCGGCAACGGCGGTCAGCGTGATCTCGGCAGCGGAGGGCGGTTTGAGATCGGGCTTCGTCTTTCCGGGCGAACCGATCGACTGGTCGGCCTCTGCGCAGCGGCTTCGCTCAGCGCCGGCCACGCGATGGTTCTTTGCCAGCGGCTACTCGGAGTGGGCAAGGCTGACTTCCAGGGTCTGAGCGGGTTGTTCCGCGAGCTGCAGGACCGGGGTATCAGGGTCGTGTTCGATCCCAGCCCCTGGTTTGCAGAGCGGGTCGAGCGAACCGCCATGCTCGATCTTGTCTCCAGGGTCTACTGCCTGAGCGCCACGCAGTCCGAGCTGGCCGCGTGGTTCCCGGCGGAGGATCCGGAGGCGCTCGCGCGGCGCGTCCTGGAGTGCGGCCCGGCGTGCGCCGTCGTGAAGCAGGGGCCGGACGGCGCCACGGTCGCCGCCGCGGACGGCACGGTCCGGCGCGTGCCGACCACTCCGGTCGCCGGCGCCAACACCGTGGGTGCGGGCGATACGTTCAGTGCCGGCCTTCTGCACGGACTCAGCACGGATCTGCCGGCGCCGGAGGCGGTGGCGATGGCGGTGCGGATGGCGACCGAAGTCGTGCGCGTCGGGCGTCCTGCGTTCACACTGGCCGCCTTCCGCGACAGAGACGGAGGCGAACCATGACCGACCGCGAACCGATCGAGGTGCTGTCGATGCTTGTGCTGCCGGAGGTCGGCGAACGGGTCCGGCGCATGAACGGCATCAGGCTGACCATGACCGAGGACCGCGCCGAGATACGGCGGCACCTCGCCACGGCCCGCGTGCTGATCGCGCGCCGCCTGGATGCCGAGTTGCTGCGCGGCGCCCCCAGGCTGGAGCTGATTCACGCGTGCACGGGCGGCGTGGAGGACGTGCTGATCCCGGAGCTTGTCGCGAGCCCCATTCCGGTCGCCTGCGTCAAGGGGATCTTCGACGTGACCGGAGCCGAGCACGCCATGGCGTCGATGCTGGCGTTCACCTATCGCTTGCCGGCATACCTGAGGCAGCAACGCGAGCGGCGCCACGACTGGGTTCGCCCCACAGGAGCAGCGTGGCAAGACGGTCGGCATCGTCGGCCTGGGCGGCATCGGCATGGAGCTGGCGCGGCTGGCGTCATGCTTCGGCGCCCGCGTCATCGGCTGCTCGCGGAGCCCGAAAAGGCGTCCCCGCACCTGGCGGCCTGGATCGCCCCCGACCGGCTGGAGGAGCTGTTGGCGGAGTCGGACTTCGTGGTCGTCTGCGTGCCGCGTACGCCACTCACCGAGGGCCTGTTCGCCGCGCGGCAGTTCCGGGCGATGAAGCGCACCGCCTACCTGGTCGACATCACCGGACGGAGCGTGCTCTTCGACCTGGACGCCCTGGTGCGCGCGCTGCGCGAGGGGTGGATCGCCGGGGCGGACCTGCAGATCCAGCACGGCCTGCCGCCCGCGGACTCGCCGCTGTGGGAGCTGGACAACCTCATCCTCTCCAACCACGCCGCAAACTCGGTCGAGACGCAGCGGCGGTTCGCGGACCACATCGTCGAGAACCTGTGCCGCTTCCGGGACGGCCGGCCCCTCCTGGGACTGGTGGACAAGGCCGCGGGTTACTGAGTGAGTCTCGACGGGTTCGATCGCTGGCTGATGAATGCGCCGAAGATGGCGCGGCCAAGCTGATTGGCGTATCCTGAGATGGTGGAGTTCCCCCGTATCGCAGTCGATCCCGATGTCTGCGAAGGAAAGGCGACCGTAAAGGGCACACGCATGACCGTCGAGTTCGTGCTCAAGCTGCTGGGGGCCGGATACACCGCGAAGGATGTGGTCCGCGAGTACCCGCTGTTGGAGATCAAAGACGTCTACGAGTGCGCGACGTATGGGGCTTGGCTGGCAAGCGATATCACTGTCTCGGTGGGATGAGACTGATCGCGGACATCCATATCTCTCCTCGTACTGTTCGATTCCTCAACTCGATCGGTCATGACGTGCTCCCCGTGCAGTCGGTGCTGCCGCCGGACGCTCCTGACCCAGAGATAGTCCGAATGGCCTCCCGGCTCGGTCGGGTGGTCTTGACGCAAGACCTCGGGTTCTCCGGAATTCTGGCGAAGGCCGGCTTGGCGAAGCCGTCTCTCGTATCGCTCCGGCTATCCGACCCTCGTGTGGCCAATGTGAATCGGCGACTCCGCCAGGTGCTTGCAACTCTGGAGGACGATGTCGCTGATGGCATCATCGCGACCGTGGAGAACGATCGGGTGAGGATCCGAAGGCTGCCCGTATAGGACGACAGAGTGCAGAGGGGATCGGGCAATCTCGTCTCCAACCGCTCCGCCAACTCGGTCGAGACGAGGCCATCAGCCCGCCGAGGGCTCGCGCGAGGGCATGCCCAGCTCCCACCGCAAGGAGCCGTCCAGCGTCGGTTCCAGCCAGCGGAACCCCAGCTCGGTGAGCCGCGCCGGGACCACCGCCTGCCCCTTGAGGATGAGCTGGTCGCCCATCTCCCCGAACAGGGCGCGGATGGCAAGAGCGGGGACCGGCGCGAATGCCGGCCGCCGCAGCACGGCGGCCAGCGCCTGCGTGAACTCCCGGTTGGTCGCAGGGCGCGGTGCCACCACGTTGAAGGCGCCCTGCGCCCGGTCGCTGCTCATCAGGAAGTGCAGCGCGCCTATCGCGTCATCCAGCCCGATCCAACTGATCGGCTGCCGGCCGCTGCCGACCACGCCGCCCGCGCCTGCGCGGAACACCGGCAGCAGCCGCTTGAGCATCCCAGCCCTGGGACTGAGTACCGGGCCGAGACGGGCATGCGCAACGCGGATGCCTGCCGCCCGCGCAGGTTCGGCCGCCTGCTCCCAGGCGGCCGTCACCTCGGCCAGGAAGCCGTCTCCGGCCGGCGCGGACTCGTCGACCGTGCCTTCCGCCTCGCCGTAGATACCGACGGCCGACGCCGATACCAGCACCGCGGGTGGCCGCTGCAGACCGCCGAGCGCGTGGCAGAGCAGTTCGGTTGACGAAACGCGGCTGTCGCGGATGCGCCGTTTCCGCGCCGCGGTCCAGCGCCCGGCGCCGATGTTCTCGCCCGCGAGATGGATCACCGCGTCGAAACCTTCCAGCGCGCCCGCGTCGATCCGGCCTGCCGCCGGATCCCACAGGATCTCGGCGCCGGACGCCGGTGGATGCCGGACCAGCCGGACGACCTCATGGCCGCCGCTCTCCAGGAACGCGGTGAGCGCGCGTCCGATCAGCCCGGATGAGCCGGTGACCAGCACCCGCAGCGGTTCCTCGGGGCCGGCCGCATGGCGTTCCAGGTCGCGGCGGACGCGCTCCTGGTGGAACTCCAGCGTGCGCTCCATCGTGCGCCGGAGCCACGCGCGGCCCAGCGTCGACAGGATGAGACGCGGCTCGCAGTGAATCCGTTCGGTGAGCTCGCAGCTCGCCTCCCCGGTCGAGCGGAAGAGATGGCGGTGCCGCAACGAGCGGTGGGGGCCGCCGACATGGCGGTTCCCGAACTCCGTGAGCGGCCGGTAGCCCTCATACTCCACCGTGCCGCGGAAGCCAAGCGGACCGACCCCTACGCGAAAGGTCGCGCGGTCGCCGTCACGGATCGTCCCGGTGCGCTCCAGCAGCTCCATCGGCGGCGAGGGAGGCAGCAAGCGCTCGAACGAGGCCACGGTCTCGTGCCAGGCGAATACGCGCTCCACGGAGTGAGGGAGAACCGTGGAACGCTCGTACGTCTGCACACCCACAGGTTATCCCGGCGTGGCGTACGAGAGGTCCCACCCGTCCAGGCTGGTCAACGGCCGGCGCGCGACGCTGAGGTCCGGCCGGCCGCCGTCCGCCCAGGCCAGCACCTCCTCCTTGTGTCCCAGGCGACGCAGGGCGCTCCACGACTCGGTGTAGTTGCCGCGGCCGGGCGTGCAGTCCCAGAAGAAGAAGCTCTCCACGCCGGCCCGGTACAGCCCGGCGGCGCGTTCGCGATACAGACCGGGCGGCATCATGCGGGGCAGCAGGCTCATCGACAGCGTGCAGGAGGTGTCGCGCGTCAGCTCGACGAACCAGTCGGCCCCGCGCGGGTCTTCCCACGAGTCGGCGGCGCTGTCCAGGAACACCGCGGACGTGTAGGGGATGAGGGTGTCCACCAGCCCGTCGCGGACCCAGGTCTGCAGGTCCATGCCGTAGTAGAGGTTCTCCGCGGCGTCGCGCATGACGATCGCCGTGACCGGAATACGCGGCCGCTTCCGGGCGCGCGCAACCTCGTCCATCGCCGCGCGCACCTCGCGCATGAAGCTGGTGAGCACGCCGCAGCGGTGCCACAGCCACGTCTCGTCGTCGTCCGCCAGCGTGCGCGGGTCGCGGCCGTGCTCCGCCTGGAAGCTGTCGATCAGCGGCGGCTCGAACTCGCTGAACGGGGGCCGCCGGTTGTAGGCCAGGCAGATGCCGTCGACGCCGTAGTCGGTGGCCACCTCGGTCAGCAGCGACACCGCGTAGCGCCGGCTCTCCGGGTAGGCGTAGGAGATGCGAGGGGTCTCGCGTCCGTCGCGGTCGCGGCCCCGCAGCTCGGGGTGGCGCAGGTAGAAGGAGTCGCCGTGGTCGAAGTGGTCGTGGTCGGGCGGAAACCGGAAACCGGCCGGCCGGTAGGTCGCGTGGAACTCCAGTCCCATGTCGCGGGCGTGCTCGCGGGCGACCCGGAACGGGTCGATCCCCTGCTCGCGCAGGACCTGCCAGCTCTCGCGGTGCAGGCGGTCGCCGCTCCGCGCGAAGTCGTCCAGGCCGTCGTGGGTCGGCAGCCGGCCGGCGGTGCCCAGGTAGTAGAGCAGGTCCCCCATGCCGCACTCCCAGTACAGCCGCGAGAAGTCGGTGTTGCGGAACATCTCGATGCGGCGGCGGATGTGGCCGGCTTCCGTCGGCCGCGTGGCGTAGTGCAGGCCGTGGGCGTCGTTGTGCCCGAACAGTCGCCTGGTGTCCCGGCGCTCCGCGTCGGCCCGGCAGGTGGCGACCTCCGCATCGGTGAGCGGGATCAGCTTCACGTACGCCAGGCGCACGGGGCTGCCCACCACGCACCCCGGCGCGTCGCCGGCGGCGATCCGCCGGTTCTGCTGGCCGATCACCAGGTCCCGGCCGCTCAGGTCCGCGACCTTCCAGAACAGCTCCCGGATCCGGTGCCGTCCGGCGCGGTCGGTCATCGGGCAGGTGAGCACGGTGGAGCTGGCATCCCCGCTCAGGCGGGCCAGCACCACCACGTCCTCGGAGGACTCGGCCATCAGCCCCAGCGACACCGCGTGGTACCCGGAGGCACGCAGCGGATAGGTGAGGTCGGGAGCGGCCGTCTCCTCGTCGGCCCGGATCATGGTGCCGCTCAGCCCCTCCAGCTCGTACGACAGCAGCCGCCAGTGGCGGGAGCGCGAGCCCGGGTACAGCGCCGCCGCCGGCCGGCAGGCGTCCAGGTCGGTGCGAAAGATCGCCGGCTCCGAGAGCCAGCCGTCGCCGATCAGATCTCTGCTCGTATCAGCCATACGCGCATTGTAGATGCCGCAGCCCGGCGGACGCACGGCCCCGGCGCGTGCTACGACGACGAGGCACAGAGAACCGAGAAGGCCCCGGCCGGCCGGCCGGTGGGGCCTTCGCGTGGCGAGGTTCGGTTATCCGGCCTTGATCGGGATCTCCCGTGCCTGTCACTATTGGCCGAAAGCAGAGCTTGACACGACCCGTCACGGACCCCACGGTGCTCGCTGTTCCCCATGCACAACGGGTATACGGCTGTCATCAAGAAGACCACGGATTGGTGGATCGGCTGGATCGAGGAAGTACCGGGAGTCAATTGCCAGGAACGAACCAGGGAAGCGCTGCTGGAAACGCTCAAGGTCACCTTGCAAGAAGCGCTGGAACTCAATCGACGCGATGCGCTTGATGCCGCCGGGAGGGACTTCGAGGAAGCGACCATCGTCGTCGCATGAAGCGCAGGGAACTCCTGCGCCACCTGCGGAGCAACGGATGCGCACTGCTTCGAGAAGGCGGACGGCACTCGTGGTGGCACAATCCATCCGGCAATAGGCGCACAGCGGTTCCTCGTCACACCGAGATCGACGATCGCCTTGCGCTCAAGATCTGCAAGGACCTCGGCGTTGCTGCAATAGGCCGGGTGCCCAAGAACGATCCGTAGCCCAGGCTATCGCGATCAGGCGCGGCCTGTCCTATGCTGCCGGCCATGAGCACATCCGACGACCCCGTCACGAATTACCTGCAGACCTTCGAGGCGTTGCGTGCGCGCAAGCGCTGGTCGACGCAGTCGGTGACGTTCCGCTTCGTCGCCCTGAGCCTGGGCGCGGCGGCCTCCACCATCGGCTACGACCGCCTGGAGCAGGCGGCCACCGATCTGCGCAAGCGCGCCCGCTGGTCCAGTCCGCTGAAGTCCGAGATCCGCTACGTGGTGGCCGCCATGATCCTGCGGCGCGGGCTGGACACGGCCCCGATCCACGAGTGCGTGTTCGCGACGCGCGACGCCTTCAAGGAGCACAAGGTCCCGAGCCGCGGCACCGGCCCGACGTTGGCGGCGCTGCTGATGGCCCTGCACGGCGAGGGTGCCCCGGTGCCGGACGAGCACGTGGAACGGCTGGCGCTCATCTACCGCCGGTGGCGCACCGAGCATCGGTGGCTGACCAACGCCAGCGACGTGCCGGCCGCGGCGCTGCATGCCTCCCGAAACGTGCCGGTCGACGTTCTGGCCGCGGACATCGAACGGGCCTACACGCGCCTGCATGACGCCGACTTCACTCGCGGCCAGCAACTCCAACTCGTCTCGCAGCTTCTTGCCGTCGACCCGCGCGGCACCGACGCCGGAGTGGACCGGTTCTGCGACGTTGCCGAGCGGCTGAGGAGCCGTGAGGAACGGGTCAGGCCGAGCCGCTACGACGAGGTGGCGCTGCTGGCACTCACGCAGAGCCCCGCCGCCGACGTGGTCGACCGCGTGCTCGACAACCGCGACCGGCTCCGGCAGGCCAAGTCGCGACCGGACACATCGGTGGCCTTCACGCTGGCCGCCGGCATCGAGCTGTCCGCCGACACCGAGCGGGCCGGCGAACGCAGCGCCGGCGACCTGGCGGCCCTGCAGTCGATCCAGGCGATCCTGGATGCCCAGCAGGCGGCGACTATCGCCGCCATTTCGGCCGGCGGGGCGGCGGGCGCAGCCGCAGGCGCTTCGGG
The DNA here is from genome assembly GCA_964291595.2 of Spirochaetia bacterium. Classification (GTDB taxonomy): domain Bacteria; phylum Spirochaetota; class Spirochaetia; order SZUA-6; family Bin103; genus CATQHW01. The sequence goes on along the minus strand of OZ219913.1, from coordinate 928,994 downwards.
CGGCCACTGACGAAACCACCGCGACCAAGCGTTCAGCCGGGGGAGGGTTGACAACCGTTCTATAGTTCGATAATTATAGAAACATGGCTGATGAGCGGCCGGCAACGCTGGCGGTCGAGGACGCGGCGTCTACGTTCGCGGCCCTGGGGTCGGAGCAGCGGCTGACGGTCCTGCACGCCCTGGTGCGCGCCGGGCCGGAGGGCCTGCCGATCGGGACGCTGGGTGAGCGGAGCGGGGTCACCGGCTCCACGCTGACCCACCACGTGCGCATCCTCACCCAGGCCGGGCTGGTCCACCGCGTCAAGCGCGGCCGCTCCGTCATCTGCGCCGCGGTCGCCTATCCGCGGGTGCAGGCGCTGTCGGACTATCTCCTGTGCGAGTGCTGCACCGACAGCGCGCACCCTCATCCCGGAATCCACCATGAGTGAGCAGGCGGTATCGCTCCCCGAGACCAGGGACGGCGGGACGTGCTGCGCAAGCGCGCCGTCGGCCGCGGCTTCCCCGTCGCGGGTCGGGAGACCGCTGCCCGGTCTGTGGCGCCGGGTCGACAAGGCGTGGCTGGCGATCGGGCTGATCCCGGCGCTGCTCGCGCTGATCGATCCCGCGCAGGTGATCCCCACCGTGCGGTTCGCCGGGGAGGAGTTCCTGCGGACCGGCGTCTTCATCTCCTTCGCGGTGCTGGCCGTGGCGTTTCTCCGGGCCACCGGCGCGGAGGCGCTGCTGAGCAGGGCGTTCACCGGCCCCGAGGTGCGGATGATCGTGCTCGGCGCGGTGGTGGGCGGGATGGCGCCGTTCTGCTCCTGCGAGGTCATCCCGTTCATCGCCGCGCTGCTGGCGGTCGGCGCGCCGCTGTCGGCCGTGATGGCGTTCTGGCTCGCGTCACCGTTGATGGACCCGGCGATGTTCCTGGTCACCGCCGGCACGCTCGGCGCGGGATTCGCCGCCGCGAAGACGGTAGCGGCGGTGGCGCTGGGCGTGGGCGGTGGCCTGGTCGTGAAGGCGATGGCGGGGAGCCGGGTATTCGCCGACCCGCTCAAGGCGGGCTCCGCCGTTGGCGCCTGTGCGACGAGCTGCGGAACCGGAAGCGGCACCGGCCCGCTCACGGGTCGACCGCAATGGGTCTTCTGGCGGGCGCCGGAGCGCCGCCGGGCGTTTCTCGACACCGCGGTCCGGAACGCGCTGTTCCTGGGGAAGTGGCTGCTGCTCGCCTACCTGGTGGAGGCGCTGATGCTGCGGTACGTGCCCCCTGAGGTCATCGCGACGGTGCTCGGCGGCGACGGGCTGTGGCCGATCCTGCTGGGCGCGGTCGTCGGGGCACCGGCCTACCTGAACGGCTACGCCACCGTGCCGCTGGTGGACGCGCTGCTGACGCAGGGCATGTCCAACGGGGCCGCCATGTCGTTCGTCATCGCCGGCGGCGTGAGCTGCATTCCGGCGGCGATCGCGGTGTGGGCGCTGGTGAAAGCGCGGGTCTTCGCCTCCTACCTGGGCATCGCCCTGGTCGGCTCCGTGGTCGCCGGCCTGGTCTGGAACGTGGTCGCCTGACGCGGCCGCCTTCCGCGGCCCGAGCCGCTGCTTGCGCCGTGGGAGCGGATCGTCTATCACCGTAACCGCGATGATCGTCCACAACGGCGGCGTGATGGCGCCGCTCTCCGAGGCCGTGCTGTTCCCATACGACGACCGGAGCATCCCCTTCCGCTACCGCCTGCGGATCGGCCTGGTCGAAGGGATGAATCCCTACAAGGGTCACCTGGTCGCGATGGAACGCGGCGCCGCGGACGCGCCGGACGGCGAGTCCGTCAAGTACTACGGGTCGGTGTGCGAGGTCGACGGCGAGCTGCGGCTGTGGTACCTGGGACACGCGCTGGATGGCTCCCCGGCCCGCGTCTGCTACGCGACCAGCTCCGACGGCGTCACCTGGACGAAGCCGGACCTCGGGCTCGTCGAGTTCGCAGGATCCAGGCACAACAACATCGTCGCGTTCGAGAGTGAGCGGGAGCCCACCTCCTGTTCCGTCCTCCACGATCCAGAGGACCCGGACCCGTCGCGGCGCTTCAAGATGATCAACGAGACGCATCCCTACTACATCATGGCGTCGTTCAGCCCGGACGGCCTGCACTGGACCGAGGGCCCGAACAACCCGATCCTCAAGCACAACGCGGTCGAGCCGACCGGCCTGATCAGGCACGGCGGCCGGTACCTGCTGAACGGCCAGGGCGGCAACGTCGGCACGAAACGCGCGCTGGTCACCTTCGTCTCCTACGACTTCGACCACTGGAGCGACGCCGTCGCCCTGGGATTCCGCCGCGACCAGCCGCCTCACCGGCAGATCGCGGGCTGCCACGCCGGCGAGCAGGTGCACCTGGGCGCCGGGCTGTGGGACCGCGGCAACGTGATCCTCGGCGTGTACGGCATGTGGCACGGAGAATCCAACGACCGCCGCTTCGTCAGCATGGACCTGGGACTGCTGGTGAGCAACGACGCCCTGCACTTCTCGGAGCCGATCCCGGACTTCCGCTTCATCCCCGGCTACGAGATCGACCGCTCCGACGACTTCGCCTTCCCGTGCCTGGAGCAGGGGCAGGGGTTCGCGAACGTCGGCGACGAGTCGCTGGTCTGGTACGCCAACTGGCGCGGCGGCGACCTGAACGTGGCGCGCTTCCCGCGCGACCGCATGGGCTACTTCGAGGTGGTGCCCGATCCCCGGCCCAACCTGCAGCCGAGCGAGGACACCCATCAGCTCTACTGGCGGGAGCACATCGGCGACATGGTGCCGGAGTACGGGGCGCCGCACTTCATCTCCTGTCCCATCGACCTGCGGGGAGCCACGGCCCGGATCAGCATCAACGCGGAGGGGCTCTCGCCCCGCAACCGGCTGCGGGCCACGCTGCTGGACGAGCGCATGCGGCCGATACCCGGCTACACGGCGGAAGATTGCATCCCGCTGGAGAGCGAGGGGCTGTGCGTGCCGGTGCGCTGGCGCGGCAAGGAGCTGGTGGAAGGACTCGACGCTCCCTTCATGCTGCGCGTCGACTGGGACGCCGAGCGGCTCGACGACGTCTTCCTGTACGCGGCGTACGTCACCGAGTAGGGGCTACTCGCACCCCTCGAACGGAGGAACGCCTGTCCCGCGCTCGGCGCTCACCTCGGCGGCCTGAATGACGCCGATCACCCGCCGCGCCTGCTCCGGCGTGACGGGATTGGGCTCGCCGAGCAGCAGGTGGTCGGCGAGTTGCCGGTAGTAGCTGACCCACGATTCCATGCGCGATGACACCGGCACGACGCCCTCGTGGCGGACGCCTGACGCGTAGCTCACCAGCCGCAGCTCCTCCCTCGTCGCGCCCTCCTCCAGCGCACCGAGCGTGCCCAGGATCCGCCACTTCGGTTGCGGCAGCGCGCTGATCTGGGACGAGACGAACTCGGCCGTCACTCCGTTCTCGAATCGCAGTGCCACCTTCATGTAGTCCTCGTTCGTGACCCCGTGCCAGACGAGGTCGTGGCGGGTGCCGGTCACGTGGGAGATCCTCGCCGGCACCAGGTTGAGGATCCAGTCCAGGAAGTGGGCGCCAAAGTCGTAGAGGACGCCTCCTGAGACGGCCTTGTCGGCGCGCCACGTGTGCCCCGGGTGCCCGTAGCCGCCGTGACCGCACTCGACGTGAAAGACCTCGCCGATGAGCCCGCGCTCGATCACGTCCCGGATGGTCAGGTAGTCCGCGTCCCACCGCCGGTTGTGAAACACGCTGACCGACAGGCCCGACTCGCGCGCTCGGCCAACGATGCGGTCCGCCTCCTGGACGGTGAGGCAGAACGGCTTCTCGATGACCACGTGCGCGCCGGCATCCAGGCACTGCAGGGCGGCCTGTTCATGGAGCGAGTGCGGCAGGATCACGACGACCAGGTCGAGGTCCCCGTGGGCCAGCATCTCCTCGCTGCTGGTGGCGTAGAGCTCCAGGTCGGGACATTCCTGGCGGGCCACCTCGACGCGCCCGCGGTCGATGTCGCACATCGCCACCGGCCGCAGGCCGGGCACCTCGTTCAGCCAGCCGTAGTGGTTGCGGCCCATGTTGTGGTTCGGCCCGTACCCCAGCAGGCCGCATCGGAGCGTCTTCTCCTCCACGTCGGCCCCCGCGGTCCAGGCGATGGCGCGGGTGACCAGCTTGCGAAACGCCCGCGTCTGCCATGCCTGCGTGGTGTGCCCATTGGCCAGATAGGCCACCCGCCCGCGCCCGTGCTCGCGCACGTGGACGACCGGATGGCGCTCGTTCCGGAAGCCGGCGTCCGCGAGCACCGTGCACCGCTCCGGGTCGAAGCCCTGCAGCCGGTACAGCTCATCGAAGACCGGGAAGTCCCGGATGCGCCGCGTGATGTAGTGGTCGCCGTCCAGGATGCGGACCGCGAACTCATGGTGAGCGGGATGGCTCAGGAACTCCCCGCCCAGCATCTCCAGGTACTCCCGGCTGCCGCGGAAGCTGTCGGCGGCCGCATGCAGGCCGACGAAGCCGCCGCCGGCCTGCACGAACCGCAGCAGTCCGGCCTCCCGCGCACCGTTCAGCTCGTCGCGGCAGCCGGTCGTGTAGACGACGACCGCCGCGTAGTCGCCGCGAGGCAGCGCCGCGAACGCGTCGAGATCGGTGGTCATCTCCAGCTCGTAACGCCCGTCGCCGGCCAGGTCCTGCCCGATCAGCCGTCCGGCCGATTCGCTGATGTGAAAGTCGCCCTCGTTGTAGACGTACAGGATCCGTTTCATCCCGTCGATGTCAGAACCCGGGCCAGCCGGGCAGGGCCGCCGACTGCCGGAACCACGCCGCCATCTGCTCCTCGTCGAGCTCGCCCTCGTGGATGTCGATCCAGCGCGCGTCCGGATCCTTGCCAGAGCCGGGCGGAAGGGGCCGCAGCGATGCTCCGTTGAGGAAAGTCACCTTCACGTAACGGGTAAAGACGTGGTAGCTGGCGAACCATCCCTGGCCCTCGATGCCATAGAAGGGCGAGTTCCACCTCACGGCCTTGCGAACGGCGGGCACGGAACGAACGATGAGCTCGTCCAGGCGACGCCCGAGGTCACTTTTCCATCCCGGCATGGCCGCGATGTAGGCCTGCACGGGGGCGTCTCCGTCGGCCTTCGCGATCTGTGGGTTGCCGCCCGAGAGCAGCACTACTTTTGCGCCGGCCCGCTTGTCGTCTGCGTCCTTTGCCGCTTTCGCTGAGTTTCTCGATGTCTTGCCGGCCATCATGTTCACTGGCGCAGCGCGGCGAGCGACGCTTCCACGGTCGATGCCGTCGTAGCCGAGAGAACCGCGATGGGCTTGCCGTTCGAGGTGACGACCACGTCCTTCTCCCGGGCGAGGGAACGCCAGCCGGCCGCCGACCGACTGCGCAACTCCCGAACACTGACGAATTTCACGAGTCCCGCCTCCCGGATCCGCGATCGTGTACCCCAGCGTGTCCGGTGTCAACGCACGCGGCTCGAATCGGTTCGCCGCAAGCCGACGCCCGAGCCGCGCCCGCCGTCGCGCGCCCGAAGCCGACATAGGGCGTACCGGTGAAGCCGCCGCGGAACAGAGCCACGCCGTCGCCGAGCTCTGAATTGGATTACGTCCACGCCGCCATGAAGCGCACCGGCTATGAGTGCTGATCGGAGTCGGATTGCCTCTGCAGATACTGAATTGCCACATTCGCAAAACTGGTTCGTGCTCCGATCGAGGAGACATCCAGAAAAGCGGCGGTCAGTTCGCCATGGGAAACGCCTTCGTTGAGTTCGCCGTCCAAGAACTCGATCAGCTCTGATCGATCGGCAATGAGTTCGGGATGATTGAGATTCAGTACGACCACCATTTTCTCGGCCTCGGGAGAACCGTCCCCCTGAATCCATCCGCCAGAGGTAAACACAAAGTGCCGTTGGCACGCTTCCTCCGGTGCGGGCTCGACATGGCACCTCTCGTCGAACCACTTCTTTTTCTCGTTCCCGCACGTGGGTTGGACGCCGCCGTCCGCCTGACGCGGGCCGCAACTCAAGAAGAGGTTCCGATACGTTAGCTCAAGATGACAATATCGGGAGCGAGGCCGGAAGTGCTCAATATGATGTCCGTTGTACAGTTCGAGGTCAATTCCGCGACCGCAATATACGCATTGACCGGTCTGCTCGAGGAACAGCGCTTGTCTGGTGGCTTCCCGTGCGTCTCTACTCAGATCATCGTATCGGGGTGCAATGCAGGCGGCATGCTGACCGGCCTTCCAGGCCCGCAGCACTTCCGGTTCTTCTCCCTTCGCAGAGCCTCTCATCCCGGCGTCATTCGCAGGCGCCTGCATTTCGCCCGGCGAAGCGCCACCCTGGCTGACTTGCCTTCGACGAGATTGTCCAGCTCGTCAAGAACCTGATCAGCCTCGTCAAACGCGCCTTCATCGATCAAGTGATCGAACTTGGCGAACAGGCCGTCGACGCGGGGATCCTGCTCCGGCGTGTCCATGACCCCCTCAAGCACATAGTTGGCGTCACGGCCCTTGGACGCGATCGGCTCCGTGACGTGGATATGGCCGTTCCGATCGGAGGAGAGCAGCCGCACGTGCTGCGCGGCAACGCTTCCGATGACCTGAGGCGAATGGGTGCTGACAACGAACTGGCATCTCGGAAACAGATTCATGAGGGACGTCAGGATTTCGCGTTGCCACGCCGGATGCAAATGGAGCTCGATCTCATCGATGCAGACGAAACCCGGAGCTTCGGCAAGCGTGCTCTCCGGAAACTCCAGAAGCAATCGTCGTGCCAGGTCAACCGCGAGCAGAAAGTATGCCTGTTCGCCCCCAGATAGCGCCTCGAACGGAATGTCGAATCCGCCTTCCTTCCTCAGGAAGAGCATTCGGTCCATGCTGCCGTCCGGTTTTCTGGATCTCAGTACAGCCGAACTTCCGGCGATACTCCTCAGAACCTCCTGAACAGCCCGCACTTCCGGGTCCGCGTACTTCAGGTCGCTGCGCTCAACAGCTTCTCGTGCCTCGTCGCTCTCCTTTTCGAAATACCAATTCTTGAAATCAGAAAGCGCGTTGGGAGTCGTATCGAGCGCGTCTTCGCGGGCAGTGTTGGAAGACCAGCGTCTATTAGCTTCCAAGCCGCCGATGCGATTCTGATCAAAGTTTACGACTAGAGGTGGGGGAGATCCCTCCTCACGGAGCCCACGCACGACTTCGCTGTCCGAATAGTCGGCGTTCCCTATTCCCTTTGCCTGAAAAGGAATCGTGAATGTAGTCGTGACGTCGAACGCAAGGGCCAATTCCATTGTCATGTTTCCCTCGCGAGCGCCATATCGTACCAGATCTCCGGACGGCCTGAACCATGCTTCCGTGCCGTCTGGGCCTACCAGACTCCACGCGTGGGTAACTGCTCCGAGTAGAGCTTCGATGGCTGACGTCTTGCCAATACCGTTGACACCAGCTAGCAGCGTCAACGAATCGTCGAGTGGAAGGTCCAGCTCGGCTATGCCCTTGAAGTTTTGAACCTTCAGCGATCGGACATGTGGATACGGTGGCATGACAGTCGTTCCCAGAGCTTGCCCATTCCTCGGGGCTATTGCAATCAGCCCTTGACGGCTCCTCCGGTGAAGCCCTGGATCAGCCGGTCCAGGAACACGTTGTACACCAGGGCGACCGGGATGGCGATGATCAGGGCCGAGGCGAGCAGCGGCTGCCAGAAGAACACGTCGCCCAGGATCAGCTCCGTCGGGACGCCGACGCTCAGCGTCCGCCACTCGGAGCGGGTGATGAACACCAGCGCGTAGATGAACTCGTGCAGCGTCAGGGTGAAGCTGAACACGATCACGGAAATGATGCCCGGGCGCGCCAGCGGCAGCGCCACGCGCAGGAACGCGCCGTAGGGGTGGTAGCCGTCGACCAGCGCCGCCTCCTCCGTCTCCGGCGGAATCGACTTGAAGAAGCCCATCAGCAGCCAGGCGCTGAACGGCACCGTGATCGTCGGGTAGACCAGGATCAGCGAGAACAGGGAGTTGCTCAGGCCCAGCGCCACGATGATCCGGAACAGCGGGATGAACAGCAGCGTCGGCGGCACCAGGTAGACGATGAACATCAGGATGCCGGCGCGCTCCCCCCAGCGCCCGGTCAGGCGGGCCAGCGAGTAGGCCGCCGGCAGCGCCAGGATGAGCGTGATCACCACCACCGCCGCGCCCACCACGGCGGAATTGCGGACGAACACCAGGTAGTTGGTGTCGTTGAACAGGTTGTCCAGGTGCTCCAGGGTGGGCGGCTCGGCGTAGTCGCGGTACAGTTCGCGGTCGGTCTGGAAGGTGGTGATGCCCATCACCAGGAAGGGCGCCACGGCCAGCAGGCAGAAGAACAGCACGGACACGGTGTAGAGCGTGCCCTTGATCACGCGCCGCGGGCTGACCCGCGCGGGCGGGCTGGCCATCAGCTCGGGCGGGATCTTCAGCTCGACCATCCCGATGCGGCCTTCAGCGGACCTGCGCGCGGCTGGCCGTGCGCAGCAGCACGACCGCCACCGCCAGCAGCACCGGGAAGATGAACAGCGCGATCGCCGCGCCCTGCGACAGGTTGCCGCCGTCGATGCCGACCAGGAAGCTGTACATGGGAAGGGTGAGCGTGTGGTTGATCGGCCCGCCGCGAGTCAGCACGTACACGACGGTCAGGTCGCCGAAGGTGAAGATGAATGCGAACAGCAGCGAGTTGAGCATGATCGGCAGGATCAGCGGCAGCTTCACCTGGAACAGCGAGCGGAAGTAGCGCGCGCCGTCCGCCCTGGCCTGATCCACCACGTCGGTGGGGATGCTGGACAGGCCGGCCATCAGGATCACCGTCGCCAGCGGCGTCATGCGCCAGATGTGGACGAAGATCACCGAAGCCTTGGCCAAGTACGTCTTGCCCAGCCAGGTCAGGTTGCGTGTTGGACCCCAGACCGTACCCGGTCCCAGCAGGCCGAGCTGCTCCAGCAGGTCGTCGATCGGGCTGTACTTGGAGTCGAACATCCACAGCCAGCCGATCACGGAGAGCGACAGCGGCGTCGCCCACGGCATGATCAACATCAGCCGTGCCGTCCACATCCCGCCGCGGACGAAGCGATTGTCCGGCAGCGGTGCGGTGAGAATCAGGGCCAGCATGTTGGCCAGAATCAGGACGAAGAACTGGGCGACGAGGGTAAAGACGAAGGTGTTCCGCAGCGCGGCATGGAAGTCGGGCGCTTTCAAAACGGTCTCGAAGTTGCGCAGCCCGGCGTAGCGGATGCTGGCGTTGCCCACCGTCGCGTCGCTGAGGCTGAACGCGAACGCCGTGAAGAACGGCACGCCGATCAGCAGGACGATGTAGATCACGGCCGGCGCCAGGAAGGCGAAGCCCATGAGGCGGCGGCTGTCCAGCAGGCTTTCGCGCTCGGCGCCGGCGTCGGTCACCGATACGCTCCCGCGCCGTCCCGCCGCTCGCCGCTGCCGCGCGCGAAGCGGTGCGAATCGGTGACGGCGAAGGAGTACGACTCGCCCACCTGCAGGGGCATCGTCACGTTGCTCGGCAGGCGCGCCAGCGTCAGGTGCGGCTCGCCGCGGAAGTCCTCGACCTGGCCATAGAGCAGGCGATCGGCCCCCAGGTACTCGATGCGCGTGATGCGGAACTCGAACTCGTGCCGGTCTCCTGCCGCCGCCGGCTGCAGGTGCTCGGGGCGGAAGCCGAGCAGCTCGTCCTCCGCGACCGGCAGCAGGTTCATCCCCGGCGAGCCCAGGAAGGTGGCGACGAAGGTGTTGGCCGGCCGGTCGTAGATCGCCTGCGGCGGGCCGACCTGCTGCACCAGCCCCTGCTCCATCACGACGATGCGGTCGCCGAGGCCCATCGCCTCGATCTGGTCGTGGGTGACGAAGATGGTCGTGATCCCCAGTTCGCGCTGAAAGAACTTCAGCTCGTCGCGGGCGTAGGCGCGCAGCTTGGCGTCCAGGTTGCTGAGCGGCTCATCGAGCAGCAGCACCTCCGGCTCGGTGACGATCGCGCGGGCGATCGCCACCCGCTGCCGCTCGCCGCCGGAGAGCTGGCGCGGCCGGCGGTCGAGCAGGTGATCGATGCTGACCTTGCGCGCCGCCTGCAGGACGCGATCCTCGCGCTCGGCCCGGCTCCTGGTGCGTCCCTGTGCCTTCAGCGGGAAGGCGATGTTGCCCGCCACGGTCATGTGCGGGTAGAGCGCATAGGACTGGAAGACCATGGCGATGCCGCGCTTGCGCGGCGGCAGCGCCGTGACATCGCGCGCGCCGATGTACACGCGCCCGGCGTTGGGCTTCTCCAGCCCGGCCACGGTGCGCATCAGGGTGGTCTTGCCGCACCCCGACGGCCCGAGCACGACCAGGAACTCGCCGGACTCGATCTCCAGGTCCACCCCGGCGACGGCGGTGACGTCGCCGAAGCGCTTGACGATCCCGGACAGGCGCACCGCGCTCATGCTCGCTCCTCAGCTCCTTGGGCAGCCTCAGCTCGGAGCATCCTGAGGCTCCCGTTCCATCCGTTCTTTTGGGCGCAGCCGACCCGAAGGCAGATTAGAGTGCATCCTCTTGGTTGGCAACAACTGCGCGCTCAGCCGGGTGCCGTCTCGAACGCCGTGATGTCGCGCGTTTCGGCGCTGGTCTCCACGCCGATCAGGTGGACGGCGCGCCCGGCCGCGCGGTCCTTGTCGGCGTAGCGGCGCGCCTGCAACCGGGCCAGCGCGGAGCGTGGGTCACGAGCCGGCGGCGCCCACCCGGGCGTGCCGGCTCGTGCCAGTTCGGCTCAGCGCAAGTAGCCGCGAGCGCGCCAGTCGGCGAAGATCTCCTCCGCGCGCGCATGCGCCTCCGCCACCGACTCCTCGGCGGTCTGCTCGCCCTTGGCGACCCTGGCGACCATGTTGACGACCAGGTTCTCGCCGAATGCCTGCATCACGGCCGGATTGGCGACGCCCGGGTAGCCGATGTACACCGACCAGTCGTTCACGGTCGCAAGCACCGTGAGCTTGTCCGCGGGCTGCGAGTCGAACGGATCGTCCTCCAGCCAGCCGGCGAGCTCGGGCACCGTGCTGGGGTAGCACGGGAAGTTGTACAGCTCCGAGTTGTAGACGGCGTCGTTGTAGACGGCGGTGTGGTCCAGGATGAACTTCTTGGCCGCTTCGAGCTGCGCACCCTCCACGTAGGTTGGAATCACGTAGATCTGCCACACGTGGCTGGATGCGAAGGCGCCGGCCGGGCCCTCCAGGGCCTGCACGAAGCCGATGTCCGCCGCTGCCTCCTCGTCGATCTTCTGCAGCGAGCGGTAGGCCGAGATCGAGTTGAGGATGTAGCTCAGCTCGCCGGCGATCAGCCCCTGGTTGTTGGAGGATGGGGTCCAGCCGAACACCTCTTCGGTCATCGCGTCGTTCTGCAGCTTCGCGTAGTACTTGACCGCGGCGACGGTCTCCGGGGAGTTCAGCACCACGTTGTCGTTCTCGTCCTGCACGCTGCCGCCGTGTGACCAGATGGCGGCACGGGTGGCCATGCGGCTGTCCAGCTCCGGGCTCAGGCCGATGCCGACCGGGACGCCGTGCTTCTGCATGATGGCGACGCCGCCTTCGTACAGCTCGTCCCAGGTGGAGGGGCCGTTCGGCAGGCCGACGTCGGCCCACAGGCTGATCTGGTAGTCGCCGGGGTCGGGGATGTAGCCGTGCGTGAAGCCGAAGTAGGTATCGGTGACCGGCAGGTAGCTGGTGGCCTGGCAGTTGGAGGTGCGCTCGCCGTGGGCGGCCGCAGCCGCTTCGTTGATGTCGTTCAGCGGATGCAGCCCCTCGATGAACGCGGTCGGCGGAAACGCCATCTCGATGAGGGTGTGGCCCTCGCCGGCTTCGATGGCCGCGGTCAGGGCTGCCGGCAACTCCCCGACGTTGACGTGATCGACGCTCACGTCGGCGCCGTTCGCCTTGCCCCAGTCCTCCGCGTAGGCGTCGAACCACTCGTCGTAGCGCGGGACGAAGTGGCTCCATTGCAGGATGGACAGCTCCACGTTCTGCGCCAGCGCCAGCGGCGCGCCGAGGACCACGAAGGCCATCAGCAACAGGAACGTTCGGGTGCGTTTCATACCTCTCTCCTTGTGAACCGATCGGTCTGCGGCGTCACGCAGGGACCGTCATGCCCCCGTTTTCAGCCATTCCCTACGCTACCGCATGCGCGGGTGACTGCCAATGGTCGGACGGGCTGCGGGCGCGCTCAGCCGGTGAACAGCGAGCGCGGCAGCAGGGCCAGCTTGAGGGACAGGCAGGTGCGGTTGAACGCCCCCGGCTCCTCGCCGATGCCGGCCAGGTAGGCGAGCGCGGCGCGGCCGTCGGACAGGAAGCGGCAGGTCAGGTTGGTGTACTCGCCGGCCGGGTGCGACTCGATGTCGGTCACGTGCCGGAACGTGCGCCCGCGGTCGTCGGAGACGGCGACCGACAGCGGCGTGCGCTCGCCGAAGTGGTGGTGGTCGTGGACGTACGTGCCGCCGTTCCAGAACAGCACCAGCCGCTCGGTGCCGGGCAGGAGCGTCAGGCAGGTGCAGGACTCCGGGCTGATGGGGCCGCTCGGCTGCGGCAGCTCCCAGGTCCGGCCGCAGTCGCGGGAGCGGGTGATGAACACGCGGCCGAGCTGGGTGCGCAGCGAGCAGACCAGCTCGCCGTCCGGCATCTGCGCCACCGCCGGCTCCATCGCGCCGCGCATGGGCAGGTCGATGCGGCCGCCCTGCAGGGTCCAGGTGTGGCCGTCGTCGTCGCTGACGTAGCTGTCCACCCACTGCTTCTCGCCCGGCTCCCAGATCAGCGCCGAGCTCTGCATCATGACCAGCAGGCGGCCGTCCTGCAGCTTGCGGAAGCAGTCGTACATCGTGAAGCGGTGCTCTCCGCAACGCTGCCAGATGAAGGTGGGCGGGCCGAGGGTGTGCCCGCCGTCCGCCGAGCGGCGCAGCTCCAGCGAGGAGTCGGTGCGGGTGTGGTTGCGCGTGACCGCCAGCAGCAGCTCGTCGCCGAGCAGCGCCAGCGACGGGTTCATGACGTTCACGTCGCCGGGGTCGACGTCGAGCAGCAGGCGCTCGTCGCTCCAGGTGGCGCCGCCGTCGGCCGACTCGCGGATGAAGACCGCGGCGTCGCCGAAGTCGCCGCCCCCCTCCGGGCCGGCGCGGTAGCCGTGGTAGACGATCAGCAGGCGGCCGTCGGCAAGCTCGACCAGCGAGGAGCTGTCGCTGCGGGGCCTTGAGTCGCTGCACGGGCTGACGGTCACGATTTGGGCCATACCGAATCCAGGATACTACGGAATCTGCCGGATGTGGCGCGTCAGCGGCATATCCGACAGACTCCGTAGCGAAGGTGGGGATGGGCCAGGAAGCGGAGCCGCAGGCGACGGTTCTTGGGGCGGCGCTCAGCGTCGTGGACCAGTCGCCGCTCCGCAAGGGCGGCACCGGCGCCGACGCGCTCACCGAGTCGGTGCGCCTGGCGCAGCGCTGCGAGCGGCTCGGCTATGCCCGCTACTGGGTGGCCGAGCACCACGCCTCCACCTCGTGGACGGGCGCCAGTCCCGAGATCCTGATCGGCCAGATCGCGGCCGGCACCTCGACCATCCGCGTCGGCTCCGGCGGGGTGATGCTGTCCCACTACTCGGCGCTCAAGGTGGCCGAGCAGTTCCGGGCGCTGGACGCCTTCCACCCGGGCCGCATCGACCTGGGCGTGGGCCGCGCGCCCGGCAGCGACCAGCGCACCGCCTTCGCCCTGGCCCATCCGCGGCAGCCGGCGGACGTGCGCACCTTTCCGCGCCAGGTCCACGACCTGCTGGCGTTCCTGTCCGGGGAGATGGCCGCCGATCACCCGTTCGCCGGGATCAGCCCGCTGGCCGGGCCGCAGCCTGGCACCGGGCCGGAGGTCTGGCTGCTCGGCTCCAGCGACTTCAGCGCCCGGCTGGCCGCCATGCTGGGCCTGCCGTTCGCGTTCGCGGACTTCTTCGGCAACCTCGAGCACGGACCGCTGGTGGCGGACCTGTACCGCCGGGAGTTCCAGCCCTCGGCGTACCTGGACGCGCCGCGGCTCAACGTCACCGTGCAGGTGATGTGCGCGCCGACCGAGGAGGAGGCGCGCTACCTGGCCTCCAGCCGGAACCTCAACAAGCTCCGCCAGCTCCACCTGGAGCGCCCGGCCGAGCCGCCGTCCGCGGGCGGCGACATCCGCTCCGGCCTGCTGCCGCCCGAGGAGGCGGCCGAGTACCCGCTCCGCGAGACCGAGCGCGCGGCGCTCTCGCAACTCTCGACCCACTACATCGACGGCGATCCCGGCCAGGTCCGCGACGGCATCCTCGGCGCGGCAGCCCGCTACGGCACCACCGACATCGGCATCGTCACCAACTGCTTCGCCTTCGAGGACCGCGCCCGCTCCTACGAGCTGGTCGCCGGCGCGTTCGGCCTGCCCGGGAACGGGTGACGCAGTCCTGCGCTTCCGCACACGGGGGGTCAAGAGAACACATCAGGGCCTGAGAAGGCGCCGTCCCGACCGCAAGAACACGACGCTGCGTCGAGACGCCCCGGGGGGGGGGCGTGGCACCTCTTCCGAGACATCTCGTCCGAGGGATCGGGTCACGAACAACGGACGTGATGTTGCCCGAACAACCATAGCCACGTACCCTACTCCACTTCATGAGCTACCGAGAGCAGCTGCCGGAGGGCTGCCCACCCGACGACTCGGTGGAGATTTCATACCCATGGGAGGTCTTCCGCTTGGTGCGGACCAGACCGCCGACGGCTGACGACTTCAGATCGCAACGCGCCGAGAGGCCGAACCACGTATTCACTGGAGCCAACGAGTGCGAGGCGCGCGGGCTATCTGTGCATACCGACCGAAAGGATAGCGAACGAGCCCTGAAGCTCCCGAGTCTCCGCGGACGCTTCATCTGTCGGTTGCGGCTGGAATCAGGAGCCGGTCGGATTATGAAGACACGAACCCGTTCGCATCACACCTGGTGGCCGCTGTCCGACTACGATATTCTCAGTCACTGCACCGTGGAAGCGACATGAAGACCGTCCAGCCTGCCAGTACGCTCTACTACTACGATGGTCCCCAGGTGCTTGAAGCTCGCGACGCGATCGGCGGCCACTACATCGCGGTGATGGTCGACCAACTGGAGGACCATGGCCGCTACCTCGTTGCGGGTGTGGCCCCGGAGCGACTGCGTCAATTCCGCTCCGGCACTATTGACTTGCGCACGCTGTTGGTGGATGCCGACGCAGACGAGTGGTACCTCGCCTCCGCCCCTTTGGGACCAGAACAGCTCATGGCACTTGAGCCTCAGCACACATCCCTCGTCGAAAGCGGTTTGCTTCCCGACGAGGGATTCGTGCTGCACGACCGTCCTGCCGACGAGCTCACGCTCAATGAGGCGCGGATTCGCAACAACGTCGTGATAGAGATTACTGCTGACCCGCCGGAAGCCGTTGATGAGCACCGGATTCGCATAGGTACGTTTACCGGATTGCTGAATCACGTCCAAACCGTAGTCAGGCATGCCTACAGGGCTGCGTTGCGAGAGGTCTCTGCTGGTAGGCGAAGCAGACTATATACAGACGATGCTCACCTTTTGGACGTAGTAGTACCGGCTGCTGCCGGGTCTTTCCGCGTAGTTCTTGAAGGATCACAGACACCAGGTTTGTTCGGCATTGCAGAACTGACCCGCGCGTTACGGCGATTGGACAGCATCTTCGAGCATGCACATAGTCCGGAACAGACACTGACTATGCTGAAGGAACATCGCGGTCACTTGGCTGGGTCCTATCTGCGGCTCCTGAACTTCCTCATCGAACGCAAGACTGGTCTCCAATACTCTTGGGCAGAACCGATCTCAGCCAAGGTGAACCACGGATCGGTATCCGAATCAGAGGCAACTTCCCTGGTCGAAACTCTCTCCGGTGTGTCGAATCTGGGCAGCGAGCCCGTCACGCTTGTCGGAGAGTTTGAAAGAGCAAACCGCGGCATCGGATCCTGGGGACTGCTCACCGAAGACGGAATATTCTCAGGGAAGATCAGAGAAGGTGGGCCCAGCTTGAATGGTCTGAAGTTCGGAGGGCACTACAAGTTTTCTTGTGTCGAGGAAATCGAGGAAATCGAAGCGACTGGTCGCGAGTCTCGAACGCTCTACTTGAACGCATACGAACCAATCTGAACTCGCGTATGGCCGCCGACTTCGATCGCCCGCCCAATATCCTGTTCATCCTGGCCGATCAGCTCCGTGCGGACTTCGTGAGCTGCTACGGCGCCGGCTTCATCGACACGCCGCACATCGACGGCATCGCCGCGGACGGCATCCGCTACGGGCGGGCGTACTCCGCCTCACCGCTGTGCGTGCCGGCGCGCACCGCGCTGCTGACCGGCATGAGCGCCGCGCGCACCGGGGTGGCCGACAACCTGCACGCGCTCCGGCCCGACTACCGCGAGGCCGGCATCCGCACGTGGCCGGAGCTGCTGGCCGAGGCCGGCTACCACACGGCGGCGGTCGGCAAAATGCACTTCTACCCGTGGGACGCCGCGCACGGCTTCCACGAGCGCGTGGCCTGCGAGGACAAGCTCTGGCCGCTGATCCGCGACGACTACGCGCGCTACCTGGAAGCCCACGGCCTGGCCAAGCTCCGCTGGTCGGACTACGGCGGCTACCTGCGCACCCGCGGGACGGCGACCACGGACATCCCGTGGGAGCACTCCTGCGACCGCTTCACGGGGCGGGAGGCATGCCGGTTCATCGAGCGGAACGCAGGCGAGGAGGCCCCCTGGGCGCTGATGGTCGGCTTCCCCGGCCCGCACGACCCGTACGATCCGGCGCGCGACTTCCCGGTGCGGTACCGCGACTCGGACATGCCGCCGCCGGTGCGCTCAGCCGACGGTGACCCCGGCGGCCTGCGGGAGGCGCACGAGCGCCAGCGCGCCGGCATGGGCATGCCGGACGGCCCGCTTCGCCCCGAGGAGTGCGCCGCGCTGCGCTCGCACTACGCCGGGCTGGTGAAGGGGATCGACCACGAGGTCGGCGCCATGCTGGCGGCGCTGCGCGACAGCGGCCAGCTCGACGACACCGTCGTCATCTTCACCAGCGATCACGGCGACCTGCTCGGCGATCACGGCATGCAGGGAAAGGGCAACTTCTACGAGGGCTCGATGCGCATCCCGCTGGCAGCGCAGGGTCCGGGGATCGCACCCGGCACCGATCATCCGGAACTGGTGGAGCTCCGCGACGTCACGGCCGGCATGCTGCGGATCGCCGGCGCCGAGCAGCCGCCGCACATGGACGCCCGTCCCCTGCCCGGTCTCGGAGCTGGGGGCGCCGGCCGAACGGAGATCCTGGGCGTGCTCGCCGGCGCCTGGGTCGCCTTCGACGGCACCTGGAAGCTCTGCAAGTACCACGGGCACGCGCCGCTGCTGTTCAACCTGGCCGACGATCCGGACGAGCTGGTGGACCGCGCGGGTGACCCGGCCGCGGCGCGCCATCTCCTGCGGCTCGATACCGTGCTCACCGCCGAGGTGATGGCCGGCGCCGACCTGGCCATGCACGACCGCCTGGTCTCCCCGTACTCGCTGGCGACCGACGAAGCCTTCGGCCGCCCCGGCTGGAGCTGGCGCTACCCGGCGCCGATCGCTGCCGCGACGCTGCACACCACCGGCGGCGGTCCCGGCGAGGAGTCGCAGTATGACAATCGGTAAGGGGGCGTTCCGCTACCGGGTCGACGAAGAGTGGGCGCACCGGGACGCCGCCGCGCGCGGGGTCCTCTGCAGCGTGGCCTGCGACCGCCGCGGGCGCGTCTACCTGTGCAGCCGCGAGCCGGACCCGAAGATCCTGGTCTACGACGCGGACGGCGCGCGCCTGGACTGAGTGGACGCACGCGGCGTTCCGCCACCCCGGCGGCATCCACGGCATCAGCGTGACGGCCGACGACACCCTCTACGTCACCGACGTCCTGGACCACGTCGTGCACCGGTTCACGCTCGACGGGACGCTGCTCGGCACCCTGGGTACGGCCGGCCGGCCGGGAGCGCCGGGGCAGCCGTTCAACAGTCCCACGCAGGCGTTCCAGGCCCCGTCGGGAGACCTCTACGTGGCCGACGGCTACGGGCAGGCGCGCATCCACCGGTTCGCCGCGGACGGGACGCTGCTCGCCTCCTGGGGCGAGCCCGGCACAAAGCCCGGCCAGTTCGACACCCCGCACTCGATCGGCGTCGACCGCCGCGGCCAGGTCTGGGTCGCCGACCGCGAGAACCTGCGGGTGCAGGTGTTCGACGCCGACGGCGTCTTCATCCGCGAGCGCCGGCTGGAGCGGGCCAACAACATCGCCCTGGACGGCCGCGGCCACGTCTTCGCCGGCTCGGGCATCATGGACCTGGACGGCACCCTGCTGGCCGAGAGCATCGACTACTGGGGCCACTGCGTCTGCGTCGCTCCGACCGGCGACCTCTACTGGACACACGTGGCCGAGCCCAATCAGCTCGCCAAGTACGTGCGCGTGGCGGAACGGCCGTAGCGGCGTCGGCCTCGGCTACTTGCGGTCGTACGGGTCGGCGGCGTCGCGCAGGCCGTCGCCCATGAAGTTGAACGCCAGCACGGAGATGATCACCGGGATGGCCGGCAGCATCAGCCACGGCAGCGAGGCGACCGTCCGCGCATTCGACGCCGCCTTGAGCAGCACCCCCCAGCTTATCGCCGGCGCCTGCAGGCCCAGCCCCAGGAAGCTCAGCGAGGTCTCGCTCACGATCATGAACGGGATCGCCAGCGACGCGGCCGCGATCAGGTGGCTGGCGAAGTTGGGGACCATGTGGCGGACGATGATGGTCAGGTCGCGGGTGCCGGACAGCCGCGCGGCGGTGATGAAGTCCTCCTCGCGCATGGCCAGGAACCGCCCGCGCACGACCCGCGCGATCTCCGTCCACGCGTACAGCGACAGGAGGACGGTGATCGCGAGATACCTCTGCTGGACGGTGAACTCCCGCGGCAGGGCCGCTGCCAGCCCGATCCAGAGCGGTATCGTCGGGATGGAGCGCAGTATCTCGATGAGGCGCTGGATGGCCGTATCGACCTTTCCGCCGTAGTACCCGGAGGCACCGCCGATCAGGATGCCCAGTATCAGGCTGAGCACCACGCCGATCAGGCCGATCGACAGCGACAGGCGTGTGCCGTGCAGGATGCGCGCGACGATATCGCGGCCCTGCTCGTCGGTGCCGAACAGGAACGGTGCCGTCCTCCGTTCGTGGCCTTCCACGACCAGGAAGTGCTTGGTGCTCCGAAACAGGCCCAGCAGCTTGTACTCGTAGCCGTCGCCGATCAGCCGCACGCGCAGGGGCGTTTCCGGGTCGGGCTCGTACACCTTGCGGAACGTCTTCAGATCGCGCTTGCCGATCAGGTCGTACACGTGCAGGCGCAGCGCCCCGTCGTCGAAGAAGCGCAGGCGCTGTGGCGGCACCGTCGGGAACTGTTCGTCCGATGTCGCGGGATCGGAGCTCGACAGCGTGTCGGCGAAGATCGCCACCAGGTAGAACAGTGCGACCACGATCGCCGAGGCGATCGCGGCCTTGTGGCGGCGGAAGCGCCACCACATGAGCTTCCACTGGCCGGCCAGGTAGCGCCGCTCGTCCTCTGCCGGAGAGCGGGTGGTTGCCAGGGCTTCGTCGGATTCCGAGGACATCGCGTCAGCTCAACCGGATGCGCGGGTCGGTCACGGCCAGCAGCAGGTCGGAGATCAGCGTGCCGATCACGGTCAGCATGCCAAGCCAGAGAAAGATGGTGGAGGCCAGGTACAAGTCCTCGCTGAGGATCGCCTGCAGCAGCACCGGCCCCACCGTCGGCAGGCTCAGGACCGTGGAGACGATCACGTCGCCGGACAGCAGGAACGGCAGCAGGTAGCCCATCGTGGAGATGAACGGATTGAACGCCAGGCGCACGGGATACTTGACGATGAGCTTCCACTCGGCCACGCCCTTGGCGCGAGCCGACATCACGTATTGCTTGCCCAGCTCGTCAAGCAGGTTGTTGCGCATGACGCGGATCAGCGCCGCCGTGCCGGCGGTCCCCAGCACGATCGCGGGGGCGATCAGGTGGCGCAGCATGTTCGTGAACTTGGCCCACGTCCACGGCTGGTTGAGGTATTCAGGCGAGTACAGGCCGCCGATCTCCCAGCCGAACACGAGCGCCCCCAACCACAGCAATATCAGGCCCAGGAGGAAGTTCGGCACCGCCAGCCCCAGGAACCCGATGAACGTGACCGCGTAGTCCTGCGGCGTGTTGTGGCGCACGGCGGAGTAGATGCCGATCGGTATCGCCAGGATCCAGGTAAACAGAATGGTGCCGACGGCCAGGATGAGGGTGTTGGCGAGCCGGTCGGCGATCACCTCGGCGATCGGCCGGCCGAACGCGAAGGACATCCCCCAGTCGCCGGTGACGATACGCTGCATCCACTTGAGGTACTGAATGGGCACCGGCCGGTCCAGCCCGAAATCGGTGCGCAACTGCGCCTCCAGGGCCGGGTCGCCCAGGATGTTCCCGGACGCGCCGGCTCCCTGCCCGGCACCCAGCAGGGACTGCACGTAGAAGGTGGCGAAGTCACCCGGGGGGAGCTGGACGATCAGGAACGCGATCAGGGAGATGGCCAGCGACGTGAGAACCGCGTAGCCAAGACGGCGGGCGAGATAGGCACCCATGGGGTCAGGACGGAGTCAACGAGCGGCCCGCCCCTGCAACGGAGCGGGCCGCCCGAGTGAATCCACGTGGCTCGACGTTAGAAGCCTGCGTCGTTCAGGCCACCCTCGAAGAAGAACTGCACCGTCCGCCCGCTGCCCGGATTCTGCAGCGCCGAGACGTTCGGCGCGCGCTCCGGCACGTTGCGGAAGTTGTTCTTGACGACGATGACGCCGTTGGAGGCGGCCGAATCGCCGATCAGGCCGATGTAGTACAGGTTGTTCACGGCGATCTCCTGCGTCTCCAGGTAGTTCTCCGTGCGGTCGGCGTAGCGCAGCAACTGCGATTCGTCGCTGAGTCTGACCAGCCGCCAGAATTCGGTGTCGGACTCCGGAGGCTCGGCCACGACCGCGCCGAGCGTGTAGGAGCCCGCGCGCTGCGCGTACCAGTTCGAGTACGCCGGGAAGGCGCTGCGGCCGGAGATCAGGCTGGTCGGCTCGCGCGCGTTGACGTCGCCGTCCAGGTAGAGCTGCTGCAGGTTGCCGCCGCGCTCGTCGGTGGCCGCCTGGCCCTGCACGAGGCGCAGGTTGACGTTGACGCCCACCGCCGCCCAGTCCTCCTTGAGGAGCTCGCCGATGCCCGCGGTGGTGAACCAGCCCAGGCTGAGGGAGAAGTCAAGCGTCAGGGGCCTGCCGCTGCCGTCGCTGCGCAGGCGGAAGCCGTCCGAGTCCCGTGCCGACAGGCCGATCTCGTCAAGGATCTGGTTGGCCTTGGCGGGGTCGTGATCGGCGTAGCGGTACGCGATCTCGTCACCCGGGTAGTGGGCGTGCCAGTGCGGGAACACCGCCTGCCGGCCCGTGGCCGTGCCGAAGTAGATCAGCTCGTTGATCTTGTCGCGGTTGATGGCGTGCGACATGGCGATCTTGAAGTCGCGGTTGGTGATCCACTTGCGGATCTCCGGATCCGCCTCCTCGGTGACCTCGCCCAGGCCGTACGTGTAGTTGAAGGCGACCGCCACGGTGGCGTCGCCCGGCCACAGCATCAGCCGGTAGTTCTCCTTCTCCGCGTTCTCGATGAAGGAGGGCACGTTGTTGAAGGCGATGCCGCGGTGGTTGAAGTCGTACTCGCCGTTGAGGGCGCGCAGGTTGTGGACCTCGGAGTCCGCGTACAGCCGCATCTGGATGTAGTCGATGTACGGGAGCTGGTTTCCGACCGGATCGACCCCGTAGTAGTAGGGATTGCGCTCGAACGCCCACAGGTCGGTGTTGTTGGGGCTGGTGACGACCCACGGGGCGACCGTCGGCGCCTCGACCGTCTTGTGCACGTCGATCTTGTTCCGGAAGAAGGTCTCCCAGTTCTCGAAGCCCTCCTCGGACACCATCTCGTTGATGTCGGCCTCGTCGCCGAAGTCCTTGTGGAACTGCTCCAGGAAGTGGGCGGGTGCGAACGAGGGCGAGCCGACGCGGCCGTTGAGCGTCCAGCCGGCGACGCGGTAGGTGGCCACGTCGTCGATGAAGCCGGCCTGCGGGGTCTCGAAGTACCACTGGATCGTGCTGTCGTCGATCTTGCGGACCCCCGGGTTGAAGGACGAGAAGCCCAGCCGGCACTGCTTCTCCGGGTTCAGCGTCTCGTGACAGACGATGTGCTCGTTGGCCCACAGGAAGTCGTCGGCCGTGAACGGCTCTCCGTCCGACCACTTCATCTCGCGCCGCAGATGGAACGTGTAGGTGAGGCCGTCGTCCTCCAGCGTCCAGTCCCTGACGTTGTTGGGCACGATGTTGGTGCCGTCGATGTCGTACAGCAGCAGGTGGTCCATCATGATGCGGTCGGCGTTCTGGCCGTCGCCGGGACCGGCGAAGCCGCGCCGCCAGGTGCCGCCGTACTCGCCGATCTGCTCCACCACCGGGACGACCAGGACGTCCGAGGCGATCGGCAGCCGCTCTTCGACCGGGGGCAGCTCGCCCGCCGCCACACGTTCGGCCAGCATCGGCGCCTCGTTGAACGAGGTAGGCATCGGGCCGTCGTAGGCGAAGGTCGTCAGTTCGGCGGATGCCGACATCGACAGGGCCAGACCCAGGGTCAATGCCAACACCCCTACTTTCGTATGCGTGCGCATGATTCCTCCAGCGCTCGAGCGCGGTCGCGCCGAGCGTGCCGCATGATCCCTTCCCGCGGGCGAGCTGTCAAGGATAGGGACCCGTTGCTGCCCGTTGCTGGAGGTACTCCGGCGAGTACAGGCCGCCGATGCCGATCGGTATCGCCAGCGTCCAGGTCAGGAGGATCGTGCCGACGGCAAGAATGACGGTGTTGGTGAGCCGGTCGGCGATCACCTCGGAGATCGGCCGGTTGAACGCGAACGACATCCCCCAGTTGCCGGTGACAATGCGCTGCAGCCATCTGAGGTACTGGACGGGCACCGGTTGGTCCAGCCCGAAGTCGGAGCGCAACTGCGCCTCGATCGCCGGGTCCCCCAGGATGTTCCCCGACGCGCCGGCTCCCTGACCGGCGCCCGGCATGGTCTGTACGTAGTGGGTGGCGAAGTCACCCGGCGGGAGTTGGACCACCAGGAACGCGATCAGGGAGATGGCCAGCCAGCGACGTCAGCAGTGCATAGCCGAGACGCCGCGCGATGTAGGTCGCCATGGGCGGTCAGAGCGGAGTCATCGAGCGGCCGCTTCGTTGCGGAAGCGGACCGCTCGGTTGCGTGGACGTACGTGTCGCTACCCGATACCCGGCCTAGAAGCCGGCGTCGTTCAGGCCGCCCTCGAAGAAGAACTGGACGGTCCGCCCGCTGCCCGGGTTCTGCAGCGCCGAGACGTTCGGCGCACGCTCCGGCACATTGCGAAAGTTGTTCTTGACCACGATGACGCCGTTGGAGGCGGCCGAGTCGCCGATGAGGCCGATGTAGTACAGGTTGTTCACGGCGATCTCCTGCGTCTCGATGTAGTTCTCCGTGCGGTCGGCGTAGCGCATCAACTGCGATTCGTCGCTGAGTTCGACCAGCCGCCAGAAGTCGGTGTCGGACTCCGGAGGCTCGGCCACGACGGCGCCGAGCGTGTAGGAGCCCGAGCGCTGCGCATACCAGTTCGAATACGCGGGGAAGGCGCTGCGGCCGGAGATCAGGCTGGTCGGCTCGCGCGCGTTGACGTCGCCATCCAGGAAGAGCTGCTGCAGGTTGCCGCCGCGCTCGTCGGTGGCCGCGGAGCCCTGTACCAGCCGCAGGTTGACGTTGACGCCCACCGCCGCCCAGTCCTCCTTGAGCAGCTCGCCGATGTCGGCGGTGGTGAACCACCCCGAGCTGAGCGAGAAGTCCAGGGTCAACCTGCCGCCGCCGTCGCTGCGCAGGCGGAAGCCGTCCGAGTCCCGTGCCGACAGGCCGATGTCGTCCAGGATCTGGTTGGCTCGGGCCGGGTCGTATTCGGAGTAGCGGAACGCGATCTCATCGCCCGGGTAGTGGGCGTGCCAGTGCGGGAACACCGCCTGCCGTCCCGTGGCCGTGCCGAAGTAGACCAGCTCGTTGATCTTGTCGCGGTTGATGGCGTGCGACATGGCGATCTTGAAGTCGCGGTTGGTGATCCACTTGCGGATCTCCGGATCCGGCTCTTCGGTGACGTCGCCCAGGCCGTAGGTGTAGTTGAAGGCGACCGCGACGGTGGCGTCGCCCGGCCACAGCATCAGCCGGTAGTTCCCCTTCTCCCCGTTCTCGATGAAGGTGGGCACGTTGTTGAAGGCGATGGAGCCGTGTTGGAAGTCGTACTCGCCGTTGGCGGCGCGCAGGTTGTGCACCTCGGAGTCCGCGTACAGCCGCATCTGGATGTAGTCGATGTACGGGAGTTGGTTCCCCTCCGGATCGACCGCGTAGTAGTAGGGATTGCGCTCGAACGCCCACAGGTCGGTGTTGTTGGGGCTGGTGACGATCCACGGGGCGACCGTCGGAGCCTCGACCGTCTTGTGCACGTCGATCTTTCTCTTGAAGAACGTCTCCCAGTTCTCGAAGCCCGACTCGGACACCATCTCGGTGATGTCGCCCTCGCTGGCGAAGTCCTTGTGGAACTGCTCCAGGAAGTGACCGGGCGCGAACGCCGGCGCGCCGACACGGCCGTTGAGCGTCCAGCCGGCGATGCGGTAGGTGGCGACGTCGTCGATGAAGCCGGCCTGCGGGGACGGGAAGTACCACTGGATCGTGCTGTCGTCGATCTTGCGCAGCATCGGGTTGAAGGATGAGAAGCCCAGCCGGCCCTCTTTCTGCGGGTTGAGCGCCTCATGGCGGACGATGTGCTCGTTGGCCCACAGGAAGTCGTCCGCAGTGAACGGCGTGCCGTCCGACCACTCCATCTCGCGCCGGAGATGGAACGTGTAGGTGACGCCGTCTTCCTCAAGCGTCCAGTCCCTGATGAGGTTGGGCACGATGTTGGTGCCGTCGATGTCGTACAGCAGCATGTGGTCCATCATGATGCGGTCGGCGTTCTGACCGTTGCCGGGGCCGCGAAAGCCGCGCCGCCACGTGCCGCCGTAGTCACCGATCCGTTCGACCACCGGGATGACCAATACGTCCGAGGCGATCGGCAGCCGCTCGTCGACCGGGGGCAACTCGCCCGCCGCCACCTTGGCGGCCAGCATCGGCGCTTCGTTGAACGAAGTCGGCAGCGGGCCGTCGTAGGCGAAAGTCGTCAGTTCGGCGGATGCCGACATCGACAGGGCCAACCCCAGCGTCAATGCCAACACCAGTACTTTCGTATGCGTTCGCATGGTTCCTCCAGATGCTCGAGCCCGGTCGCGCTAAGCGGGCAAAATGGTGGCCTCCCGCGCGTGTCGTGTCAACCGACCGTGGCTCGGGCCATCCTGTGCTGTGCTAAGCTGAAGCCGGGAGACGTGAGCTTCGTGACACAGCAAGCCGAGCACGCCGGAGGCGGCCGTCTGGAGAAATTGCGGGATATGTACAGCCAGGTCTACGCATGGGAGCCCCGCCCGCGAAGCACGACATGTTGGACGGCGTAGCGGACCGGGCCCGTATGCGCTACAAGGTCCGGGCGGCCATCAGCCAGTGGGACATCCTGCGTCTGTACCCGAGCGCCCGTCCCGACACGGTGAGCGCCGAGTTCCACCACGAATACCAGGAAGACTCCGACCTGGAGCAGGAATTCAAAGACGACGGCGACGCTCTCGGCGCGGAGTAAGGCAAGCCCGGGCAGCCGCGTTCCCGTGGACACTTCAGCTCGCCCCGCAGTTGTAGCCAAGGCATTTCGGGTTGCCAGATGGGTTCCGCTTGCGGCCGCCCTGCTGATCGCGGCGGCTGGCGGATGGGCGGATGACGAACCGCCGGCTCCCGCGCCTCCGCTGCACGCTTCCGCGCGCATCCACGCCGGCAACGCGCTGATCGCCGTGGTGGAAGGCGAGCTGGCCGCGCCCGGCAGCGTGGTGGTCGACTATTGGCCCGCAGACGGCGAAGTGCTGCGCTCGGCGCCCGCGGAAAGCCGGGGCACCTCGTTCACCGTGCATCTGTTCCGCCTGCGGGCCGCGACCGAGTATCGGTACCAGGTGCGCGCGCTCGGCGCCGGCGGCCGTCTGTCGGCGCCCACGGCTGCCGCCGCCTTCACCACCGGCCCGTTGCCCGAGGGCCTGCGCGACGCCGTATTCGACGTGTGGCGGGGCGCGCCCACCCTGCCCGTCACGTTCCTGGAGTTCCGGCAGAGCGAGTTCTTCGGCCTGGCGGCCTTCGACGGCCAGGGGCACGTCGTCTGGTACGTCCAGGCGCCGGAGGGCGAGCAGCCCTACGTCATGGCCCGCCGCCCGAACGGCAACATCGTCTACCTGGCCGGCTTCAAGGGCGGCACCACCGCCGCCGGCCTCGTCGAGATCGACCCCACCGGCCGCGAGCTGCACCGCCTGGCCGACGAGTGCGCGCCGTTCGGGCCCATGCACCACGAGGTGCAGGTGCTGCCGGACGGGCGCGTGCTGTACCTGTCGCGCGACGTGCTCTGGGAAGGCTACGGCGACCCGGCCGTGCCGCAGGAAGGCGACACGCTGGGCATCTGGGATGCGGAGGCCGGCACCGCGACGATCGTCTGGAACGTCTTCGACCACCTCTCCCCCGCCGACCGGACGGCACCGGCCTCCAACCGGACGCTGCCCGGGCATCCCATGTGGGGAGGGTGCGAACGCGACCCGCGCGTGCAGGACTGGAGCCACGGCAACTCGGCCGTGATGGCCGATGACGGCAGCGTGCTGGTGTCGCTCGGCCACCTGAACCAGGTGATCTCGATCGCCCCCGACCTCGCCTCCGTGCGCTGGCGCCTGGGCGGCCCGGGCAGCGGCTTCACGTTCGAGGACCCGCGGGACCGCTTCTACGCCCAGCACACGGCGGTGCCGCTCCCCTCAGGCAACGTGCTGCTGTTCGACAACGGCACCGGCCGGCCCTACGACGAGGGCGCCCAGTTCTCCCGCGCGGTGGAGCTGGAGCTCGACCTTGAGAGGATGACCGCGCGCCGGGTGTGGGAGTACTGGCATCGCCCGCCGCTGTACGCGGCATGCTGCTCCAGCGTGCAGCGCCTGCCGGGCGGCAACACCCTGATCCTGTACGGATCGAGCCGCGCCGAGCGCTGCTGCCGGGTGTTCATCATCGCCGAGGTCACCCCCGACGGCCAGACCGTCTGGGAGGTCGGCCACCGCTCGCCCGGCAAGCCCAACCAGTACCGCGTCTACGCCGCCGAGTCGATCATGGGCGAGTCCGCGTTGCGGTGACCTGGACGAGGATCTGAGCGTCGAGCGACTGTGCTTCTGGCGACAGCTATCCCGGTGGAGAGATGGCCCACTCCTTGAACAGACGATCCAACTCCGGCAGTAGCCGTTCCGCCTGGTCAGGTTCCAGCGTCCGAGTTACCAGTTCGCGAACTTGCTCGGAAAGCAACCACATCTGCTCGCCATCGTTGGTCGGATAGAACACGCCGTCATCTGCAAGAAGCTCCGGCGGGACTCGTTCTTCGTAGCTCGCTGCGGACATATCGATGAATCCTCGCTCCTGAGTTGCTGCGTTCCCCAGAACTGAAAGCCGACCATAGCACGGGCGATCGTTCGTCGGTCTCACGTTGACAGAGCTCGGCGCAGCCGATAACGCGCGGGACACCGAACGTCGGCAGGCGCATCGCCTGGTTGCTGTAGAACTCGGGAATACGTCCTCGCGGCCTCGGAACAGCGACCGAAACAGCGCGATCTTCTCGGCCGGCGGCGACGACGCGGTTACCTGCGCCGCGCCAAGCGACGGGCTGTAGTCGTTCGCATGGTGCGCGCCGATCTCGGCGAGCCGTTCCCGCAACGCCGCTTGTTCGTCGGCCAGTGCCGCCAGTCTCTTCCTGATCGCCGCCGCTTCGTCCCGATCCGAAGGTGCGGACGACAGCTCCATCGGCTTGTCAGCGCTGCCGCTTCTTTGCTTCCCGTTTGCGCGCCTTTTTCTCGAGATCGTCGTCGATGATCGCGACCTCGCCGGCCAGCTCCGCGGCCAGGAGGCGGTCCGATTCACCCGCTTGCCGGTCGTCGAGAACCGCATGCAGCACGTTCCCGCCGTTCGGAGGCCACTCCCCGACTGGGGTGCGTGCAAGCTGCATCAGGTCCATTCGTTCATCCCCTTCCACTCTCGGCAGAACCCATGGAGGGTCAAGCGGATCGGTCGCCGCGCCGGCGCAGCCACTCCACGGTGGCCATGAACAGCAGGGCGAAGGCCAGCAGGACGGTGGCGACGGCCAGGATCGCGGGGCTGATCTCCTCGCGGATGCCGGACCACATCTGGCGCGGGATGGTGCGCTGCTCCAGGCCGCCGATGAACAGCACGGTGACCACCTCGTCGAACGAGGTCGCGAAGGCGAACAGGGCGCCGGACACGACGCCCGGAGCGATCAGCGGCAGCTGGATGCGGCGGAAGCCGGTCAGCGGGCCGGCTCCCAGGCTGGCGGAGGCACGCAGCAGGTTGCGGTCGAAGCCGGACAGGGTCGCGGTGACGGTGATGACCACGAACGGCG
This sequence comes from Spirochaetia bacterium, assembly GCA_964291595.2. GTDB lineage: Bacteria > Spirochaetota > Spirochaetia > SZUA-6 > Bin103 > CATQHW01. The sequence continues at coordinate 900,334 of OZ219913.1, read as the reverse complement.
CGCCCAGCGTGGTGTGCGCCAGGATCAGCCCCAGGTGGGTCTGCGCCAGTCCGATTTCGGAGTAGAAGAAGAACATGCCGACCGCGGAGATGATCAGCGGCGTCACGATCGGGGAGAGCAGCAACCCCATGATCGCGGTCCGGCCCGGCATCGCCGGGCTCGACAGGCCGAGCGCGGCCACGGTGCCCAGCACGGTCGCCAGCGCCGTGGCCGCGGCGCCGACCACCAGGCTGTTGACCAGCGCGCGCAGCCACTCCTCGTCGCCCGCCACGCTCGTGTACCAGCGCAGGGAGTAGGCGTCGGGGTCGAGCCGGAGCATCCCCTCGGTGAAGGTGAAGTAGGGCTCGGCGTTGAAGCTCAGGGGGACGAACACCAGCAGCGGCGCGATCAGGAAGAGCAGCACCGCCGTGCAGAAACCCAGGTACACGGCCCGCCCGGCGCGTTCCGGAAGGGTGCGGGCCGGTGCGTTGCGAGCCGCCATCTCAGCCCAGCCGCAGGCGGTTGATGCCCACCACCCGGTCGTAGATCACGTAGAAGATCAGCACGCAGGTCAGCAGGATGCCGCCCAGCGCCGCCGCCAGCCCCCAGTTGAGCGACTCCTGCATGTGGTAGGCGATCAGGTTGGAGATGAGCTGGCCGGTGCGGCCCCCCACCAGCGCCGGCGTGATGTAGTAGCCGAGGGCGACGATGAATACCAGCAGCGTCCCGGCGCCCACCCCGGGCAGGGACTGCGGCCAGTACACGCGGACGAACGCCTGCACCGGCCCCGCGCCCAGGGACGCGGCGGCCCTCAGATACTCGGGCCGGATGGTGCGCATGACCGAGTAGAGCGGCAGCACCATGAACGGCAGCAGCACGTGGGTCATCGCGATCAGCGTGCCGGCCATGTTGTAGATCATGGCGAGCCGCTGCTCGTCGCCGATCACGCCGATCGCCACCAGCAGGTCGTTGATCACACCCTGCGACTGCAGCAGCACGATCCAGGACGTGGTGCGGACCAGCAGCGAGGTCCAGAACGGCAGCAGCACCCCGACCAGGAGCAGCGCGGCGCGGCGCGGCGGCGCATGCGCGATTGCGTAGGCCAGCGGGTAGCCGAGCAGCAGGCACAGCGCCGTGACCGCCAGGCTGACCAGGAAGGTCCGGCCGAAGAGCCGCAGGTAGATCCGCTGCTCCTCCGGCTGGCGGACGATGCGGCCGTCCGGGTCGCGGTCCCGGTCGACGGCGTTCAGGTAGTGGCGGGCAGTCCAGCGCTCGCCGGCCCGCGCCAGCGCCCGCCACGTGCGCGCCTCTCCCCACGCCGGGTCGGCCTCCACCATGGCCGTGCGCCAGTCATCGGTCTCCACGCCCTGCAGCCGGCGCATGCTGCGGGTGAAGACGCTGCGCAGGCCGGCTTCCACGCGGTTGACGCGGGTGGCGATCTGGCCGAGCGTCCGCTCTTCCCGCGCGGCCAGCAGCTCGCGGGCGGCCGCCGCGTACACCGGCTCCAGCGGCGCCTCGCTGCCGTCCCAGCCGCGCAGCAATGCCAGCGTGTCCGGCACCGCATCGGCGACCACGGGGTCGTGGACGCTGCGCACCAGCATCGTCCCCAGCGGAGCCAGGAACGCCACGCCGACGAACCCTGCCAGCGGCAGGACCAGCAGCGCGGCGCGGAGGCGGGCGCCGCCGGTTCCGGACATGCGCGGCCGGGGCCGGTTCAGCGGGCCAGCCACGCTCCGAAGCGGTCGTTGATCTCGTCGCCGTAGTCCGCCCACCACGACCAGTCGTTGAACACCGAGCGCTCCAGGCGCGCAGGCGTGACCGGCATGTGCGGCTCCATCTCCACGCCGATCTCGACGTGGGTGCCGACCAGCGGCAGCGCCGAGTGCCGGGTCGGGCTATAGGAGATGTAGCCGCTCATGGCTGCCATCGACTCCGGCCGGGCCGTGAACGCCAGGAACTCCAGCGCCGCCTCCAGGTTGGGCGCCCCGGCCACGATGGCGAGCTGCGAGTGGTCCAGCACCTGGCCGTCCCAGACGATCTCGAACGGCTGGTTCTCGGCCACCTGGGCGTTGAAGATGCGGCCGTTGTAGGCGGTGCTCATCACCACCTCGCCGTCGGCCAGCATCTGCGGCGGCTGCGCCCCGGCCTCCCACCACACCACGTGCTCCTTGATCTCATCCAGCTTCCGGAACGCCCGGTCCACGCCCTCCGGCGTGCTCAGCGTCTCGTACACCTGGTCGGCCGGCACGCCGTCGGCCACCAGCGCGAACTCCATGGTGCCGTACGGCGAGCGCCGCATGCCGCGGCGTCCGGGGAACCGCTCCAGGTCGAAGAAGTCGGCCATGGTGGACGGCTTCTCGCCGGTGAGCAGGTCCGTGCGGAAGGCGTAGATCGTCGAGTACACGATCAGTCCGACGCCGCATTCGGAGATCATGCCGGGAAGGAAGTCCTGCACCGCGGCATCCGCATCCTGTCCCGGGAACAGGTCCTCGGGCGCCAGGACCTCCAGCAGCCCCTCGTCGCAGCCGCGCACCGCGTCCGCGGCTTCCAGGTCCACCACGTCCCAGTGCACGTTGCCGGTCTCCACCTGGGCGCGTATCTCGGCGAGGCCGCCGTTGAAGTCCTCCATGCGCATGTCGTAGCCGGTGTCGGCGCCGAACGGGTCGAGCAGCGCCTTCTGCGTCGCCCGGCCGTACGCTCCGCCCCAGGACACCATGGTCATCTCCTCGGCGGCGGCCGGCAGGCTCCCCGCCAGCGCGGCCAGCGTCAGGGTCAGCGCAAGCCTGTTCATCCTCATGCCTCTTCCTCCTCGTGGTCGACGTCCAATGCCCGGCAGTCGGCTGCCGCCCATCCGATGGTGATCGTATCGCCCTCCAGCATCGCGCCATGTCCGACGATGTTGGGGATCTTCAGTGCGAAGTCCGTGCGCCCGCCGGCCCGGACGTGCACGATCAGGTGGTCGCCCAGGAAGGTGATCGCCTCGACCTGCGCCTCGAACTGGTTGCTGTACTCGTGCGACCCGGTCGCCAGGGCGACCCGTTCCGGGCGGATGGCCAGCGTCACCTCGTCGCCGGCCGCGCACTCCGCGACCCTGAAGGCGGTGATCGCCTGGCCGCTTACCTCGACCCGGCAGTAGTCGCCGTCGACGGCGGCCACCTGCCCGCGCAGCAGGTTGTTGCCGCCGATGAAGCGGGCCACGAACGGCCGTTCGGGCTCCTCGTAGAGGATCTCCGGCGTCGCCACCTGCTCGATGCGGCCGCGGTTGAACACGGCGATGCGGTCCGACATCACCATCGCTTCCTGCTGGTCGTGCGTGACGTACACCACCGTGACGCCCAGCGAGCGGTGGATGCGCCGGATCTCGTACTGCATCTCCTCGCGCAGGCTGCGGTCCAGGGCGCCGAGCGGCTCGTCCATCAGCACCAGGCTGGGCTCGAACACCAGCGCGCGGCCGATGGCGACGCGCTGCTGCTGGCCCCCGGAGAGCTGGTCGGGCCGCCGGTCCTCGAACCCCTCCAGCCGCACCAGCCGCAGCGCCCGCCGCACGCGTTCGCTCCGCTGCGCGGGATCGAGCCGGCGCACTTCCAGCGGGAAGGAGAGATTCTGTCCCACCGTGAGGTGCGGGAACAGCGCGTAGTTCTGGAAGACCACGCCGATGTTGCGCTGCCGCGGCGGCAGGTCGTGCACGGAGCGGCCGGCGATGCGGATGGTGCCGGCCGACGGCGTCTCGAACCCGGCCAGCATCATCAGGCAGGTGGTCTTGCCCGAGCCCGACGGCCCGAGCAGGGTCAGAAACTCCCCTTCGCGAACGCTGAGGTTCAGGTCCCTGACGACCAGCGTGCGCCCGTCGTAGCTCTTGTCGATCGAGGCGAACTCGACGTACGGCGGGACGCCTTCCGGGGCGGCATCCCGCGCCGTCGCGGACTCATCCGGCTGCGCCGATACGCCTCCGGACGTGGCCGTCGTCATGGACTGCGCATTCTACCATGAGCGGGCTACCATGAGCCGGCTACCAGGGTAGCGCGGAGTTGCGGCCCAGCCCGGTGAGCGCCTCTTCGATCGCTCCCTTGACGACGCCGAGCACCTGCACCGACTCGGTGTAGTCGCCGAGCATGAACTTGCCGGCCGCCCTGACCTTCGCTTCCGCCCGCTCGTACTGGTCGGCCACGCGCGGGTCGGCGTGTCCGCCGGGGATGCCCAGCGACTGCGCCATGTCCTCAGGCCCGCCGCCGAAGAAGTCGATGCCGTCCACCTGCAGGATCTCGTCCAGGTTCTCCACCGAGGTGACGCTCTCGAGCTGCGGGACCAGCAGCGTGTTGCGGTTGGCGGCCTCGAACAGCGAGATGCGCTCCGGGCCGTCCTGGCGCAGCACCATCGGATAGCTGGTCGAGCTGCGCAGTCCGAGCGGCGCGAAGAACGTGTACTTGACCAGCGCCTCCGCCTCCGCGCGCGTCTGCAGGTTGGGGACCACGATGAGCTGCACGCCGCGGTCCAGGTAGGACAGGATGGTCGACTCCGCACCGTCGGGGATGCGCATGGTGGTGCTCATCCCGAACCCCTCGGCGATGCGGCAGATGGTGCCCACCTCCTGCGGGCTCACCGGCGCGTGCTGTCCGTCCAGGTTGACGAAGTCCAGGCCCATGCGGCCGGCCAGCTCCACCACCTCCTCCGAGGGCTCGTTCATCGACACGCCCAGCGCCTTTTCGCCGCGCGCCTTACGCCATAGGATCCGGTTCTCGATCATGAATGCCGTTACCTCCCTTCGCCGTCTGCTGGCGGCCACGTTCGTCCTGGCCGCCCTCCTCGCCTCCGCCGAGGACTCCAACCCGCCGCGCGTCGTGTCGGCGACCGCGGCGCTGCACCCCGACAACAGCCTTATAGCAGAGATCGCCGTGGAGCTCGACGCGCCGGGCCGCGTGTACGTCGAATACGCGGGTCCCGCCGGTGCGCTGCGCTCCGCGACCACCCCCGCGCCCGCCCGCGCCCACCGCGTGCCGGTGGTGCGCCTGCTCCCCGACACCGGCTACCGCTACGCGGTGGTGCCGGTCGCCGGCGACGATACTCCCGGCACACCCGCTGCGGCCGGCAGGTTCCGGACGCGCGCGCTGCCGCCCGCCCTGGCCCGCCTGCGGATCGACGTGACCGGCGAGTCGACCGCGGAGCTGGTGCTGCTCGACCTGCAGGACAACCCGGACAGCTTCTTCCTGTTCCTGGACAGCCTTGGCCGCATCGTCTGGTACCACCGCAACCGGCCGGTCGTCGCCGACCCGCCCACGCCGATCCGGGCGGTGCGCCAGAAGCCCAACCACAACCTCGTCTACTGGGAGGGCGGCCCCACCGGCCGCTTCGTGAACTGCTGCCTGCGCGAGATCGACCCGCTCGGGCGCGTCGTGACGCGGCTGGTCAACAACGACATCGACAAGTGGGCGCACCACGACCTGTTGATCCTGCCGGACGAGCAGGTGCTCTACATCGCCCACGAGATCATCACCATCGACGACAGCGGGCAGGGAGGCGAGCCGGAGACCCGCGTGCTGGTCGACTCGCTGCGCCTGTGGGACCAGGCCACGCACACCACCGAGGAGGTCTGGGACGCGCGAGACCACCTGTCCCTGGCCAACCGCGTCCGCTGGGCCGGCGACATCAAGAACTGGCTGAACGTCAACTCGCTGGCCTTCGGCGTGCGCGGCAACGTGATCCTGTCGCTTGCCAACCGCAACGAGATCATCTCCATCGCGCCCGACTTCAGGAGCATCGAGTGGCGGCTCGGCGGGCCGGAGTCGAGCTACGAGTTCGCCGACCCCACCGACCGGTTCTACTTCCAGCACACCGCCGCCGAGCTCCCGAACGGCAACATCCTGCTGTTCGACAACGGCCGCGACCGGCCGGAGGAGGAAGGAGGCCAGTATTCGCGCGCCCTGGAGCTGGCCCTCAACACCTACGATCTCATCGCGGTGAAGGTGTGGGAGTACCGCCACACGCCGGACCTGTACTCGCTGTCCCGGTCGAGCGCCTACCGGCTGCCGTCCGGCACCACGCTGATCAACTTCGAGACCAACGACTCCGACCCGCAGCGCGTGATCGTCGAGGCGGACGCCGGCGGCGCCGTGGTGTGGCAGGCCGACCTGCGCAGCCCGACCATCCGCAACAGCTACCGCGCCTATCCCGCCGACACCATCATGGGCGAACGACGAATCGAGGAAAGATGATGCAGCAACTGACCGCCGCCCTGATCGGGCTCCGCCACCCGCACTCGGCGGGCCACATCCGCACGCTGGACTGCCTGCCCGAGGTCGGCCGCATCGTGGTCTGGGACGAGGACGCCTCGGCCCTGGAGGATCTGCGTGGCGAGGTGCGCGACACGCCGGTCGAGCAGGCCGGCAGCCTGGCGGAGCTCCTGGGGCGCCGCGACCTGGCCTTCGTGGTCGCCGCCGAGCGCAACGACCGGAACCCCGACCTGTTCGCGGCCATCCTGGAGGCCGGCCACCACCTGCTGGCCGAGAAGCCGCTGGGCCGCACCGCCGCCGACGCGCGGCGCGTGGTGGCCGCCGCCGAGCGGGCCGGCCGGCAACTCTCCGTGTTCTACACCAACCGCTACAACCCGCTGATCGCCGAGGCGCGCCGGCTGGTAGGCGACGGCGCGTTGGGCACGCTGTTCTCGGTGGAGATCCGGATGCTCACCACGCAAGTCCGCTTCCGCGGCCCCGACCACTGGCTGTTCGACCGCGGGGCTGCCGGCGGCGGGATCCTCTCCTGGCTGGGCTGCCACTCGCTGGATCTCATGCGGTTCCTCACCGGCGACCCCGTCGTCTCGGTGGCGGCGGAGGTCGCCACCCGCGGCGACGACGGCTTCGACGTGGAGGACACGGCGACCCTGTCGATGCGCCTGCGCTCCGGGGCGCTGGCCTCGCTGCACGCCGGCTACATGCTGGCCGTCGCGGGCGGCGGCTTCTACAACCCCGCCGGCTACGACCAGCACGTCGGCGTCAACGGCCGCGAGGGGCGACTGTGGTGGAACGACCGCGGCCCGCCGGAGCTGCACCTGGAAAGCGGCGTGCCGGAGTTCGCGGCCGCACCGCAGCGCACCTTCACCTTCACGCCCGCCGAGTCGCGCGCCTACGGGGGCGGCTACGGCGAGCGGTTCGTGCGCGACTTCATCGCCGCCACGCGCGACGAGGGTCCGGTGCCGGTGCCGGGCGAGGCGGCGGTCCGGGTGGGCCTGATCGTCGACGCCGCCTACGAGTCGGCGCGCACCGGCCGGCGGGTGGAGCTTCCGGCGGAGTAGCCCGAGCCGGCCGCTACATGAGCCGGCGGATGCGCTCCACGCGGCCCTCGCGGGAGGCGGCGAGCATGCGCTCCGGGGCCGCCAGGCGCCGGAGCAGCGACGGACTCTCCTGCACGAAGGTCTCCGCGTAGCGGGTCCTCATCACGCGGCCCAGGTGGGCGAGCTCCATCTCGATGCGCCGGCGGGCGCGTTCCGGGTTGTGCTCCTGCGTGCGGTAGCACGCCTCCGCCTGCACGCGCAGCTCGACGACGTCATCGGGCAGCTCCACCCCGCAGGTGACCTGGCTGGTGTCGAACATGATGCCGGAGAAGTAGGTGACCGCGACGCGGTGCGGGCGTCCGGCGCGCGGGGTGGCGGCGCGGTCGCGCGCCTCCAGCACCGCCCGGCCCACTTCCGTGTGGTCGGTTCGGTGCGCCATGCGGAAGCCGGAGTCGCCGTACGGGTTCTCGGTGATCAGGACGTCGGGAGCGACCTCGACGATCAGCTCCCGGATCGCGTCGATCGCCTGCGGCTGCTCCTGGCGGGTGAACGGCTTGTCGTCGAAGCCCAGCACGCGCACGTCGTCGATCCCGAACAGCGCCGCCGCCTGGCGCATCTCCTGCTCCTTGCGGCCGGTGTATGCCTCCACCGGCTCGCCGACGATGGCCGGGTCGCGTTCCGCCTCCGGCCTGGCCATCTCGTCCATATAGCGCTCGCGGTGGGTGGCGCCGCCGTGCGTGACGCTGCAGACGGTCACCCGGTCGCCCGCGCGGGCATGCAGGCACAGGGTGCCCGACACCCAGGTCCAGTCGTGCGGGTGCGCCATGACGGCGAGCAGCCTCAGCGGTTCGCTCACGGCGTCATCTCCCGGCCATCGGGCGTGTCCGCATCGCCCGTGTCACCGTTCCGTGCATGGGCCTCGGCCAAGTGGCGGTCGTGGTCTCGGGCGATGTCTGTCCGTCCGGAGCGGAATCGTCCCAAGGCGGCGAGCTCACGTTGCTCTCGTCCCGTTCGTGAAGCCTGTTTCGTTGCGCGAATCTCTTCCACGTTCGGCCCTCGCAGTCTCGATGATCACAGCCCGATCACCGAAAGACAAGGATGGCCTCCGGGTTCGACCCCCGCTTCGGCGTCGAAGTGGCTTCTTCTCGGGAACCGTCGGCCGTTTTCGCGGGCGCAGGAATGTGACGCTTCGAGCTGGCCACGGACTTCGGCGTCGAAGCCCATGGTCGGTTTTCGCCCCTCGGTATGGGCTTGCACGAATCGGCCGTTTTACCGAGCATGTCGGATAGCTGCGCGGCGCCCGGCGTCCGCGTACCCACCGATACGGAGGTATCACCGTGCGACGAATGTTCTGTGCGGCGGCGATCGGCCTGTTGTGCGCCGGCGCCGTCCTGGCCGACATCAATCCGGCCGTCGTCTACGACGTCGGCAGCAAGTTCGACAAGTCGTTCAACGAGGGCGTCTACAACGGCGCCGAGCGGTTCAAGGAAGAGACCGGCGTCGCCTACGCCGAGTTCCAGATCACCAACGAGGCGCAGCGCGAGCAGGCGTTCCGGAACTTCGCGCGCCGCGGCTACAGCCCGATCATCGCCGTCGGCTTCAGCCAGGCGCCGGCCGTGGACGCGGTGGCCGCCGAATACCCGGACACCAGCTTCGCCATCATCGACATGGTCGTCGACCACCCCAACGTCCAGTCCATCGTGTTCAAGGAGCACGAGGGCTCGTTCCTGGTGGGCATGATCGCCGCCCTGGCGTCCGAGACCGGCACGGTCGGCTTCGTGGGCGGCATGGACATCCCGCTGATCCGCCGGTTCGCCTGCGGCTACGTGCACGGGGTGCGCCATGTCAATCCGGACGCGCAAATCTACCAGAACATGGCCGGCACCACGCCGGCGGCGTGGTCCGATCCGGTGAAGGGCGCGGAGCTTGCCAAGTCGCAGTTCGACCGCGGCGCGGACGTGGTGTTCGCGGCGGCCGGCGCCACCGGGCTGGGCGTGCTGCAGGCCGCCGACGACGGCGGCAAGCTGTCGATCGGCGTGGACTCCAACCAGAACTACCTGCACCCGGGATCGGTCTTGACGTCCATGCTGAAGCGCGTCGACGTCGCCGCCTACGACGTGTTCAAGACCGCGCTGGACGGCGCCTGGGAGCCTGGCGTCAGGGTCCTGGGACTGGCCGAGGACGGCGTCGGCTGGGCGCTCGACGAGCACAACGAGGCCCTGATCAGCGACGAAATGGCCGAGCGGGTGGAGGCTGCGCGCGCGGCCATCGTGGCAGGCGAGATGGAGATCCACGACTACATGGCGACCAACTCCTGCCCCTGACGGCACCTTCTCCCGCTGTTGCGCTGCGCGGGATCAACAAGCGGTTCGGCGCCGTGCAGGCCAACCGCGACGTGTCGCTGGAGGTCGCGTCCGGGTCCATTCACGGCATCGTCGGCGAGAACGGCGCCGGCAAGTCGACCCTGATGAGCATCCTCTACGGGTTCTACCGGGCCGACTCCGGCACGATCGAGGTGGCCGGCCGGCCGGCCACCATCGCCGGCCCGCGCGACGCGATCGCCGCCGGCATCGGCATGGTCCACCAGCACTTCATGCTGGTGGAGCCACTGACGGTGCTGGAGAACGTCCTGCTGGGCGCCGAGGGCGGGGCGCGGATGCGGCACGGCCTGAGCCGCGCGCGCGAGGCGCTCACCCACCTGGCGCGTGAGTACGGGCTGGAGGTGGACGTCGATGCCCCGGTCGGCGACCTGCCGGTCGGCATCCAGCAGCGGGTGGAGATCCTCAAGGCGCTCTACCGCGGCGCCGAGACCCTGATCCTGGACGAGCCGACCGGGGTGCTGACGCCGCAGGAGGCCGACGAGCTGTTCCGGATCCTGGCGGCGCTCAAGGCGCAGGGGCGGACCATGATCCTGATCACCCACAAGCTGCGCGAGATCATGGCCGCCACCGACCGCGTGACCGTGATGCGCGGCGGCGAGGTCGTGGCGCATGTCGACACCGCGGACACCTCGCAGGAGCACCTGGCCGAGCTCATGGTGGGCCGTGCGGTGCTGTTGCGGGTGGAGAAGAGCGCCGCCACGCCCGGCGAGGTGATGCTGGCCGCCGACCACCTGGACTACACCGACGCCGCCGGCGTGCGACGCGTACGGGACGTGAGCCTGCGTGTGCGCCGGGGCGAGATCGTCGGCATCGCCGGCGTGGCGGGCAACGGCCAGTCGGAGCTGATGGCCCTGCTGGCCGGGATCGGGCGGCCGGACGCCGGCACGGTGACGGTCAGCGGCCGCATGGTGTGCGACGGGCGTGAGGCAGGCGATGCGCGCCGCATGCGCCACGCCGGCCTGGGCCACGTCCCGGAGGACCGGCAGCGCATGGGGCTGGTCGCGACCTTCGCGGCCAACGAATCGTCGATCCTGGGTTACCACGACGACCGCGCCTACAACGGCGCCATCCTCATGCACCGGCGGGACATCATCGCCTCCTCCCGTCGGCAGATGAACGAGTACGACGTCCGCCCGCCCGATCCGCTGCTGCGCTCCGATGCCTTCTCCGGCGGCAACCAGCAGAAGATCATCGTCGCGCGCGAGCTCGACCGCGATCCGGACGTGCTGCTCATCGGCCAGCCCACCCGCGGGCTCGACATCGGCGCGATCGAGTTCATCCACCGGCGGCTGGTCCTGCTGCGTGACCGGGGCATGGCGATCCTGCTGGTGTCGGTCGAGCTGGACGAGATCATCTCCCTGAGCGACCGGGTGCTGGTGATGTTCGACGGCGCCGTCGCCGGCGAGGTGGCGGGGGCGGACGCGACCGAGCAGACCATCGGTCCGCTGATGGCCGGGATCGGCGCGGCGGCCTGAGGTGGCTGCCGCCCTGCCGGAAGGGGGCCTGCCGCGCTGGGCCGCCAACGGCGTGCTGCCGCTGGTCAACCTGCTGGCCGCCTTCGTGGTGGCAGGCATCGTCATCCTGATCATCGGCGAGAGCCCGATCCAGGCGCTGGGGGTCCTGGTCCGCGGGGCGTTCGGGTTCCCGGAGGCATGGGGCTACACCCTGTACTACGCCACCAACTTCATCTTCACCGCGCTGGCCGTGTCGGTCGCCCTGCACTGCGGCCTGTTCAACATCGGCGGCGAGGGCCAGGGCTACCTCGGCGGCCTGGGCGTGGGGCTGGTGTGCCTGTTCCTGGACGGGCTGCCGCTGGTGGTCCTGCTGCCGCTGGCGGTCGCGGCCGGCGCCCTGTTCGGGGCGGTGTGGGCGTGGGTGCCGGGCTACCTGCAGGCCCGGCGCGGCTCGCACATCGTCATCACCACCATCATGTTCAACTTCCTGGCCGCCACGCTGATGGTCTACCTGCTGGTGAACGTGCTCATCGATCCCGGTCAGATGTCCCCGCAGAGCCGCTCCTTCGCCGAGCACGTCCGGTTGCCGGCGATGCACGAAGTGCTCGCATGGGTGGGCATCGACTTTCCGCGCACGCCGCTCAACATGGCGTTTCCGTGGGCGCTGGTGTGCGGCGCCGGCGTATGGATCTTCATCTGGCACACGCGCTGGGGCTACGAGCTGCGTACCGTGGGGGCCAACACCGACGCCGCGGTCTACGCCGGCATCTCGCCGTCGCGCAACATCGTGCGCGCCATGGCGATCTCCGGCGCGCTGGCCGGGATGATGGGGCTGAACGAGATCATGGGGGTCAGCCACCGGCTGCTGCTCAACTTCACCGCCGGCTACGGGTTCGTGGGGATCGCGGTGTCGCTGATGGGCCGCAACCACCCGCTCGGCATCGTCATCGCCAGCCTGCTGTTCGGCGCGCTGTACCAGGGCGGCGCCGAGCTGGCGTTCGAGATGCCGAAGGTGAGCCGCGAGCTGGTGGTGGTGATCCAGGGCCTGGTGATCCTGTTCGTGGGCGCGCTGGAGTACCTGTTCCGCCCGGTGCTGCTGCCCTGGCTGCGCCGCCGCCGGCGGGCCGCGGCGGAGTAGGCCGATGGAGGCGTTCGGGTTCTTCGTCCTGCTGCTGGATGCCACCCTGCGGGTGTCGGTGCCGCTGGTGCTGGCGTCCCTGGCGGGCCTGTTCTCGGAGCGGTCGGGGATCGTCGACATCGGGCTGGAGGGCAAGATGCTCGGCGGCGCGTTCGCGGCCGCCGCCGCGTCGTACGTGTCGTCGGAGCTGCTTGCGGCCGCGGGGCTGACGGCCCTGCTGCCGGCGGCGGCGTGGGTGGGCCTGGCAGCCGGCATCGCCTGCGCGGTGCTGCTGGCGCTGCTGCACGGCGTGGCCTGCATCCGCTTCCACGGCAACCAGATCGTCTCCGGCGTGGCGATCAACATCCTCGTGGCGGGCCTCACCGTGCTGCTGGCCAGCGCCTGGTTCGGCCAGGGGGGGCGGACGCCACAACTCCCGCCCGAGGGGCGGTTCCGGCCGACGGTCTGGCCCGGCGCCGAGGCGATCCAGGGGGTGCCGGTCATCGGCCACCTGTACGGAGAGCTGCTGTCCGGCCACAACGTGCTGGTGTACGCGGCGTTCCTGACGGTGCCGGCGGCGTTCTGGGTCATCTACCGGACCCGTTTCGGGCTGCGGCTGCGCGCGGTGGGCGAGAACCCCGAAGCGGTGGACACCGCCGGCATCTCCGTGGCAGCGATCCGCTACCGCGCCGTGCTGCTGTGCGGGGCGCTGTGCGGCGCGGCCGGCGCCTACCTGGCCACCGCGCAGTCCGCGGCGTTCATCCGCGACATGACCGCCGGCAAGGGGTTCATCGCGCTGGCGGCCCTGATCTTCGGCAAGTGGCGCCCGGGCCGCACGCTGGTGGCCTGCCTGCTGTTCGGCTTCCTGGAAGCCCTGGCCGCCCGGCTGCAGGGCGCCTTCGACCTGCAGGGCACCGCCGGCGCGCTGCGGGCGCTGGTGGGAGCGGCCCCGTTCGTGATCGAGGCGCTGCCCTACGCCCTGGTCGTGCTCCTGCTGGCCGGCTTCGTCGGCCGCGCGGTCGCGCCGAGGGCGAGCGGCATCCCCTACCTCAAGTCGGGATAGCTCCGCGGCGTAGCGGCTGCATGCGCCGATAGGTCGCGACGCGCCAGAGCCATTCGCACGGTCCGAAACGGAACCGGCTGAGCCACGCCTGCGACCACCAGAGCTGCAAGGCCCACACCACGACGATGAAGCCAAGGACGGCCGTACGGGTCAGGCCGACACCGCCCAGAGCCACCCGCAACGCCAGGATGCCCAAGACGGTCTGGGTGAGGTAGTTGGTAAGCGCCATCTGCCCCAGCGCCCGAACGCGGCCGTGCAGGGCGGTCGGCGCGCGCATGTTCCAGAGGATGATCAGCGAGATCCAGCCCAGCGAGGCGGGAATCGTCCCGAGCGTGTTGGGGATCATCGAGAACAGCGCGGTGTTCGGCGCAAAGTCGTTACGCACGCCGATCAGCACACCGAGCCCCGCGAGTGGCAGACCGACGCCGAGCCCGAGGAATGCCATCCGCCGATACCACCCGCACGGGCGCTGCCCGGAGAGCACGCCCGAGCGGTAGAGCGCAACGCCAATCAGCATCATGCCCGTGGCGCGCAGGAACGCATGGAAGCCGAGATAGAACCAGATGGCATCCGACGTGTCGCCCTCGCTGAGCCAGATCTCGCCCAACGGCCGCCCGCCGGCGTCGATTCCGGTCTGGAACAGGGCGCTGAGGATGGGAGCGACAAGATAGATGCCCGCGCCTGCGCCGAACAGCAGCCGCGGCGGCAGCCGCCGCGCGAGGATCAGGAACGGTGCGGCGACGGCGTAGACCACCAGGATGTCGCCGTCCCACAACGCCATGTGCAGCACGCCGATGCCCAACAGCAGAAGATTGCGCCACAGGCTGAGCCGGCCCGGGCCGGCTCCCTTGTCCGCCGCTCGGTCGGCGAACAGGACGATGCCGGCGCCGAACAGGATGGAGAAGATGCCCATGAACTTCTGGTCGACGGCGATCTCGCCCAGAACGCCGATGATCCAGTCGAGCGGCGTCGAGTTGGCGGCGCTGAGGTTGAAGTAGGCGGCCGGTTCGAGGCCGTATGAGACGGCGTTCATCACCAGGATGCCCAGCACGGCGACGCCGCGCAGCGCATCGAGATGCGTGATCCGTCCCTTCGCCGGGACCGGGCCGGCCTCCACGACCTCTGCAGCGGGTTGTGAGGGTTCTGGCATCCGCCCAAAGATACCTCAGTACCGCGCGCGTCCCGCCCCATGGGCGTGTCCGCCGTCTGCGCCTGCGTCGAGTTGACCGAAGCGACGCCGCACCATACCGTTCCCCGCCATGAAGAGACTGCTGATGGTCGTCGGCATCGGCGTATGTCTGCTGGCAGGCGGCGTGGCCGCTGCCGACGAGGAATCGGCGCTGGATGCGATCTCCGGGCACATGGTCGCGCAGGCCATGCTGACCGCCCACCTCATCGACGCCGCGCTGCAGGCGGGCATGGACGCGGATCAGATCAACGCCGTGCTCGCCGACATCGCCGACAACTCGGTGATCTCCGAGTTCTGGATCAGCGACGAGACCGGTCAGATCGCGTTCACGAACATGCCCGGCACCGGGTTCGCCTTCCCGACCGATCCCGACGCCGGCACGCAGGCGGCGCCGTTCGCCGCGCTTCTTACAGGCGAGGAGCAGGTGGTGATCCAGGACGCGCAACCGCGCGAGCTCGACGCGGCGGTCTTCAAGTACGTCGGCGTCGCGGGCATCGACCAGCCGCGGATCGTGCAGATCGGCGTGTCCGCCGCCGAGCTGGAGACCGATTGAGCAACACGTAGTCCACACGTGCGCTACACCATCGAACCGCCGCTGCCGCGGGTTCGGCACGTGGATGTGGTCCCGGTCGATCACGACGGCTCCCGCGCATTCTACGTGCGCGACCCCCTGGAGTTCGCCCCGCAACCCATCGTGCTCGGCCCTAATTCTCGCCTTGGACGTCCGGCCCTCTGAAGAATGCTCGTCGGACAAGCGATTTGAAGCATCGAGGGAGTGCGTCGTTCCATAGTTATCCTATGCTATCGGCGTCATGCCTGCTCGTTTGCCCATTCTGGCCAAGACGCCTTTCTTGCTCGACACTCGACCGCTGCAGGAGGCATCCAGCCCCCACGCTGGCGCCCTGGCGACGGGCGTTCCGCTCGCTGGGGTTTCCCGATCTGATCGACACTCTGCCCCTGCGCATTTCTCCGAGGCGCAGATGGTCGAGAGCGTTCTGCTGCAGACCATCGGCGGCGAGTGCCCCGATGATATCGGCCTGACGACGGCTGTCCGCGGCCTGGGCTACCGGCCGCCGAAGTCGACGGCGGTGCGGTACTTCCTGGAGGCGTTCCACGACGGACTTGGAGGATCAGCGTCCGCCGCGGGAGAGCCAGTTGAGCTTCATCGTGCCCAACAGCAGCGCCGTGGCGGGGCTGCAGGAGGTGCAGGCTGGAGGCGTTCGGAACATCGCCGCGCTCTACGAGCAGCACGGCCGACGGCTGAGCATCGCCACCATCGATCAGGACGCCACCCTCATCGAGAGCCACAAACAGGCCGCCTACGCGCATTATCAGGGCGGGCGCGGCTACCAGCCGATGATCGCGCTGTGGGCCGAAGCCGACCTGATCGTGGCTGACCAGTTCCGTGACGGCAACGTGCCGGCTAGGCAGGAGCCGCGCAGCTGCGCGCGGATGGCGTTCGAGGCGCTGCCCGACACGGTCACCGAGCGCTACTTCCGGGGCGACTCAGCCTGCTATGAGACGGATCTGTTGCAGTGGCTCAGTGCAGAGGACCGCGACTCGGAGCCCGGCGGGCGAATTGGGTTGGCGATCAGCGCGGTGATGAGCCCGGAGTTGGCCAAAGCATGCCGAGCGGTCGCCGAGCAGGATTGGGTGACGTTCGACGAGGAACCGGACGGCACCAAGCGCCAGTGTGCGGAGGTGGACTTCGTGCCCTCGCAGCGCTACGAGCACAAGCACAGTCGGCCGCTGCGCTACGTGGGGCTGCGGATTCTCAAGCCGCAGGGGTCGCTGTTCGCTGACGGCTCAGATCGGCACCATCACGCGGTGGCGACCAATCTGGAATGGGACGCAGCACGGCTGCTGCGGTGGCAGCGGGAAAAGGCCGGCACCGTCGAGCACGTGCACGACGAGTTGAAGAACGCCCTGGCGGGCGGCCACATGCCGAGCCAACGATTTGCGGTCAACGCGGCGTGGCTGAAGCTGTCGATCCTGAGCTACAACATCGCCAGCGCGATTCGCGGGATGTGCTTCAGCGCCACCGAGCGCACGGCGCGGTTCAAGAGGTACCGGCTGCTGATCGTGCACGTGGCCGGGCGGATGAATCGCAACAACTGCATGATGCGCTTGCGACTGTGCGCGTGCGAGCCGACCATCGCGCGCATCAACGCGGTCTGGGAGCGGTTCAAACTGGCCACCCAGGCCACCTACTCACAGCCCTGGCCGCGCGCCGGGTAGAGCGGCAGGTCGCCGCACGCACGCTCCACCGCCTTCTCGCTGGCATCAGCCCCGGCCCACGCGCCGGCGCCGGGAGCACTGTGCGGTCGGCTGGCTGCCGACCTTCCGGTGGCGCGGCCGTCTGCCCTGGTCTGCTCCGAAGAATCGACAATCCGCATTTCCTGCGCGGCGCACAGCCTCACATCCTCCCGGTGTCGCCTGAGAGAACCCGCCCAGAATTTGGGCCCGAAGCCTTCATGGCGCCGTCACTGCGCTTAGGCGAGGATTTGGGCTCGGCGCCGCGGGGCTGCTCGTTCTGTCCTGCCTGGACGGCAGGCACTCCATGGGACAGGTTCGCCAGGTGCTGCGCGAGCGGCTCCCCGGCGCCGACATCGACGTCGCGGAGATCCACCGGCTGCTGCGCACGCTGAGCCGCGGCTGCTTCCTGCACGACCGGGTGGCGGCCGAGCGCATTGCCCGCGTATCCGAAGAGTTCGCCCGCACCACGGTGCGGCCCGCCTGGCACGCCGGCAGGTCGTACCCGGACGACGCGGGCGAGCTGGCCGCGATGTTCGACCGCTTCTTCGTCGAGGCCCGGACGGCGATCCCCAAGTCCATGAAACCCGCGGCCGTCTCCGCGACCGACGCGAACGCCCCGTGCCTGGCGGCCGTGATGTGCCCTCACATCGACCTGCGGGCGGGCGGCGCGATCTACCCGCCAGCCTTCGCGGCGCTGGCCGCCGCGGCCCGTGATCCGGAGCCCATCGAGCTCTACGTCATCCTGGGCGTGGCCCACCACGCCGGCGTCGAGCCGGGTGCCGGCTTCGCGATCGCGACCGACAAGGACTACGCGACGCCGTTCGGCCAGGCGCCGACCGGGCGCAGCGTGATCGAGGACTGGTCGCGCCGCGCCGGCCGCGACGTCACCGACCGGCAGGCACTGCACCGCACCGAGCACTCGGTGGAGTTCCCGTTGCTGTTCCTCCACTACACCGAGGCGCGCGCCGGCCTGCCGGCCTACGAGGTGGTGCCGGTCCTGCTTGGCAGCGTCGACCCGTACCTGCGCGAGGGCTCCGATCCGCTGCGGTCGCCGGAGGTCGCAGGCGAGCTGCAGGCGCTGCGCGAGGCGGTCGCCGCCACCGGCAAGCGCGCTCTGTACATCCTCAGCGTGGACCTGGCCCACATTGGGCCCAAGTTCGGCGGCACCGACCGCATGGACGACGCCGGCGCCGCAGCCTGCGAGCAGGCTGACCGCGCCCTGCTGGACTACTCGGAGCGGTTCGACGCGGCCGGCCTTACGCGCTTGCTGCACGCCGACGGCAACAGCCGCAACGTGGACGCGATCTCCGGCCTTTACTCCCTGTACCCACTGCTGGCCGGTGGTGAACGCCACGGCACCCTGCTCGCCTACGGCCAGAACCCCCAGCCGGACACCGGCTCGCTGGTCAGCTACGCCAGCATGGCCTTCTACCAGTCGCCCGGCGATTGATACGCCTGCGGGTTTCGTCCACGTTCCATGTCCGTGGACGAAACGGTCGATACGGTGCCCGCGGGCGAATTCAGGCAGAAGTGCCTGGCGCTGATCGACCGCGTCGCGGCTACCGGGACGCCGATCATCATCAGCAAGTACGGCACGCCGGTCGCCCGCCTGGTCCCTATGGAGAGCCCCGGCGACCGCGAGGAGCGCATCCTCCAGGACCTCCGGTCCGGCTCCGGCGGCATGCTGGTCGATGAGCAGACGTTCCTGGCGCCGACGTCCGAGACCGCGGGCTGGGCCGACTCGTGATCACGGGCATCAGCCGCCGCCCACGTTGGCGTGCGGGTCGAGCGCGTCGCGCAGTCCGTCGCCCAGGTAGTTGACGCTCAGCACCGTCAGCGAGATCGCCACCCCCGGCCAGATCACGCGCGCCGGCGTGAGGGTCAGGAACGGCACGCCGTCGTAGAGCAGCCGGCCCCAGGTCGGGAAGTCCGACGGAAACCCCAGGCCCAGGAAGCTCAGCGCGCTCTCCGTGATGATCGCCTGCGCGATGCCGAGCGTGGCCGCCACCACGATCGGGCTCAGCGCGTTCGGGAAGATGTGCAGCAGGATGATGCGCAGCGGCCGCGCGCCGATGCTGCGCGCGGCCACCACGTACTCCCACTGCTTGATGGCCAGCACCTGCCCGCGGACGATGCGCGCGGTCTGCATCCAGCTCGTGATGCCGATGACCATCACGATCAGGATGAAGATGCCGGCCTCCGTGCCCAGCGCGGACTGCAGCGGATCGCGGAACAGCATCATGGTGACCAGCAGCAGCGGCAGCACGGGCAACGCCAGGAACAGGTCCGTAAATCTCATCAGCGGACCGTCGAACCGGTGAAAGTAGCCGGCGGTGACCCCCACCATCGTGCCGAGCGTCAACGACAGCAGCATCGCGGCCATGCCCACGGCCAGGGAGATGCGCCCGCCAGCCAGCATCTGGGCCAGCGTGTCGCGGCCCAGGTTGTCGGTGCCCAGCGGGTGCTCCAGGGACGGGCCCTGGTTCTTGGCCCGGTAGTCCAGGAACTGGGGATCGACGTCGTGGACGGCCGGCCCGAACAGCACCGCCAGCGCGATCAGCGACAATACCGCGGCGCCCGCGATCGTTCCGGAATGGCGCCGCAGCCGGCGGGCGGCGCGCGAGCGGACCGCCTCAGTCATAGCGGATGCGCGGATCCAGCACGCCGTACAGCAGGTCCGCCACCAGGTTGAAGGTCACGATCAGCACCGCGAAGAGGAAGGTCACCGTCTGCACGGTGGGAATGTCCGCCCCCTCGATCGCACCGATCAGCAGCGCACCGATGCCGTTGATGCGGAAGATCTGCTCCGTGATGACCGCTCCGGCGAAGGTCGTGGGAATGCCCAGGGCCAGCACCGTGACCACCGGGATCATGCTGTTGCGCAGCACGTGGATGAGGACCACGACGCGCTCGGTGAGCCCCTTGGCCCGGGCGGTGCGCACGTACTCCTGGTGAATGGTGTCCAGCACCGCCGAGCGTGTGAAGCGGCTGATCTGCGCGGCGTTGAACAGTGCCAGCACCATGACCGGCATGATCATCTGCTTCACCTGGTAGACCAGGCTGTCCAGGTCGGTCACCCGGTGGGTGGTGTCGTAGATCGACGGCAGCCAGCCCAGCATGCCGCTGAAGATCACGATCAGCACGGTGCCGGTGAAGAAGGTCGGCACCGAGAACCCGACCATCGTGACCACGGTGCCCAGCCGGTCGAAGATCGAGTGCTGCCGGTAGGCGGACAGCACCCCGACCGGCACCGCGATCAGGATCGCGACCAGGTAGGAGATGCCCACCACGGTCAACGTCTGCGGCAGCCGCTCGGCGACCAGGTCCACCACCGGCGACCGGGTCGCCCAGGAGCGCACGCGCAGGCGCGCGCCGGAGTCGCCGATCTCGGCGCCGAGCACCGTCTCCAGCAGGTTGAGCGGCTCGTTCACCAGGAACTGCTGGAGCCACCGCAGGTAGCGCACCGGGAACGGCTGGCCGATCCCCAGGCTCTGCCGGATCTGCTCGCGGACCTCCGGCGGAATCGTCAGCGGGAGCTGAGCGGTCGGGTCACCGGGCGCCAGGTCCAGCAGGGCGAACACGACGAAGCTGATCGCCAACAGCGTCGGGATGGCGAACAGCAGACGCCGGATCGCGTAGCGCAGCATGCGGGGGCCGTGCGGCCCGCGTCACCTCACTCTGCGAGTGAGGTTCGCTCCGCTCACTCGGTACGATGCCACTCGTTGACGTTCCACAGGGTCGCGTCCCAGACGTTGTGCCGGACGCCGCCAAGCGAAAGCGCCCGTGCGGCGACCTCGCCACGATCGATCAGCGGGACCATGACTCCGTCGGCGATCAACAGGTCGTTCATTCGCTTGGCGATCTCCGCACGCTGCTCGATCCCCGCCGTCTCGGCAAACTCCGCCGACAGCGCGTCGTACTCCGGGTTGCAATAGCGGGAGATGTTGCTGCCGTTCCACTGGTTGTCCGGCCCCGGGATCTTGTCGCAGATCCAGCCGGCCATGTAGGCCTGCGGGTCGGTGCCGTCGAAGTTGTTGGTGTACATCTGGATGTCCGCGTAGAACTTCTGGTAGGTGTCGGGGCTGGCCGGATCGCTGCCGAAGAACACCGAGGCGCTGATGTTGCGCAGCTCGGTCTCCACGCCGATCTCCCGCCACATCTGCTTGATCAGCGCCTGTGTCCCCTGCCGGACGGAGTTGGTCGAAGTCTGGTACAGGATCGAGAGCCGCACCCCGTCCTTGGCGCGAACGCCGTCGCGGCCCCGTTCCCAGCCCGTTTCGTCCAGGAGCCGGTTGGCCTCCTCGACATCCCGCGTCATGCACCAGTCGTTGGCGGTCGATGCGTACACCAGCGGCGCGGGGAGGACGTTGCACGTCACCCGTCCCGCGGCACCGTAGCCGGCGTCGACCAGGATGTCGCGGTCGATGGCGAGCGACAGCGCACGCACCACCACCGGATCGGACAGGAACGGGTGCGGGTTGGCGCCGTCCTGGTGGGTGGAGCGGGTGTCGCCGAGCGACGGGTCGGGATTGGTCTTGTTGATCACCAGGCGCTCGACCAGGGTCCCGAACGCGGTGATCACCTCGCCCCTGCCCTCCTGCTCCATGTCGGCCAGGATCTCCGGCTCCACCTGCAGGTTCCAGGCGTAGTCGAACTCACCGGTCACCAGCACCGCGCGGGCAGCCGATACGGCGTCTCCACCACCCTTGAGCAGGACCGAGGAGAAGACCGGCTCGTCGGGGTTGCGGTAGCGCTCGTTGGCGACGTAGCGCACCACGTCGTTGGGGCGGAACTCGTCCACCATGAAGGGACCGGTGCCGACCGGCGCGAAGTTCTGGTCCGTGCACTCCGGCGCGCGGGCCCCGGTGCAGTTTTCGAACTGCCGCTTCTGGAGTACGGGAACGATCGAGCCCACGAACGGCGCGTACGGGAACGGCATCGGCCCGTCGAAATCGATGCGCACGGTGTGCTCGTCGACCGCCACCACGCCGGCGACGCCCTGGAACGCTGCGGCCGAGCTGCAGCCGCCGCTCGGGTCCATGCAGTAGGCCGCCGTGAAGGCGACGTCTTCGGCGGTGAACGGCGTGCCGTCGGACCACACCACGTCGTCGCGCAGCGTCCAGGTGATCGACATCAGGTCCTGCGCCACCCCGCCGTTGTCGAGCGTGGGAATCCCGGCTGCCAGCCAGGGGACCATGTCGCCGTTCTCGTCGTAGCGCGCCAGCGGCTCCAGGATCAGCGAGGCCGCGTGGATGTCCTTGGTCCCGCCCGACAGATATGGGTTGAGGATCGACGGCGCCTGCCAGTAGAGCATCCTCAGCTCGCCGTCCGTGCCGCGCTCCGCGGCTGCCGTGGAGGCCAGCACGGCGACCGCTGCCGCCGCCAGAATCAGGGTTCGTAGCTTGGTCATCGCAGAAAGCTCCTTCTTGGGAACGTCACCGCCAGTGTATGCGCTGAACGGCCGGACCGCCATCTTCCCGATCGCCACCGAAACCGGAAGCCGAGCCCTCGGCGTCAGGTATCGCGTCCGTCGCGCGAGCCGTGCCAGTCTTGCCACGTGGCCGTGTTCAGCACTGTCGATCAGATGCTGGCTCAGATCCGCGCCGGCGAGGACGGACGCGCCGAATTCAAGGATCTGCGCCTGCGCGACCGGCGCGTGGTCGCCCCGAACGCCGAGGACCTCGCGGGCGAACTGGTCGCGTTCGCGAACGCCGAGGGAGGCGCCGTGTTTGTCGGCGTCGCCGATTCAGGCGTCGTTCAGGGGATCCCATCCGGACGGGTGGACCAGGTCGAGCAGTGGCTGCTCAACGTGGCGACCCACAACTGCGATCCGCCGGTCCGGCCGGTGATTCGCAAGGCGCTGCTGCCGGATGCCGATGGCGCGGACGTGCCCGTGTTGCTGGTCGAGGTCCCGCGCGGTCTGTACGTCCACCGAACGTCCGGCGGGCGATACTACGTGAGGATCGGATCCACGAAACGGGACCTCACGCCGCCGGAGCTCGCCCGGCTGTTCCAGCAGAGGGGCCGCGAGTACGTATTCGACGAGCAGCCGGTACTGGCCGCATCGGTGGAGAACCTCAACCGCAACCGCCTGGAGTCCTTCTTCGGGCGGTCGCCCACCATCCCGTGGCTCGACCTGCTGCGCAACACCCGCGTGACGGTCGCAGACGAGGACGGCGTCGACCGGCCGACGGTCGCCGGGCTGTTGGTCTTCGCTACCGAGCCCACCGACTTCCTTGCGTCCGGCTCGATCGAGGCGGCGCGCTACCGGGACACGCGTCTGTCTTCCGACGACCTCGTCCATGCCGAGCGCCTCGGCGGCCCGGTTTCCGATCAGATCGACGCCGGGATCGGCTTCGTCGCCCGGTTCCTCGGCGGTGACGACTCGCCTGCCGGCGGCCCGCACTACGACCTCGACGTCGTCGACGAGGCTATCGTCAACGCGGTCGCCCACCGCGACTACGCCATCGCCGGCTCGAAGATCCGGCTGTTCCTCTTCGCCGACCGGCTGGAGCTCTACAGCCCGGGCAAGCTGCCCAACACCATCACGCTCGACGACATGCCCTACCGCACCTTCACCCGCAACCAGCTCCTGGTGAGCTTCCTGTCGAGAGTCCGCAGCAAGCGCACCGGACGGGTGTTCCTGGAGTCCCGCGGCGAAGGCGTCCGCAAGATCCTCCAGGACGGCGAAGCCCACTCCGGCCGCCGCCCGGAATACGCCCTGTTCGGCGACGAGCTCCGCTTGACGCTCTGGGCAAAGGTGACACCGGCTGACTGACGCAGCAGTAACCTGAGCGACGCCGGCATCCCCATCAACGTTCTCTGCTTCCAGGTATTCGAGCACGGGGGCGAGCAACTGCTCAGCCGGGCGTGGCTGGTGGACCCGAGCGAGACCCCGCTTGCCGTGCCCGGTTCGGCCGGTCCGAAGCTGCCCTGGAACGGCGAGTACTACGTGTCGTATGGAAACGGCCGGTCATGGGACGACGCGCGCCGGTACGGGTTCATCTGCGGAGGCGGCGGCCTGTTCTACAGCAGAACCCTGGAAGTACAGACGCAAGATCCTCGATGGGAAGGGATTGCATGACCGGTAGGCCCGATTTTGACCGAACTTCGCCCTTACTGCGGAGAGCCAGTCGGGACCCGCGCGGTGCGAGCGCAACGCCGACGTGATCCAGTGGGAGGCCGCCGCCGCCGGGGTCCAGCGGGCGGTTCAGCAGCTTGGCTGAGCTAGAGCACCTCCCACTCCACGCCGTTGAACTGGCGAACGAAATCGGCGCCGTACGCCGAGGATGGCGTCTGGTATCCGGCCTTGAAGTCGCCGTTCAGCACCCGCACTCCGATGGCCACCAGAGCCTTCGCGGTGAACCCGTAGGGATCGGGAACGCGCATGCGGGCGGCGGCGCGCCGGCCGCGGGCGTCCTCGATCTCCGCGACCAGGATCCCCTCGCTGGATCCGCGCGCTGCATCACTCGGTCCCGGCGGTCCCCGGTCAATCCATTTGCCCAGTAGCGCTTGGGCTGTCCGGCCGGCCAGCAGCCAGCCGAACCACCGGCTCAACCGCATCAGCCGCGGAAGGCGTCGTCCCGCGCGATAGTAGGCCTCGATATTCTCGATGCCGGTCGACCACCATGCCGTCGACACATCCGCCAGAGGAGTCACGAGAGCCGCGGCCGGTCCGCACCCGAAGTCGAACTCGTGCCGCATGCTGCCTGCGGCCACCCGCGTGACGCGACCGTCGCGCCGGATGCGCATCGCGTTTACGCCCTCCAGCGCGGTCTTCATCGTGCCGCGCGAGGCTCGGGAGCCGACCAGCAGACCCAGCCGCAGGACGCGTCCGCCGGGATGGCGCGCGGCAAGGTCGGCGATCAGGCAGTCGCTCGGCACGACATCGAACCCGGCGGCGGGCAGCACCATGATCCCCGCCTCGCTGGCCTCGGCGTCCCGGGCCGCGAGCGCTTCGCAGACGGCGATCTCGCCGGTGATGTCCACGTAGTGCGTGCCGGTCGCGAGACAGGCCTCGAACATCGGCAGCGCGGTGCGCGAGAAGGGCCCGGCGCAGTGCAGCACCACGTCGATGTCCCGCAGGGCCGCGGCGATCCGAGCCGGCTCGTCCAGATCGAACACGCGGGTCTCAAGCGGCGCGCTCCGGGATCTTCCGCCCCCAGCCGGTCCGGAGGAATCGACCACGGGGCCAGACTCCCCACCCGCGGCCGCTCCGACGGAATCGGCCAAGGCGCCGAGCTTCCCGGCATCGCGACCGGCGAGCACGGGCCGCGCGCCGGCTTCGATCGCTTCCGCAGCGACCAGCCTGCCGGTGTATCCGGTGGCGCCGTAGATCATCAGCGTCAGTTTGCGCATGAATGACAGGCGACGACCCCTTTCAAAAGCGCCTTCTCTATCGTTGCAGGGGGAGGTAAGAATCGCGTCGCGTGTCCACCTCGGTGGAGAGAGGTGCGGCTTGACCCGATTCGACTACCGATGCCGTATGCACGGCTGACTCCGGAACGGATCATACAGATGGCCATCGGCTCGGGCATTCACTGCCGATCGTGAAAGAGGCGTTGATCCCACCAGACCGGAGTTTCCAGACCGACCGTCACGTTCGCGAAGTCGTCATGCCGGGTATTGATCACGATGTTCCGCTCCATCCGCGCGACGACCGATGGGACGATCAGGATGGCGCTTCTGTTCTCCGCGTACCACGTACGACCGATACGACGGGCCGCTTCGCCACCAGGCCCGGCCCAGCCCGGGACCGTGTCAGCCGTCGCCACCTCGTAGCGGATGCCTCTCGGTATCGTGATCTCCACGAAGTGTTGGTGCGGGGGCACAGTGCCGTTCCGGTGCGCGAGCATTTCCAACATGGCGGTCGAATAGGTTTCGGAGGCGTAGATCACTTCCGCACCGGCCTCATGCCAACGGTCGGACACGCGTCTGGCGCCTTCCGTGCTCCATACCGGAAACCCTCCCGCTGGATCACCGATCCGATACGCGCGCAGCGTCTCCCGGAGGGTTCGCGGTGCCGTCAAACGGGCATGCCGGCCTCCGCCCGGCGAACGAGATTCAGCACGGCTTCCGCACCGGCCGAACTGGACTGCGCCATCTCGAGCGGCGTATCGCCGTCCAGCAACGGATGGGGAGCATTGAGGAACGCGTCGAGTGCCTTCCGATCTCCGTGGTACGCGCGGCTGACGGCGTCGATCACGCGGCCCAGTTCATAGAGCCGTTCGCTGAGTTGCCTGGACAGCGCTCTTCCGGCCTTGCGCACCCGCCTGAGCGTTGCCTCGGGGATCACGGGTCCCACGACACGGCTCCGGCCGAGCACCCCGGCCAGAGCCATGGCTGACTCCGGCAGCAATCCGCCGGACACACGGCGCGCAAGCTGTACGTCGCTCAGAAGGTCCGGTTCGTCAATTGCCAGCAGCATGGCAATCCGTGCCGCTTCACTGGCAGGCATCGAGTCCGGCTCCGCGTAGAACCGGAGATTCGGTGGCTTCTGCGACGATGAAGGCGTCATATGAGTCAGGATGACCGCACCAGGATGCTGACGACCGAGTACGGCGCGTAGTCGATGGCGTAGGTTGTCTCGTCGAGCTGCCTCGGCGCACCGAGTTCCTGCTCGCGGAAGTCCACCAGTGTGACCTGTGCGGCGGGTTGGGAAAGGCGGAGCTTTGCGGTGCCGCGCCGGCCGGCCGTCTCGTGCGCTCGGATGACGTAGCCGCTGCCGGTGTCGCTCGGCAGGACCCAGGCCGGGCACAGCGACCCCGGATCCTCGAGCACGAACGGTGAGGTCCGCTCCGCGCCCGACTCGGTCGTCGGCACCGGGGCGAACAGCGCGTCGGCGGCGCACGCGGTCGACAGCACCGCGTCCGGGCCACTGCCGAGAGTCGCGGGCTCGTGACGGCCGACCGCGAAACGGATCGTGTGCCGGCCGAGGTCGGCCGCCGGGTCCGGGTGCCGGGCCGCCTTGAGCAGCGACATCCCCAGTTCGCCGTCGAAACAGGAGAAGCCGTACTTGGCCTCGGTCAGGAGCCCCAGGCCGCTCCCGTCGTCGTCGTGCACGGCGGCCCAGCGGCTGCCGGCCACCTCCCACATCGCCTCGTCTTCCGGCCGGCCGGGAAGCTGCGGGCGCTCGATCGAGCCGAACGGCGCGCCGAAGGTGGCGGTTCGGCCGCGGTAGCCGGTCGGCACGTGGTAGCGGAGCAGCCGGTGCTCCTCCCGCCAGTCCACGTCGAGCTCGATCAGCAGCCAGCGGCTGCCGGGGTCGAGCACGTAGCGGACCGTCGCCTGGCTGGCTTCGCCGATGGAAGCACGGCCCGCAAGCACCCCGCGCCGACCGTCGTGCCCGGCGGCGAGCTGCAGGCGGTCGGCGACCGGCGCCATGGTCGCGGCCGTATAGTGGTCGATCTCCCAGGCGTCGTAGTTGTGCGGGTCGTCGTGGCCGAGCCGCAGGCCGGCCGCGCCGGTCAGCTCCAGGCGCCGGCCGTCGACGGCCAGGCCGGCGAGCTGGCCGTCGCCGTCGAACGACGCCTGCACGATGCCGTTGTCGAGCCGCGTCGGCTCCGCCGCCACCCGGGCCACGGCAGGGTGGCTGCCGGGCGCCTCGGCCAGCGGCGCGGTGCCGAGCGGCGGCAGGTCCAGGAGCAGGTCGCGCTCGGCCAGGTACACGCGGCGGTGCACGGCCAGCGGGTTGAACGCGACGGCGCCGCCGCCGTTCGCCAGCTCGGCCGCCGTGGCCTCCTGCTCGCGGGACAGGATGCCGGCGAATTCCGCCTCCAGGTCCTCGTACACGCGGCGGATCGAGCTGCCCGGCAGCGCGTCGTGGAACTGCCCGAACAGCACGCGCAGCCACGCCTGCTCGCCGAGCGGCGCGCCGCCGTCGGCCACGCGCAGCGCCTCGTGGGTCTGCAGCGCCACCTCGCACGCCCGGTAGAGCCGCTTGTACTCGGCCTGCGAGGTCAGCACGCCGCGGTGCGCTTCCATGTAGAGCTCGCCCTGATAGACCGGCAGGCGATCACGGGCCCGGGCAAGCTCGGCGAAGAACGAGGCGCTGGTCCGCCAGGTGTGGCGCGGGGAGCCGGCCAGGTCCCGGAAGCGCCGCGCGCGCTCAGCCTCCGCTTCGCTCGGCCCGCCGCCGCCGTCGCCCAATCCGGTGCCGATCAGGAGCGAGTCATGGACGTCGAGCTGCCGGTGGCGGCGGAGCGCCCGGCGGTTCTCTTCCAGCCGCACCTGGCCGTTGTAGCCGGTGGTGGCCAGGTGGGCGACGACTTCGCTGTCGCCGTCCGAGCCGCGCCACACGAAGCTGCTGTATGGGAACCGCGACACCTGCGACCAGGTGATCTTGGTCGTGTAGAAGCCGCTGATGCCGGCCAGGCGCAGGATCTGCGGGAGGCAGTTGCTGTAGCCGAAGACGTCGGGAATCCAGCACACCTCGCTCGGCGCGCCGGTGAACGCGGCGATGAAGCGGTTGCCGTACACGGCGCTGCGCGCCAGCGCCTCGCCCGCCGGCATGTTCACGTCGGGCTCGACCTCGAAGCCGCCCATCAGCTCCCACCGGCCGGCGGCGATCTGGCGCTTGATCTGCGGGATCAGGGCCGGCGCGTCCTCCTGGACCGCCCGGTACACCGCGGGCGTGCTGTGGGCGAAGACCATCTCCGGGTACGCATCCAGCATGCGGAGCTGGGTGGCGAAGGAGTGCACGTTCTTGTGGCGCGTCGCGAACTCCGGCCACAGCCAGACGACGTCGATGTGCGCGTGGCCGATGAGCGCCGCCTGCGGCTGCCAGGACTCGGCCGGCAGCTCGGCGATGAGCGCCCGAGTCGCCGCTGGCATCGCCTCCACCCCGCCCGAGACCCAGGCGTCACAGCACGCGTCGATGCCGCGCATGAGCCGGCGCAGCAACGGCGAGACGTCATCGAATGCCGGCCGGTAGCCGTGACCCGACGCGTCGACTGCCGCGTTCTCGTCCCGGATCAGGAGATCGACGAGCTGCCGGAGCGCGTCCAGGTCCCACTTCAGGTCCCAGGCGGCGAGGTCGCGGATGCGCAGCTCGGCGAAGTCGAAACGCAGCCCGTACGGGCCGATCGGCTCCGGGGGCGGTGAGGCCCAGATGCCGGTCTGCCACGTGGCGGTGTCCAGGAGGAGGACGGCCGCCGCGTCGGGGAGCGGGCAGGTCGGATGGCCGGGATCGAGGCCGGCCCACGGCACGCCGTCGATGAACGCGGTCGTCTCCCCCTGGCACTTCCAGCGCAGGAAACGCCGGCCGCGTTCCTCCTGCGTGGCCTCGGGAATCCGCACGCGGAACCACCGGTGCGACCAGCCGCCGTGCGGCGCGCCGAAGTGCTCGCCCGGCGGGACGGGGGTATAGGCGAGGGAGGCGGCTTGCCCGCCGTCGAGCATCTTGTCCGTCACGGGGCTTCCTTCCACGGCCAAGGGCTCGCGCCGGGTCCAGATCAGGCGGTCGACGTTCGCCTGGATGCGGGCCAGGCGGTCCGCCACGAGCTGCGGAAGCGGATTGAGGCGGCGGCTCATCGGCGGCTAGTCGGTCACCTCGACCGACCCCAGGAATGCCTCCAGGTCGCGGGCCAGTGGTCGGCGCGCCGCCCGTGCGTCATCGAGGACGATGCGCAGCCTGCGCACATCGAGCCCGCGCGCGTAGGCGTGTCTGAACACATGCCGAAACCCGCGCAGCGAGTCGAGCAACCCTCGTGTCTCGGCCGAAATGACGCCCGGGCGTATCCCCGGCACGGCAATCGCCATCCGTCTGAGCAGCTCGGCGTGGTACCCGCCATCCGGTGCGACGTTGTTCTCGAAGGCATCCGCCACGACCTTGAACAGGTCCTCGATGGCGCCGTACAGGTTATGCAGTTGGTACGCCAGACTCTCCATGCCGGCCACGCCCCCGATGGGCTCGCGCTCATCGACAAGGCCGTAGATTCGTTCGATCTGCTGGAGCTGAGCGCGCACCTCTGCCGCCAAAACTAGGTAACGGGACTCTTCCATTGCAGACCGTCACGCGTGATGGCACCCGCGAAGTGGCAGCCGTCCAGATCGACCAGATCGACCAGGCGGCACAGACCATCCTCGAGATAGCTCTTGAGCTCGAAATACGAGCGGGGTGCTACCGGGGGAATGGCGAGATCGACATCCGACCGTTCGTCGAAGGCTCCGGGACGCAGGATGGAACCGAAGATGGTGGCCTCTGGAAGGGCAGTCGGCGCGGTGGCAAGCAGGTCGAGCAGACGCGCCAACGTGGCTTGGCGACGGCGCTCCTGTTCCTTCCGCTTCTGCCTCAATGCGCGATCCAGCACCTCGGTGGAGAACCGTCCCGCCATGGTAAAGCCTCGTCCGTTGAATATACCGTGGGCGGCACGGCATGAAACAGGTCACGGTGGTCCCGGACGCGTAATTCGACTCCGTGTTCCTCATGTCGGTGGCCGGCGAGTTCAGGGAGCGTGCAGGCGTGAACGCCGGCATGATCGTCCTGGGGACGGACGCCAACGGATGGGGACACGAACCGCGCTCCCTTCTCTCGGCCATCCACGCGCGCGCAGGCGCGAACCTGGCCCTGATCTCCGTTCCGGGAGAGTTCGCGGCGCGTGAGGCCGCCACGGCTCTGCAGGCGGGGCTGCACGCGATGGTGTTCTCCGACAACGTCTCGCTGGCCGACGAGATCGCCCTGAAGGAGCTGGATCCTGGTCGTAGACACAGGCTGCCGGCCTACAGCTCGACGTTGCCGCCGGAATCGCTGAGGGACGGCATCGGCGTGCGCCAGCCGTAGCCGGGGCGGCGGAACAGGCTGGAGGCGGCGGCCGGCCCCCAGCTTCCGGCCGGATAGCCGTGCAGGGGTATGCCCGGGTGCTCCCGCCACGCCTTCAGGATCGGGGTCACGAACTCCCAGCACGACTCGATCGCGTCGGCGCGCGCGTACAGGGTGGCGTCGCCCGTGATGCCGTCCAGCAGCAGCCGCTCGTAGGCGTCCGGCAGGTAGGTGTCGGCCAGGTCGGCGTAGCGAAAGTGCAGCCCCACCTGCTGCACGTCGAAGCCGGCGCCGGGCAGCTTGACGTTGCAGCGGAGCTGGATCGCCTCGTCCGGCTGGATGCGGATGATCAGCTTGCTGGCATCGGCCGCCGCCGCCGAGACCGCGTGGCGGCCGATGCCGGCCGGGTCCGGCGCGCCGTCGGTCTCCGACGGCGGCGTGCCGAACAGGTGGTGCGGGACCTGCTTGAAGTGGATGACGACCTCGGTCACCCGCGCCGGCAGCCGCTTGCCGGTGCGGACCAGGAACGGCACCCCCGCCCAGCGCCGGTTGTCGATGTGGAAGCGCAGCGCCACGTAGGTCTCCGTGCGCGACCCGGCCGGCACGCCCGGCTCCTCGCGGTAGCCGGGCATGGCGCCGTCGGCGGTGAGCGAGCCGGTGTACTGGGCGCGCACCACGTCCCGTGACACCTGCGACGGATCGATCGGCCGCAGCGAGTCGAACACCTTGACCGTCTCGTTGCGCACCGCGCTCGGCCGGAAGTGCGCCGGCGGCTCCATGGCGATCATGCCCACCACCTGCAGCAGGTGGTTCTGGAACATGTCGCGCAACGCGCCCGATCCGTCGTAGTAGCCGCCGCGCCCCTCGACTCCGACCTGCTCGGCGGCGGTGATCTCCACGCGGTCGATCGTGGCGCGGTTCCAGAGCGGTTCCCACACCTCGTTCGCGAAGCGCAGGACCAGCACGTTCTGCACCGTCTCCTTCCCCAGGTAGTGGTCGATCCGGTAAATCTGCCGTTCCGTGAACCAGGTGTGCAGCCGCTCGTTCAGCGCGCGGGCCGACTCCAGGTCGTAGCCGAACGGCTTCTCGACGATCAGGCGCCGCCACGCGCCGTCCCGCTGCTCGGCCAGGCCGGCGCCGGCCAGCCCGCCCGCGATCGGCTCGAACAGGCTCGGCGGCGTCGCCAGGTAGTAGAGGATGTTGCCCCCGGTGCCGGCCTCGTCCGCCACGGCGCGCAGCCGCTCGGCCAGCGTGCCGTACTCGGACGCGGATCCGGTATCGAGCTGCTGGTAGTGCAGGGCGCCAAGGAAGCGCTCCCGGTCGGCCGCCGTCTCGTCACCGGCGCCGGCCGCCAGCTCCTCGGCCATCCGCTGCCGGAACTGCTCGTCGCTCATGCCCGTGCGGCCGGCGCCGAGCACGGCGAACCGCTCCGGCAGCAGTCCGCGCCGGGACAGGTCGTAGAGCCCGGGGATCAGCTTGCGCGCGGTGAGATCGCCGGACGCGCCGAAGATCACGATCGTGCACGAGGACGTCTGCTCGGTCATGGTTGTCATGGCGCCTCAACCGGGATCACGTGCGAGCTCCGTCCGCTACTGTGAGTTCCGGCATCGAGCCCCGTCAACACGGGCGGGAAGCCGACGCGTGATATGGTCCGTCACCCGCAAGGAGACCGCACATGCTCAAGCACCGTGTCGGGATGGGACCCGCCCGATGAGCCGGCCGGACAACCCCCGCGTCGCCTCGGCGCGAGTGCACCCGTTGCTCATCGACCGCTGGTCGCCGCGCTCGTTCGCCTCCGACCCCTTGAGCGACGGCGAGATCGCCTCCCTGTTCGAGGGCGCCCGCTGGTCGCCGTCGTCCTTCAACGGCCAGCCCTGGCTGTTTCTCTACGAAACCGACGGCCCCGACCGGCCGGTCTTCGACTCGATCCTGATGCCGCGCAACCGGCAGTGGGCGGCCAAGGCGCCGCTGCTGGGGTTCATCTTCGCCAACACGCGGACCCCTGACGGCCGCGAACCCCGCACCGCGCAGTTCGACACCGGTGCCGCCTGGATGGCGCTGGCCCTGCAGGCGCAGGCGCTGGGCATCTACACCCACGCGATGGGCGGCATCGACCGCGATGCAGCGCACGAGCGGCTCGGCGTGAGCGCGGAGCGCTACACTGTGATCTGCGCCTTCGCCGCCGGCAGGTTGGGGCCCCGCGACGCGCTGCCGGACGAGCTGCGCGAACGCGAGCGGCCGAGCGACCGCAAGTCGCTGGCCGAGATCGCCCACAAGGGCATTCTGGACGGGTCCGCCGGGTCGCTGTGACGCTCTCCACAAGGCCCTGCCGGGAGCGTTCGCATGAACGGCGCGCCGGTGCGGTAAAATGAGAACGCAATGTCCGATCATCTGAAGCTGCTCACCGAGAACCGCGACCGCTACGTCGCCGAGCTGCGCGAGTTCGTGCGCATCCCCAGCATCTCCTCGCTCCCCGACCACCAGGACGACGTGCGCACAGCGGCGACCTGGGTCCGCGACCGGCTCACCCGCGCCGGGCTGGAGCACGCCGAGATCCTGGAGACCGGAGCGCAGCCGGCCGTGTACGCCGACCACCTGCACGCCCCCGGCGCGCCGACCGTCCTGATCTACGCCCACTTCGACGTGCAGCCGGCGCTCCGCTCCGACGGCTGGAACGCCGATCCGTTCGATCCCGTGCTGGACGGCGACCGCGTCTACGGGCGCGGCTCCTCCGACGACAAGGGCAACCTGCTGGTCCCGGTGCAGGCGGTGGAGGCGCTGCTGGCCGACGGCGGGTCGCTGCCCGTGAACGTCAAGTTCCTGCTGGAGGGGCAGGAGGAGATCGGCAGCCCGACGATGGATCCCTTCGTCGCCGAGCACGCCGCGCGCCTGGCCTGTGACCTGGTCGTCAGCGCCGACGGCTCGCAGTGGAGCGAGACCGAGCCGGGGCTGTGGCTGAGCCTGCGCGGGCTGTGCTCGCTGCAGATCGACGTCACCGGCCCGGCCCGCGACGTCCACTCCGGCACCTACGGGGGCGCCATCCACAACCCCATCCACGCGCTGGTGCGCATCCTGGACTCGATGCGCGGAGCGGACGGCAAGGTGCTGGTGGACGGCTTCTTCGACGGCGTGCCCGAGCTGTCCGACGACGAGCGGGCCGATCTCGACCGCGTCCCGTTCGACGAGCGGAGCTTCCTGGACTCCCTGGGCTCGCAGGGCCTGTTCGGGGAGCCCGGCTACGGCACGCGGGCGCGCCAGTGGCGGCGGCCGACCCTGGAGATCAACGGCATCTGGGGCGGCTTTCAGGGCGAGGGGGTCAAGACCGTCCTGCCGAGCCGGGCGCACGCCAAGATCACCTGCCGCCTGGTCGGCGACCAGGACCCGGCCAAAGTCAGGGATGCGATCGCCGCCCACGTGCGCCGGCACGCCGACCCCGCCGCCGCCGTCGAGGTTCGGTCGCTTGGGTCGGCCGGCATGCCGTACACCATCCCCACCGGGCATCCGGGCAACCAGGCCGCGCGCGCCGTGCTGGCCGAGCTGTACGGCACCGAGCCGTACGCGATCGCCTCCGGCGGCAGCATCCCGATCCTGAACATGTTCGAGCGCTACCTGGGAGCCAAGACCGTGATCTTCGCGTTCGCCCTGGAGGACGAGGGCGCGCACGGTCCGAACGAGTTCTTCCGGCTGGCAAGCTACGAGCGCGGCAAGGTGGCGTATTGCCGCCTGCTCGACCGCCTGTCCGGGCTGGAAGCGTAAGGAGTAGAGAAACCATGGTCACGCATCGACTTCGTCGCGCAGCGCGCGCGTTCGTACCCGTCCTGGCCGCCCTGTGGGCGCTCGGCGCCTGCGCCGTCACCCAGGACCTCACCGTTCGCGCCGACCGTTCGGGCGACACCGCCATCGCCATCGACCTGGCACCCGACTTCGTGGCCCGCGTGAAGGAAATGGCCGCGCTCGCGGACATCGAGCTCCCGGACGAGGGGATGATCAACCTGGAGACGCTCCGCGAGACTCTGGCCGCCCTGCCGGGAGTCACGGTCACCCAGGTCGAGGCGCCCGAAGAGAATCTCCTCGATCTCGCGTTCGCCTTCGACGACGCGCCGGCCATGTTCCCCAGCCCCAGCCTGCTCTGGGAGGCCGGCATCGTCACCTTCGAGGAAGTGGAGGAGGGCACCCGCGTGCGCCTCTACCTGGACCTGGACAACTACAAGCAGCTCGCGCAGATCTTCCCGGTGCTCGACGATCCGGTCATCCGCGCCATGGGGCCGGAGGAGAACACCGAGATCACCTCCGAGGACTACCTGACGATGATGGGGTTCGTCCTGGGCCCGAGCGGTCCGGACGCCATCTCCGAGTCGGTCATCACCATCCGGCTCACCGTCGACGGCGAGCTGGTCTCCCAGCGCGGCGGCCGCATCGAGGACGGTGCCGCGATCTTCGAGCTCAACCTGCTCGACCTGCTGCTCCTGCACGAACCGGTCGACCTGGAGGTGGTCTTCCGGTAAGGCGATCCCAGGGGGCGAGGCTATCGGGGAAACGGTGTAATCAAGACCACGCTGGGGAAGTAGGTCTCGATCCTGGATCGATCCGCGGTCGCGAGCGGCCACCGCATGATCTGTGCGTGCGCACCGATGAAGAAGTCGGGGAGCGGGGTCGCCGGAGCATCGAGTCCGGACTGAGATCGTCTCGCTTCGCGATATCGGCGGTACGCGGCCGCACACACCTCGGCCGCCGAGCCGGGCACATCGAGAATCGCCACCCCCCAATCGCGGATGCGTTCGATTTCGGTGGCCGCATCATCCACTCCAACGCAGACCGGCCACGCTTACGGCGTTGACGGCCGCGCCGTCCGCAGACACGGCATCGGCCAGGGCGCCGAGTGCCCACTCGTGGTGTTCGGCGCCCACCGCGGACGCGTAGATCAGCACGTTCGTGTCGAGGAGCGTCATGGTTCGCGCGTCATCCGCCGCAGTTCGTCCCACGAGAGTCGAAGGCGAAGGGGATTGCGGGCGATGGCTGCCAGACACTCCTCTCTGCTCTTCCTTGGTGGAGCCGGAGGAACCTGGAGCCGGACGAGGAGGAGTCTGCCCTCCCCCTGACTCTGGATGTCGAAGATGTCGCCAGGATGGGCTGTGGGTATGACGACCCGCCTCTTCGCATCAGCTCGTGCCGTTGCCATGGTGGGACTGTCCCACTTCGCCTGGAATCAGGTCAAGGGATCGAAAAGCAGACCAGAGTGTTCCGGCGAGGATTGTTCAGCGTTGCTTCACGCCCGTCCGTGCTCGTATTATATTCAGGTATAATTATTGGAGGCTAAATGCATACGACCAACCTGCGCAAGGTCGGCGGCTCCGTCATGCTCACGGTACCCCCGGCGCTGCTTGATGTCCTGGAACTGCGGGCCGGCGCCAGAGTGGACATCGGGATCGAGAAAGGCCGCCTGATCGTCGCGCCGAGAACGCGGCCCAGCTACACCCTCGACGAACTCCTCGCGCAGTGCGACGAAACCGCGCCGGATGACCACGAGGATCGCGCCTGGCTCGAGGCCAAGCCGGTCGGCAACGAGCTGCTGTAGTGCAGCGCGGGAACATCTGGCTGGTCAGCCTGGACCCCACCGCCGGCCATGAGCAGCGAGGGACCCGGCCGGTCGTGATCGTCTCCCCCGCTTCCTTCAATGAACTCACCGGGACACCCGTCGTCCTGCCTGTCACCACCGGCCGGCGCTTTGCGCACCGTCGCGGGTTCGCGGTATCGCTTGACGATGCAGGCACCCGAACCGTTGGCGTGATCCGTTGTGACCAGCCTCGCGCCCTCGATCTTGCTGCGCGGAACGGACGGCGTCTCGAAGCGGTTCCGGAGGCGATCATGGACGAGGTGCTCGCCCGCCTCGCCACTATCCTGGCGTAGGAGCCAGGCGTAGCCAACCGATCTACGTTCCGTTCAGCCCCTGCAGATCGCCAGCGTCGTCGAAGGCGAGGGGCTGGGGCGAACCTTCGACCTTCACCTGCGCCGTCCCGTTCAGGGACGCGACGGCGGCCGGGCTGGCCTGCAGCTCGCCGAGCGACAGGGTGTCGCGGATGCGCGCCAGGCGCAGCGCCGCCGGGTCGGTGACGCCGGTGGTCTGAATCGCCGCGCGGATCGCCAGCGCGTCGGTGGCCAGCACCATCGGGATCTTGACGCTCACCGACGCGGTCGAGGTGAGCGCGTTCGGGTAGGTCTCATCGAAGGTCATGCGGTCGAACACGCGGCGCGTGGTCACGTCCACCAGGCCGATGCCGTTGGCGTTGCCGTGCGTCTCCGGCGTCAGGCTGAGCGCCGCGATGCGGGTGATCGCCGGGCCGCCGGTGAGGTCCGGGTTGCTGTAGCGGCCCACCACGTTGCAGTCGAAACCGGTGCCGGCGATGTTCTTGCCGATGCGGTCCAGCACCAGCACGTCCAGCTCCGCGAACGGCAGGGTGGGCTGCAGACCGCGCGCCTGCTCCAGCAGCGCCGGCTCGCGCTCGATCATCTCCGCTCCCGGGACCAGCTCGACGTGGCAGGTCTCGTGGTGGGCGTTCTCCAGGAGCGCGACGCCGGCGCGGACGCGGCCGGTGGCCAGCACGTGGGAGGCGACCGCGAGCACGGTGTCCGCCATCGCGCTCATGCCGCGGCTGTGATACGCCTGCGCGCCCGCCTGCTTGCCCAGGCCGATGGCGATCATCTTGGCCAGCCCGCTCTCCCGCTCGCCGCGGAAGGAGGGGTGCGGCTTGACGCGGTTGACGATGACGATGCCGTCCGCCCGCCACGCCAGCCGGTCGACCATCACCGGAAGGCCACAGGCCGAGCCTACCTGCTCCACCTCCATGGAAGAGCGCACGGGCGCGCCCACGGTCGGCTCGCTGACGCCCATGCCGGCCAGCAGCTCCGCCTGCCCCTCGCCGGTGGCGCCGCCGTGGCTGCCCATCGCCGGCACGACGAACGGCTCCGCGCCGGCCTGGCGCAGCGACTCCACCAGCCGCGCCACCACCGCCGCCTGGTTCGCCACGCCGCGGCTGCCAACGGCGATGGCGATCGACTCGCCGCGGCGCACCAGGCGGCCCAGGGCCGTGGGCGACAGCGTCTCCTCGAGCTGGCCGTCGGCGAGCCGCGGACGCGGCAGCGACTGCCGGACGGTCACCACCTCCGGGATCGGCACGCCGGCCAGGATCGACTCGACGGAGCCCATCAGCGCCACCTCCGGTCGGCTACCGCGCGCACGGTCTGGTCGATCTGCTCGTCGCTCACCAGCGCCGCCAGCTCCAGGCGGCGGGACACGGGAGTGGAGATGTCGAGCGAGGTCAGGCACGCCACGGGGCCGTCCAGCTCGTCGAAGCAGCGGGTGGTGATCTCCGCCGCCAACGCCGGTCCGATCCCCTGGCTGCGGGCGGCCTCCTCGACGATGACCATGGCGCCGGTCTTGGCCAGCGAGGCGCCGATGGCGTCGTAGTCGATCGACAGCTTGTCCAGGCAGCGCAGGTCCAGGAGCTCCACCGACACGCCGTCTTCGGCGAGGGCCGCGGCCACGGCGGTGCAGCGCCCGACCATCCCGCCATAGGTCAGCACGGTCACCTGGTCGCCGGCCTGGACGGTGCGCGCCGTGCCGAAGGGGATGGCGTAGTCCAGGTCGCCGGCCGGCGCCGGCGACCGCTGCGTGTAGAGGGCGTTGTGCTCCAGGAAGACCACCGGATCGAGCGAGTGCATGGCGGTGTTGAACAGGCCGATGTAGTCGTACGCGTCGGCCGGAGCGACGATCCGGAAGCCGGGAAACATCCCGTACAGGCCGACGGGATCCATGGAGTGCTGCGCCCCGTAGCCGAGCCCGGTGCCGACGCGGCTGCGCACCACGATCGGCAGGTCGGTGGTGTCGCCGTACATGTGGCGCGCCTTGGAAAGCTGGTTGAAGAGCTGGTCGGCGGCCACCAGCGCGAAGTCCGCGAACATGATCTCCACGACCACGCGCATGCCCAGCATGGCCGCGCCGAAGCCCAGTCCGGAGAAGCCGCCCTCGGAGATCGGGGTGTTGATCACGCGGTCCGGGAAGCGCTCGACCAGTCCCTTGGTCGCCCCGTAGGCGCCGCCGCCCAGGTTGGCCACCTCCTCGCCGAAGACGATCGCGTCCGCCTCCCGCTCCAGCCAGCGGCCGGTCACCGCCGCGATCGCGTCCGAGTAGCGCATCGGCTCCAGCTCCGCGCCGTTTCCGCCTTCCGGCGACCGGCCGGCCGGAGGCCGGTCGACGAAGCGAAGGCCCGCCAGCTCGGCGCCGGAGCTGCGCATGCCGTCGCCGGCCGTGTCCGGGTCCGGCCACAGGCTCTCGCGCACGCGCGGCGGATCGCCCTCTTCCGTGCACGCCGCCCGCGCCGCCTGCACGCCCTGCTCGGCCAAGGCGTCGATGGCCTGGACCGCCTCCTGGTCGAGCAGGCCGGCCTCCACCAGGATGCGCGGCAGCACGCGCGTCACCTCGGTGCCGGCGTAGCGGTCCTCCTCCTCCTTGCTGCGGTAGCGGAAGGCGCTGCCCGGCACGTCGCCGGCGTGGTGGTAGCGGCGGTAGCACTCGCACTCGATGATCGCCGGCGTGCCGCCGTCGCGCAGCTTGCCCGCCACCTCGCGCACCAGCCCGTGGATGGCGATCGCGTCGTCGCCGTCGACGACGTACCCGTCCATGGCGTAGGCGGAGGCGCGCCGCGACAGGGGCTCGACCGCGCAGGCGTCCTGCACGCGGGTGGCCACCGCGTAGCGGTTGTTCTCCACGAACACGATCAGCGGCAGCGACCAGAGGCCGGCCAGGTTGCACGCCTCGTGAAAGGCGCCCTGGTTCACGGCGCCGTCGCCGATGTAGCAGACGATCACGTTGCCCGATCCGGCGAACTTCTCGGCATAGGCGGCGCCCGCCGCCAGCGGCACGCCGCCGCCGACGATCGCGTTCGACCCCAGGAAGCCGGACTCGTTGTGGCGCAGGTGCATGGAGCCGCCGCGCCCGCCGCAGTAGCCGGGCGCCAGCCCCATGATCTCCGCCATGGTGCGGTAGAAGACCTCCTGCGCCTCTGCCGGCAGCTCGCCCGCCGCGGGGTCCCAGTCGGCCGGCACCTGTGCCTGCAGCACCTTGGCCAGGAACTGGTGGTGGGCGCGATAGGTCGCGGCCATCTTGTCGGTCGGCCGCAGCGCCGCCACCGCCGCGGAGGCGGTCGCCTCCTGCCCGACGGAGGTGTGCACGGGGCCCCAGACGGCGCCGGCGTTCTTGAGCTCCAGCAGGGCGTGCTCGAAGCGGTTGATCGCCAGCGTGTCGAACAGCAGCCGCGCCGCCTGCCGGCGGTCGAGTTGCCCGACGTCGGCCGCGTCGGACTCCCAGCGCTCCCATGGGAAGGAGCCGTCGATCGGGGTACGTTTCACGGATTCATCCTCTGTAGATTGGCATCCTCTGGAGATTGGCGGACTCAGTCCATCAGGAAGCCGCCGTTGACGTCGACGATCTCCCCGGTGATGAAGCGGGCGCGGTCGGACGCCAGGAAGGCGACCGCCTCGGCGACGTCCTCCGGCTGGCCGTAGGTGCCCAGCGGGATCTTGGCGGCGAACGCGCGGTTGGTGTCCTCGCCCCACTCGCGCGTGAGCGCCGTGTCGATGGGGCCGGGCGCCACCGCGTTGGCGGTGATGCCGTACGGGGCCGCCTGCAGCGCCAGCGACTTGGTCAGGCAGATGATGCCGGCCTTGGACGCCGAGTAGTGGGCGCCGGCCGCCGCGCCGCCGATCTTGCCGGCCATG
Organism: Spirochaetia bacterium; assembly: GCA_964291595.2. GTDB lineage: Bacteria > Spirochaetota > Spirochaetia > SZUA-6 > Bin103 > CATQHW01. The sequence goes on along the minus strand of OZ219913.1, from coordinate 860,098 downwards.
GAGGCGACGCTGACGATGCGGCCTCGGCCTGCCTCCTTCATGCGGCGGAACGCCTCGCGGCTGGCGATGAAGGTGCCGCGCAGGTTGATCGCCATCATGCGGTCCCAGGCGTCCGTCGAAAGCTCCAGGATCGGCGTCAGCTCGCAGATGCCGGCGTTGTTGACCAGGATGTCCACGGTGCCGAGCTCGCCGTCCACGGTCGCGAACAGCTCCAGGATCGCCCCTTCGTCGGCCACGTCGGTGCGCACGACGATGGCGCGTCCGCCGGCCTCTTCCACCTCGGAAGCGGTGACCGCCGCCTCCTCCATGTTCAGGTCCGCGATCGCCACGTCGGCGCCGTCGCGCGCCAGCGTGGTGGCGATCCGCCGGCCGATGCCGGCCGCCGCTCCGGTGACGAGCGCGACCTTGCGCCGGCTCATCCCGACTCCGGGAGCTGCCGCAGCTCCAGCACTTCGCGGTCCGGTCCGTAGAAATACTGCACCCATACCTCCGGGCGGAACTCGACCAGGTCGCCCACCATGTCCACCCCCGCCTGCCGCAGCCGGTCGATGTCGGCGCGGATGTCCGTGCACAGGAACCCCAGGTGGGTGAAGCCGCGATCGGCCTGCGTGCGGTCCCCCACGGGACGCCCTTCGGGGTCCAGGTAGTGGAACAGCTCCAGCATGAACTCGCCCTGAAAGAGATGGGCGATGCGGGCCGTGCAGGCCGGCAGGCCGGCGATGCCGCCCAGGTCCATCTCCGGCGGCACCTCGATGAGGCGGCGCAACTCGAAGCCCAGCAGGTCGCGGTAGAACGCGATCGAGGTGTCGAGGTCGCTGACGCTGAGCGCCACGTGGTCGGCGACGGCGGTCATGGCTGGTGCGTACCGTAGCGGATCAGGCCCCGTCTGTCGTGGCAGACTGGGCCGCATGGCAGAGCGGGAGCCGGTCGTCGGCGTGATCATGGGCAGCGCCTCCGACTGGCCGACGATGCGCAAGGCGAGCGCGATGCTCGACCGGTTCGAAGTGCCGCACGAGCGGCGGGTGGTGTCCGCGCACCGCACTCCGGACCTGATGCGAAGCTACGCGCGCGAGGCGGCCGGCCGCGGCATCGAGGCAATCATCGCCGGCGCCGGCGGCGCCGCCCACCTGCCGGGAATGGTCGCGGCGTTCACGACCGTGCCGGTCATCGGCGTGCCGGTGCAGAGCCGGGCCCTGTCGGGGCTGGACTCGCTGCTGTCGATCGCGCAGATGCCGGGCGGCGTGCCGGTCGCGACCATGGCGATCGGCGAGGCCGGCGCCACCAACGCCGGACTGTTCGCGGTGGCGCTGCTGGCCGTGCGCCGGCCGGACCTGCGCGAGCACCTGGCGGCGTTCCGCGCCGAGCGCGAGCGGGAGGTGCGGGAGCAGACGCTCGACTGACCTCCGCCCGCGCGGGCCGGGCCGGCTGTTCCTTGCCGCCGGCTATTCCTTGCCGCCGGCTTACTCCTCGTCGTCCTCCTCCGGCATGAGCACGAACTCGGGATAGGCCTCGATCTTGAGCTCGGCGACGTCCTGGCCGAGCTGCTCGACCTTCTTGGTCACCCGGGCGCCCAGCAGGGCATCGATCACCTTCCACGCCACCAGCGACACGACGAACGCGAAGACGCCGACGGCCACCACGCCCAGGAGCTGTACGCCGAAGTTGCCGCCCGCGGCGATGCAGACCGCCAGGGTGCCCCAGACGCCGGCGAACAGGTGCGCGGGCACCGCGCCGACCACGTCGTCCAGCTTCATCTTCTCCAGCAGCTTGATGGCGGCGGTGCAGACGATGCCGCCGATGGCGCCGATGATGACCGCCCAGACGTGAGAGGTGATGTCAGGGCCGGCCGTGATCGAGACCAGGCCGGCGATGGCGCCGTTCAGGCCCGCGAACATGTCCATGCGGCGCAGGATGAAGCGCGAGAACGCCAGCGCCGTCACGACGCCGGCAGCGGCCGCCAGGTTGGTGTTGACCAGCACGTGTCCCATGGCCACCACGTCCGCCGCGCTCCCCAGCGCGAGCTGCGAGCCGCCGTTGAACCCGAACCAGCCGAACCACAGGATGAACACGCCCAGCGTCACCACCACGACATTGGAGGGCGGGGTCACCTTGACCGAGCCGTCCTTGCGGAACTTGCCCAGGCGCGGCCCGACCACCAGGATGCCGGCCAGCGCCGCCCAGCCGCCGGTGCCGTGCACGATCGTGGAGCCGGCGAAGTCCTGGAAGCCCATGCTGCCCAGCCAGCCGCCGCCCCAGGTCCAGGCTCCGACCACCGGGTAGATGAACGCGGTCAGGACGACCGTGAACACGAAGAACGGCCACATCTTGACCCGCTCGGCCAACGCGCCCGACACGATGGAGGCGGCGGTCGCCACGAACACCATCTGGAAGAACCAGTCCGACATGACCGAGTAGCCGTTGCCGATCACGGCCGCGGCGTCGCCGGTTCCGTCGAGCAGGGCCAGCTCTTCCGCCGATGGCCGGTAGAAGAGGCTGAAGGTGCCGATCACGCTGCCCACGTCCGTGTACATGAGGCTGTAGCCGACGATGTAGTAGGCCAGCCCCGCGATCGAGTAGAGGCCGATGTTCTTCAGGCAGATCACGGAGGCGTTCTTGGTGCGAACGGACCCGGACTCCAGCATCGTGAATCCGGCCGCCATCCACATCACCAGCCCTCCCCAGAGCAGGAACGAGAAGGTGTTGAGGACGAAGGCCGTCTCTTCCGCGACGGCCGCGTATGCGGCGCTCGATCCCGCCATCAGCAGGCCGAGCACCAACAGCAGCCGGACCGTGACGGGGCCGCGGCGAAGGAACTGAAGGTCGTTCATGGCATTTCCTTGTCGTGTCGGTGGTTGATAGGCCACGGGCGGTTCGCCCGATCGGCCGTTCCGTATTTTACAGGTTTGCGCCCTTGTGTGCTCCCTCCCGAGGCGGGGCACACTCGCCACCGTGGCTGTCCCGCTGCTTCCCGGCGCGACGATCGGCGTCCTGGGCTCGGGCCAGCTCGGCCGCATGCTGGGCCTCATCTGCCGGCGGATGGGCTACCGGCTGCACGTCTTCTCGCCGGAGCGCGACAGCCCGGCGGGGCAGGTGGCCGACCGCGAGGTGGTCGCGCCGTACGAGGACCTGGACGCGGTGCGCGCCTTCGCGCGGGCCGTGGACGTCGTCACCTTCGAGTTCGAGAACGTGCCGGCCGCCACGGCCGCGGCGGCGGCCGAGCACGCGCCCGTGCACCCGGACGGCCGCGTGCTGCACATCGCGCAGAACCGGCTGCGGGAGAAGACGGCGCTCGCCGAGGCCGGTTTTCCGGTGACCCCGTTCCGGCCGGTCGCGAGCGCTGGCGAGATCCGGGCGGCTGCCGCGGAGGTCGGCCTGCCGGCGATCCTCAAGAGCGCCGGATTCGGCTACGACGGCAAGGGGCAGGCGGCCGTGGACGCCGCCGGGGAGGCGGCAGCGGCCTGGACGGCGGTGACCGGCTATGCCGGCGGCCCGTCTTCGACCGCAGGCGCCGGAAGAGGCCCGGCGGCGATCCTGGAGCGGCGCGTCGACTTCACCCACGAGCTGTCCGTCATCGCCGCGCGGTCGGCTTCCCGCGGCCGGACCGTCACCTATCCGCCGTGCGAGAACCGGCACGAAGGCGGCATCCTGGACCTGTCGAACTGCCCGGCCGAGGTGCCGCCGGCGGTCGGCGAGCGGGCGCGCGCCCTCGCCTGCGACCTGATGGAGGCGGTGGACGTGGTCGGCGTGCTCTGCGTCGAGCTGTTCCTGACCACGGGCGGCGACCTGCTCGTGAACGAGATCGCGCCGCGCCCGCACAACTCCGGCCACCTGACGATCGAGGCGGCGGCCACCGGCCAGTTCGAGCAGCAACTGCGCGCCGTCTGCGGCCTGCCGCTGGGCGCCACCGCCCTGCACCGTCCCGCAGCGATGGCCAACCTGCTCGGCGACCTCTGGTCCGCCGGCCCGCCGCGCTGGGAACGCGCCGCCGGGATCGAAGGCGTCTCCCTGCACCTCTACGGCAAGGCCGAGGCGCGCCCCGGCCGCAAGATGGGCCACCTCACTGCCCTGGCCGACACCCCGCGCCAGGCCCGCTCCCTGGTCTCCGCCGCCCGTGACCTCCTCCGGCCGCCGCCGAAATCGTCCAGACACCGAACCCGACCGCGGTAGCAAGGACCCCACCGCGGCTTCCTTCACTCGGGCGTCACGATGGCGCTTTTGCAGAACCGTAATTCGCAATCTTGGCGGACCGTCGGGTGTGCGACCTCGGGCGCGGTAAACGTCTCTCGGAACATCATCATACCGACGATGCTGACTATTGACTTATGTCATTTATTGATATATATTAATACATGACCACCGACACCGTTGGAGTGCTCACCTCCACCGTTTCCGCCCTCACCGACGACGCACTGCTGGCTCAGACCAGGAAGTTCGCCCACCTCGAGCACCATGTCGAGGTCACCGTCATCGACCACCTGCGCGAGATCCACACCCGCCGCCTCCATCTGCGCCGCGGCTTCTCCAGCCTGTTCGACTACGCCGTGCGCGAGCTCGGCTATTCCGACTCCGCGGCCTCGCGCCGCATCAGCGCCTTGAAGCTCTGTGAGGACTTGCCGGAGGTACGCGACGGGCTCCAGGACGGATCGATCTCCCTGACCACCGCAGCCCAGTTGCAGAACGCCTTCGACCGCCAGCGGCGCAACCGCCGCCGTCGACAGCGCGGCGCCGTCGTGACCGGCAGGCCGGCCGTGCCGCGGCAGGAGTCGCTGCTGTCTCCAGCGGCGGAGGCTCCCGAACCGCCGGAGCCCGCGCCGCTGCTGGACGTGTCCGCACGCAAGGCGCTGGTGCAGCAGGCGGCCGGCAGGAGCACGCGGCAGGTGCAGGAGCTGTTGGCTGGCGTCGACCCCGAGCTGACGGTGCCGGCCGACAAGGTGCGCCCGCTGGGCAACGGGCGCTACGAGCTGAAGGCGGTCATCGACGCGGAGTGCCACCGCGCGCTGGAGCGGCTGCGGGGGCTGCTGTCCCACGTGGACCCGTACATGACACTGGGGCAACTCGTGGGGCGGCTGGCGCGCGAGGGGCTCGACCGCCACGACCCTGCCCGGCCGCCGCGCCGCCCGCGCACCGGCAACGGGCCGGCGGGCGGCGACCGGACTTCGGCGCCGAAGAAGGCGGCGACCTCGCGCGGTGCGGTGACAGGGGCCGAGCAAACGCCGGCACAGCCGGCAACGCAGCGATCCGCTCCCGCCACGTCACCGGAGAGCCCGGACGGCTGCGCCACTTCGGCGGCGAAGTCGCAGAGTCGGGGCGGTGGATCCAACTCTCAGCCACCTCGGCCGTTGAAGCCGGCGCGGTCGCCACTTCGGCGCCGAAGCGGAGTGCCGCGGGCGGCCGGGCCATTCCGAAGGGGATCAGGTGACTGGTCTGGCAGCGCGACGGCGGGCCGCTGCAGCTACGTCGACCCGCGGAGCGGGCGCCGGTGCGCCTTCAGTTACCTCCTCCAGATCGATCACCTCGTGCCGCACGCCCTGGGCGAAAGCGCCGGGCCGCCCAATTGCGCCTCGTGTGCTCCGCCCATCACCGGCATCGCCACCGGGGGTACTCGTCACCGCCAGAGGCCGCCGATTGAGGCGAGCTCAACTCTGGTCGACGAGAAGCGCGTCCGACCGGGACCTCACGCTCCGAGCTGACGGACATCGACGAAACGCCCGGTGGCGGCCGACTCCCTGGCGGCCAGCGAGGTGTAGACGCTCTTCAGCCCGCAGCTCAGGTCGGCGCGAGGGGGGTGCCGTCGCGGGCCAACGCCAGGAAGTCGCCGATCAGGTTGGCGTCGCCGCCGTGGTGCCCGTCCTCACCCTCGTCGAGGTGGCCCTGCCCGCTGAAGCGGTCGTGGTGGCGCACCTCCCGGTAATCGGAGGTGTACCAGTCGAACTCGATCGTCCCCTGGTAGCCGGAGACCACGGCGCCGCGCCGGTGCGCGTCGCGCCGCGTGAAGAACACCTGCGTGTAGGTGCCGTGCGCGCCGGAGGCGAAGCGCAGGATCGCGGTCGAGCAGTCCTCGTTCGTGCCCTCTGCGGTGCGCGTGTCGGACGAGAACAGGCACAGGTGGTCGTCCGCGGTGCGCAGGCCGTTGCGGCGCCGGTTCTCCGGGCTCTCCGGGCAGGTGGCGGTCTCGTCGCACTCCGAGCAGCGCAGCCCGGGCGGCTTGTCGCCGCCGAAGACGCGGCCGTAGTTGCCCATGGCCGCCACCTGCACGATCGGCGATCCCATCAGCATCGCGATGTAGTCGAAGTCGTGGGTCGCCTTCTGCAGGAACAGGCCGCCGGTGATCGTGTAGTCGCGGTAGCCCTGCTCCCAGTAGACGGTCCCGTAGCTCACGTAGTTGGTGGCGGCGATGTGCTCGGGCGTGCCCACCGCCCCGGAGCGGATCCGGCCGGCGATCAGCTCCGCCAGCGACGACACGCGCAGCGGGAAGCTGACCACCGCGCGCTCGTACCGCCCTGAATAGGCGGCCTCGAGCCGCCGCGCCTGCTCCATGGAGATGGACACCGGCTTCTCCAGGAACAGCGGCAGGTCCAGGCCGGCGACCTCGATCGCGTACTCGGTATGCAGGTGGCAGCGCGTCCCCACCAGCACCGCCGTCGGCCGCGCCCCGCGGTGGAGATCCCCGACCGAGCCGTAGAACGGCGCCCCGGCGAACCGCTCCGGCAGCCGCGAGCGCACCCCGTCCTCGTCCGGGTCGAGCACGCCGACCAGCTCCACCTCCTGGTCGAGCTCCGCGATCTGCTGCACCAGGCGGCCGGCCCTGCCGCCGCAGCCGATCACCGCCAGCCGTACCGTGTCGCTCATCGTCACTCCTCCATCCGCGCCGTCACGCAGCCGGTGGGAAACGGTACCGCGATGCGCGGCGCCTCGATCCCCGGGAACATCCGGTCGCGCAGCCAGGTCCAGGCACGCCACGCCGCCTGCAGGCCCAGCCCGCCGATGCGGACCAGGTTGTAGAGCCCCTCCAGCGGGGTCAGGCTCGAGCCCGCGAAGTAGGTGCCGCCCACGTCGCGGACGACCCGGTCGGCGCCGACCTCCAGCCGCTTCTCGCCCAGGCTGTAGATGCCGGGCGGGGCACCCGCCGCCGACATCGCGTCCGTGGTCGCGACCAGCCGGCTCGGCCCGAGCGCGGCCGTGAGCCGGCCGAGCAGCGCCGGCGGCAGGTGGATGCCGTCCGGGACGACCGAGGCGGCCAGGTCCGGGCAGGCCAGGGCGCGGTTGATCACGTTGTCGTGGCGGTGCACCTGTGCCGCGCAGCCGTTGCCGAGGTGCGTCCAGAGCCGCAACCCGGCGCGCACCGCCTCGGCCAGGTCGGCGCCTCCGACGTCGCTGTGGCCGGCGCACACCGTCACGCCGTCGGCCGCGGCGCGCCGGATCAGCTCCACCGATCCCGGCAGCTCCGGCGCCACGGTCAGCATCACCACGCGGCCGCCGGAGGCACGCTGCAACCGCTCGTAGACGGCCGCATCGGGATCGAGCATGCAGGCCGGGTCGTGGGCGCCGCGGAACCCCTCGACCGGGCTCAGGAACGGACCCTCGACGTGGAAGCCGGGCACCGCGTCCTGCACCCGCGGGCTGCGCAGGGCCGCCGCCAGCGCGGCGAGCTGCGCCTCCATCCGGTCCACGGGGCCGGTGGTCACCGTGGGCAGCAGGTGCGAGCAGCCGGCGTCCCACAGCGCCGCGACCGCGTGCTCGACCGCGTCAACGGTCAGGTCGGCGGTGTGGAAGTCGACGCCGGCGAACCCGTTGACCTGCGGATCGAACAGCGCCGGCCCGCTCACCATCGCCAAGCCGGCCGGCATCTCGCGCGTATGCGCGGCGCGCCCGGCCGGCAGCGGCTCGCCCGACACGGCGTCGAACACGGCCGGGACGGCCTCGCCTCCCTCATTCATAGGCTGCCCATGGTACTATGCGGGCCGTTCCGGCCCCAACGCGGGCCGTCATCAACCGACACCCCCGACACGGAGGCAACCACGTGAAGCTCGTCTTCTTCGACGACTACCGACTCGGCGTGCTGCGCGACGACGGCGTCGTCGACGTCTCAGGCGCCGTCGCCGATCTGCACCGCCACTCCGCCCAGGCCCACAGCGCCCAGGCCCTTCTCAACCAGGTCATCGCCGGCTGGGACGACTGCCGCGACGCCATCGCGTCCGCCGCCGCATCCGGCGCCGCGCGGCCGGTCGGCCAGGTCACGCTGCGCCCGCCCGTGCCGCGTCCCGGACAGCTCGTCTGCCTGGCCGGCAACTACATCGAACCCGACCACCCGGAGAAGGAGACCTTCAACGCCTTCCTCAAGTCGCCTACCTCGGTCATGACCACCGGCGACACCGTCGAGCTGGCGGACGCCGACGCCACGGTGTTCCACTTCGAGCCCGAGTTCGCCCTGGTCATGGGCAAGCCGGCCGCCAAGCTGGCCCCGGAGGACGCCCTGGGCAGGATCTTCGGCTACACCCAGTTCATGGACGTCTCCGCGCGCGGCCTGCCCGGCGGCTTCTTCCTGGGCAAGAGCTGGCACACCTTCGGCCCCATGGGCCCGGTGCTGGTGACCGCCGACGAGATCCCGGACCCCAACGCGCTCGGCATGCGCCTGTGGGTGAACGACAACCTCAAGCACGACGTCAACACCGGCGAGATGGCCCGCCACGTGCCCGAGCTGCTGGCCGAGGTGACCGCCGTCGTCGGCCTGGAGCCCGGCGACGTGGTCTCCACCGGCACTCACCACTACGCGCTGTCGCCCATCCAGGACGGCGACGTGGTGCGCATGTCCATCGAGGGCCTGGGGCCGGAGCTGTCGGTCGACGTCACCGATCCGCGCAAGCGGACCTGGGACCGATAGGAAACGCAGAACGCAGCCGCGATCGTTGACACCCATGCACGATTGCGCTACCGCTACCGGATGCCATCGGGCACGAAGGAGAATTCGATGAGAACGGCACTTCGCACATCGATCGCACTGGCCCTCGCGGGCCTGCTCGCCGGCGCGGCCGCCCACGCCCAGACCATGCAGTACGGAGAGGCGCCCATGCTGGCCGAGATGGTCGCCGCGGGCGACCTGCCACCGGTCGCGGAGCGCGTCTCCGAGGAGCCGCTGGTCCGGGAGGTACTGGGAGAGATCGGCCAGTACGGCGGCACGCTGCGCCGCTGGGCCCCCGACGCCGTCGGCGGCTGGATCCAGTTGAACTACTACCGCGGCCTGGGAGATGCCGGCGGCTTCGGCTTCATCATCCCCTACGACCTGGCGGGATACCTCGACGACGGCGTGCACTTCGGCGGCCTGGACCCGCTGTACGCCACGGAGTACCAGTTCAACGACGACTACACCGAGCTCACCGTCTGGCATCGGCGGGGCGCCAAGTGGTCGGACGGCCATCCCCTGACGGCGGACGACATCATCTGGTCCATGGAGAACGTCGGCCACGACACGAACATCCATCCGAACGGAAGCTGGTGGACGCACTCCGGCGGCGAGCCCATCAAGGTGGAGAAGATCGACGACTACACGGTCAAGTACATCTCCGCGGTCCCCAACCCGGACATGACCCTGAACGTGTCCGGACCCTGGGCGCTGTACCCCAAGCACTACGCCGAGCAGTTCCACCCCGCGTTCAACTCCGACTCGACCTACGAGGACTTCAAGAACAACACCGAGCTTCGCTTCATGGAAGATCCCGGCGCCATGCCGCAGATCGGTCCCTGGGTCGTCACGCAGCTCGATGACGTCGACGGGTCCCGCGCCGTGCGCAACCCGTACTATCCCGTGGTCGACACCGCGGGCAACCAGCTCCCGTACATCGACAACATCCACATCAGGATCCTGGCCGACCAGCAGACGGCGGCGCTGGCGGTCATCCAGGGACAGATCGACGTCCAGGGCCGCGGCATGCAGGGCTTCCAGAACTACCAGGTCATGAAGGAAGGCGAGGCGGCCGGCGACTACCAGGTCCTGGCCTGGAAGGGCGGGGCGTTCCAGGGCTACCTGAAGCTGGCCCTGGAGCCCTCCGACGAGAACCTGGCCAAGCTCATGCACCAGGTCGACTTCCGGCGGGCGCTGTCGCTGGCCATCAACCGGGAAGAGATCAACGAGGCGCTCTACTTCGGGCTGGCGCAACCGTCCGGGACGATGGTCGGCCGCGACTCCCCGTTCTACGACAGCCGCATGGAGGCGTACGCCGCGGTTCGATCCCGACGAGGCGAAGCGGATCTTCGCGGAGCTCGGGCTCGAGGACACCGACGGCGACGGCATCCTGCAGCATCCCGACGGCCAGAACGTCACCATCATCATCGACACGCCCACCGACCGGTTCGTCAACACCCCGCAGACGGAGATGGTGGTCCGGCAGTGGCGGGACGTGGGACTCGACGCCATCATGAACGCCGTCAAGCGCTCGGTCATCTTCGAGAAGATGCGCGCCTACGACATGCAGGTGGTCATGCACTGGGGGCCGTCCCTGCAGGTGTCGCTGCCGTGGGTGTTCCGTTCGGGCGGCTACAACCCGGAGACGCAGACGCTCGGCACCAGGTACGAGAACCCGCCGCCGGAGTTCCTGGCCGCCTGGGAGCTGGAGCAGCAGGTGATCTCCGCCACCGACCCGGAGTCGTACTCGGCCCTGACCAAGGAGCTGTGGATCATGGAGGCCGAGGAGGTGACGAGCTGGATCGCCATCACCTCCGACTTCCCGGTGATCATCATCCGCCACAACCGCATCGGCAACCTGCCGGACGTGGCGACCGCCCAGAAGATGGAGTACTCGGCCTATCCCGACCAGTTCTACATCAAGTACGAGGTGCAATAGGGAGATTAGGTTGGGAATGGAGTCTGTCGGGACCGGCGCGTCAGCGGCTCACCGACAGACTCCATGACCGCCGGGCCGCACGTGATCCCGATCACCGACAGTCACCGGGACGCCCTCGACTGACCCGATGGGCACCCGGCAGGAACCGGCCGTCGGCGCGATCGAGCTGGGCAGGGACTTCTTCCGCGAGGTCGTCAGGCCGGCGATGGAGCGGGTCTGTCCCGGCCACCTGGAAGCCGCCGCCTGCGGCCGCTTCGGCATGGGCAGCGAGTGCCTGGGCATGGACGACGCGGTCAGCCGCGACCACCACTGGGGTCCCAAGGTCGACATCCTGCTGCCCGACGCCCTGTTCCGGGAGACCGACCCCGCGATCTGGGCGAAGGTGGCCGAGCGCTTCCCGGCCTCCTTCCGCGGCTTCCGGCTGGAAGCCGGCTACGTCGGCGGACCCGGCCTGGCGCCCGAGGGGATCGGCTCCTTCCTGAGCCGGACCATCGGCCGCACCACCCCTCCGGCGAGCGACACGGACTGGCTCGACATCCCGGAGGAGGACATCGTGCACGTGGTCAACGGCGAGGTCTGGCACGATCCCGCCGGCGGGTTCAGCCGCATCCGCGCCGTGTTCGAAGGCTACTACCCGGACGCCGTCTGGAAGCGGCGCATCGCGCACTGGTGCCGCTACGCCAGCGGCATGGGCCTCTACTGGATGCAGCGCGCCCGGCTGCGGGACAACCTCGTCTTCCTGCACACCTCGTTCGCGAGCACGCTCAAGCGCACCATCGAGCTGGCGTTCCTGCTGAACCGCGCCTACTTCCCCTACGACAAGTGGCTGTATCCGCTCTTTCGCCGCCTGGAGCACCTGGCTCCCGCCATGATCCCCCTGATCGACGAGGCGACGGCGGACGGCGCCACCTGGGAGCGCCGCTTCGAGATCATGCAGACCCTGCACGAGCTGCTGGACCGGCGCATGGTCGAGCTGGGGCTGGTGCGCCCGCATCCCCGCTTCAAGCCGCACGCCACCTCCGGGTACCGTCTGCTGGAGTGGTGCTACCGCGACCTGTTGCACGCGATCCCGCGCGAGCTGTTCACGCACGTGCCCGTGTGGGACCAGAAGTACTTCGAGGCGTTCACCACCGGCTACGTCGCCGACCTGACCGACCGGGTGTGGCAGGACATGCTGCACCTCGAGGAAGCCGGCGACACGCACTGACGAGGAGGATCACATGGCCGACTTCGCGCTGGGCTCTCTGAATCCACGGGGGACGCGCCGCGTCGTCTATTGCAGCGACCCGTCCAACACCACCCGCTTCATGACCGAGGGACGGGCGACGCCGGACGATCTGCGCGCGGTCGTGCGCAACTACGCCGAGGCGCAGGCGATCGACACCGTGGTGCAGGAGGTCTTCAGCCAGGGCTGGAGCCACTGGTGGCGCGGCGAGTCGTGCGAGTGGGACGCCCGCCCGCACCACCAGCGGCTGGTGCCGATGATGGACGACGGCGTGATGCCGATCCAGGTCTACGCCGAGGAGTGCCACCGGCACGGCATCGAGATGATCGCCGGCTTCCGGATGAACGACCGCCACGGCCACAACGCCGACTGGTTCGCCAGGCTGGGTCAGGAGAAGCCGCACTGGATCCTCAAGGGGTACGACCCGTCGTCGAAGCGCACCACCGACCCGCGCAGCTACGAGCTGGGCTGCGCCCTCAACTACGCCGAGGAGGAGGTCCGCGACTTCCTGTTCGCGGTCATGGAGGAGGTCACCACCCGCTTCGACGTGGACGGCATCGAGTTCAACTTCACCCGCCTGCCGGCGTGCTTCCCCCTGGGCGAAGCGGAGCAAAGCCACGCGATCCTCACCGGCTTCGTCCGGCGGGTGCGCGCGATGCTGGACGCGGTCGGGGCCACGCGGGGCCGCCGGCTCCTGCTGGGCGTGCGCGTCCTCCAGCACCTGGACGGGTGCCTGCGGATGGGGTACGACATCCACGCTTGGATCGGCGACCGGCTGATCGACTACGTCGTCCCCGGCGACATCGGCTTCACCGATCCCAATCCCCGCTTCGAGGAATTCGTGCGGCTGGCCCGCGACACCGACTGCTACGTGTATCCGCAGGTGCAGGAGTGGCTGGGCTACAACCACCGCGACCTGACGCAGACGCCCGAGCACTACTGCGCGACGGTGCGCAACTTCTACGGCGCGGGCGCCGACGGATTCTCCACCCAGAACGTCTTCGACGTCGCGCGCTTCCCGATGCTGCGGACGCTGCGCGACCCGGAGCGGGTCGCCGCGCACGACCGCCACTACGCCTTCTATCCGATCTGGGGGTCGAACGCCGGCCGGCGGGCGGGATACAAGGGCGACTTCCCGTACCGCGCGGAAGAGATCGTGCTGCCGCGGGATGAGCCGGACGCACGCGGCCGGATCCGCTTCCGCCTGTGCGAGCACCTGCCTGCCGACTCGCCCGCGGAGCTGCTCTGCCGGCCCGCGGTCGTGCCGGGCGACGAGATCGAATTCGATCTCAACGGCCAGCGGGTTCGGCCGAGTCGGTCCGCTGCGAGTGGCCGGACGGTGAGGATGAGCTCCCGGTGTGCCGCTTCGCCCTGGGCTCCCCGCCGGCGGTGTACGGGGACAACCACCTGGGCATGCGGCTCGTCGCAGGCGCCGCCGGCGCGCGGGACGACGTCATCCTGCACGAGGTCGAGGTGCTGGTGAAGGGGAGGCCGTGAGCCAGGCGGCGTTCCAGACCGCGATCGCGGAGACCGCCTCGATCAGGAGCGTCCGTGCGCTCGTATGGCGCCGCTTCAGCAAGAACCGGCTGGCGGTCGTCAGCGGCGTGATCCTGGTCGTCCTCTATGCCATCGCCCTGTTCGCTCCGTTCTTCAGCGCCTACCACCACGACGAGTTCCACGTCACGTTCAAGTTCGCCCCTCCTCAGAAGGTCCATTTCAGGGACGAGGAGGGCAGGCTCTCGCGGCCGTTCGTCTACGCCCGCGAACGGAGCATCGACATGACGACCCTGGCGATCTCCTACCGGGAAGTGGAGACGACGAAGTACCCGATCCGCTTCTTCGTTCCGTCGGAGCCCTACAAGCTGATCGGCTTCATCCCGGCCAGCGTGCGGCTGTTCGGCGTGGACGACGGAGCGACGCTGTTCCTGTGGGGCACGGACACCCTGGGCCGGGACATCCTGTCGCGGGTCTGGACCGGCGCGCAGGTCAGCCTGTCGGTCCCGCTGGTGGGCACCGTCATCACCATCGTCCTGGGATCGATCCTGGGGGTGGCCTCCGCCTACTTCGGCAGGATGGTGGACAACGCCATCCAGCGGATCATCGAGCTGTTGATCTCCTTTCCGCAGATACCGCTGTGGATCGCCCTGTCGGCCGCCATCCCGGTCACCTGGCCGTCGGGATTCGTCTATCTCGGCGTGGTGGTCATCCTGTCGCTCATCGGCTGGGGCAGCCTGGCGCGCGTGGTGCGCGGCAAGGTGCTGGCCTACCGCCAGGAGGAATACGTGATGGCGGCCCGCGTCGTCGGCTCCAGCCACTGGCGGATCATCAACAAGCACCTCCTGCCCGGCTCCCTCAGCCACATCATCGTAGTCGCCACGCTGGCCATACCGGGAACGATCCTCGGCGAGAGCAGCCTGAGCTTCCTGGGCATCGGCATCACGCCGCCGCTGACGAGCTGGGGGGTGATGCTGAAGGACGCCCAGAACGTGCAGGCGCTGGTCCACCACCTGTGGCTGGCCATTCCCGGGCTCATGATCATCCTGGTCGTGCTCTGCTTCAACTTCTTCGGCGACGGACTGCGCGATGCCGCCGATCCGTTCGCGACCTGACGACATGGCGAAAGACCCTTCCGGAAGCCGGAAGCTCCTCGAAGTCAGGGACCTGCGGACCTGGTTCCACACCGACGACGGCATCGTGCGCGCCGTCGACGGCGTCAGCTTCGACATCGCCACCAACCGCACCGTCGGCATCGTCGGCGAAAGCGGCTGCGGCAAGAGCGTGACCGCCGCCACCATCCTGCGCCTGGTGCCGAGCCCGCCGGGGCGCATCGAGGGGGGATCGATCGCCCTGCACCGCAAGCACGAGGTCGTCGACCTGGCGCGCGTCCCGCCCAAGGGCCGCAAGATCCGGGAGATCAGGGGCAAGGAGATCGCGATGGTCTTCCAGGAGCCGATGCGCACCCTGAGCCCCATCTACACCATCGGCTACCAGATCACCGAAAGCGTGCTCATCCACCTGGACATGGACAAGGCGCAGGCCAGGGAGTACGCGACGGAGATGCTGCGCCGCGTCGGCATGCCCGACCCCGCGCAGCGGGTGAACGAGTACCCCAACCAGTTGAGCGGCGGCATGCGGCAGCGGGCGATGATCGCAATGGCGCTGTCCTGCAGACCGCGGCTGCTGATCGCCGACGAGCCGACCACCGCCCTGGACGTGACCATCGAGGCGCAGATCCTCCGCCTGCTGCGGGACCTGCAGGCCGAGTACCACATGTCCATCCTGTTCATCACCCACGACCTGGGCGTCATCGCGCAGATGGCCGACGACGTGATCGTCATGTACCTGGGCCGGATCATGGAGCAGGCGCCGGTGGCGGAGCTGTTCGCCAATCCCCGCCATCCCTACACGCAGGCGCTGTTCCGGTCGGTGCCGTCCATGGCTACCGCTCCCAAGTCCAAGCTGGAGGCGATCACGGGCTCGGTGCCCGACCCCATGACCGTCATCGAGGGGTGTCCGTTCGCGCCGCGCTGCGCCCACGCCACCGACCGGTGCCGGACCCAGCCGGAGATCACGCCGGTCGGCCCCGACCACACCGTGTCCTGCTGGCTCTACGAAGAGGGCGGCGATGCCCCCTGAGCGGCCGGCAGACCGGCCGCTTGGCCGGCCGTTGCTGGAGGTGGCGGGCCTGAAGAAGCACTTCCCGATCGAGAAGGGGCTGCTGCGGCGCACGGTCGGCTACGTCCGGGCCGTGGACGGCGTCGACTTCTCGATCGTGCCGGGAGAAACGCTGGGGCTGGTCGGGGAGAGCGGCTGCGGCAAGACCACCACCGGCAGGGTGATCGTCGGCCTGCACGATCCCACCGACGGCCGCGTCGTCTTCAGGAAGGAGGGCAGGGAGCTGGACCTCCGCGCCCTCACGCGCGAGGAGATGCACGAGTACCACCGGCAGGTGCAGATCGTCTTCCAGGACCCCTTCTCGTCGCTCAGCCCGCGGATGCGGGTCTCCCAGATCGTCGGCGAGCCGCTGGTCGTGCAGAAGATCGCCAAGGGGCAGGAGATGCGGGGCGAGGTGCAGCGCCTGCTGTCGCTGGTCGGGCTCAGGACGCAGCACGCGGACCGGTTTCCGCACGAGTTCTCCGGCGGGCAGCGGCAGCGCATCGGCCTGGCCCGCGCGCTGGCGCTTGCGCCCTCCCTGGTGGTCGCAGACGAGCCGGTCTCCGCCCTCGACATGTCCGTGCAGGCACAGATCCTGAACCTCATGATCGACCTGCAGCGCGAGCTGGGGCTGAGCTACCTGTTCATCGCCCACGACCTGAACGTCGTGCACTACGTCAGCGACCGGGTCGCGGTCATGTACCTGGGACGCATCGTCGAGACCGGCGGCGCCGCGGAGGTGTTCCGCAATCCCCGGCATCCCTACACGGAGGCGTTGCTGGCCTCCTCCCCTTCCATCGATCCCGCCGAGAAGCCGGCGGAGGTCGCCCTGGAAGGTGACGTCCCCAGTCCCGTGAACCCGCCGCCGGGCTGCCACTTCCACCCGCGCTGCCCGTATGCGGAAGCCCGCTGCCGGGTGGAGGCGACCCCGCTGGTCGAGGTCGCAGCCGGCCACCGCTCCTCCTGCCTGCGCACCGGGGAGCTTGCGCTTGCGGGAAGGACGCCGGCATGAAGGTCTTCCTGCTGCGGCGCTTCCTGTCGATGATCGTTGCCTACTTCCTGCTGTCGCTGATCATCTTCATCACCATCCAGATCGCTCCCGGCGACTACCTGACCAACATGCTGGCGGAGCTGCAGGAGCAGCGCTCGGGCATCCGCACGGAGGCCGCCCTGCAGATGGTGGAAAACCTGCGCGTCCGTTTCGGCCTCGACAAACCCAAGTGGCAGCAGTACCTGATCTGGATCCGCAACTTCACCATGGGCGACATGGGCATCTCGTTCACCTACCAGCGGCCCGTCGCCGAGCTGCTCGGCGGCCGCCTGCTGTTGACCTTCATCATCTCCTTCGCCTCCCTGATCTTCACCTGGGGCATCGGCATACCGATCGGGATCTACGTGGCGCTCCACAAGAACACCATCCGCGACTACGTCGCCACCTTCGTCGGCTTCGTGGGCCTGTCCATCCCCAATTTCTTCCTTGCGCTGGCGCTCATGGTGCTCGCCTTGTTCACCTTCGGGATGAACGTGGGGAGCATGTTCTCACCGGCGTATCAGGACGCCCCCTGGAGCGTCATGAGGGTGCTGGACTTCATCAAGAACCTGTGGATTCCGATCATCGTGATCGGCACGGCCGGCACCGCCGGCACCATCCGGGTCATGCGCGGCAACCTGCTCGACGTGCTGGGGGAGCCCTACGTCACCACGGCGCGCTCCAAGGGCGTCAAGGAGCGGATCGTCACCCGCCGCCACGCCGTGCGGATCGCCTTCAATCCGTTCGTGAGCAGCCTGGGCATGACGCTGCCGGCCCTGCTGTCCAGCGAAGCGATCACGTCGATCGTCCTCAACCTGCCCACCGCCGGCCCGCTCCTGCTGGAGGCGGTGCTCGGCGAGGACATCTTCATGGCCGCCAGCATCCTGCAGTTCTACGCGATCTTCCTGTTGATCGGGAACCTGCTGGCCGACATCGCCCTGGCCATGCTCGACCCCCGCATCCGCTACGACTAGGACGAGGAGTCTCGCCTAAACCGCCGAAACCGAAGTTCCAGAGCCGGGTTGACGTAACTCTCCGCCTCGGCCCATCACGCGCGCCTCGACCGCAGCGCCGCGCCGGCGCTCGTCGAACAACGGACCAAGTGCGGAGAACTCGGTCTTGACCGCTTCACGCCTGGACCGACTCCGCATGCTATCTGGTGCGCCCCCGCGCCCGACCCCATCCTGCTCTCACCGGCCGTGGCCATCAGCCGTTCGCGCTGCGCCTCGATGGCGCCGCCTGCTCCATCACCGCCGCTCGCAGAGACCGTGCGGTCCGCGCTGCGCGACGCCGGACACCCCGCCATCAACAGGGGACGAAGTCTCGCTACTCCAGCCTTGGTAGGCCGTTTTGTTCAGCGATCGCATCGGCGCGGACACGTATTGGCTACTCTTTCTCCTTATTTAATTATCGTTTGATTATAGATTTGGATGGCTGTTCGAGGTAACATGCGGCTCGTCATGCACTCACGCTGCAGCAAGAGCCTTTCGTTCAAGGAGATCGATGGATGAAGACAAGAACCCGTCTATTGTTGTGCGCGGTGGCTGCCGGCATGCTCTCCGGCATCCTGTCCTGTACGCAGCTCACCCTTCCGGAAGGACCTACCGAAGTCGCCCTCGATACGACGCTGGGAGGCTATCCCAACATTCAAGCCATGATAAACGCGTCTCTTGACAAAGCCTTGGCTGCTGTAGACGCCGCTGCGGCACGGAGCGCTGAACGAGATTCCCGGTATGCGACCCTGAGCCGCGCACTGAAGCGAGAGAGGGACGGAAACTGGGCCACAGAGCGCGTGCTGAATCCGGACAGCTCCGACGGCGTGACGGACGAAGAGCAGCAGGAGATAAGCTCGCTCATGGCAGACGACCCGGCGTTGGCCGCTGATTTTGCAGCACTGGCCGACGATCTTGAGGATGAGTACGCCGCTATACCGACGATCGAGGTCAAGGTGCAACGCTATGACGACAACGATAACCCCATAGGGGAACCGCATACGATCCGCTCTGACGACGGCATGATTGAAATGGGCTACCAGACTCTTACTTCCCAGGAGTTTCTGCTGTGGATACAGTCCAATGAGCACCAATCGCAGCGCGGCTTTGCCGCCGGATCGAACTACGAATGCTACGGCCGTTTCCTTGCGTCCCTGTGTCGATACTCATTCTGGCCTCGCGCCATTGTCTTCTATTTCTTCGACCCGGCTCTCTCAGGGACGGAGAAAAAATGGATGCGCGCCGCCATCGCACGGATGGCGACGGGAACAGGAATGACACTCGTAGAGGTCAGCACCAATCGTGGTGATAATACGTCGCTCGTATACCAGCACGCGCGCGGCACGAGCCCCTACCTGAAGATCTCGAAGAGGGCGATGTTCTTCAGCGACGAAGCTACCGTGGGCAGGGTGAAGTACTCGGTGTTGAATATGAACTCGGCCGACGTGACGGACGAAAGCACGTTCAATCATGAAATGGGCCATGTCTTCGGCTTGCTTCACGAGCATCAGCGAGAAGACCGCAACGCCCACATCGAGGTTTCTGGCCTCCTCACCGGTGTAACGTCTCACGATAATCTGGACGAGATTCTCACGATAAGTCGGAGACCTTGGGCTACAGGATCTCGGTGACGGCGAGTCGTGTGTGCTCGGCGGTGACGACGGCGGCCTGCTCTGCGGCAGCGGCCATGAGGGCGCCGCGGGCGATGTTGTTCGCGCGACGCAGCGCGCCGCCGGAAGACTGATGGATGGCGGTGAGCGCCTGTTCGTCGAACAGCTCGGGACGACCGCCAGCGATCCGCACGTGGTGGCGCAGGTAGTCAGACATGTCGCTGAGCTGCAGCGGCTCGAGGTGGGAACGGGCGACCACGCGCGAAGCGAACGGCCGCGAGGTGTGGTACAGGATCTTGTCGATCAACGCGTCCTGACCGCAGAGGACGACCGGCATGAGACTCTGGGAGTCGAACTGGAACTGCGAGAGGGTGTGCAGTTGGGCGAACACGTCGAGGCGCATCAGGTGGGCTTCGTCGATGATCAGCAGCGGCGTCTGCTTCTTGGCGCGGATGTCGGTGAGGTGGTCGCGAATGGTGGTGGTCAGCGTGACGGTTGAGGTCACCCGGTGTTGCAGGCCGGCGGTGGCGGCGATGCCGCGCAGCAACTCCATGTAGGTGCCGGCGGAAGCGAGCACCGGCAGCACCCGGAACGCGGAGGGATGCAGGCGGCTGGCCGCGCAACGCAGGGAGGTGGACTTGCCGGAGCCGACCTGACCGGTGATCACGCCGACCATGCCGAGCTCGATGGTGTAGTGGAAACGATCCAGCAGGGAATCCAGTCCGGGGCGGCCGAACAACTGGTCGAGGGCGACGTCCTGGGGGAACGGCTCGCGGGAGAACCCGAAGGCGTGGCGGAGGTCGATCATGAGCGTGGCCGGCGGTCGAACAGCTCACCGCCGCGGTAGCTGGCCGGATCGGCGAGCGGATCTGAGAGCAGTTCGGTTTCGTGTCCGGTGGCGCGGCGCACGCGGCTGTTGACGGTGACGTCCAGGGGGACCAGGAAGCCCCATGAGCGCTCGTCGAAGATCACCTCGATGCGCTGCGGGTCGGCGCGGTGGTACAGCAGCGTCACCGTCTGGCCGATTAGCCCGGTGGGCGCCTCGAACAGCTTGCCGTGCAGGGACACGGTGCGGTCCTTGTCGACGCGGCGCCGCACGGCGATGCGGAAATGCTCGCGCACGTCCTTGGGCGCGCTTCGCAGCACGCTCACGTGATCCAGGTAGCGTTGCAGGGGCGGCTGGCCGGTCGAGGAGTGGGCGCGGCGGTGATAGTCGCGCTCCAGCCACGTCTCCAACACGAGGTTCAGCTCCGCCAGGTTGACCTCGTCAGCCACGAGGGCCAGCACCTGCTGGCGCAGGGTGCGAAAGAAGCGCTCGATCTTGCCGCGGCCTTCGGGCTGGTAGGGGCGCGAATGCAGCACGGCGATGCCGAGGCTGGCGCAGCCGTAGCGCAGTTGGTGGGAGCGGAACGCTGGGCCGTTGTCGACGTACAGGGTCCGCGGCAGCCCGCGGCGCTGCAGCGCCGTCAACAGGCAGTCGCAGAAGCTGTCGACCGACTCGTTGAGATAGAACTCGGCGTGGGTGATCAGCCGGGAGTGGTCGTCGATGCAGGCGAACAGGTAGGTCTTGCGCTGCTTGCCGCTGTCCAGCACGCGCGGGCCGTGCAGGCAATCGGCCTGCCACTGGTCGTTGGGCAACTCGGCCTCGAAGCGCCGGCGGTCCTGCACGGCGGCGCGTTCGCGTTGCAGCCCGTGGCGCTTGAGCATCCGGTAGACGCTCTGCGGTGAGGCGCGGAACTGCTCGGAGAGCACCCGGCGCCTGCGAGCTTCGCGCAGCAGTACCGGCACGCTGACCGCCAGCATCTCGCGGCGCAGCACCACCAACGCCTGCTCGTCCTCGACGCTGATGCTCTTGGAGCGGCCGCGGTCGCGGCGTTCACGGGGCATCAGGCTCTCGATGCGCCGCCCCGAGGCCTCGTAGCGTGCCAGCCAGGCCAGCACCGTCGAGCGGCTGACCCGCTGGCGGCCGCTGAACGGCATCTGCCAGTCCTTCTCGGCGATGCGGCGCACCCGCTGCTCGCGCTCGCCGGCGCCAAGCGGGCAGTCGACCAACTCGGCGATCACCCCGAAGCGGAACAACGCGATCCGTTGCCGCCGGTCTTGATCCATCACGTACCTCCTGTCGCCCTGGCGGGGCGACGGTCGGCACGGTAGAGGCCTACCCCGGCGCGGTCACCGCAAAGATCCGGTAGGGTCCGTCTCGCACCAGGCGCCGCTCACGATGAGTGGTCGAGTGGGTGGCCACGATCAGCCCCGTGGACAGCATGCGGTCGAGCGCCTCCCGCGGGGACAGATCCAGCAACCCGGCCAGCGCTCGCTGCTTCAGCATCCCCCGCCACCAGTACTGTTGACGCTGGCGCGACACCGACCGGTTCCATCGCCGGCCGTCGGCCTTGTCCCTCAGGCACTTCACGATCGTCGCCCGTGACGCCCAGAACCCCCGCCAGCACACCCGAGCCCGCATCAGGTGGACCGCTCCGCACTCCGGACACCGGTAGCGCTTCAGCCACACCGGCTCCGGCACCGCGTCGAAGAACCGCGTGACGTACCCGTGGCCCCATTGCCGCGCACCGCCGCAGCGCTGGCAGCGCCACGGCCGTTGCCAAGGGTAGGACTTCTGCTCGCGCAGCAGGGTCTTGAAATCTACGTCGACTTGGAGTACCAGAAGGCGTTCTCGTGTCGGGGCAGCTGAGTGGCCGCAAACCATGCTCGGCTGCCCCGCTTCTTTTCGCTTCAGGCTACCATGACAATCTCGGTCTCCACTGTGGACGACCGTGAGAAAACCGGCCTGATCCCGCTACTTCTCCGTGAGAGGCGACAACGTACTTCACGCCCTGGGACATCTATACCATCAAGAAGCTCTACGGGCTCAGTCCGAGTGCGCGACCGAGCTATACTCCCAAACCTATAACGCTGTCAGACTTCACAAGAGATGCCGACGGTGTGTACCCGGTCATAGATCCTGCTGGAAAGTCGACCCGGTACTCGCTGAGCGCTCTTCTGAGTGCCCTGAGGCGTGGATTGAACGTACGGCCGGCCGCACCACGACAGGGAGCAAGGCAGTGCTGAAACGACGTATCGCCTCGCTGCTTGTCTGGTGTTGTGTCGCGGCGTCAGGCGCATTGGTAACCGCGTGCTACGCGCCGGTTGTTCCTATAACCGAGTTCCCCTTGGTAGAGTACACCTTGGAGGTCGTCAACACGGCGAGCGAGCGGGCAAGCGTACGACTCACGATGAGACAACATCATTTCCACGTTCGTCAAAAGGATGGCACGGGGTTTGAGATTCGACGGACGAGCGACGTCATGCACCTGGAAGGCAGCGAAACCCGATCGTTTGCAATCCGTGTCTCAGTCTCAGTCTCAGTCGCGAGCGTTACGGACAACCCGGACTCGGCGGCCGATAGCTATGTAGTCAGGAACTTTGCTAGTATTGAGTTCTTCGACGAGGAGGCCGATCGACCGTACAAGGTCTATAGATACGGTTACCCCCGATGCCCGGGAGGAGGACACCACTGCGATGACGAGATGCTTGTGTACGGATCACGGGAAAGACTCTTCGTGGAGTCGCCGACGCGGCCGTTCTATCTGGCGAGGGACAAGGACGATCTCGACCTGGCGAGGATCGTGATCACCTTCGTGCCGAGCGCTGAGTCGGGCGTCGAGAGTCCGGGGGAATAGCTGCGTCGGGCGACGCTGACGGTGGAGACCCACATCGACGAGCGAAGTGGGTAGACGGCAGTGCCTGTCGTTCGCTGTCTTGGCCGTACTGGTCGGTACGGCAGGTGCGGACGCACCGCCGTCTCCGCGGTGCTGCGAGCAGACGCCGGCGTGGACTGTCGGGGTGGAACTCGGAGTCGTCTGGGCGAACACGGAAGAGATCGTGGAAGCGCGGCCAGCACATGCCGCGGAGCACTTGAGTCGCCTGACTTGGGAAGCTCCTGCCGGCCTGGCCGGAATCCATCTCAGCTACATCACGCGGGGGCGCCTGCGCCTGAACGGCGGAGTCCGGTATCTGGCTCATGCACGGGACGGGACGCTGGTGAACCTCGACTATCTGGATGCGACGAGCGCTGCCGTTACCCACCGTTCGGTCAGCCCATCCGAGCTTGTCGGCGCGAGCTGGGAGCTCTCGGCCGATGTCATGCTGGTGGAGGAGACGCGCGGGGAGATGTTCCTGCGTTCGTTTGCACGCGTGGCGTATCGCGGCGCCTACCATGCTTGGGCGGCCCGCGGCGGAGAGTACGAGTACCCCGAAGCGCAGGGGCGGTTCGCCGACGACGAACAGCTCGTCCGATACCTGGTGCTCCACCAAGTGTTCGATGTCGGCGCCTCTGTGGAGCTGGGAGCGACGCGGCACGGGCTCTACGGTAGGCTGGGGGGAGCGGTCTCCTTCCTGCCGCTGGTCGATGACCGGGACACGCATATTCTGAGCGACACGGACTACTACAACACGTACCGCAGGGGATGGTACGTGCGGCCGGAGGTCGCCGTCGGCGTGAGGTTGAGGAGAGGAAACGCGGTGGAGGCGTTCTACGAGCCGTCGTGGCAGTTTCCATTCGAGGAGACCGGGACGAAAATCAAGACGGTGAGTGGCGTATACGTCCCGGAAGAGAAGCCGAACTACCGGATGACGCTGCATCGCGTAGGGGTTCGGTTTGTCTGGCCTGCCTCGCTCCCGCAACCCCGCGCCGCTGCCAACCGGTGAAAACACTCCTTGCGCCGCGGTCCTGAGGAACCGTCCGCGGTCGGCCGTTTGACAGACTGTCGGCCGCCGGTTTACGTTGGCCGGCGTGACACGCAGAACCCTGATCATCGGGATCGCGACGCTGCTGGCGGCGGCTGTCATGGCCGTTGTGTTCGTGACCAACGCCACTGCCGCGGCCACCGTGCAGACGGCCCCCGTGATCGAGGCGTCGCCCGCCAAGGCGGCCTATGACCTCGGCGCGGATTGTCCGTTCGGCGGCTATTGATCGTAGCTCGGTAGCGCAGCGACAACGTCGGACCGACCGATGAGGCCCGGCGGGACGCGAGGGTTTCTTTGTGTCGCACCCGATGAACGGCATCGTTGATCCGCTGCAGCGATTCCATCCCGCGGTCGCCGGATGGTTCCGCAACGCATTCACCGCTCCCACCGAGATCCAGGAGCACGCCTGGGAGCAGATCGGCGACGGCCGGCACACCCTGATCGCGGCGCCCACGGGCTCCGGGAAGACGCTGGCCGCGTTCCTGTCCGCGATCGACGGACTGGTGCGGCGCTCGGTCGACGGGACGCTGACCGAAGAGACCTCGGTCCTCTACGTCTCGCCCCTGAAGGCGCTGAGCAACGACATCCACCGCAACCTGGAGCAGCCGCTGGCCGGCATCCACGGCCTGCTCCATCCGGACGGGTCTGACGAAGAGGAGGGTTCCGCGCCGATCCGCTCGCTGGTGCGCACCGGCGACACGCCGTCCGCGGCGCGAGCGGCGATGACCCGCCGCCCGCCGCACATCCTGGTGACCACACCGGAATCGCTGTACCTGCTGCTCACAGCCGATGGCGGCCGCAGGATGCTGCGCACCGTCCAGACCGTGATCGTCGACGAGATCCACGCCGTGGTCGGCTCCAAGCGCGGCTCCCACCTCGCCCTCAGTCTGGAGCGGCTGCAGGCGCTCACCCCCGCGCCGCCCCGCCGCATCGGCCTGTCGGCGACGCAGAAGCCGATCGAGCGGGTCGCCGAGTACCTGGTGCCGTCGGGCGATCCGTGCGCGATCGTGGACGTCGGCCACCGCCGCCGCATGGACACGGCGCTGGAGCTGCCGGACTCGCCCCTGGCGGCGGTCATGTCCAACGAGGTGTGGGAAGAGATCTACGCCCGCCTGTGCGAGCTGATCGCCGCGCACCGCACCACGCTGATCTTCGTCAACACGCGGCGCATGGCCGAGCGCGCCGCGCACGAGCTGAGCGAGCGCCTGGGCCCGGACGCGGTGGCCGCCCACCACGGCAGCCTGTCCAAGGAGACGCGCCTGGACGCGGAGCGGCGGCTCAAGCAGGGATCGCTGCGCGCCCTGGTCGCCACCGCGTCGCTGGAGCTGGGGATCGACATCGGCGCCGTCGACCTGGTGTGTCAGCTCGGCTCGCCGCGCTCGATCATGGCCTTCCTGCAGCGCGTCGGCCGCTCCGGCCACGCCGTGGGAGCCACGCCCAAGGGCCGCCTGTTCCCGCTCAGCCGCGACGACCTGGTGGAAGGGTGCGCGCTGCTGGCGGCCGCGGCGCGCGGTGACCTGGACGAGATTCCGATTCCCGAGGCCCCGCTCGACATCCTGGCGCAGCAGATCGTCGCCGAGTGCGCGGCGCGCGAGTGGTCCGCCGACGAGCTGTACCGGGTGGTGTGCGGGTCGTATCCGTACCGCGGCCTGGCCCGCGACCGCTTCGACACGGTGGTGCGCATGCTGGCCGAGGGCTTCACCACTCGCCGCGGGCGGCGCGGCGCCTACCTGCACCTGGACGCGGTCAACGGACGCCTGCGCGCCCGCCGCGGCGCCCGCCTGGTGGCGCTGACCGGCGGCGGCGCCATCCCCGACACCTTCGACTACGAGGTGCGCGCCGAGCCGGACGAGACCGTGGTGGGCACCATCCACGAGGACTTCGCCATCGAGAGCATGGCCGGCGACGTGTTTCAGCTCGGCAACACCTCCTGGCGCATCCTGCAGGTGACCGGCAGCACCGTGCGCGTCGCCCACGCGGGCGACCAGCGTCCCACCATCCCCTTCTGGCTGGGCGAGGCCCCGGGCCGCACCCCGGAGCTGTCGGCCGCGGTGTCGGAGCTGCGCGAGGGAGCGGAGGCGGCGATCCGCGAAGCGGAGGACCTCGGCGACCCGGCGGTGCCGGCTGCGACCGCGTGGCTGCAGTCGCTGCCGGGGATGCCGGCGAGCGGGGCCGAGCAGGCCGCCGAGTATCTCACCGCGGGCCGCAACGCCCTGGACGTCATGCCGACCGCGCGCACGCTGGTGATGGAGCGGTTCTTCGACGAGGCCGGCGACATGCACGTGGTCGTCCACTCCCCGCACGGCTCGCGGCTCAACCGCGGCTGGGGGCTGGCGCTGCGCAAGCGCTTCTGCCGCACCTTCAACTTCGAGCTGCAGGCGGCGGCCACCGACGACGCGATCGTGCTGTCGCTCGGCCCGACGCACAGCTTCCGCATGGAGGAGGTGTGGAGCTACCTGCATCCCGGGACGGTCCGTGAGGTGCTGGTGCAGGCGCTGCTCGACGCGCCGATGTTCCAGGTCCGCTGGCGCTGGAACGCCTCGCGCGCGCTGGCCGTGCCCCGCTGGCGCGGCGGGCGCCGGACGCCGCCCTACCTGCAGCGCATGCAGGCCGAGGACCTGGTGGCGCTGGTGTTCCCGGACCAGCTCGCCTGCGCCGAGAACCTGACCGGCGAGCGCGAGGTGCCCGACCACCCGCTGGTGGCGCAGACCATCGACGACTGCCTGACCGAGGCGATGGACATCGAGGCGCTGCAGGCGCTGATCGGCGCGGTGCGGTCCGGCGAGCTGACGCTGGTCTGCCGCGATCTCTCGGAGCCGTCCCCGTTCGCGCAGGAGATCCTGAACGCCCGACCCTACGCCTTCCTGGACGACGCGCCGCTGGAGGAGCGGCGCACGCAGGCGGTGCGCAGCCGGCGCTGGCTGGACCCGCAGGAAGCCCGCGAGCTGGGTGCCCTGGACCCGGGGGCGATCGCCCGCGTACGCAACGAGGCGTGGCCACGGGTCGAGGACGCCGACGACCTGCACGACGCCCTGGTTCTGCTGGGCTACTTGACCGACGCCGAGGGCCGGCGCGGCGACGGCACCCGCGGCTGGGTCGAGCCGTTCGAGGAGCTGGTCGCGGAGGGCCGGGCCACGCGGCAGAGCTCCGCGACCGGCCCGTTGTGGGTAGCCGCCGAGCGGTTGCCGGAGTGGCAGGCGCTGGCCCCGGAGGCCGGGCGCACCCCGGAGCTCACCCTCCACGACCGTTACCTGCGCAGCTATGAAGCCGACGAGGCGTTGCGCGAGCTGCTGCGCGGCCGCCTGGAAGCGCTCGGCCCGGTGACGGAGGCTGAGCTCGCCGCCTCCATCGGACAGCCGCCGCGAGCGGTGGCTCAGGCGCTCACCGCCCTGGAGACCGAGGGCTTCGTGATGCAGGGCACCTTCACGGGGGCGGCGGACGCGGACGGCGAGGTCGAGTGGTGCGAGCGTCGGCTGCTGGCGCGCATCAACCGCTACACGCTGGACCGCCTGCGGCGGGAGATCGAGCCGGTCTCCAAGGCCGACTACGTGCGCTTCCTGATGCGCTGGCAGCACGTCGGGCCGGCACACCGGATGACCGGACCGGACGGCCTGGCCGAGGTGCTGGCGGTGATGGACGGCGTCGAGTTGCCGGCGGCCGCCTGGGAGCAGGCGGTGCTGCCGCTGCGCGTGCGTGACTACGACCCGGCGTGGCTGGACGGTCTGTGCCTGTCGGGCCGCGTGGTGTGGGCGCGCTTCCCGGACGACACCGCAGGCGGGCCGGTCAAGGCGACCCGCATCGCGCTGCTCGACCGCGAGCGCCGGCCGGTGTGGCAGCGACTGGCCGCGGGCGCGGCACCCGATCCGTCGACCGCCACGGCGCGGGCCGTGTACTCCCTGCTCGGGGAAGCGGGCGCTTCCTTCTTCGACGACATCGTTGCCGGCACGCGGCTGCTGCGCACGCAGGTGGAGGGAGCGCTCGGCGAGCTGGTCGCGGCCGGCCTGGTGACCTGCGACGGCTTCGCCGGGCTGCGCGCGCTGATCGGACCGGCCTCGCCCGCCGGACGCTCCGGGAACGGCGCCCGGCGCCGCTTCGGGGACCGCCGCCCCGGCGGCGTCTATCGCCGGCAGCAGTCGTCCCTGGAGACCGCCGGCCGCTGGTCGCTGGCGCGGACGGTTGCGCCTGCCGCGGACGGGGATGACGACGAGCAGGCGCGCGAGACCGCCGCCCGCGCGCTGCTCAGGCGGTACGGCGTGGTATTCCGCCGCCTCACCGACCGGGAGCCGCACCTGCCGCCGTGGCGGGAGCTGGTGCGCACCCTGCGCCGGCTGGAGACGCGGGGCGAGATCCGCGGCGGCCACTTCGTGTCCGGCGTCGGCGGCGAGCAGTTCGCGCTGCCGGAGGCCGTCGGCGCCCTGCGCGAGGTGCGGCGCGGCGAAGCGGGCGACGAGGTCACCGTCCTGAGCGCGGTCGATCCCGTGAACGCACTGGGAGTGACCACACCGTCCGGCGCCAAGGTGGCCGCGCGCACTGGGAACCGGGTCGCCTACCGGGCCGGGAGGCCGATCGCCGTCCTCGACGGCGGCCGCGTGATCTACTGCGAGCGTCTGTCCCCGGAGGACGGCTGGGCCGTCCAGAAGCGCCTGCTGAGCGCGGCGCTCACCGGGCCGGCCGGTCCGGATGGCCGCCGCACCATGCCAAGCCCATCACCGTCCGTATCCCGTACATTGGCTGACAGCCGCATCAACCGCGACTGATCCGGTCTCCCTCGGCTGCTTGACGACCCGCGCCGCACGAGGCATGGTTTCGGCCAGACAGAAGTCACGGGGAGCTCGGTAGCGCCGAGCTGAGAGGAGGGCGCAGCAGCCCTCGACTCGCACCACCTGATCCGGGTAATGCCGGCGGAGGGATGGATCTCTCAGACGCGATTCACATCGCGGAACCCCGATGACGGAGGAGGTTTCGCATGGATCGCATCGCATTCGGCGGGCGGCTCGCCCGTCTGCTCGCAACCGGAGTCCTCATCGTCGCGCCGTTCGCGGCACTCGCGGGCCCGGACGCGGAGACGTCCGAGTGGCGCCGCACCGTCACGGTGATGACGCACGACTCGTTCGCCGCGTCCGAAGAGGTTCTGGCCGCCTTCGAGAGCCGGCACGGGGTGCGCGTCCGCATCCTGGAGGCAGGCGACACCGGCACCGCCCTGAACAAGGCGATCCTGGCGCGCGGCAAGCCGCTGGCGGACGTGATCTACGGGATCGACAACACCTTCCTGAGCCGCGCGCTGGACGAGGACATCCTGGAGCCGTACCGCTCCCGTATGCTGGCGTCCGTGCCGGAGGAGTTCCAGATCGATCCCTCGTACCGGGCTCTGCCGGTGGACTACGGCGACGTGTGCCTGAACTACCACGTGGCCTCCTTCGGGGAGGACGGGCCTCCGCCGCCGGAGGACCTGGACGACCTGATCGATCCGGCCTACCGCGGCCTCACCGTGGTGCAGAACCCGGCCACCTCGTCCCCCGGCCTGGCCTTCCTGATGGCGACCGTGGCCCGCTACGGCGACCCCGGCTACCTGGACTACTGGCGGTCGCTGGTCGCCAATGACGTGCTGGTCGTCAACGACTGGGAGACCGCCTACTACCAGGAGTTCACCGGCTCCGCCGGACAGGGGCCGCGCCCGATCGTCGTCTCCTACGGCTCCAGTCCGCCGTTCGAGGTGCTGTACGCGGAGTCGCCGGTGGACGAGCCACCTACCGCCGCGGTCACCGGCCCCCTGTCGTGCTTCCGGCAGATCGAGTTCGTCGGCATCCTGACCGGCGCCGAGAACCGCGACCTGGCCGAGCTCTGGGTGGACTTCATGCTGTCGCGGACCTTCCAGGAGGACCTGCCGCTGAACATGTTCGTGTTCCCGGTCAATCGCGACGCCGTGCTGCAGAAGGAGTTCCTGGACTATCTTGCGGTGCCTGACGAGCCGGCGCTGCTCGATCCCGCGCAGATCGCCGAGCATCGCGAGCGCTGGATCCGCGAGTGGACCGAGGCCGTGCTGCGCTGAACGATTCCATGCTCCGGAGCGGCGCTCCGCTTCGGCGAGCGGCCCTGCTTTGGGCCGGGCCGCTCGCCTTCCTGGCGCTGTTCTACGCCTGGCCGATGGCCGGCATCGTCGCGGCCAGCTTCGGCCGCGAGGCCGATGGCCTGCTGCGGGCGCTTGCCTCGCCGGCGACGGGCCGCGTGGTGCTGTTCACCCTCGGGCAGGCGGCGGCCTCCACGGCGCTGACGCTCCTGGTCGGACTGCCCGGCGCATGGCTGGTGGCGCGCTACCGGTTCGCCGGCAAGACGCTGTTCCGGGCGCTGACGGCGATCCCGTTCGTGCTGCCCACCCTGGTGGTGGCGGCCGCCTTCGACGCACTGCTCGGCTCGCGCGGCTGGATCAACGCGGCGCTGGAGTCGGCAGGCATGCCGCCGCTGCGCTTCACGCGTACGCTCGGCGCCATCCTGGTCGCGCACGTGTTCTACAACACCTCGATCGTGCTGCGGCTGGTGGGCGACTACTGGTCGCGCATCGACCGCCGCCTGTGGGATGCGGCCCGCACCCTGGGCGCCGGCGCCGCGCAGCGATGGCTGCGCGTCAGCCTGCCGTTGCTGGCCGCCCCCGTTGCAGCCGCGGCAGTGCTGGTGTTCATCTTCTGCTTCACCTCCTTCGGGGTGATCCTGATCCTGGGCGGACCGCGCTTCGCGACCATCGAGGTGGAGATCTACTACCAGGCCATCAGCCTGTTCGACCTGCCGGTGGCCGCTTCGCTCTCCCTCGTGCAGATCGCGATCACGCTGGCGCTCGGCATCGCCTACACGCGGTTGATGCGGCGCGTGACCCGACCTCTGCCGCTGCGTGCGCCGCGCGAGAACGAACGCTCCCTGAGCGGCAGCCCGGCGCGCGCCGTGGCGGCGGCCGTGTTGCTGGGCATCGCCTTCTTCCAGCTCGCGCCGCTGGCTGCGCTGGCCACGCGCTCCGTCTCGGGCGCGGAGGGGCCGACGCTGGCGTTCTACCGGCAACTGGGCGTGGAGAGCCGGCAGGGCGCCTTTCACGGCAGCGCGCTCACCGCGGTGCGCAACTCGCTGGCCTTCGCGGCGGCGGCCACGGTGATCGCACTCGCGGTCGGGACGCCGGCCGCCTGGGCGCTCGGCCGGCACGGCGCAGCGCGCTCCTCGCGGCTGTTCGACCCGCTGCTGATGTTGCCGCTGGGCACCTCGGCGGTCACGCTGGGGCTGGGCTTCATCGTCGCGCTGAACCGGCCGCCGCTGGACCTGCGCGCCTCGCCACTGCTGATCCCGATCGCGCACGCGCTGGTGGCGCTGCCGTTCGTGGTGCGCAGCCTGGCGCCGGCGCTCGCCACCGTCGAGCCGCGCCTGATCCAGGCCGCGCGCGTGCTGGGCGCCGCCCGCGCTCAGGTGGCGCGCCGCGTGGAGCTGCCCATCGTCGCGCGGGCGATGGGCGTGGCGGCGGCGTTCGCGTTCTCGATCTCGCTGGGCGAGTTCGGGGCCACGGCGATCGTCGCACGCGGCGATCTGCCGACCATCCCGCTGGCGATCTTCCGCCTGCTCGGCCGGCCGGGCGCCCTCAACCTGGGCCAGGCCCTGGCGCTGGCGACCATCCTCATGCTGGTCACCGCGGTGGTGGTCACCGCGATCGAGCGGCTGCGGGTGGCGCGCGTGTCGAGCTTCTGAGGCACGCGATGACGGTCGATCTGGAGTTGCGCGGCGTGAGCAAGCGCTACGGCGAGACGCTGGCCCTGGACGGCGTCGACCTCGAGGTGCGCCGCGGCGAAACGCTCGCGCTGCTCGGCCCGAGCGGCTGCGGCAAGAGCACGCTGCTGGCACTGGTCGCCGGGCTGGAGCCGCACGAGGGCGCGATCCTGTGGCACGGGCGGGAGTTGACCGGCACGCCGGCCGAGGCGCGGGGGTTCGGGATGGTGTTCCAGGACTACGCCCTGTTCCCGCACCTGAACGTGTTCGAGAACGTCGCCTTCGGCCTGCGCCTCCGCCGCACGCCGGCCGCGCGCCTGCGCGAGCGGGTGGCCGAAGTGCTGGCGCTGGTCGGCCTGGAGCACCTGCGCGACCGGGACGTCACCACCCTGTCCGGAGGAGAGCGGCAGCGCGTGGCGCTGGCGCGCGCGCTGGCGCCGGACCCCCGCCTGCTCATGCTGGACGAACCGCTGGCCGCCCTGGACCGCAACCTGCGCGACCGGCTGGCGGAGGACCTGGGCGCGATCCTGGAGGAACTGGACCTGCCAGCGATCTACGTCACCCACGACGTGGAGGAGGCACTGGCGGTCGCCGACCGCGTCGCGGTCATGCAGCCGCGCCGCATCGCCCGCATCGGCACGCCCCAGGAGATCTACCGGGAACCGGGCAGCGAGTACGTGGCCCGCTTCCTGGGCCTGGACAACCTGGTCGCCGCCCGCCTGGATCAGGCCGGCGGGCGCCCCGTGCTGCGCACGGCGATCGGCGAGCTGCCGGCGGAGATGCTGCCGGCTCCCGCGGCTGCCGGCGTGTCGGATCTGAAGCTGCTGCTCCGCCCCACCGGCATCACCATCGGGGAGGATTCGCCAGCGGTCTCCAGCGCCGACCGCTGGGTCCTGCAGGGCGAGCTGATCGGCCGCTCCTTCCGTGGCGCCGCGCAGCGCCTGCAGGTCACCGTGGCCGGGATCGAGTTCCGCTTCCGTGTGCCCGCCGACCAGCCCCTGCCACCGGCCGGCGGCCCGGTGACCTTCAGCATCGACCCCCGACGCGGAGCGTGCCTGATCCGAGCGACGGCGACTCCGGCCGGCGACTCCTAGCCCAAGTTTAACACGAGCAGCTCGCTTCATGCCGGACACGGCAACGACTGCGGCCCATCGGGGCACGCCTGGGGCGGTTGTCGGCTGTCGACTCCGTCCGCATATTGATCCCTATGGTGCCCGGGACCAGCGAGGTCGGTGCGATGTTCGACCGCATCGCTCCGACCTACGATCGTCTCAACCGCCTGCTGTCGCTGCGCTCGGACGTGCGCTGGCGCGACTGCGTCGCCCGCGCGCTGGCCGCCCGCCGCATCCGCAGCGTCCTGGACGTGGCAACCGGCACCGGCGACCTGCTGCTGGCGATCGACCGGCGCCTGCCCCGCCTGACCCGCACCGTGGGCGTCGACCTGGCCCCGGACATGCTCCACATTGCCCGCGACAAGCTGGCGCGGGCCGGCTGCGCCGCGAAGCTCACGCTGGGCGACGCCCACCGCCTGCCGTTCGAGGAGCATTCCTTCGATGCGGTCACGGTCGCGTTCGGCATCCGCAACATGGACGACCGTCCGCGCGCGCTGACCGAGATGCGCCGCGTGCTCGCCCGCGGCGGCACCTTGGCGGTGCTGGAGTTCTCGCTTCCCGAGTCCCCGCGGTTGCGCGCGCTCTACCTGACCTACTTCCGCCACGTGCTGCCGGCCATCGGCCGGCTCGTCTCCGGGGACGGGAAAGCCTACCGCTACCTCAACGCATCGGTGGAAACGTTCCCGTACGGCACGCGCTTCGTCACCATGCTGCGGAAGGCCGGTTTTCCGGAAGTCACCACGCGCCCCCTCACGTTCGGGGTCGCGACGCTGTACCTGGCACGCAAGTCATGATGCCGCCCGGCCGCGCTATACTGACGGCCAGCGCATGAGCGACGTCGCTTCCCCGCCTCTGCCGCACACCGCGACCGGCAACGGCCAGACTCCTTCCGGCTGCGGCGACGGCACCATCTGCCGCGTCGAGGTGGCCGCCGAGGTCCGGCCGCTGGCGTGGCTGGCCGGCCGCCCGGAAGGGGAGCTATGCTTCTGGGCCGACCGCGACGGCCGCGAAGAGATCGCAGCCGCCGGCATCCTGACCGAGATCGCCGGCAACACGGCATCCGGGGCAGCGGTCTGGACGGAGCGCATCGCCGCTCACCTGGAAGCCGCCGACGAAGGCGTCCGCTTCTACGGAGGCACGCGCTTCGACCCGCAGGCGCCCGCCGCTCCCGAGTGGCGGACACTCGGCGCCTACCGGTTCGTGGTGCCCCGCTTCGAGGCGGTTCGTCGTGACGGCAAAACGCTGCTGGCCTGCAACTTCCGGGCGTCGGAACGGGACGGGCTGGCCGCTTTGCTGGACGACCTGCAGCGACCGCCGGCAACCGTCGCTCAGCGGGAGGCGCAGGTCCGCTTGCGCCGCGATGCCGATGCGCCCGACCGCGCGGGCTGGGAGACGCTCGTGCGCACGGCGCTCACCGCCATCGACGATCGCGCCGACCCGCTGAGCAAGGTGGTGGTGGCGCGCCGCACCGGAGCGACCGCGGGTGCGCCGCTCATCCCCGCGGCGCTGCTGGCGGCCATGAGCCAGGCGGACGACCGCTCGTTCCGCTTCCTGGTGCAGCCCCGGCCCGGCACCGCCTTCGTCAGCGTCACCCCGGAACGACTGTTCTCGCTGTGCGGACGCACCGTCCGCACGGAGGCGATCGCCGGCACCCGTCGCCGCGGCGCTTCGCCGCAGGATGACGATCGCCTGCGGCGGGAGCTCACGGCGTCGGCCAAGGACGTGCTCGAGCACCGCATCGTGCACGACGCGATCGCCCGCGAGCTCACCGGTCTGTGCACGGACACCACCGCAGGGGAGACCACCGTGCTGCGCCTGCCCGCCCTCCAGCACCTGATGAGTCGCCTCTCGGGCGAATTGGCCCCCGGCGTGGGCGTCGCCGACCTGGTGGACGCCTTGCACCCCACACCGGCGGTGGGGGGCGAGCCGGCCGAAGCCGCACGCCGCTTCCTGACCCGGCACGAGCCGTTCGACCGCGGCTGGTACGCCGCGCCGGTGGGCTGGATCGGTCACGGCCGGGCCTCCTTCGCGGTGGCCATCCGTTCCGCGCTGATCGAACGCGGTTCGGTGTCGCTCTACACCGGCAACGGGCTGGTGACCGGCTCCTCCCCGGACGCGGAGTGGGCGGAGCTGGAAGCCAAGATCGGCTGCTACTTCACGCCCCGCGGCTGACCTCCCGCTGACCGCACCCATGCGGAACCTCCTGTGGGGCGAGCTGATCATCGACGAGCTGGTCCGTTGCGGCTGTCGCGCCGCGTGGGTCTGTCCCGGTGCCCGCTCCGCGCCGCTGGCGGCGGCGGCCGCCCGAGCGGCCGAACTGGACGTGTCGGTCTGCATCGACGAGCGCGCCGCCGGCTACCAGGCACTGAACGCGGCGCGCGCCTCCGGAGCTCCTTCCGCCGTGATCTGCACCTCCGGCACGGCCGGCGCCAACTTGCTACCGGCGGCGGTGGAGGCGGGCCTGAGCGGCGTGCCGCTGCTCCTGCTGACCGCCGACCGTCCTCCGGAGCTGCGCGACACCGGCGCCAACCAGACGATCGACCAGCCAGACCTGTTCGGCCGCGCCGCAGCATGGCGCTTCGACCTGCCGGTGCCCGACGACCGCATCGTACCGGCGGCTCTTCTGACCACGATCGATCAGGCCGTACACCGGGCCCGTACGGCGGCGGCCGCCGTGCACCTGAATTGCATGTTCTCCGAACCGCTGCTGGATGACGGGCGCGTGGAGGCCATCGGGCGTCCTGCCGGCAGACGTCCCTTCACCACCTACTCCGCGGCCCCCACCGAACCGGAGCCGGCGTCGGTGGCGGATACCGCTACCGCGTTGCGGGGCGCCACCGCCGGCCTGCTTGCGGTCGGGCCACTGCCGGCGGGGACCGACCGGCAGATGATCGCCTCTCTGGCCGCGACGCTGGGCTGGCCGGTGCTGGCAGACATCCAGTCCGGCCTGCGCCACCCGTGGCCGGGTCGTCCGGAGCTCGCGATCGTGCGCCATCACGACCTCGTGCTGGCGCACGCAGGCACGGCACTGCCGGCCCCGGACGTGGTGTTGCACCTCGGAGGCCGGCTCACCTCCAAGGCGTACCTGGAACTGCTGGGCGCGGCGCGGCCGGCCGCCTGCGTGCACGTCGCCGCACACCCGCGCCGCATCGACCCCGAGCACGTGGTCACCAGTCGCGTGCAGGCGGCGCCCGACCGCTTCTGCGCGACGCTCGAAGCGAAGCTCGGCGCCGGCGAGCCGGCCGGAGCCGGAGCGCCCGGGCTGGTCGCGGCAGGCGCGGCGGCAGCAGGCGAGGTGGCGTCGGTGCTCGACGCCGAGCCGGTCAGCGAGCCGGCGACCGCCCGCGACCTGATCGAGCTGCTGCCGGCCGGCTGGGGCGCGTTTGCGGGCAGCAGCATGCCGGTCCGGGACCTCGACACCTTTGCGGAAGACTCGGCCTCGCGCCCGGCGCCGCTGGCCGTCGGGGCCAACCGCGGCGCCAGCGGGATCGACGGCGCGATCGCCTCCGCGGTCGGGTTCGCCGCCGGCCTCCGCGCGCCGGTCGGCGCGCTGCTCGGCGACCTCGCGGTCCTGCACGACCTGGGCTCGCTGGCCGGGTTGGCCCGCTCGCCGCAGCCGGTGGTGCTGGTGGTGGTCAACAACGACGGGGGCGGCATCTTCAGCTTCCTGCCGGCGCTTGCCGACCAGGAAGACGTGTTCGAGCGCTGCTTCGCCACTCCGCACGGCTACCGGTTCGAGCACGCCTGCCGGATGTTCGGCCTGGACTACCACCGGCCGGGCACGCGGGCGGAAGCGCGTGCGGCGCTCGAGCGGTGCTTCGCGGCCGGTCATCCCGCGCTGATCGAGGTCGCCACGGACCGGGATGAGAACCTGGCCCTGCACCGGCGGCTGAGTGCCGCGGTGGGTGCCGCGGTGAGTGCCGCCATCGACGCGGCCGGACGGGCGGGCGGATGAGCGCCGAGGCGCCGGCCGCGGTGCTGCTGCACGGCTTCCTTGGCAGCCCGGACGACTGGCAGCCGCTTGCCGACCGGCTGTCCGATCGGCTGCAGTGTCTGGCGCCGCCGCTGGTCGAGCATCCGACGGTCGCCTCGCTGGAGACGGCGATCCGCCGGTCGGTGCCAGGTCCCGCGGTGTTGGTCGGCTACTCGATGGGCGCCCGGTTGGCGCTGCACCTGCTGCTGCGCGACCCGGAACGCTACCGCGCGGGGGTGCTGGCCTGCGGGTCCCCGGGCCTGGCCACCGCGACGGAGCGGGCCGCGCGGCGCCGCGCCGACGCCTGCCTGGCCGCGCGGCTGCGCGGCCTCGATGGCGGCGATGCGCTGCGTGGCTTCCTGGACGACTGGTACGCCCAGCCGATCTTCGCCCGGGTGCGCTCGCATCCGTGCTACCAGGCCATGCTGGCGCGCCGCCTGCGCATCGACCCAGGCGCGTGGGCGGCCGCGCTGACCCATCTGGGCACCGGCGCGCTGCCGCCGCTCTGGGACGAGCTGCCTCGCCTCCGGCAGCCCACCCTGGTCGTGGCCGGCACGCTCGACGACCGCTACGTGAGCATCGCCGCGCGGATGGAGGAACGGAGCGACGCGATCCGCGCTCGCCTTCTCGCCGACTGTGGCCACGCCGTGCTCTGTGAAAAGCCGGCCGAATTTGCTACACAGGCCTCAACCTTCCTCGACGAGGAGCTCCGGGAACCATGAGTGAGATCGACTGGACGGCCTGCGGATCGTACCGCGAGATCCTGTTCCACAAGGCCGGTGGGATCGCCAGGATCACCATCAACCGCCCGCACGTGCGCAACGCCTTCACCCCGCTGACCGTGGAGGAGATGATGGACGCGCTGCGCGATGCCACCAATGACAGCAGCATCGGCGTGGTCATCCTGACCGGCGCGGGCGAGCTGGCGTTCTGCTCCGGCGGCGACCAGAAGGTGCGCGGCCACGCAGGCTACCAGGACTCCGAGGGGGTCGACCGGCTCAACGTGCTGGAGTTCCAGCGGCAGATGCGGCGCTGTCCGCTGCCCGTCGTCGCGATGGTCGCCGGCTACGCGATCGGCGGCGGCCACGTCCTGCACGTCATGTGCGACCTGACGATCGCGGCCGACAACGCCGTGTTCGGGCAGACCGGCCCGCGCGTCGGATCGTTCGACGGCGGCTTCGGCGCCAGCTACCTGGCGCGCATCGTCGGCCAGAAGAAGGCGCGGGAGATCTGGTACCTGTGCAAGCAGTACGACGCGCAGGAGGCGCTGGCGATGGGCCTGGTCAACGCGGTGGTGCCGCTGGCCGACCTGGAGTCGGAGACCGTGAACTGGTGCCGGCAGATCCTCCGCCATTCACCCACCGCCATCCGCTGCCTGAAGGCGGCGTTCAACGCCGACTGCGACGGCCAGGCCGGGCTGCAGGAGCTGGCCGGCGCTGCGACGATGCTCTTCTACCAGACGGAGGAGGCGCAGGAGGGCCGGGACGCCTTCGTGCAGAAGCGGCAGCCGGACTTCTCCGGGTTTCCGCGCCGTCCGTGACGCCGCCGGGGTGAAGCAGAAGAGCAAGACCGCGATCTGGCTGGAGGCGGCGCGCCCGCGCACGCTGCCGGCCACCGCCGCGCCGGTCCTGATCGGCTCGGTGATGGCGGCTGCCGACGACGCCTTCGCCTGGGCGGCCGCCGTGCTGGCGCTCCTCGGGGCGCTGGCCATCCAGGTCGGCACCAACCTGCACAACGACCACGCCGACCACGCGCGCGGCGCCGACACCGCCGCGCGGGTCGGTCCGAGGCGGGTGGCGCAGGCCGGCCTGCTGGATCCGGACGAGCTGAAGCGCGGCATCGCCGTGGTGTTCGGCGCGGCCGGCGTGGTCGGCGTGATCGCGGCGATCCTGGGCGGCTGGCCGATCCTGGTGGTGCTGGCCGCCTCGGTCGCCGCCGCCCTGGCCTACACCGGCGGGCCCCGGCCGCTCGGCTACCTGGGATTCGGCGACGTGATGGCGTTCGTGTTCTTCGGGCCGGTGGCGGTCGCGACCACCTACTTCCTGCATGCGGGCGCATGGCCGGTCGAGGCGATCGTCGCCGGCGCCGGCCCCGGCCTGCTGGCGGCGGCGATCCTGACCGTCAACAACCTGCGCGACATCGAAACCGACCGCGCCGCCGGCAAGCAGACCCTGGCGGTCCGTTTCGGCGCCGGCTTCGCGCGCGCCGAGTACCTGGGCTGCGTGCTCGGCGCCGCCGTGGTGCCGACCGTGCTGGCGATCGCCACCGGCCGCTGGGCCGGCGCGCTGCCCCTGATGACGCTCATCGTGGCGATGCCCTGGGTCCTGGTCGTCATGCGTCCCGGCAGCCGGCCGCCCGAGCTCAACCACGCCCTGGCCGGCACCGCCCGCACCATGCTCATCCACGCCCTGCTGTTCTCCATCGGATGGTCGATCGCCTGAAGTCCGGGCCGCTCGACCTGGTCGAGCTGCTCCGCTCCCACGGGGATGCGATCGCGCTGGCCGGTGCCGAGCACCCGCACGGCGCGGGGCTGAGCTACCGCCGGCTGGCCGAGGCGGCCGGCGGCTGGGTGGAGCGCTTCCGCGCCTACGGCCTGACTCCCGGCTCCCGGCTCACCGTGCAGGCGGAGAACAGCACGGTGCTGGCCGCGTTCCTGTACGGCGTGTGGTCCGCGCGCCTGCTGCCGCTTATCCTGAGCCCGCTGCTGCCGGTGCAGCGCGTGCGCGCGCTGGGCACGGAGCTGCGCTCCGGGCCGCCGTTCACGGCCGCCGACCTGGATCTGCCGAGCGGGGGCGCCGCGGACCCGGTCGACCCCGGCGCGCCGGCCACCGCGCTGCTGACCTCCGGCAGCACCGGCAACCCGCGGGCGGTCGTCCACACGCTGGCCAACCATCTCTACAGCGCCATCGGCTCCGCCGCCAACCTGCCCCTGGAGCGCGACGACCGCTGGCTGGTGGCGCTCCCGATGAGCCACGTGGCCGGGCTGTCGATCCTGTTCCGCTGCCTGCTCGCCGGGGCGACCGCGCTCATCGCCCGCTCCGGCTCCTTTCGCCAGGACGACCGCGGCCCCGACGACGCGCTGTCGCTGCTGCCCCGGGCGACCCGGCTCTCCGTGGTACCGGCGCAGCTCCAGCGGCTGATCGAGCTGCCGGCGGGCCGGCACGGTGCCCTGCGCAGCGTGCTGGTCGGCGGCCAGGCGACGGCGCCGGCCCTGCTGGAGCGCGCGCGATCGGCCGGCATCCCGGTGCTGACCACGTACGGCTCGACCGAGATGGCATCGCAGATCGCCACCGCCGCCCCCGGCACCGAACTGCCACACGGCGCGAGCGGCCGCGTGTTGCCGCACCGGCGGCTGCGCATCCGCGACGGCCGCATCGAGGTCGGCGGCGAGACGTTGTGCGCCGGCTATCTGAGCCCCGACGGCATCGAGCCTCCGCCGCTCGAACCCGACGGATGGTTGCGCACCGGCGACTGCGGACGCCTCGAAGACGGCGTCCTGACCATCACCGGCCGCGCCGACGGCATGTTCGTCTCGGGCGGCGAGAACATCCAACCGCAGGAGATCGAAGACGTGCTCGGCTCCCACCCGGCGGTGGCGCTCGCCGTGGTCGTGCCCGCCCCCGACCCCGCGTTCGGATCCCGCCCGGTGGCGTTCATCCAGTCACTCGGCGCCGCGCCGCCCGAAGACGAGCTGCAGGCCCTCCTCGCCGAGCGGCTGCCTCGCTACAAGCACCCCGTGCGCTACCATCCGCTACCGGCGGACGCCCTCACGCCCCTCGGCAAGCCCGACCGCGTGCGGCTGACCGACTTGGCGTGCGAGCGATCCGGGTCCTGAGACGACCGAGCGCACCTCGACCGTCAGTATCAGCCGTTCGGCGTGGCTCGCAGGGGCAAGCACACGTCGGTCACCAACTGCTCAGGGGCGGTATCGACGGGCGAGTTATGATACATCTCCAGGCAAGGCCGGTCGCCGACCTCCTCGCCGCTCTGCGGCAGCCACACCCCGTACAGGAGCTTGTACGCTTCCGGGAGACCGTCGTAGGGGCCGCGATGGGCGTACACCGCGTAACGGCCGGCCGCGATCGTGTCGATGACGATTCCGGGCGGCGGCGATGCGTCGGTGCGAACCTCGACGCACGCGTCGGCGCGCAGACGCTCCGGCGCGACGACGCCGGGGTCGTCGTGATAGATGCCCAGGACACGGCCGGGCCGGGCGCCGATGGTTGCCACCCACTCGAACAGGTACTCGAAGCACGATCCCACCTCGCTGTAGGGACCGACATGACGGACGCGGGCGATCTCGATGTCGTCGAAGGCTTCGATGCGAACTTCCATGGTGATGTCTCCTTCCACCGGCAACGGGTCTTGAACGACCGTGAGGTCTACCTGACCGTCTGGGAGACGCGTGTCTCCACGATCGCCGCCGTGTCCGCGGGCACGGCAACGTCATGTTCTTCAGTGAGCCGGGCACTTGGAACCGGGATAGGGTCGCCGTCGGCCGGCGGGTGCACGATGCGGCCGGCGATAGCTACGTCCAACGCATCCGCGGCCTCCGCGAGTGCCTCGGCTTCATCGGCGCCCGAGGTCAGGCATTCCGGCAAATCCCGGAACGAGACGACGACCTCGTCCGGCCCCGTACGGTTCAGTCGTGCTGGATAGACAAAGCGCATGGCGTTCTCCGGTGATGTGAGCTTACTCTACTACCCACCGATGGATGAGTTCTTCCGCAAACCGATCCTGAACTCGCCGTACGAGTGCGCGGGCCGCGACTGGGAGGTAGCACGGGAGGACGCCGTCACGTGAGCAACGACAACGGAGGTCGCCCCCAAGGCGCTGCCAGTGCGGAGCCTCATCGGAGTGACGACACCGATCCGCGACTGGTGACGCGGATCCGCCTGCGGAACTACAAGAGCATCGCGACCTGTGACGTGGAGCCAGACCCGCTCTGCTTTCTGGTCGGCCCCAACGGCTGTGGGAAGAGCAACTTCCTGGACGCACTGCGCTTCGTGGCGGAGGCGCTGCGCTTCTCACTGGAGCACGCGCTGCGCGACCGTGGCGGCATACAGGAGGTGCGGAGACGCTCGGGAGGCCACCCCAACCACTTCGGCATACGACTCGATCTTCAGCTCCCCCGTGCGGTCGGCTGGTATGCGTTTCAGGTTGCGGCGAAACCGGGTGGTCGTTACAGCGTGCAGCAGGAAGAGTGCTTCGTCGCGGGTGAGGGCGGCCACGGATCCTACAGAGTAGCAAACGGCATCGTGGAGGCCAGCACGATACCCAATCCCCCGGCTTGCGCCAGCGACCGCCTCTATCTCGTCAACATGTCCGGGTTTGACGTGTTCCGCCTCCTCTATGACGCACTGTCCGGAATGGGCTTCTACAACCTGAATCCGGATGTCATCCGCGATCTCCAGGCACCTGACCCCGGCGAACTCCTGAAACGGGACGGAAGCAATCTGGCGAGCGTGCTGTCCAGCCTCGACGGAGGCCGCAAGACCGCCGTCGACGAGTACCTTGCAGCGATCACTCCCGGCGTCACCGGTGTTGCGGCGCGAACCATGGGCACCAAGCTCACCCTCGACTTCCGTCAGGAGGTACGGGGAGCCAAGCATCCATGGCGGTTCCTGGCCAGCAACATGTCCGACGGCACGTTGCGCGCGCTTGGCGTCCTGGTGGCGCTGTTTCAGGGCAACGGCGATACGATGGGACGCCGGCATCTGGTGGGGATCGAAGAGCCGGAAAGCGCCCTGCATCCCGCCGCCGCCGGCGTCCTCATCGACAGTCTCACCGATGCCAGCCAGTTGGCCCAGGTCGTGGTGACCAGCCACAGCGCGGATCTGCTCGATAACGACGCCATCCCCGACAGCGCGATCCTGGCCGTCCTGTCCGAACACGCGGAAACCCGGATCGGCCCCCTCGACGAGGCCGGGCGCTCCGCGCTCCGCGATCACCTGTTCACCGCGGGCGAACTGCTACGGATGGACCAGTTGCGCCCCGATCCGGAGCATGCAGCTCCCCGCCAGCTCGATCTGTTCGCGAGCACCCCGACGCGGACGACGACTGTCCCCCGGAACTCGCTTCGATGGTCCTTGGACGAGCGACGCGGGCACGCAGCGACCGCCCCATCAAGGTGGTGCTGGCGAAGCGCGAGTACGAGGCGTGGTTCCTCGCAGCAGCGGACTCGATCGCAGGGCGCCGCGGCCTCCCAGACGACGTGACCGCGCCGAAGGACGCCGAGGCGATCCGTGATGCCAAAGGATGGCTGACCTCTCGTATGCCAAGAGGCCGAGCGTACAAGGAGACGCGCGACCAGCCGGCACTCACCAGTCTGTTCGATCTCTCCACGGCGAGACGCGAAGCACCGTCATTCGACAAGATGTGGCGCACCGTGATCGATCTGGTAGCGAGCTGACGGGATGTCCGTCTCCATGCTCTGTGGGGCTCTGACGGCCCGGACCGCTATGATCGGGGTTGACCGTCAGGTTTCCCGGAGGTTCCTGTGAGCCGGATCGATCGCGTTCAGATTCGCGAGTTCTCGTTCGACGTGCCCGACATCGGGTTGGAGCAGGCCGCGGCCGGCGTCGGCAACATGGCCTACGTCAAGGGCGCCACCCACACCGCCCGACGCTTCGCGGTTCGGATCTCCACCGACGACGGAGCCAGCGGAGAATACGTCACCCACTGGGTGGCGACGCCCGCGTCCTTCGCGCAGGCGCAGATGCTGGCGCCGCTGCTGCTGGGGCGCGACCCGGACCGGCGCGAGCAGATCTACGACGACCTGAAACGGGAGCTGCGCGCCTACGACCACATGGGGCAGGGCGTGATGGACATCGCCCTCTGGGACCTGGCCGGCAAGCGGCTGGGCACGTCGGTGTCGCGGCTGCTGGGCGGCTTCCGCGAGCGGCTGCCGACGTACGCCAGCACCTATCACGGGCAACTGGGGCCCGGAGGACTGAACAGCCCGCAGGCGTTCGCGGATTTCGCCGACGAGTGTCAGGAGGCCGGCTTCGCGGGCTTCAAGATCCACGGCTGGAACGACGGCGACGTGACGCGTGAGACCGACAACCTGCGCGCGGT
This sequence comes from Spirochaetia bacterium, assembly GCA_964291595.2. Lineage (GTDB taxonomy): Bacteria > Spirochaetota > Spirochaetia > SZUA-6 > Bin103 > CATQHW01. The sequence continues at coordinate 816,104 of OZ219913.1, read as the reverse complement.
GCGCGCCCGCGTCGGCGACGGCTGGCGCATCATGCTGGATCCGGCCTGCCAGCTCCGCACCTGGAACGACGCGCTGGCGGTCGGGCGGGTCTGCGACGAGATCGGCTGCTTCTGGTACGAAGACCCGTACCGCGACTCCGGCATCGCCTCCGAGGGCCACCGCCGGCTGCGCGAGCGGCTGTCGACGCCGCTGCTGGTCACCGAGCACGTGCGCACGCTGGAGCAGAAGGCGGCGTTCCTGGTGGCCGGCGGCTGCGACATGATCCACGCCGACCCCGAGTACGACCTGGGCATCACCGGCGTGATGAAGATCGCCCACCTCAGCGAGGCATTCGGGCTCGACCTGCAGGTGCACGCCTGCGGCCCCGCCCACCGCGCCGTGGTCTCGGCGCTGCGCAACACCCACCTGTACGAGCTGGCGCTGATGGGCCCCGGCATGCCCAACCTGGTCCCGCCGGTGTACGACGGGTACTCGGACCAGCCCGACGCGGTCGGCGCCGACGGCTGCGTGCCCGTTCCCGACGGCCTGGGCCTGGGCGTCAGCTACGACTGGGACTACATCGAGCGCAACACCACCACGTCGAGCGACTTCACCGCCGACTGAAGCCGGCTGCCGCGCGTGCTACCGTCGCGGCCATGGAACTGCGCAAGAACCGCATCAAGCACCGGCTGGCCGCCGGGGAGGTGGCGACCGTGGTGTCGGGCATCACCCATCCCGACGACATCGACGCGTTCGGGGCGATCGCGGAGGCGAACGGGATCGACGGGATCTGGCTGGAGGGCGAGCACGGACCGGTCGACGCCGCCGAGCTGGGCAACCTGACCCGCGCCTGCGACATCTGGGGCCTGACCTCCGTGGTGCGGGTCAACGACAACCACCAGGGTCTGATCTACCGCACCCTGGACCGCGGCGCCCAGGCGATCGTGGTCCCGCACGTGAACACCCGCGCCGAGGCCGAGAACGTCGTGCAGGGCGGCAAGTTCGCGCCGGCCGGCGCCCGCGGCCTGTACGGCAGCCGGCAGTACCACGGGGTGGCCGACTACACCACGCGCGGCAACGACGAGACCTGCCTGATCGTCCTGATCGAGGACATCGTCGCCCACGGCAACCTGGACGAGATCCTGGAGGCCGACCACATCGACGTGTTCTTCGTGGCGCCCTCGGACTTCGCCTCCTCGATGGGCCACATCGGCAACCACGGCCACCCGGACGTGCAGGCGAAGATCGACGACTCCCTCCGCCGCATCGTGGCGGCGGGCCGCACGGCCGGCACCCTGACCTCCACCGCGGACGTCGCCTCCTACATCGACCGGGGGGTGCGCTTCGTGCTGACCGGCGTCGGCGGCTGGATGCAGGCGGGAGCCGCGGAGTACATGAGCCGCGTGCGCGGCTGACGGTCAGCGCCGGACGGCGCGGAAGCGCAGGCGCACGTAGTCGACCGTCCAGGCGCCGTCGGCGCCGCGCAGCGCGGGAGCGGCGGCGGCCGTGACCTCCTCCTCGACCTGCTGCCGCGCCTGCCGGTCCAGCGGGTCCAGGAACGCCGCCGCGAAGGTGTGCATCCACTCGGTGAGCGAGCCCGGCACCGGCGTGGGCCGCCGGAACAGCCGGATCTCAGCGACCTTGAACCCGTGCGCCTCCAGCAGGCGCCGGTACTCGCCGTCCGTGGGGAAGTACCAGGGATCACGGGCGGCCGCGTCGATGCCGCGGCGGCGCAGGGCTACGTGGAGCGCCTCCCGCACCGCTGCGATGTTGCCGGCGCCGCCGAACTCGCCCACGAAGCGGCCGCCGGGGCGGAGCACGCGCCGCACCCCGGCGATCACCGCCGCCGCATCAGGTATCCAGTGCAGCACGGCGTTGGAGAACACCGCGTCGAAGCTCCCCGCCGCCAGCTCCGGCCCGGCCAGGTGGCGCGCGTCCGCCTGCAGCGCGGTCAGTCCGCGCTGCCGCGCCGCGGCGACGAACTCGGCGCTGCGGTCCACGCCCAGGACGCGGCAGCCGCGCGCGGCGAGCTGTGCGGTCAGCTCCCCGTCGCCGCAGCCCAGGTCGAGGACCCGCTCGCCGCGGCGCGGGTCGAGCAGATCGAGCACGCCTCTGCCCAGCTCGGGCACGTAAGGAGCCCAGCGGCGGTAGCGTTCGGGGTCCCAGCGCTGTTCGCCGGCGGTCGGGCTGGTGTCCACGTTGGCGCGTCGATCCTCGCATGCCAGCATACCGGCCCATGGACACCGGGACCGAATTCCTCCGCTTCGTCACCGCCGAGTTCGCCAAGGCGCGCGAGTACGCCGAGCGCGCGGTCGCGCAGATGCCGCCCGGGGACCTGGCCTGGCGGCCGGACGAGCGCGGCAACAGCGTCTCCATGCTCATGCGCCACCTCGGGGGCAACCTGCGTTCCCGCTTCACGGACTTCCTGACCACCGACGGGGAGAAGCCGGACCGCGACCGCGACTCCGAGTTCCGCAACGACGTGGACGACAAGGACGCGGTCCTGGCCAGGTGGCGGGCCGGCTGGGCGTGCCTGGACCGTTCGCTGGCGGCGCTCGCTCCGGAAGACCTGCACCGGACGATCACCATCCGCGGGGAGCCGCACACCGTGCTGCAGGCGTTGCTGCGCGCGGTGACCCACGCCAACTACCACGTCGGCCAGATCGTCGACCTGGCGCGCACGCGCACGGCGGAGTGGCAGACGCTGAGCATGCCGCGCCCGCCGGGCGAGTAGCTCCCCGAAACCGTCGCCTTCGGCTCCGCTCAGCCCTCGCGCATTCCCTCGGCGATCGGGACGCGCAGCGCGGAGAACACCGGCAGCACCCCGAACAGGCCGCCGACGCCGATCGCGGAGCCCACGCCGATCAGGATCGCCGTCAGACTGATCACGCTGCCGCCAAGCTCGGCCTGCGTGGTGCCGCGGAAGATCGGCACGACCAGATCGGTGAGCGGTCCCGAGAGCAGCAGGCTCAGGGCCACGCCGATCAGCGCGGCCGCGCTCACCATGATCAGCGAACGGGCGAAGAACTCGCGGGCGATCACGCCGCGCGATGCGCCGACGGCCCGTTCCACGGCGATCTCGCGCGTGCGGCCGAGCACCTCCACCAGCATGATGCTGAGGATGCCGATGCAGCCGGTCACCAGCAGCACGAAACCGAGCAGGTTCACCACCAGCGAGAAGGTGGCCACCGTGGCACGCGCCTCTTCGAGGGCGGCGGTCTCTCCGTCCGGCCGGCCTTCCCATACGGCCACCGTGACGTCGTCGCCGTATTGCTGGGCGAGCGCCCCGCGCGCCTGGCTCTCGATCGTCTCCAGACCGCTGCCCTGCACGCGCACCGCGATGCGCGCGTTCACGAATCCCTGGATGAACGCCTGCGCCCTGGCGTTGTTGCCCCCGAACGAAAATGCCGAGGTCGCCGGTACGACCATGTCGCCGACGCCGTAGGCGCGCCGCTGGATCTCGCTCGGGTCGTCGAAGACGCCGCGCACCGTGTACGTGGGAGGCGTGAATCTGCGGCCACCGCCGCCCTGGCCCTGGCCCTGCGTCGGTGCCGGCGGCTGGATGACCTGACCGAGCGCCTCCACCGGCGAACCGAAGAGCACCTCTGCCATGGTCGCGGAGAGCAGCGCCTCGCGCACTCCCTGGGCGACGTCCTCCGCCGTGAACGCGGAGCCGGCGACCAGCTCCAGGCCCATCACGTCGAGGTAGTCCTCGTTCACGCCGACGACGCTGCGGAAGCGGTAGTTGGTCCCGCTCACCACGTACTCCGTCCACGGGGTGAACGCGACCGGGCTTGCGGCGACGGCTCCCGAAACGCCGCTCCGCAGCGCCTGGATCACGTTGGCGTCGAACTGCGGGGGCCGGACCTGCTGCTGCTCGCCCTCTTCGTCGATCTCGACGTTGGCGACCATCACCACCAGGCCTTCCTTCTCGAGCTGCTCGGACACCAGGCGGCTGAACGCGCCGCTGATCGACAGCGCGAAGATCAGCACGCCGACGCCCAGTCCGACCGTCGACAGCGTGACCGCCGACTTGACCGGCGATCGCGTCATGCTGGTCAGTACGGAACGAATCGTACGCATGGCTCCTCCCTGACTCCCTCGTGCTACTCGTAACGGATCGCTTCGGCGGCCGGCACCCGCGCCGCCGCCGAGGCAGGCACGACGTTGAAGACGGCGACGATCCCCCACGACGCCAGCACGCCGACGACGATCAGGCCGATCTGCAGGGCGCCGAAGCCGATGGTCTCTTCCATCAGCCGCGACAGCAGCGCGGAGAGACCCAGGCCGACGGCCGCGCCCACCGCGCCGATGGCCATCGCCTCCAGGAAGAAGACCGTGAACACCTGGCGGATGCTCGCCCCGACCGCCTTGAGAATGCCCACGGTGCGCCGCTTGCGCACGGCACGGCTGAAGAAGATGTTGGTGACGTTGACCGCCGCGATCAGCAGGGCCGACAGCGCCAGGAACAGGATCACCGTGGCCAGGCGGCCGTTGCGGTCGGCGGTCGCCTCCGCCTCCGCTCGCGGGACGCTGATCGCGACCGCGCCCGCGCCGTGGGAGGAGTCGAACCAGTTGGTGAGCTGAGCCCGCGCTTCCTCCAACTGCTCGGGATCGTCGACCATGAACCGCAGGTTGGTGCGCAGCGCGGCGAAGCGGCCGCGAAATCCCTGGAACTGCTCCGCGGCGATGAGGGCGGGCGTGAGGGCGAGTTCGTCCACGTCGGTGCCGCTCGGCTCCAGGACGCCGATGATCCGGTAGAGCTGGTTGCGGGCCAGGACCTGGCGGCCGACCGCCTCACCGTCCTCGAACAGCGTGGCGCCCAGCGTCGACCCGAGCACCAGCAGCGGCTCGCCCCGATCCACGTCGGCGGCCTGGAACACGTCGCCCTCCGCCGCCGTCAGCCCCCATGCGTCGAAGAACTCGGGCGTGACCTCCCAGCCCTCCACGAACTCGATCTGTGGCTGCGGACCCTCGGGCGCCGCAACGGGCTGCCAGGCCGGGCTCGCGTTGGTCTGCGCGTCGGCCTGCTGTCCCTGGGCCTGCTGTCCCTGCCCCGTTCCCGTGGTCTGCCCCGTTCCCGTGGTCTGCCCCGTTCCCGTGGTCTGCCCCGTTCCCGGGGCCTGCCCCTGCGCCTGGACCTGCTGCCCCTGGCCGCCCTGACCGCGCTGGAACTGGCCGCCCGCAGCCTGGCCGCCTTGACCACGCTGGAACTGGCCGCCCTGGCCCCGTTGGGCTGTCTGGCCACCCTGAGACTGGCCGCCCGCGGCCTGGCCGGCCTGGGGAGCCTGGCCCTGCGCCTGCGCACCTTGTCCCTGCGCACCTTGTCCCTGCGCACCCTGGCCCTGGTTCTGCCGGCCCTGGTTCTGTCCGCCGCCCTGGCCGAAGCCGCTCTCTCCGAAGCGGAAGCCGGTCCGATTGGCCAGGTAGGCGTAGCTGATCGCCTGCGTGACCGAGCGCGCCTCCAGATCGGCGGCCGTCAGTTGGACCAGTTCGGTCGACGTCTGCACCTGCGCGGGCAGGTCCATCTCCTCGGCGTCCTCGCGGGCTGCGACGACGATCTCCCGGTAGCGCGGCGACGACAGCAGCTCCCGCGACTGCTCGCCGGTGCGGCCGGCCAGCGCGATGCCGGCGGCGGTCGCGCCGACCGCGAGCGCCACGCCCAGCGACAGCAGCAGCGATTCGGCCGGACGGCCGATGACCGAGCGCACGCTCATGCGCAGGTCCTCGCGGTAGTTCATGCGGCCGCCTCCCCGTCCTGGGCGACGCGGCCGTCGAGCACGCGGATGCAGCGGCGCGCGCGCCGTCCCAACTCGTCGTCGTGGGTGACCATGACGATGGTGACCCCTTCGGAGTTGAGTCCCTCCAGGATCTGCATGATCTCCTCGCCGCGGTCGCTCGGCAGGTTGCCGGTGGGCTCGTCGGCCAGGATCAGGTCCGGCTTCAAGGCGAGCGAGCGGGCGATGGCCACGCGCTGCTGCTCGCCACCCGACATCATGGTCGGCAGGTGGTACATGCGCTCGCTCAACCCCACCTGCTCCAGCAGCTCTGCCGCGCGCGTGCGCCGCTCGCCGCGCCCCATGCCGGCGTAGCCCATCGGCAGCATCACGTTCTCGATGGCCGACAGCTCGCTGAACAGGTTGAAGCTCTGGAAGATGAAGCCGAAGTGGCGGTTGCGGATGCGCGCCTGCTCCTTGTCCGGCAGCCGCGCGATCTCCACGTCCTCCAGGAAGTAGTCGCCTTCGCTCGGCACGTCGAGCAGGCCGACGATGTGCATGAAGGTCGACTTGCCCGAGCCCGACGGCCCCATCACGGAGATGTACTCGCCGCGCTCGATCTGCAGGCTGACGTCGGTCAGCGCCTTCACCTCCACCTCGCCCAGGTCGTAGCTCTTGCCGATCTTCTCCAGTCGTATCATCCGTCTGACCCCTCCAGCACGACGGTGTCGTGCTCGATGTAGTTCTGGTAGCCGCTCACGATGACCAGGTCGCCGGCCTCCACGCCGGTCAGCACCTCCACCACGTTGCCCTCCACCTGTCCGAAGGTGACGGCGATCTTGACGGCGCGGTCCCCCTCGATCCGGTACAGGTAGCGCTGGCTGCCGGTCGTCAGGTACGCGCCGCGCGGCAGCAGCAGCGCGTCCTCGGTCACGCCCACTTCCAGCACGCCGACCGCCGTGGCCCCCGAAAGCAGCGGGTCGGCGCCGGGATCCGGCCGCACCCGTACCAGGACGGTGGCGCCCAGGCCGTCCGGCGACTGCTGGGCGACCCGGCCGATGGAGGCCACCGTGCCGGTCAGGCCGACCGCACCGACGCCGAGCTCGACCGGCTGCCCGAGCCTCAGCGCGCCCGCGTACTGCTCCAGCACCTCGAGGTCGATCACCGCGCTGTCAGGGTCGGCGATCGTGAACAGCGTCTGGTTGTCGCTGATGGCGCTGCCGGCGATGCCCAGCGCCGCTTCCACGCTCAGCACCTCGCCGCCCATGGGAGCGGTGACCGCCATCGAAGCGATCTTGTCCTGCTGGCGGCGGATCTCCACCTGCAACGCGTCGATCGCAGCCAACGACACCTGGTCCTCCAACGCCGCGATCTCCCGGTCCTCGGCGAGCTGCAGGAGCTGCTCCTCGCGGTCGTCCATCAGATCCTGCAGCGTCCGCTCGGCCGCCTCCAGGTCGCTCGGCGGCGACACCTCGGCTGCCACCATCGACTTCGCCTCGTCCCGGTCTTCGGTCGCCTCCTCGATGTGCTGCCCCAGGTCGTCGATCTGGCGCTGCTTGCGCTCCAGGTCGATGCGGCTCTGCAGCCGCTGCCTGGCCAGCGACCGTTCCGCGTCGGCCAGGTCGGCGCGCAGATCCTCCAGCGCCTCCGCCAGATCGTTGGCGGCGAGCTCCGCCAGGAGCTGTCCCGGCTCCACGCGATCGCCCTCCTGCACGTACAGCGCCGCCGCCGATCCGGCCTCCGGGCTCAGCAGCGTCATCTGCACCGGGAAGACCACGGTGCCCGAGGCCTGCGTGGTCTGCACCAGCCGGCCGCGCGTCACCTCCGCCGCATTGTGGGACCGCAGCCGGTACAGCTCCTGGCGCGGTCCCAGCACCAGGTACGCCGCTACCGCCAAACCCACGACCAGAATGCCCACCAGCAGCACCAGGCGCCACTGCCTCTGCTGGCCGGGGGGACGGTACGCCTTGACCTTGCCGGTATCTACGATCTTGCCTTCAGACATCGCTCATCCGGGACTGCCTCATCCGCGAAAGCATAGTCGCCGGCGGCCGTAAACATCCGGGCAATCCCATCTAAACGGCTCCGGAACCGCGAATCCGCGCCGACAGCTCCGCCCTGATGCCGGAGGACGAGCGCTCCAGGCAGAACCGGTCGGCAGGCAGCTCCAGGAACAGCGCTCGCAGCGCGTCCGGCACCCGCAGGCGCCCGAGCGTCAGCAGCCCGAAGGGCAGCGGCCGGGCGGCCACCAGGAATCGGCAGCCGGCGGCGCCGATGGCCGCCACCGCCTCCAACATCTGTCGCTCTCCGCCGTAGAACCGCGGCTGCAGCACCCGCTCGGCCGTATCGGCGCCGACCACGAACACCGCCCCCGGGAACAGCGCCGCCTTGTCCGCGTAGAGCGCCGCGCGGGTCAGCCAGAGTTCCTCGCGCCCCAGGAACTGCGCCGCACGACGGTGCGCCTCGGCGACGTCGAGCGGGGACTTGTCGGCGTTCAGCACCGGCAGCTCGTACGCCACGGACCTGCCCAGAAACTCCGCCGCCGCCGCCGCCAGCCCGCGGTGCCCGTCGTGCACGGGATTGAAGGCCCCGGACAGAAGCGCGCCGACCCGCGACCGCCGGTCCGCCGGCGGATCGGCCAGCACGCTGCCGCCCACCTCCCGGCACAGCGCCCGCGCTCCCGCCCCGAGCAGCGCCGCCAGCTCCGGGCCGGCGCCGACCGACACCCGCAACGGCTCCGGTTCCGGCCACGGCGGCGCGGCCGCTGGGTCGACGCCGGCCGCGTTCGCCAGCGCCAACAGCACCAGCCGGCCGGCGACGGCCTCCTCCTGGCCGCGGGTCCGTGCCCCCTTGGCGAGCTGCACGGTCAACCGCCGCGACCCCAGGCCGTCGCGCGTCGCGACGTGGCACACGTGCGCGCCGCGCCGCGCGCGGCCGGTCACCATCGCGGTGGTGCAGCCCAGGCCCACCACCGCCGCGCCCGTGCCGGCCAGCGCCCGCGCACGCTCGCGGGCCGCGGCCGCCAGAGCGTCCGCCACGGCCGGATCGGTGGCGCGGGCCGGCCGGACTCCCAGAGCCGTGGCCAGAGAGTCGTGATGGTAGCGGTCGTGCGCCTCCAGGACCGTCGCCGAAGACCCTCCCACCGCGTGCAGCCACGCCAGGCCCTGAGTGCCGCCGGCCAGTTCCAGAACGGCCGCCACCGGCGCGTCGTGCACGGCGCGGACCAGACCGGTCCACGCCTCCTGCTCATGCGGATGGGACGACATCTGCTACCCTCAACCCTGCATGGCGCGCACCACCACCGTTCTGTTCATCGCCGACCTCGTCGGCAAGCCGGGCGTCTACTGTGTCAAGAGCCTGCTGGGCAACCTGCGGCGCACCCACCAGGTGGACCTGACGATCGCCAACTGCGACGGCGCGACCGGCGGCTTCGGCTTGGGCAAGCGTCATGCGGCCTACCTGCACAAGCTCGGCGTGGACGTCATCACGTCAGGAGAGTGTATCTATTACAAGCGCGACATGACGCCCTATCTGAAGGAGGTCCGCTACGTGCTGCGGCCGTTCAACTACCCGCGCCACAATCCCGGCCACGGATGGACGACCGTAACCGCCCGCGGCGGTGCGCGCGTGACGGTGGCCTGCCTGCTCGGCCAGTCCGGCTACGACCGCGTGCATCCCGGCAACCCGTTCGCGGCGGCCGAGTGGCTGGCCACCGAGCGGCGCGCGGAGACGCCGATCACGATCCTGGACTTCCACGCCTGCACCACCGCGGAGAAGCGCAACATGTGCGTGTGGATGGACGGCAAGGTGAGCGCCGTGTTCGGCACGCACGTGCGGGTCCAGTCGGCGGACGAGGCGATCAGCGCAAAGGGCACGGCCACCCTCACCCATTGCGGGCGTACCGGGAGCATTGATTCCGTGGGCGGCCTGGACCCGGAGATCGAGATACGCAAGTGGCGGACGGGGATCTACGAGAGGTCCGCGGACACGTGGAGCAACCTGCAGTTGCAGGGGGTGCTTGCCCGCTTCGATGATGACGGCCGTGCGGTGGCTCTGGAGCGCCTGCAGGTACGGTGTCCCACACCGGAGGGAACCGATGCGCACGCCGGCTGACCGGCGTCGGCACGGGTTCCGCGGCCGGCTCACGTCGCTTTCGGCATCGGCGGGGTTGGCATCGGCGCTGCTGCTGGCCGGCTGCTCCTTCGACTACCGGACCACGGAGCTCGACGAGGAGTTGGCCGAGGAGGTGCCGAACACGGTGATGAACGGCGTGGAGCACACCGTGATGAGCGGCGACCGGCTCACGGCGGTGCTGCGCATCGATCGCGTGGAGAGCTATCACGATCGCGACCTGCTGATACTCTTTGGCATTCACTTCACGGAATTCGACGGCGCAGGCGGCGTGATCACCGAAGCGTGGGCGGATCGCGTCGAGTACCGAAGCAAGACCGGCGACGCCCGCGCCGAAGGGTCCGTGGTGGTGTCGTCGCACCGGGAAGATGCCCGCATCACCGCCACGGGACTGAACTGGAACGACGCCGAGCGCATGCTGACGGGCGACGCGGGCACGAAAGTGGTGCTCGAGCACGGCGACGGGTCAAGGCTCGACGGCGTCGGGTTCGAGGCCGACGTCGCCCGCCGGATCGTCCGCTATCTGGGGCCGGTCTCCGGCAGTCTGGTGTTCGAATGAGGCGGGCCCGTCGGCCGGCCGCCGTCCGCTTGGCGTCCGCGGCTCTGCTCGCGGGCGCGGTACTGTTGGCGTCCGCAGCCCTGCTGACGTCTGCCCCGGCATTCGCCCAGGACGAGGCCGCCGAGGAGGCAGAGAAGACGACGATCAAGATCAGGGCGCTCGACAGCATGGAGACGGTCGGCGCCAAGGGGCAGGAACGAACCGTGCTCACCGGAGGTGTCGAGATCGTCGTGGACGACACCATAGTCCGCGCCGAGCGCATCGAGCTGTTCGGCGAGGACGCCGGTATCGTCCTGTGCCAGGGCGCGGTGCAAGTGATCGAGGAGGGCGAGAACATCGAGATCCGAAGCGAGCACCTGCTGTTCGACCGCGAGCGGTCGGTGCTGCGCATCCAGGGCAGCGCGCTCCTGATCGACCGCGCCAACGAAGTGGTGGTGAAGGGCGGCTTCATGGAGTACCATCAGGACACGGGCGAAGCGACCGTGCAGATCGGGGTGCGCATCCTCAAGACCGACTTGGTGTCCCGGTCGGAATTTGCGCGCTACCGGCGCGACGAGGATACCGTCGACCTGTCCGGCATGCCGGTGGTGACCTACCAGGGCGACGAGTACCGGGCGATGCGAATCTTCATCGACCTGGATCGGGAATCGGTCCGGATGGAAGGGGAGATTCAAGGCACCATCACGGTGTCGTGAGCGACCCGGCCGGGGCGCCCCTTCCCGCGGCGACGCTCGCCGTTCAGGGCCTCCGCAAGCGATTCGGCCGCAAGGTCGCCGTGGATGGGATCTCCTTTCGCATGACCGTGAGCGAGGTCGTCGGACTGCTCGGCCCCAACGGCGCCGGCAAGACCACCGCGTTCTTCATGATCGCCGGCTTCATCGAGCCGTCGGAAGGCAGCGTCCTGCTGGGGGACCGGGAAATCACGCGGCTGCCCATGTACCGGCGCGCGCGCCTCGGCATCGCCTACCTGCCGCAGGAACCGTCCGTGTTCCGCAGGCTGACCGTACGCCAGAACGTCCTGGCCGTCCTCGAGACCCGGCGGTTGCCCCGCGGGCAGAGGCACGATCTCTGTGACGAGCTGCTGGCCGATCTCGGCATCGAGGAGATCGCGGACCAGAGAGCGCACACTCTGTCCGGCGGCGAGCGGCGGCGTACGGAAATCGCACGCGCGCTCGCCAGCGATCCCCGCTTCCTGCTGCTGGACGAACCGTTCGCGGGCATCGATCCGATCGCCGTGCACCATCTGAAGGAGGTGGTGCGGTCGCTCTCCGGCAGGGGCATCGGCATCCTGCTCACCGATCACAACGTCCGCGACGCCCTGGAGATCACCGACCGCTCCTACATCATCGACGGCGGCCACATCATCGCCGAGGGCAGCCGCGAAGCGCTGCTGGCCGATCCGGCGGCCCGCAGCGCGTACCTGGGCGAAGAGTTCCGCATGTAGCTTGCCGCTCACGCCGCAAACCCGCAAGCTCCCTGGCGGACGACAGTCTCGATGCAAGCGCAGCAGCCGGTCCTCCGGCAGGAACAACGCCTGCGGATGACGCCGCAGCTCTATCAGGCGATCCGCATCATGGCGCTGCCGGTTGCCGACCTGCTGCTCACCATCGACCAGGAGTTGGAACGCAATCCGGCGCTGGAGGTCGTGTCCGACGATCCGACCGATTCGCTCGACGAGATCGAGGACCGCCCGGAAGAGGAGCTGTTCGGCGACTCCTCCGATCCCGGCTTCCAGAACCTGCGTGCCGACGGCGACCCGGACGCGAAGCAGCGTTTCCTCGAGGGCGCGCTGCAGCGGCCGGAGACGCTGCAGGAGCACCTGTTGTGGCAACTGCGCCTGCAGCCGGTCGACCCCGAGGTCCTGGACGCGGCCGAGCTGTTGATCCACCACCTGGACGACAACGGGTTCCTCCTGGAACCGCCCGAGGTGGCGGCGCCGGATGCCCAACCCGGGACGCTCGCCCGCGCCCAGGCGCTGGTACAGGGGCTCGACCCGGTCGGCACGTGCGTCGCCGACTACCGGGAGTCGCTCGGCGTTCAGATACGGCATCACGACGCACCCGCGCCGCACGCCGCGACCGTGGTCGAGCGCCATCTGGACACACTGGAGCGCGGCCGGCTGGACGAGATCGCGCGCACTCTGGACATCCCGGCCGCCGCGGTGCGCGAGGTGCTGGCGTTCGTGCGCACGCTCGATCCGCTTCCCGGCCGCAACTTCCAGTCGGAGCCCACTCGCTACGTGGTCCCGGACGTGACCGTGCGCATGCACGACGGCGAGCTGGCAATCATCCTCAACGACGAGGTGATCCCCGTCCTGGGCGTCGACAGCTTCTTCGAGGAGATCGGCGGCAACGGCCACGGCGCCACCGCCGCCGCCGGCACCGCCGCCGGCAGCACACTCGCCGGCAGGGACGCGCGCCGATTTGCCAGGGAGAACCTGCAGGAGGCTCGCTCCTTCATCCGCAGCGTCACCGCGCGAAACCGTTCGCTGGTTCGGGTGACACGGGCGGTCGTCGCCCACCAGCGCGAGTTCTTCCGAAGCGGGCCGAAGCAACTGCGCCCGCTGACGCTGCGGGACGTGGCCTCAGAGGTCGACCTGCACGAAGCGACCGTCTCGCGGATCGTCAACGGCAAGTTCGTGCAGACCGAGTGGGGGATCTACGAGCTCCGCCACTTCTTCACCAACTCGATCTCCGGCGCCGGGTCGAGCGGATCGCGATTCTCGAAGGCCGGCGTCAAGGAGATGGTGCGCGAGATCATCGAAACGGAGCGTCCGGACGGCAAGCGGTTGTCGGACAGCCGCATCGCCGCCATCCTGGCGGAGCGGGGAGTCAGGATCGCCCGCCGTACGGTCGCCAAGTACCGCGGCGAGCTGGACATCGAGAGTTCCCTGGAGCGCTGATGGCATTCACCGTACTCGACCTGCTGCGGCTGGACCTGCGGGAGAACGAAGCGCTCCACCTGTCATGCATCGGCGGACGCACGGGGATAACGCGCGAGATCAACGCCCCGGAGCTCAATCGTCCCGGACTGGCGCTGGCCGGGTTCTACGAACGGTTCGCGTCTCAGCGCATTCAGGTGTTCGGCCGCGGCGAGCTCGCCTACCTGGAGACGCTCTCGGCCGAAGGCAAGACCGACACTCTCAAGCGCCTGTTCGACCACCCGATCCCGTGCTGCGTGTTCACCGACAGTCAGCAGCCGACCGAGGACTTCCGCGGGCTGTGCGAAGCCGCGGGCTGCCCGATCCTGCAGACCACGCTTTCATCCTCCTCCTTCACGGCGCGCGTGGTGAGCGCGTTGAACGCGATCTTCGCCCCCTCCGACCGCGTGCACGGCGTGCTGCTGGAAGTGTTCGGACTGGGTGTGCTTCTGCAGGGGCCCTCGGGCGTGGGCAAGAGCGAGGCGGCACTGGCGCTGATCGAACGCGGCCACCGCTTCGTGGCCGACGACGTCGTGGAGATCCGGCGCGTCGGCAACACCCTGATCGGCAATGGCGTGGAGGTCACCAGCCACCACCTGGAGATCCGCGGCATCGGCATCATCAACATCGCCCACCTGTTCGGCGTCGGCGCCATCCGCGAATCCAAGCACATCCAGTTGGCCGTGCAGCTTGAGGAGTGGGACAACTCGCGAGAATATGATCGAATCGGCGACCAGGACATCCAGGTGGAGCTCATCGGCACCCACGTCCGCCAGATCGTGATCCCGGTGCGGCCGGGGCGGCCGGTGCCGATCCTGATCGAGACCGCGGCCATGAACGAACGGCTCAAGCACATGGGGTACCACTCGGCCCAGGAGTTCAACCGCAGCGTCATGGCATGGATGTCGGCGCGCAACCCGCAGACCGCCGCGGTCGAAGAGTGGTAGGTGAGCCCGAATGGTGGAGCGTGAGGTGATGATCGCGAACCGGGCCGGCGTCCACGCCCGGCCCGCGGCGCTGCTGGTACGGACTGCCAACCGGTTTCAGGCCGACATCTACCTGGAGAAGGACGGCGAACGGGTCAACGGCAAGTCGATCATGGGGATCATCGCCCTCGGCGCCGCCTATCGAACGACGCTGCGCGTGATCGCCAACGGCGCCGACGAAGCGGAGGCCGTGGAAGCGCTGGTCCGCCTGGTGGACAGCAAGTTCCAGGCCACGGACGACCTGCCGTGAGAGGCCTGACGCAGCGCCAGCGGCAGACCCTGCAGTTCATCGAGCACTACCTCGACCTGCACGGCTTCGCACCGACGGTGCGCGAGGTCGCATCCCACCTGGGAGTCACCACCAAGGGCGCGCACGACCACCTGCGGGCGCTGCAGCGCAAGGGCTGCATCACTCGCGCCATCCGGCGATCGCGGGCGATCACCGTGACCGGCAACGGGTCGGAGGCCCCGGAGGTCGTCGACATACCGGTGTTGGGCACCGTGGTCGCGGGACAGCCGCTGCTCGCCGAGGAAAACCTGGACGGCACCTACCAACTGCCCCGGTCCAGCATCGGAGCGGGAGACCACTTCGCGCTGCACGTGCGCGGCGACAGCATGCAGGACGCAGGCATCCATGACGGCGACCTGGCCGTGATCCGCCAGCAGCCCACGGCCACGGATGGCGACATCGTGGTTGCCATGATCGACGACGCCGTGACGCTGAAGCGCTTCTTCAAGGAGAGCCAGCGGGTCCGGCTGCAGGCGGAGAATCCCGCATACCCGCCCATCTACGCTACCGACCTCAGGATTCTGGGCAAGCTCGCGTGTCTGGTGCGCGATTACCGCTGAGATGCCGCGCCGCGCGGTTCGGGCGCCGGTCCGATGCCTGAAGCGCCGGTCCATCTGTTCTGCGGCCCCGACACCGGCGAGAAGCGCCGCGCGGTCGAGCGGCTTCGCGCGCAGCTCCAGCGCGGTTCGGGCGGGGGCACGCTCGCCATCGAACGCCACTATCCGTTCGACACCGTCATCGTCGACGTTATCGCGTCGCTGCGAACGCCGAGCCTGTTCGCACCGCGGCGGCTGGTGGTGCTCGGTCAGGCGGAGGCTTTGAAGGCAGCCGACGTCGCGGCGCTGGCCGACTACTGCCGGGAGCCGGCCGACGGGACCACGCTCGTGATCGAGACCGAGGAGCTGCGCGTTGCCAAACGCCTGCAGGACGCCGTGCCGGCATCCTGCCGCCGGGTGTTCTGGGAGCGTTTTCCCGATCAGCGGCGGCGCAGCATCAGCGCGTTCTTCCGCGAACGCGGGATCGCCATCGACGATCAGGCCGTGGAGACGCTCAACGAGGTCGTCGGCTCCTCATCGGCCGCGTTGGAGAGCGAGTGCGCGGCGCTGGCCGCCATGCACCGGGCGGCTCACGGCGGACCGGGCACGTCCGGCGACCCGGGTACTTCCGGCGACCCGGTTACGCTGACCGCCGAGGACATCGACCGGTGGGTCCACCACAGCAGGGCCGAGACGGTGTTCACCCTGTTCGACCACCTGGGAAGCCGCGACCTGGCAGCCGGCATCCGCGCGCTGCAGGCGATCCTGCTGACCCGGCAGACGACCCCGTCGCAGCTCCTCGGCGGCCTGGCATCACAGTTCCGAAAGACGGCCGACCTGCAGCACCTGCTGCCGCGCATGGACCGCCAGCAGGCGTGGCGGGTGCTCAAGGTGTCCGGCAAACGGGCGCAAGCCAGCCTTGCCCGCGCGGCCGAGCGCTACCACGCCGCGGAGTTGCAGGCGATCCTGCGGGTGCTCGCCGAATTCGACGTTCGCATACGCGCCGCCGCCCAGCACATGCAGCTCAGTCTGCTCCGGCTTGTGCTGTACTACGTCGTCGTTCGAGGTGGGCAGGGAGCATGGAGGGTTTTCCCTCATTGACGGCCGCGCACCGCGCACCGCTCGAGATGAGCCAGCAGCGACGCGGCTGTTTCCTCACTGACGCCGGCGCAGCGGCTGATCTGGCCCGGCGTGGCGCGCGCCACACCCGCGACCGATGCGAACCGCTGCAACAGGCGTTTCGAACGCGCCGGCCCGATGCCCTCCACCTCCTCGAGCGCCGAGCGGGCCACCCGCCTGGTTCGCAGGCGCTTGTGATAGGTGGTCGCGAAGCGGTGCGACTCGTCCCGCACCGCCTGCAGGAGCCGCAGCGCGGCGCTCCCCTCGGGTAGCGCCGCGGGCGTGCCGATGCCGGGCAGGTAGATCTCCTCCTTGCGCTTGGCAAGTCCGGCAAGCGGCAAATCGGACAGCCCGAGTCCGTCGAGGATCCCCTTTGCTGCGCTCACCTGGCCGGCGCCACCGTCCACCAGGACCAGATCGGGGCGCGGCAGGCGGTCGTTGAGCACGCGGGCATAGCGGCGCGCGACCACCTCGCGCATCGCCTCGAAGTCGTCGACCCGGCCGCCCAGCGAACGGATCCTGAAGTGACGGTACTCGCCCTTCGCCGCCTGCCCGTCCTCGAACACCACCAGCGACGCCACCGTGTCGCGCCCGCCAAGGTGCGAGATGTCGAACCCTTCGATCCTCCGCGGCGCGGCCGGGAGGTCCAGTGCCCGGCCCAGCTCCTCGACCCCGCGCTCGCGGTCCACGCCGGGATTGGCCCGTTCGGCGTCCTCGCGGGCGTTGGCGTCGGCCAACCGCAGCACCTGCGCGTGCTTGCCGCGCCGGGGAACGCGCACGCGCGGAGCGGCCCGCCGGCGGCCCGAGTCGGTCGGCAGCAGCGTGCGCAGCGCGGCCACGAGCGCCTCGGGCTCCTCCACGGCGCGGGTGAAGATCGTCAGGCCCGCCAGTGCCGTCCTCCTGCCGCCGTAGTAGCCGAGCACGAACCGGGCGCGGGCAGCCGCGTCGTCGGAGTGCGGGCCGCGATCCTGAACGTGGAATCGTTCCCGTCCCACCAGACTGCCGCCCCGGAACTGCAGCACCAGGAACCGGTGCCAGTCACCGCCGGCAAAGTGGCCGATGTAGTCGCGCGCATCGGCGTCCACGCCGGCGACGTGCTGCTGCTCGGTCACGTCGCGGATGGCCTGCAACTGGTCGCGGATCGCCGCCGCGCGTTCGAAACGATGCTCGGCCGCCGCCTGCTTCATCCGTCGCGTCAGATCCCGGGTCAGGTCGT
Organism: Spirochaetia bacterium; assembly: GCA_964291595.2. Classification (GTDB taxonomy): domain Bacteria; phylum Spirochaetota; class Spirochaetia; order SZUA-6; family Bin103; genus CATQHW01. The sequence continues at coordinate 798,651 of OZ219913.1, read as the reverse complement.
CCGCACGGCCGGAGACCAGCTTGCGGACCGCCCGTACGCGCTCGGCGTAGCCCTCGGCGTCGATGGCGCCGACGCACGGCGCCGCACAGCGGTTGATGTAGTGGTTGAGGCAGGGAGCGGGGCGGCGCCTGAACACCTCGCCGCGCTTGCGCAGCGGGAACAGCCGATCGATCAGGTCCAGGTAGACGTCGATCTGGTTGGCCTTCGCGAACGGCCCGAAATACTCGGAGCCGTCGAACACGATGGTGCGGGTGCGGTAGACCCGGGGAAACTCCTCCGCGGTAAGCCGGATCACGGGATAGGACTTGCCGTCCTTGAGGTTGATGTTGTAGCGCGGCGCGAAGCGCTTGATGAGGGAGTTCTCCAGCAGGAAGGCCTCAGACTCGCTGCCGGTCAGGACGGTTTCGATCGATGCGGTCCGGGCCGCCAGCATCAGCGCCCGCGAGTCGCGCGGGCCCCGGTTGAAGTAGCTGGACACGCGCGCCCGCAGCTTCTTGGCCTTGCCCACGTAGAGGACGGCGCCCGACGGGTCCTTGAAGAGGTACACGCCCGGCGCCTGCGGCAGGCTCGCGGCCACCGCGCGAAGGTCCGAGGTGGCGCGTATGTCGTTACCGGACATCGTACATGAGGCTCCGTCTCTTTCGCAGATTGTGCTTTTCTCAGGGTACCGTCGTGCCGATGGTGAAGTGTAGGCCTATCGTCGCGGCCGGCCGGGCCCGGACGCGCAGACGGTTTGTCGAAGGAGTTGCATCTTGATAGGTTGTGTCATCACCCGACGGGGGATTAGCTCAGGTGGTAGAGCGATAGGTTCGCAATCTATAGGTCAGGGGTTCGAGTCCCCTATCCTCCACTCCGCAACGGCCGCGGGCCGCCGGCCCGTGCGGCACGCGGCGCGGGCGGCGGCGGTGCTGCTGGCCGCGGTGGTCACGCTCAACTGCGCCACCAATCCCGAGGTTCCCGGGCTCGACCTGAGGCCGGTCATACCCCAGGAGATAGACGCCCCTCAGAGCGCGACCCAATCCGGTTCGGAAACCACCGCCCCGGAGCCTGCGCAGCCGGCAGAGGCCGACCGGGCGGAGTCCGCCTCCACCTCCGAGCCGGCCGAGCCCGCCGCGCCGACGGCGGCCGAGCCGATGTCCGAGCCCGGGGACCCGATCGAGGCCCGCATCGACGAGTTGCTCGCCGCGATGACCGTCGAACAGAAGGTCGGGCAGCGTTTCATGACCTGGATTCCCGGCACGGCCGGCTCGGAACGGGTGACCGCCCTGATCGATCAGGCTCACGTCGGCGGCGTGATCATCACCGAGCACAACGTGGAGAGCCACGACCAAGTGCGGGAGCTGATCGACGGGTTGCAGCGCATGGCGCAGGACGGTCCGTCGTCCGTGCCCCTGTTCATCGCCACCGATCAGGAGGGCGGCCGGGTGACCCGCCTTCGCCTGCCGGAGCTCACCCTCTTCCCGGCGGCATTCCACCAGGGAAAGCACGGTGACAGCGACTACGTGGAAGCGGCCGCCTACGTGACCGGCGTGGAGCTGCGCCGCCTGGGCGTGAACATGAACCTGGCGCCGCTGCTCGACCTGTACGACCGGAACGACGGCACGGTGATAGACGGCCGTGCCTACGGCGCCGACTCCCGGCTGATCGCCGACTACGCGCGCGCCTACGTCCGTGGCGCCAACCGCGCCGGGATCATCTCGGTGGCCAAGCACTTCCCCGGCCACGGCGTGACGGCGTACGACTCGCATGACCGCCTGCCGGTGGTGCGGCTCACGCGGTCGGAGCGCGCGGCGATCCTGGCACCCTTCATCGCCGCGATCGACACCGGCATCGACTCGGTCATGGCCGCGCACATCCTGTATGAAGACCTGGACCCGAACCTGCCGGCCAGCGTTTCGCCGGCGATCGTCACCGGCCTGCTGCGCGAGCAGCTCGGCTTCGACGGCGTGGTGATCACCGACGCGATCGAGATCCGGGCCCCGGCCCCGGCGCTGATGGAGCCCTACCTCGTGCGCAACAGCTTCGATGCCGGAGTCGACGTCATCCTGGCGGCCCGATCCAGCGACGTGCTGCCGCTCATTGAGGAAGGGGTCCGCCTAGTCCGCGCCGGGTTGGAGAGCGAGGAGCGCCTGGACGAGTCCGTGCGCCGCATCCTGCGCGTCAAGCTGCAGCCGATGATGACCGGTGGAGCAATGATGGAGCGATGATCGTTTCCGACGCCACGATGCGGGAGCTGCTCGATGCGGGCACGGTGGAGATCGACCCGCTCGAGGACTACCAGCTCCAGCCGGCATCGGTCGATCTGCGGCTCGGCGACCATTTCCTGAAGGTCGACGAGAACACTGCCGAGAGCATCTCGCTGACCGATCCGGTCCGCTACACGGAGTTGCGCACCCGACAGATCGTCATCCCGCCGCAGTCGTTCCTGCTGGCGGTCACCCGCGAGCGTATCCGGTTGCCCGACGACATGATCGCCTTCGTCGAGGGCCGCAGCTCGATCGGCCGCATCGGCCTGTTCATCCAGAACGCCGGCTGGGTGGATCCCGGCTTCGACGGCACGATCACGCTGGAGCTGTTCAACGCCAACCGCCTGCCGATCCGTCTCACCGCCGGCCGGCGCATCTGCCAGATCGTGTTCGCCCGCATGGACCGGCCGGCGGCCCGGCCGTACGGGGGCAAGTACCAGAACCAGCGCGACGCCGTGGGCAGCCGTGTCTACCAGGACACCGCCTGAGGGGCCGGCCGGCTGAGCGAGCGGAGACCCGTGCGGGTTCCGCGCCGTCAGCGCGTGCCGATCGGCACGTAGTCGCGCTCGGTCGGCCCCGTGTAGATCTGCCGCGGCCGCGCCAAGCGCGCGTCGGGGTCGAGGATCATCTCGTGCCAGTGCGCGATCCAGCCCGGCAGCCGGCCGATCGTGAACAGCGTCGGGAACATCTCCACCGGGATCCCCAGCGCCTGCAGGATGATCCCGGAGTAGAAGTCCACGTTCGGGTACAGCTTGCGCGCGATGAAGTATTCGTCGCGCAGCGCGATCTCCTCCAGCTCCACGGCAAGGTCCAGCATGGGGGTCGACGCGTTCAGCTTCTCCAGCACCTCGAAGCACGCCTTCTTGAGGATCTGCGCGCGCGGATCGAAGTTCTTGTAGACGCGGTGCCCGAAGCCCATCAGGCGGACGCCGGCGACCTTGTTCTTGACCTTCTCCAGGTACTCCGCGCCTCCGTCCCCGGTGGCCAGGATCTGCCGCAGCATCTCCACCACCGCCTGGTTGGCGCCGCCGTGCAGCGGTCCCCAGAGCGCGTGCACGCCGGCGGCGATTGAGGCGAACAGGTTTGCCTTGGAGCTGCCGACCATGCGGACGGTGGAGGCCGAGCAGTTCTGCTCGTGGTCGGCGTGCAGGAGGAAGATCGTGTCCATGGTGCGGGCGATCTCGGGATCGACCACGTAGTTCTCGCACGGGGTGGCGAACATCATGTGCATGAAGTTGGCCGCGTATCCCAGGTCATTGCGCGGATACATGAACGGCTGTCCGATCGAGTGCTTGTACGAGTACGCGACGATGGTCGGCAGCTTCGCGATCAGCCGATGGATGGAGATCTCCACCTGCCGTTCGTCGTGCATGTCGAGCGAGTCGGAGTAGAACGTGGAGAGCGCGCCGACGACGGCGCCGCAGATGGCCATCGGGTGCGCCCGCTTCGGAAACCCCTCGTAGAAGCTGCGCACGTCTTCATGCACCATCGTGTGATAGGTGATGTCGCGCATGAAGGCGTCGAGCGTCTCGCGTGTGGGCAGCTCTCCGTCGAGGAGCAGCATCGCCGTCTCCAGGAAGTGGCTGGACTCGGCGAGCTGCTCGATCGGGATGCCGCGGTAGCGCAGCACGCCCCGCTCGCCGTCGATGAAGGTGATCGCGCTTCGGCAGGAGCCGGTGTTGGCATAGCCGGGGTCGAGGGTGATCGCACCGCTGTCGCCGCGCAGCGTGCCGATGTCGATGCCCACCTCTCCCTCGGAGCCGCGCACCACCGCGAGATCGATCTCCGTTCCGTCGAGCAAGATACGGGCCGTTTGGGCCATGTCCTGTGAGCCTCCGAACCTGCCGGCAATCCTATCACCGCCGCCGGCCTGGCGTAAGACCGGAGCCGCTTGGCCGCGGCTCGCCGTGCGGCCGGCGGCCGATGTCGGTGCCGGCGAACAGGGTATCGAACCGGGCCGCCCGGTTGCGGCTGCAACGCCGTCATCGGGCACGTTCTACCACGGGAGCTGCAGGCTGAAGGTGGTCCCGGCGCCGACCTCGCTCACCACGCTGACGCGGCCGCCGTGCGCCTGCACGATGTGCTTGACGATCGCCAACCCCAGGCCGGATCCGGGGATGCGCGAGTCGCGCTCGACGCGGTAGAAGCGCTCGAACACGCGCTCCAGGTGCTCGGCGGCGATGCCCGGCCCATCGTCGCCCACGTCGATGCGCACGCCTCCCGCGGCCCGAGCGCCGTCAACGCTCCGAGCGCTGACGAGCACCGATGTCCGGTCGCCGCCGTACAGCAGCGCGTTTTCCAGCAGGTTCACCAGAGCGCGCTCCAGCAGGGGGGCGTTGGCGCGCACCCGCACGCCGTCGACTCCGGTGGTGTCGATGCGCACGCGATGGTCGTCGAGACGCGACCGGCAGGCGTCGATCGCCCGCGTGACGATGGGAGCGAGCGGCTGCTCGGCGGCGTCGATGCCGTCGTGCTCGCCCTGCTCGATCCGGGACAGGCTCAGCAGATCCTCCACCAGCGCGTGCAGCCGCTCGGCCTGCGCGCCGGCGATGCGCAGGAACCGCTTGCCGTTGGAGCCGCGGTACAGGCGACGGTCGAGCATCGTCTCCACGAAGCCCTTGATGGCCGTGATCGGGGTGCGCAGCTCGTGCGAGACATTGGCCACGAAGTCGTGCCGCAGCCGCTCCAGCCGGCGCAGCCGCGTCGCATCGGTCGCACAGAGCACGACCAGCCGGCCGTCGCCGTCATCTCCGTCACCCTGCACGCGGCTCACGCGGACGTGGACCACCGCATCCGGCACCAGGTCGGCCAGATCTCCCGCTTCGTGGGCGGACGTTCCCGACAGGACCGGCGCCAGGATGGCACGCAGCGACGGCGCCGACAGCACCTCCGCGAAGGGACGGCCCACGTGTTCGGGCCGCACCCCCAGCAACCCGGCGGCCGACGCGTTGGCGACGCAGATGGCGCCGCTCGGATCCACCGCCACCACCGCGTCTGGAAGCTGGGCGAGCAACCGCTCCACCCGGCGGGCGTTGCGCGCCGCCGCCGCGGTCGTGCCGGCGTCCTCGTGGTCCTGCGCGGCCGCCGTCCGCGCGCGGCTCAGGCGCCACGCGAGCACGCCGGCCGCCGTGCCCGGCAGCGCGATCGACAGCCGCCCGGCCCATCGCGCCAGGAACTCCTCCGGCAGCAGCAACGCGAGGGCGATGCCCGCCGCCGCCACCGCCGCGCCGATTGCCGCCGCCGCGCCGCGATCGCCGCGATCGCCGGGATCGTCCGGTCCCTCCCGTGCGCTCATTCGCGCATGCGGAAGCCGACGCCGCGCACCGTCTCCAGGCGCCACGCCTCGTCGCCGAGCTTCTTGCGCAGGGAGGCGATGATGACGTCGACGGACCGGTCGGTGACCGGGTAGTCGGCGCCGTGCACGCCGGTGACGATGCGCGACCGCGACGATACCCAGCCGGCTCGCTCGGCAAGAAACAGCAGGGTCCGGAACTCGGTGGCGGTCAGCTCCAAGGGAACCTCGGCCACGGTCGCCTCGTGCCGCCGCGGGTCGAGCCGGATGGGACCGGCGGAGACCGGAGCGGCCGATTCCTCCCCGCCGCCGTCGGCGCCCGCAGCGCCCGCGAGCGGATCGAGGCGCCGCAGCAGCGCACGCGCGCGCGCCACCAGCACGCGCGGGCTGAACGGCTTGGTGATGTAGTCGTCGGCGCCGATCTCCAGGCCGGCGATCACGTCTTCCTCCTCGCCACGGGCGGACACGATCAGGATGGGGACGGCGCGCGTCTGCGCGTCGTCCTTGAGCCGGCGGCACACCGTCAATCCGTCGATGCCGGGGAGTGCAAGATCGAGGACGATCAGCTCGGTGGGCTTGCGCGCCACGGAGCGCAGCGCATCCTCGCCGCTGGTCACGCGCCGCGGCTCGAACCCCGCGCCGTCGAGGTTGAAGGCGATCAGCTTCGCGATGGCGCGGTCATCCTCGACGATGAGCGCGTGCGGCCGCGGGGCGCGCTGTTTCACGCCGGCTCGTACATGCGGATGAACGCGCGCGGCAGCGTCCAGCACAACAGCCGCACCAGGCGCGCCACCGCCAGGGTGCTGAGCCGGTGCGCGCGGCTCGGCCGCGCCGCGGCGGCCCGCTCCAGGATGGCGGCCAGCCGGTCGTACTCGGCCGGGCCGAAGCGCTCGGCGACGTCGCGTGCGCCGCGCTCCGCGACGCGCGCGGCCTCCTCCGGGTTGGCCAGCGCGTGGTGGACCGTGCGCACGTACTCCGCCCGATCCGCGGCCAGGTAGCCGCCGACCGCGCCGTCGCTGATCTGCGCCGACACGCCGGCGTCGTCGGCCAGCGCCACGATCGGCAGCCGGCAGAGCTTCGCCTCCGTGATCACCAGGCCGAAGGTGTCGCCGAGGCTCGCGTACAGCATGAGGTCCGCTTCCACCATCTCGCGCAGCATGCGCTCGCGGCTGACCGCGCCGGCCAGCCGCACCCGTTCGGGCGCCCGCACCGAACGGCGCACCCAGTCGGTGAGCGGCCCCGGCCCGACCAGCCGCCACTCGGCCCGCGGATAGCGGTCGGCCAGCTCCTCGTTCCAGATCGAGACCAGGAGCTCGACGTTCTTCTCCGCGGACAGCCGCCCCGGCGTGATCAGGCGGACGGCGGCACCGGCGCCCGCGTCGGCGGCCGATCCCGGACGCGGCCGGGTACGCGGCGGAGGCGTGGCGCGCTCCGGGAACCGGTTCTCGACCACACGCCAGGGTGCCACGCGCAGGACCTCCACCAGATACCGCCGCATTTTCTCACACAGGATGCTGAGAAGCACGCGGTGCATGCGCCGCTGCGTGAGGCCGAGCAGCCCCGTGAGCATCCAGCGGATGAAAGCCTGCGCGGCCGGACCCGAACCCGGCGGATAGGTGTAGACCATGTAGTCCGGCGCGTAGGTGGTGAAGCGGTTGACCGCCGGCACGCCGAAACGCGCCGACAGGTACAGCAGGAAGAACAGCCCCTGCGGGGCCACGCAGTGCCCGTAGGCCACGTCGAACCGGTACCCTGACAGCCGCCGCGCCAGCCGCCGCGGATCGGCGTCGAACACGTGGTAGTAGCCGCGATAGGCGACCAAGTGGTAGGTGCGCGTGTGCTCGGTGTTGGTGGAGACCACCACCACCGTGTCTCCCCGCTCCCGGAAGAACTCCAGCTCGGCCTCTATGCTGCGGCTGACGCCGTCGACCATGCCGTACGAGTCGCTGACGAGCAGGATGCGCACGTCAGCCGAGGGCGCGCTCCATGACCCGATTCAGGCGCTTGGCGAAGGCGATCGGATCCTCCGGCCGGACCCCCTCGATCATCAGGGCCTGCTCCAGCAACAGGCGGCTGGCGTCGTCCAGCAGGGCGTCGTCGTCGCGCTCGGCCAGCCCGACGATGATCGGGTGGCCGGGGTTGACCTCCAGGATCGGCTTGCTGTCCGGCAGGTCGCGCTGGCCGAGCTGCTTCAACACGTTCTGGAAGGCCAGGGTCGGGTCGCTGCCGTCGGCGACCACGCAGGACGGGGAGTCCGAGAGACGGGCGCTCGGGCGCACGTCCTTGACCTGCTCGGAGAGGAGCTTCTTCATCTTGCCGAGCAGCGGCTCGATCTTCTTCTCGCTCTCCTCGTCGCGGTCTTCCTCGAGGTCGTCGGCGGTGTCCGAGCGGTTGACGGACTTGAGCTCGAGATCGCCGTAGGTGCCGATGGCGGGCACCACCAGCTCGTCGATCTCGTCCTCCATGATCAGCACCTCGAAGCCCTTCGCCCGGTACGCCTCCAGCAGCGGCGAGCGCCGCAGGTCGGCCGAGCGGTCGCCGGTGATGTAGTAGATGGCCTTCTGGTCGGAGGACATGCGCTCCTGGTACCCGGCCAGGCTGACCAGCCCCTCCTCGGAGCTCGACCGGTAGCGCACCAGCTCCAGGAGCTGCTCCCGGTTGCCCGGATCCTGGTAGAGGCCCTCCTTGAGCACCCGGCCCAGCTCGGTGAAGAAGCGGTCGTAGGCGCCTGCGTTGTTCTTCGCCAGGCCGGCCAGCTCGGACAGGATCTTCTTCACCGACGCCTGCCTGATCGCCGCCATGGTGCGGTTCTGCTGCAGGATCTCGCGCGAGACGTTGAGCGGCAGGTCTTCGGAGTCGATCACGCCGCGGATGAAGCGCAGGTAGGCGGGCAGCAGGTCGCGGTCGTCGTCGGTGATGAACACGCGCCGCACGTACAGCTTCACGCCCGGTTGGTAGTCCGGGTAGTAGATGTCCGGCGGCGCCTTGGCCGGCAGGTAGAACAGCGTCGTGTACTCGAGCGTGCCTTCCGCATGCGTGTGCACCCAGTGCAGCGGGTCCTCCGTGTCGACGGTCAGCGTCTTGTAGAACTCCTGGTAATCGTCGTCGGACAGCTCCGACTTGGGGCGCTTCCAGAGGGCGGAGGCGGCGTTGATCTGCTCCACCTTCTCCTCGGGCTTGGCGCCTTCCTCGGGACCGGCCGGCTCCGCGTAGTGCAGGTGGATGGGATGCGGGATGTGGTTGGAATAGCGCTTGACGATCCCCTCGATCCGGTACCGGGAGGCGAACTCCTTGCCGTCGTCGTTCAGGTGCAGGGTGACGGTGGTGCCCGACTGCGCCCGCTCGGCCGGCTTCACCTCGAACTGGCCGCGACCGTCGCTCGTCCACGTGTGCGCCTGGTCGTCCCCGGCGCTCCTGCTTGTCACCTCGACCCGGTCGGCGACCATGAACGAGGCGTAGAAGCCGACCCCGAACTGCCCGATCAGGTTGGTGTCGGCAGCGGCATCACCCTTGGCGTCGTCCAGGAAGCGGCGCGTGCCCGAGCGGGCGATCGTGCCCAGGTTCTCGGCCAGCTCGTCGGCGTCCATGCCGATCCCGGTGTCGGAGACCGACAGCGTCGCGCGCTCGGTGTCGTCGAACTCGACGTCGATGCGCGGCACGAACGGGAAGCCCTTGTAGTCGTCCTCGGTCAGGGTCAGGTACTTGAGCTTGTCCAGCGCGTCGGAGGCGTTGGAGATCAGCTCGCGCAGGAAGATCTCCCGCTGCGAGTACAGCGAGTGCGTGATCAGGTGGAGGAGCTCCGCGACCTCCGTCTTGAACTTCTTCTTGGCCATCGGTCGAAAGGTAGTACCGCGGTTCAGGCGCCGGCCAGCACGCCGGCGGCCGCTTCCGCGAACTTCAGCCCCATGGCCCGATGCACCTGCTCCATCGTCTCCCGCGCCTCGCGCCGCATGCGGGCGTTGCCGGCGTCGATGATCGCCTCGATGCGCTCCGGGTCGGCGGCGTACGCCGCGCGCCGCTCCCGGATCGGATCCAGGAACGCGTTCAGCGCTCGGGCCAGCTTTCGTTTGACCTCCACGTCGCCGACCGCGCCGCGGCGGTAGCGGTCCTTGAGGTCGTCGACCTCCGCCGTGTCGGGGTTGAAGGCGTCGTGGTACTGGAAGACGGGATTGCCCTCCACCGTCCCCGGGATGTCGGCCCGCACCCGCTTGGGATCGGTATACATGCCCATCACCCGGCGCTGCACGGTCTTCTCGTCGTCGGACAGGTAGATGGTGTTGTCCAGGCTCTTGCTCATCTTGGCCTGACCATCCGTTCCCAGCAGCACCGGGAAGTCGCCGAGCAGCGTGCCGGGCTCCGGGAAGACCGGGCCGTAGAGCTTGTTGAAGCGGCGGCAGATCTCGCGGGTCACCTCCAGGTGCGACTCGTTGTCCTTGCCGACCGGCACCAGGTGCGCGCGCGGCAGCAGGATGTCGGCGGCCTGCAGCACCGGGTAGCCCAAGAGCCCGAACGGCAGGGCGTCCAGGTGCGCCGCCTGCGCCATCTCCTTGACCGTCGGCACGCGCTCCAGGCGCGGCACGCTCACCAGCATGCTCAGCAGCGTGGTGAGCTCGAACGTCTCCGGGATCGCGCTCTGCACGAAGATGGTCGAGCGCTCCGGGTCGATGCCGACCGCCAGGTAGTCCAGCACCACCTCGCGGATGGTGCGCTCCAGCTCCGCCAGGTGGTGCTTCTCCGGCCGCGTGGTCATGGTATGCACGTCGGCCACGATGAAAAAGCACTCGTACTCGTCCTGGAGCTGCACCCGGTTGTGCAGGCTGCCCACGTAGTGGCCGATGTGCAGGGGACCGGTCGGCCGGTCGCCGGTCAGGATCCGTTTCTTCGCTCCCATCGTCCGCTCACCGTAGGGGCACGGCGCCGCTCTGGTCAACGCCGGACGCCCCGCGCACAACCCTGCCGCACGCGCGGATTTGTCACGAGGGACGAGGCCTCCCGGTCGGCGATCCGCCGGTGCGAAGGCCGACGCTGAGACGATCAACACGCGCCGGGTCACGAACACAAATGGCTGATCAGGTGGAGGGTCTCTGTTCCCTCCATCTTGAACTTGCGCTCACGCGGCAGCCGCTTCCGCGAACTTCAGCCCCATGGCGGCGCGCACCTGCGCCATCGTCTCCCGCGCCTCGTGCCGCATGCGGGCGTTGCCGGCATCGATGATCGCCTCAATGCGCTCCGGGTCGGCGGCGTACGCCGCGCGCCGCTCCCGGATCGGATCCAGGAACGCGTTCAGCGCTCGGGCCAGCTTTCGCTTGACCTCCACGTCGCCGACCGCGCCGCGGCGGTAGCGGTCCTTGAGGTCGTCGACCTCCGCCGTGTCGGGGTTGAAGGCGTCATGGTACTGGAAGACGGGATTGCCCTCCACGGTCCCCGGGATGTCCGCGCGCACCCGCTTGGGGTCGGTGTACATGCCCATCACCCGGCGCTGCACGGTCTTCTCGTCGTCGGACAGGTAGATGGTGTTGTCCAGGCTCTTGCTCATCTTGGCCTGACCATCCGTTCCCAGCAGCACCGGGAAGTCGCCGAGCAGCGTGCCGGGCTCCGGGAAGACCGGGCCGTAGAGCTTGTTGAAGCGGCGGCAGATCTCGCGGGTCACCTCCAGGTGCGACTCGTTGTCCTTGCCGACCGGCACCAGGTGCGCGCGCGGCAGCAGGATGTCGGCGGCCTGCAGCACCGGGTAGCCCAAGAGCCCGAACGGCAGGGCGTCCAGGTGCGCCGCCTGCGCCATCTCCTTGACCGTCGGCACGCGCTCCAGGCGCGGCACGCTCACCAGCATGCTCAGCAGCGTGGTGAGCTCGAAGATCTCCGGGATCGCGCTCTGTACGAAGATGACGGAACGCTCCGGGTCGATGCCCAACGCCAGGTAGTCGAGCGCGACCTCACGGATGGTGCGGTCCAGAGCATCGAGGTGGTGCCTCTCCGGCCGCGTGGTCATCGTGTGCAAGTCGGCGATGACGTAGAAGCTCTCGTACTCGCCCTGGAGCTTCACGCCGTCTCGCAGGTGCCCAACGTAGTGACCGATGTGCAGGGGACCGGTCGGACGGTCACCCGTCAGGATCCGTTTCTTCCCCGCCATCTCTGCCCACCCTACGCCATGAACCGATGCCGGTCAACGCACGTCTCTGCCCAACTCCCCTCCTACGATACCCACGCTCGCTGCTTCACTCACACGCCACTCACACTCTCGATCATCTCGCCTCCCTATTGCCTCTGCGAGTCTCCAAGCGCTACGCTTCCCTCATCCTCCGCCCACGATCCACCGATGCCATCCTACCGGACCTGCCCAACACTCCACTCCCGTACCCCTCATGCCACCTGACTTCCACAACCCACCAGTAAACGAAGTCGTGATCGCCACGTATTTCAGTTCTCCTCTCTCCGCTTTGCGGACTGAACACATCGGTCTCTTTTGGGCGAAAATCAGACACGACTTTCCCTCCGCCGTCCAGCGCCCTCCCGTTCCGATGGAAGAGCCAACCCCCGGCACCGAGGTGTTCCCTACGCCCCGGTATTGGTTCGTCGCCCGCGATGACGCCAGCCTCCTCCAGCTCCAGAAAGGCGCCTTCATGTTCAACTGGCGCCGCCGTGAAGCCGCCTATCCACGATTCCATATTCTGAAGCCCCAATTTGACAAGTACTATGATCTATTCATCAACTTTGCGCGCGCCGAGCTCCAGTGCCCGGAGCCCTCAATAGACCTGTGTGAACTCACTTACGTGAATGCGATTCATACGTGCGAGTACTGGACCGGACCGTCAGACACTCCAAACGTAATACCATCGTTTCCATTGATAGATCCCGGGCCTCGCAACACCGTCTCCACCGGCTTTACCTCCACCTTTGCCTTTGAGACAGACACCGACGTGCTGTTGAATGTCGGCATTCGTAGCGGAACGACTGTCGAAGAGCCCATCGTTCCGATTCTGCTGTTCGAGATAAAGGCCACCACGAAGCTGGAGTCCGCCACCAAACTCGCTGCGGACAGTTGGTTCGACCGCGCTCATGCAGCTGTAATGGACTGCTTCATCGGAATGACAGACTCGAACATTCAGAAAGAACACTGGAAGCGAGTGGAGCTGCCCTCCTGATGGATAGTGTTATAGAATCCACATTTATGGACGAAGATCTACTACGATCGCCGTCGTCCAACACCAGTCACGCGCTAATTCCGGACGCCGATCTCTCCCGGGCGTATTCCGCTGAAGAGTATCGTCATCGTCTTGAGACTCAAGGGCTCTTCGAAGTCGCCGGCGTCGAACGCGAACTGGCGCCGATTTATTGTCGCGTGGAGACAGCTTTCTCCCCGAAGATTTCGTTCGGCGAACACCTTCCCACCGCCGCCAGCGGGCAAGCCATTCAATTGCTTGTCGCAGACTGCGATAGCGCCCACGACCAGCCGCGCATATGGGCGGCTCTCGACGTCGATCAAACTTGGCCACGTCACAGGTGGACCCCTGAAGGATCAGCGTATTGGGGTGAGAAGCAGGATGCCGTGCGGGCATATGGTAGTCGTATCCAGGAGTTGTGCGAGGACGCTTTCTTGGATGGTGTAGCTCTTAGCAGGGACTCGGAACGGGATTTCTGGTCATTCATGCGATCGATGCCTTGGGCGCGTCCAGCCGGGGTCGTTCTGCTTGACAGCGGTAATCTCCGGGCTGTTTGGCGAGAAGACGTGACTATCCTCGTCGGCCTTCAGTTCCTTGGCCGCGGATGGATCGAGTACGTCTTCCTGAGGCGTCGCGTCGGGTCCAGCCGGATCTCTCAGGCGTCCGGTGTTGACACGGTCGATGGTGTGAAGCGACAGCTTCTTGCATTCGATATGACGTCGTGGATGAACGCATGACCGACGTCGAGATACCTGACCATGACCACGTAGTACGGTACGTGAGGCCGAGGCTCGTTCTCCCGGATGGGAGTATCGACGGCTCGGCTTTCCGTCTCGCACACGGTCACAGGGGACTGTCGGTAAACTGGCTCGAGTGGTTTGATGACTTGTCCACATTGGAACAGGTGGATCAAGTGCGGAGACTCTCACGCTTGACGATGAGAAGGAATGGGCGACTTGCGGAGTTGAACGTGGGGGCTGCGAAACGAAGTGTGGGCTCTAACGCGTCGCTTCGCTTCGTCCAAGTACCGCTTCCCGCTGAACAAAGCTACGATGCAGACCCATCCCACAGTGAGGTTGTCGGTCTACCGTCGGATTCGTCGATGGCCGCGAGGGTGGGAGATCTCATCGCGTGGTCGGTAACCGCAGTCCATCCGGCGATCAGTCCATAACTACGTAACCATATACTTCCCAGAATAACGGAGCACCGATGTTCACGCCGCATGAACGAGAGAAGCTGTTGCTGGCGGTCGCCGGCATGGTGGCGCGCGACCGGCTGCAGCGCGGCGTCAAGCTCAACCACCCCGAGGCCACGGCCATCATCGCCACCCAGATCATGGAATGGGCGCGCGAGGGCCGCTCGCTGACCGACATCGTCGACCTGGGCGGGACGATCCTGTCCGCCGAGCAGGTGATGAGCGGCGTGCCGGCCATGATTCCGAGCGTGCAGGTCGAGGCGACCTTCCCGGACGGCACCAAGCTGGTGACCGTCCACCACCCGATCCAATGAGCCCACATCCAAGAAGCGCCGCATCCTCGGGACCCCACGGCGGCTGGGCGCCGGGTCAGGTCTGGCCCGCGCGCGACGCCTGGCGCAGCCTGCCGGAGCGGCCGGCGGTGCGGGTCGAGGTGGCCAACACCGGCGACCGCCCGATCCAGGTGGGCAGCCACTTCCACTTCTTCGAGGTCAACCGCGCCCTGCGCTTCGACCGCGCTCGCGCCTACGGCATGAAGCTGGCGATCCCTGCCGGCACCGCGGTGCGCTTCGAGCCCGGGCAGCGCCATCGGGTGACGCTGGTGCCGCTCGGCGGCGAACGGATCTGCCATGGTCTCAACGGGCTGGTGAACGGCCCGCTCGACGACGGCGAGGTGCGCGCGGCCGCGCTGGCCGCCGCCCGCGAAGGAGGGTTCGCCGGTGCCTGACGCCGAGTACGGATTCCGCACCGACGGCGCCGGCCACGCCGGCATGTTCGGACCGACCACCGGAGACCGCGTGCGCCTGGGCGACACCGACCTGGTGCTCGCCGTGGAGCGCGACCTGACCCTCACCGGCGACGAGGTGAAGTTCGGGGGCGGCAAGGTGATCCGCGACGGCATGGGACAGGACCCGCGCGCCACGCGCGCCGCCGGCGCCCCGGACCTGGTGATCACCAACGCCCTGATCGTCGACCACACCGGCATCTACAAGGCCGACCTCGGCGTCCGCGACGGGCTGATCTGCGGAATCGGCAAGGCCGGCAACCCCGGCCTGCAGGACGGGGTCGACCCCGCCTTGGTGATCGGTCCGGGGACCGAGGCGCTGGCGGGGGAGGGGATGATCTGCACCGCCGGCGCCATCGACAGCCACATCCACTTCATCTGTCCTCAGCTCGTCACGACGGCGCTGACAAGCGGCGTCACCACCCTGCTCGGCGGCGGCACCGGGCCGGCGACCGGCACGCTGGCGACCACCTGCACGCCGGGAGCGTGGAACCTGGCGCGCATGCTGGAGGCGGCCGAGGAGTATCCGGTGAACCTGGGCTTCTTCGGCAAGGGCAACAGCTCGCTGCCCGAGCCGCTGCGGGAGCAGGTGGCGGCCGGCGCCTGCGGGCTGAAGCTGCACGAGGACTGGGGCACCACGCCGGCGGCGATCGACTGCTGCCTGGGCGTGGCGGACGAGACCGACGTGCAGGTGGCGATCCACACCGACACCCTCAACGAGGCCGGATTCGTCGAGGACACGATCCGCGCCTTTCGCGGACGCACCATCCACACGTTCCACTCCGAAGGCGCCGGCGGCGGCCACGCGCCCGACATCCTGCGCGTCTGCGGCGAGCCCAACGTGCTGCCCAGCTCCACCAATCCCACCCGTCCCTTCACGGTCAACACCGTGGCCGAGCACCGCGACATGCTGATGGTCTGCCACCACCTGGACCCGTCGCTCCGGGAGGACGTGGCGTTCGCGGACAGCCGCATCCGGCCGCAGACGATCGCGGCCGAGGACATCCTGCACGACCTGGGCGCCATCAGCATCATGGCCAGCGACAGCCAGGCGATGGGCCGCGTCGGCGAGGTGATCACCCGCACCTGGCAGACCGCGCACAAGATGAAGGTGCAGCGCGGCGCCCTGGCCGGCGATCCGGCGGCGCACGACAACGGCCGCATCAGGCGCTACGTGGCCAAGTACACGATCTGTCCCGCGATCGCACACGGGGTGAGCGACCTGATCGGCTCCGTGCAGGTGGGCAAGCTGGCCGACCTCACGCTGTGGCAGCCCGCGTTCTTCGGCGTGCATCCGGAGGTGGTGCTCAAGGGCGGATTCATCGCCTTCGCCGCCATGGGCGACGCCAACGCCTCCATCCCGACGCCGCAGCCGGTCTGGGGACGGCCGATGTTCGGCGCCCACGGCGGCGCCCGCGCCTCCACGTGCGTCACGTTCGTGAGCACCGCGTCGTACGACAAGGTGGCGTCCTCGCCGAGCATCCGGCGCCGGGTGGAGGCCGTGCACGGGACGCGCGGCGTGAGCAAGCGCGACCTGCCCCTGAACAACGCGCTGCCGGTGATGGAGGTGGATCCCGACTCCTACGAGTTCCGCGCGGACGGCGAGGTGCTGTCCTGCGAGCCGCTGGCCGAGGTTCCCCTGGCGCAGCGCTACTTCATGTTCTGATGGACGAAGCGGCGCGCGACGGCGCGCGGGCGCGGCTGCTGATGCTGGCCGACAGCGCCTTTCCCACCGGCGCGTTCGCGCACTCCTGGGGCCTGGAGTGGGCGGTGCGGGCCGGCTGGGTCACCGACGCCGCCAGCCTGGCCGCCTGGACCCGCGACGCGCTGCGCTTCGGAGTTGCGCCGCTGGCCGGGCGGGCGGTGGCGCGCGCCGCCGCGGTGACCGACGCCGACGCCGCGTCGGCTCCTGGCACGGAGTCGGACGCAGGCGGCGACTCGGCGGCGCGGAAGCTGGCCCGTCTCAGCGACCAGGTCGCCAGCTTCCTGCCATCCCGCGAAGCACGGGAGGGCGAGGGCCAACTCGGCCGCTCGCTGCTCCGCGCTGCCGCCGACGCGCTGCCCGCGCTGCGAGAGCACCCCGCCCACGCGGATGTCACCGCGGCGGCCTCCGGCCGCGACGACCGGATCCAGCACCCGGTCGCCTGGGGATTCGTGGGCGGCGCGCTGGGCATCGACGCCGGCGAGCTCCTGCAGGTATTCTTGCTCGGAACCGTACGCCAGTGGTCGCAGGTGGCGATGCGCACGGTTCCCGTCGGCCAGTCGGACGCAGTCGCCGTCGTCGGCGCGCTGCTCGAGGAGGTGACCGGACTGGCACGGCGGATCGCCCGGCAGCCGCGGCCGCTGGCGAGCGCCACGCCCGGCTGGGATGCCGCGGTGCTCGGTCACGGCGAGCTGCAGGCTCGCTACTTCAGAAGCTGATACGGATACCTGGAGCGATTCACCCATGGACCACGACGGAAACGACGCGGACGTTCGGCCGATCCGGTTCGGCATCGGCGGGCCGGTGGGCTCCGGCAAGAGCCACCTGCTGCTGCGCCTCTGCCAGCGGCTGGGCGGCGAGCACTCGATCGTCGCCATCACCAACGACATCTACTCGCGCGAGGACGAGAAGTTCCTGGTCCGCGCCGGCGCGCTGGCCGAGGGGCGCATCCTGGGAGTGGAGACCGGCGGCTGCCCGCACGCCGCGATCCGCGACGACATCTCCGTGAACGCCGACGCCCTGGCACGCCTGCAGGACCGCTTCGGCGACACGCGCGTGGCCTTCATCGAAAGCGGCGGCGACAACCTGGCCGCCAGCTTCAGCCCCGACCTGGTCGACTACCAGATCTACGTGATCGACGTCGCGCAGGGCGGGGACATCCCGCGCAAGGGCGGCCTGGGCATCACGCGCAGCGACCTGCTGGTGGTCAACAAGGTGGACCTGGCCCCGTTCGTGGAGGTGGACCTGCAGCGCATGACCGACGACGTGCGGGCGGCGCGCGGCGATCTGCCGTTCGTGATGACCAACCTCAAGGACGGTTCCGGCGTGGAGCAGGTGGCCGCCTGGATCGTGGCCGCGCTCGGCGCCCCGCGGCGCGGCCGGCCGGCCTGGGGCGTGGGCGGCGGTCATCACCACCATCACGATGATCACGGCAACGGCTTCCACTCCCATCATCACGCCGCGGACCATCTCCACGCGGCCAACGCCCGCTAACCCCGGCCCGAGCGGACGGCGCGGCGAGCTGCGGCTGGCCGTGACCGGGCGGCGCTGGCGCACCCGCCGCCGCGCGCCGCTGTTCGTCAACGTGCTGCCGCACTCGGGCGGCGTGCTGGCGGTGCCGGTCGACCAGGGAGGAGGCTTGCGCAACGGCGACCGCCACCTGCAGCGCATCCGGGTCGAAAACCGGGCGGAGGCGACCTGGGCGCCGCCGGCCAGCACCCTGTGCCTGCCGGGAGCCGGCGAAGACCCCGCTCACCTGCAGCTCGTGGCGACCGTCCGCGGCGGCAGCCACCTGCGCCTGGCAGGGCGGCCGCTGATCCCGTTCGCAGGCGCCGCCGTGGTCCAGTCCACGGTCGTCAGCACCGACCGCGCCAGCGCCTGCCTGCTGCTGGAGTGCGGGTGTCCGGGCCGCAGCCAGATGGGCGAGACGTGGGCGTTCAGGCACCTGGCCTACCACCTGACGGTCCTCCGCGGCGGCGCGGTCGTCTACCGGGAACGCTACCGCCTGCACCCGCCGGAGGTGCCGCTCGGGCCGGCCGGCTTCGGCGGCAGCCTGGGCTGGGCGAGCTTCGTCGCCGTGGGCATCCGCGCGGTGGCGGAGCTGGATGCGCTGCGCCCGGCGCTCACCGGCGCCGGCGTGGTGAGCACGCACGGGCTCATCGCCGACGACGTGGCGGTGGCGCGCGTGCTGGACCGCGACGGCGCCCTGATCAGCGGCATCGCCGACCTGGCCGTCGGCGCGGCCCGCAAGGGTCAGTTCGCCGGCGGGGAGCCCGCCGGATAGACCGTCTCCTGGTCCTCCGACGGCACGCTGGACACCGCCCAGCGGACGTCCATGGTGAAGCCGACGTCCAGCGCCAGGTGGCTGAACTCGCCCGAGAGCTGCTCGAAGATCTCCCGCCTGATCCGGTCGTGCAGGCGCACGTCGATGGGCTCGGTGGAGTCCTCCGGCACGATCACGTAGAGATGGATGTACAGGTAGCGGCCCACCTCGGTGGTGCGCAGGTGCGTCTCCGAGTGCGGCACCCGCGCGATGACCGACTCGACCAGCGCCGCGATCCGGTCCTGCACGGCCCGGTCCGGCGCCCTGCCCATGAGCTGCCGCCAGTTGGCGCGGATGGTCTTGATCGGCTGGGGCGCCGCGATCGCGGCGATCGCCAGCATGATCACCGGATCGGCGTACGGGGCCCACGCCGACAGACGCGAGTTCTGGATGATCAGCGTCGCCACGAACGCCACGCCGACGGCTCCGGAGATCATCGTGTCGATCACGGCGTTCTGGGCGTCCAACTGCACGATCGGGGAGCCCGACTTCCGGCCCATCTTGCGCAGCGTCACCGCCAGCGCGACTCCTCCGGTCACCGCGATCGCGGCGTAGATGATGCCGCCGATGGCGGCCACCTCCTGCCCGCCGGTCATCAGCGCCCGGACCGCCGTCCACACCGCGTAGAGCAGCGCCGTCGTGATCAGGATCCCCTTGAACAGGTTCAGCATCGGCTCGAAGGTCGCGTACCCGAACGGATACTGCTCGTCCCGCGGCCGCTGCACGAGCCTGGACACGTACAGCGTCAGCAGTCCGACCACCGCGAAGATCAGCGAGAACAGGCCGTCCAGAAACACCGCCCCCGACCGGCTGGCCAGCGAGATGACGATGCCGATCAGCCCGAACGACACGCTCGCCACGATCACGATGACGATCGAACGCTGCTCGATCTTCTCTGCCGTCATTGCCAAGTTCTTTCTCCGTCAGGTTCGGTCAAGGGCGCGATCATTCGCCGTCTCTCAAGCGGTTCGGCGGTACGAGAAACTCGGCTCGGAGTATCTCACCAGGATGAATCGGCGGCAGCTTTTCTTCAGACACGTTGTGCCTGTCCCTACGTCAAGCCGAGGGATTCGTCGAGCTCGCGCTGGTAGGCGCCGACGCGGCCGTCGAGCACGTCCCGGACGCGGACGGGCGCCCGGCACGCGCCCGACTCCAGCAGCGCATAGTAGGTGGCCACGGCGCTCAACCCCTGCGCGGCGTCGACCTCCGGCGGCGCGCCGCCGCGGATCGCGTCGGCCAGCTCCGCGTACTCGACGGCGAGCAGCGCGGCGTCGGTGACCGGGAACGGCTGATCGTAGCCGGTCAGCCGCTCCGCGCCGAACAGCGCCGCCGTGTTCGCGTCCAGGCGGAACTCCGGCACGTGATCCAGCAGCGCCTGGCCTTCGAGGCGCCCGCCGCCGTCGAGGTGGACGGTGATCGCGCCACCGCTGCGGTCGCCCGGCAGCGTCATCGATCCGGCCGAGCCGAACACCATGCGCCCGCCGAACCCGGCGCCATGACCGGCGTGGTCCTGGATGATGTTGCCGACCACGCCGCTGGCGAAGGTCAGCGTCCCGTACAGCGCGTCCTCGGCAGTCGCCTCGAACTCGGCCGGCGTCTGCCGCTGCCACTGCGCGTAGGCGTTGGCGGGATCGACGGCGTCCGCGCCGTCACCCGCGGCCGGGTTGCGGCGGACCGGCTCGTGCAGCCGGGTCACCGCGTAGGCGGTGTCGATGGGGCCCAGCAGGTACTCCAGCACGTCGGCGTAGTGGACGCCGACGTCCAGCAGGATGCCGCCGTGCTCGCGGCGGTGCCGCCACAGGCTGATCAACATCCGGTCGCCGCCGCTCACGCCGTGCTGGACGATCAGCCGCGGCGTGCCGATCACGCCGGAGTCCAGCAGCGCCTTGGCCAGCCGGCACATCGGGTCGCGCCGGTAGTTCTCGGCCACGCTGAGGATGGCGGAGGATGCCGCCGCCGCGTCGCGGATCCGCCGGCACGCGGCCACGGTCGGCGCCATCGGCTTCTCGATCAGGACGTGGAGCCCGCGTTGCAGCGCCTCCACGGCCAGCACGTGATGGGCGCGCGGAATGCTGGTGATGTCCACCGCCTGCACGCCGTGGTCATGCAGGTCCCGGATCGCCGCCACCACGGCCGGCCGCGTACCGAAGGCGGCCTCCGCTTCATCCGCGAGCGATGCCGCGTTCGCCTCCACCGGGTCGCAGGCGGCGACCAACTCCAGCGACGGAATGCCCGCATCGGCCAGCGCGCGGAGCCCCCTCAGGTGGCGGTGGCCCATGCCGCCGCAGCCGACGATCGCCAGTCGTATCGCCATGCGACCGCCAGTGTATGTTGCATGCCGCGTGGTTCGCCAGCATATTGCCCTCGGGATGGATGCCGCCTCTACCGAAGCCTATCCCCGCGACCTGTGCGGCTACGGTGCCCACCCGCCCCGGGCGGACTGGCCCGCAGGCGCGCGGGTGGCCGTGCAGTTCGTGGTCAACTACGAGGAGGGGGCGGAGAACTCCGTGCTGCACGGCGACGCGGGCTCCGAGTCGTTCCTGTCCGAGATCCTTGGCGCGTTCCCGTTGCCCGAGCGCCACATGAGCATGGAGTCGATCTACGAGTACGGCAGCCGCGTCGGCGTGTGGCGCCTGTTCCGGCTGTTCCGCGAACGGGAGATCCCGATCACGGTCTTCGCGGTGGCGATGGCGCTGGAGCGCAACGCGGCGGTCGCCGACGCCGCCATGGACGCCGGTTTCGAGATCTGCAGCCATGGCTATCGCTGGATCGACTACCAGGACGTGCCCGAGCCGATGGAACGGGAGCACCTGCAGCGCGCCGTCGAGATCATCCGCCGGCTCACCGGCGAGCGGCCGCTCGGCTGGTACACCGGGCGCACCGGGCCCAACACGCGCCGGCTGGTCGTGGAGGAGGGCGGCTTCCTGTACGACGCCGACGACTACAACGACGACCTGCCGTTCTGGACGGTGGTCGCCGGACGGCCGCACCTGGTGGTGCCGTACACGCTGGACGCCAACGACATGCGCTTCGTCACCCCGCAGGGCTTCAACTCCGGCGACCAGTTCTTCACCTACCTGCGCGACACCTTCGACGTGCTGTACGCGGAGGGGGCCGACACGCCGCGCATGATGTCGATCGGGCTGCATTGCCGGCTGATCGGCCGGCCGGGGCGCTTCGCCGCCCTGCAGCGGTTCGTCGACCACGTGCTCGCGCATGACGCGGTCTGGTGCTGCCGCCGCATCGACATCGCCCGCCACTGGCGCGCACACCATCCCCATCGAGAGGCTGATCGTGGCTGAGACGACGAACGGGGCGGACGGCCGGCCGCCGCTGACCACCAACCTGGCCGACGCGCGGCTGGGCGCCGCCGGCGTGTGGTGCACGGACGAGTTCTTCGCGCCCCTGTCGCGCATGCTGGAGCCGGGCGAGCCGGTGTTCATCCCCGACAAGTACGACGACCACGGCAAGTGGATGGACGGCTGGGAATCGCGCCGCCGCCGCGGCGGGGGCCACGACCGCAGCGTCGTGCGCCTGGCGGCGCCCGGCGAGATCCACGCCGTGGACATCGACACCCGCCACTTCACCGGCAACTACCCGCCGGCCGCGTCCCTGGAAGCCTGCCTGAGCGAGGGCGATCCGGGCGACGACGCGGAGTGGGTGACGCTGGTGCCGCCGGCGGCGCTCGGCCCCGACGACCATCACCTGTTTCCGGTCGCCGACCGGCGCACCTGGAGCCACGTGCGGCTCAACCTGCTGCCGGACGGCGGCGTGGCGCGCCTGCGCGTGTACGGCCGGCCGCGTCCGGACTGGACCGCCCTGGCCGCGCTCGGCGAGCTCGACCTGGCCTCCGCCGTGCACGGCGCCGTGGCGATCGCCTGGAACGACGCCCACTACGGCAATCCCGGCAACATGCTCCGGCCCGACCGCGGCCGCGACATGGGCGACGGCTGGGAGACCCGGCGCCGCCGCGAGCCCGGCCACGACTGGTGCATCATCGCCCTGGCGCATCCCGGCGCCATCGACCGCGTGGTGGTCGACACCGCCCACTTCAAGGGCAACTACCCTGACCGCTGCTCCCTGCAGGGAGCGGCGCTGCCGGCGGACACCGGCGAGCTGCGCGCCTCGGTGGTGGCGCAGTCGATGTTCTGGCCCGTGCTGCTGGACGAGCAGCCGCTGCAGGCGGACCGCGAGCACACCTTCGCGGCCGGCGCCATGCAGAGCCACGGGCCGGTGTCGCACGTGCGCCTCAACATGATCCCGGACGGCGGCATCAGCCGGCTGCGGCTGTTCGGCACACCGTCCTGAGGCGGGGCGGACCGATCGGGAACTCAGTCCTGACGCTCGTCCCGGAACCGCTCACGCGGGCCGCCTTCGCGCCGTTCGGGGAGGTGATCGAGACCGCCGGCGCCGAGCAGCGCATCATCAACGAGGGGACGACGGTGCGCTTCCACGACCTGGCCGCCGTCGACGTCGCCGACCGCGGCGGGCGGCCGCTCGTCAACGTGTTCCGCGCCCAGCCGCTGCCGCTCCCGCTCACCGTCACCGTGATGGAGCAGCATCCTCTCGGCTCGCAGGCATTCATCCCGCTGGACCACGCGCCGTTTCTGATCGTGACCGCGCCGGCCGGCCCGCCGCCGCTCGCCGCCGACCTGCGCGCGTTCGTCAGCGACGGCCGGCAGGGCGTCAACTACGCCAAGGGCGTCTGGCACCACCCCGTGATCGCCTGGCGTCGCCCCACCGACTTCCTGGTCGTCGACCGCGGCGGCCCCGGCGACAACCTGGTGGAGATCCGCCTCACCGGGGAACGTCCCCAGCTCGTCGAGGCATCGGCTTGACGACCACAGGCGGCGCGCGCGCACGACGGCCGACAGGGAGCGGCACGACCTCAAGTACCGCGTGAACGTCTGACCGCGCGGGCCCAGCGCACGCACTCTTCGACCAGCTCGCCGCTGCGCGCGTACAGCTCGACCACGGCATCGTCGATGTGGCGGGAGAGCCGCGGAGGCAGGTCGCCCGGCACCTCGTCGCGGTCCAGGGTGACCGGCCGACGCGCCGGCAGCGCCATGACGTCCACCCACAGATCGCGCCAGCGCAACTCCGTGCGGCCCAGCTCCACGGCGTCGCAGACGTTGAAGTAGGCGCCGAGGACGGAGGGTCGCCGCTCATCGCGCCGAGTGCCGCCGGCCCGCATCCACAGGTACAGGTTGTACGGCCGGCCGGCCCAGAAGCAGCCGTAAGAGCGGGTCCCCGCCGGCAGGAACACGCCCGCCACGGTCGCCGCGCGGCGGATCGTGTACCCCAGGAGCTGCCGCCCCGGTTCGAACGCCAGCAGGTCGCAGGCGAAGGTGACCCGGCGGCCGTCGGGATAGCGCTTGACCTCCATGCAACGTTCGACGCGGGGGACAGGTCGGATCATCGGGCTGAGGGAGTCTGAACCATTCGGCCTGCCGGCGTAAGATCACCCATGCCCGCACCGAACGCATCCGCAGCACACCGCCCGGTATCGATGCGCACCCTGTTCAGCCAGACCCGCCGCGAGAGCCCCGGCGACACCGAGGTTGCCGGCCACCGCCTGCTGCTGCGCGCCGGGTTCGTGCGCCAGCTCGGCGCCGGCCTGTTCAGCTACCTGCCGCTCGCGCAGCGCTCGCTGCGGCGCATCGAGACCATCCTGCGCGAGGAGATGGACGCGATCGGCGGCCAGGAGATCACCATGCCGGTGGTCAACCCCGCCTCGGTGTGGCAGGCGACCGGCCGCTGGCACAAGATCGGCGCGGAGATGGCACGCCTGCAGGACCGGGAGGGGCGCGAGCTGGTCCTGGCGATGACCCATGAGGAGGTGATCGCCGCCCTGGTGCGGGACGAGGTTCGCTCCTACAAGCAGCTCCCGCAGCTCCTGTACCACGTCCAGACCAAGTTCCGGGACGACCCGCGGCCGCGCGGCGGGCTGATCCGGGTACGGGAGTTCACGATGAAGGACTCCTACAGCCTGGACCGCGACGAGGCCGGGCTGGACCGCCAGTACCGCGCCCACTTCGCCGCCTACCACCGCATCTTCCGCCGCTGCGGGCTGCCGGTCGTGGACGTCGGCGCCGACGTCGGCATGATGGGCGGCTCGGGCGCGCACGAGTTCATGTACCTGACCCCGATCGGCGAGGACTCGATCCTGTCGTGCGATGCCTGCGGCTACCGCGCCAACCGCCAGATCGCCCGCTGCCGCAAGCCCGAGCCGGCCCCCGAGCCGCCGGGGGAGCCGGAGCGGGTCCACACGCCTGGAGCCACCACGATCGAGGATCTGAGCGAGTTCCTCGGGATCCCGGCGGAACGGACCGCCAAGGCGGTGCTGCTGATGGGCGCGGGGCTGGGCGAGGGTGGGGCCGAACGGCTGGTCTTCGCGCTGGTCCGCGGCGACATGGAGGTCAACGAGTTCAAGCTCGCACAAGCCACCGGCGCCACCCGTCTGCGCCCGGCGGCCGAGGGGGAGATCCGCGCCGCCGGGGCGGTGCCCGGATATGCGTCCCCCGCGGACGTGAGTGGCGCGCTCGTCGTGGCCGACGACCTGATCCCGGCCACCCCCAACCTGGTCGGCGGCGCCAACGAGCCCGACTACCACGTCCGCAACCTCAACCACGGCCGCGACTTCCACGCCGATGTGGTCGCCGACATCGTCAGCGCGGATGCCGGCGCCGCCTGCCCGGACTGCGGCGGCGCGCTGGCGCTGTCGCGCGGCGTGGAGGTCGGCAACATCTTCCGGCTGGGCACCTGGATCAGCGACGCGGTGGGCTGCACCTACCTGGACGCCGACGGGACCGCGAAGCCGGTGGTAATGGGCTCCTACGGCATCGGCGTGGGCCGTTTGCTGGCCTGCGTGGCCGAGGAGCACCACGACGACCAGGGCCTGACCTGGCCGGTCACGGTGTCGCCGTTCGACGTCTACGTGGTGGCCCTGCGCGGCGGCGAGGAGGGCGCCGCGCAGCTCGCCCGTGAGCTGGCGGAACAGGGCCTGGAGGTGCTGCTGGACGACCGGGACGAGCGGCCCGGCGTGAAGTTCAACGACGCCGACCTGATCGGCGTGCCGATCCGCATGACCGTGAGCGCGCGCACCGTCGCCGACGGCGAGGCCGAGCTGAAGCTGCGCCGCGACGCCCAGCCGAGCCGGGTGCCGCTGCAGACGGCGGCAAGCGCCGCCGCGGAGGCGTGGCAGGCCCTGCACGCCGATCTTTGCTCGGATGGTATCGAACGACAGAACCACGGACTGGTGGATCTCCTGCTCTCCTGCCCTGAGAAGGACTGGTACGTCCCTGTTCCATCGGAATCCACGGAGCTCATCACTCCACCCGATTGGTGAGTATCCGATGGCAACATTCCTGGTGGACGCCAACGTGCTTTCGGAGGCGACCAAGGCCGTGCCCGATCCCCTCGTTGTCGACTGGTTGCGGCGCAACGAGCGCCTGCTGGCGGTCGATCCCGTGATTCTGGGCGAAATCCGCTTCGGCATCCTTGTGCTGCCGGAGGGACGGCGACGCCGGAAGCTCGATGACTGGTTCAACAAGGTGGTGCGGCGGATCGAGTGTCTGGCGTGGGATGCCCGTACCGGCGGGCGTTGGGCCGAGTTGCTGGCTCGGACGCGGCGCGAAGGCCGCACCATGGCGGTACGGGACAGCCTCATCGCGGCCACGGCGTTGACGAACTCGCTCACGCTTGCTACGCGGAACGTCCCCGACTTCGCGGAGTGCGGACTCACCGTGGTGAATCCGTTTGACTCGCCCACCCAACAGCCCGCTCCAACAGAGCAGCAACGCCCTTCCTGAGGCGGGCTGTATCGCGCCCCTAACCTAACCGCCCCGGACCAGCTCGACCGCGTTACCGACCGCGACCGTGCCGCCGGCGACCACCGTGCAGGTGGCGCCGGCGCGCCAGTCCGGCTCCAGGGCACGCCGCAGGCCGGAGCGCTGCCGGTCCATGACCCCGCACGGCTGCGTCTCACCGGTGACCCTCAGGCGCACCGCGCCGATGCGCAACTCGCAGCCGGTGGTGGCGTGCAGGTCGAGGCCCGTGACCAGCAGGTTGGCGCGCCGCGCCGTCCACGGCACCTCCTGACCCAGCTCATCGCATGCCGACTGCCACGCGTCGCGGTCGACCACCGTGACCTCGCGCGCCGGCGAACGGCCGGGCACGTCGCCGACCACGCCCACGCCGGGCCGCAACTCCGCCGCCTGGTGCTCGACCATCGGCGCACCGGGGGTGGGGTGGGTGGCGATCGCCCCCAGCGTGCCGGTGATCGCGGCCCTGCCGACGATCGCGGCCGTGCCGACGGTCACGGCCATCGCAGCCGGCCCCCGAACCGCACGGATGGGCCTTCGCCGTCCGTCCGCTCGATCGTCCCGATCCGGTAGGCGGCGTCTCCCGCCGCGGCCGCGCACGCGACCGCCTCCTGCTCCAGCGCCTCCGGCACGACGGCCACCAGCCCTACTCCCAGGTTGAACACGCGCAGCATCTCCCGGTCATCGATCCCTCCGCTCTCGCGCAGCACCGCAAAGATCGACGGTACCACGAACGCGCCCAGGTCGAGGTCCGCACAGGTCCCTTCCGGCAGGATCCGCGCCAGGTTGTCGCGCACGCCGCCGCCGGTGACGTGCGCCATGCCGTGCGCGGGCAGGTCGCGCAGCGCCAGGCACAGGCCGCGATAGGAGCGGTGGGGACGCAGTGCCGCCTGCAGGAACGGCTCGCCGTCCACGTCCCGGTCGGCCAGATGCGCGTCCCGTTCCAGAAGCGCCCGCACCAGGGTGTAGCCGTTGGTGTGGATCCCGTCGGAGGCGACCGCCAGCACCGCGTCGCCGGCTTCGATCGCCCTTCCGTCGACGATCCGCTCCCGTTCGACCACGCCGACCATGCTGGCCGACAACACGTACGCGCCGTCCGCCACCACGCCGGGCTGCTCACTGGTCTCACCGCCCACCAGGCTGCATCCCTGTTCCCGGCAGGCGCCCGCCAACTCGACGATGATGCCGTGCACGGTGTCGGCCTCCAGCCGGCTGCAGACGATCATGTCCAGCACCGCCAGCGGCTCCGCCCCCATCACGGCGACGTCGTTCACCAGGTGGTTGACCAGGTCGCGGGCGATGCCGTCGAAGCGCCCCGCGCGCGCCGCCAGGAGCTGCTTGCTGCCCGGCTCCTCCGTCTTCAGGGCCAGCACCGGCTCCCGGTAGCCCGGAAAGCTCGCCGCGAACAGCGACGCGAACGCGCCGCTCCGGGTCAGCACCCGCGCATCGCCGGTGGTCAGGTCGGCGTCGAGGGTGGCGAACGCGTTCCGCTTGGCCTCCAGCGAGACGCCGGCGCCGGCGTAGGTCAGCCCGCGGTCCGCTCCCGCGCTCAATCCGCGTCGGACGCCGCCAGCCGCACCGTGACGTTGTTGTTCTCGCGATCGCGCCGCATCCGGAACGCCTCCGTTTCGCCCTGAATCAGCTTGGACAGCCGGCGGTTGCCGTAGGTGCGCGGATCGAAGTCCGGGTACAGCTTCTTGAGGTTGTTGGCGATCGTCCCCAGGTCGACCCAGTCGTCGTCACCCTCGGCCATCTCCATGGCGTCGGTGATCACCGTGACAAGGTCGAGCGATCCGCGCTCGGCATCGTCGGTGTCGACGACCGGCTCCTTCCGGCCGGGACGTCGCCGGCTGCGCTCCTCCGCCATGGCCAGGTTCTCGACGAAGCGGAACTCGTTGCAGGCGTTCACGAACGAGCGCGGCGTGTGGTCGCGGCCGATGCCGATGACCATGCGGCCCGACTCGCGTATGCGCAGGGCCAGGCGCGTGTAGTCGCTGTCGCTGGAGACGATCACGAAGCCGTCCACGGCGCCCCCGTACAGGATGTCCATGGCGTCGATGATCATCGCCGAGTCGGTGGCGTTCTTGCCGACGGTGTTGCGGAACTGCTGGATCGGTTGGATGGCGTGGGTGGAGAGCTGGCGCTTCCAGCCCTCCATCTGGCGGTTGGTGAAGTCGGCGTAGATGCGCTTGATGGTCACCACGCCGTAGCGGACGCTCTCCTTCAGCACGGCGCCGATGTGCCCCGGCTGGGCGTTGTCGCCATCGATGAGCACGGCCATCCGGCGCTCGGTAAGTTCAGTCACATCCGACAATATACTGCCACAGCGCCTGCGAGCCCACCTACACGAAGGTGATCAGCCGCACCAGCCTGGCGCCGATCGTCATCAGAATCCGGAACACCGGAACGCCCGCGATGCTGAGCAGGATCAGGGCGAACAGCGCGTACTGGCCGTAGCGGGCGTTGTAGTACCGGTACCAGCGCGCCGCCGCCTCCGGCAGCAGGTGCGGCAGGATCCAGTGGCCGTCCAGCGGACCCAGCGGGATCAGGTTGAACAGCATCAGGATCAGGTTGATGCGCACCAGCAGCACCACGAACGTCTCCGGTCCCGGCATGAAGACGAAGGCCACGCCGGCGCCGCGCAGCGCCAGAAAGCCGTTCCAGACCACCGCCGCCAGCAGCAGGTTCATGGCGGGGCCGGCGGCGGCGATCCACAGGTCGGCCCGCGGCGACCGCAGGTAGCGCGGGTCCACCGGCACCGGCCTGGCGTAGCCGAAGCCCACCAGCACCACCATCAGCAGCCCCATCGGATCGATGTGCGCCAGCGGGTTGAGGGTCAGCCGGCCCGCCAGCTCCGCGGTGCGGTCCCCGGACAGCTTGGCGACCGCGGCGTGGGCGTACTCGTGGAACGTCAGCGACACGATCAGGGCGACGGTGATCAGGGCGAACAGCAGGATGTCGCCGCGCAGCAGCAGGGAAACCACGCGCCAACCATACCGCGGTGGACGGGTCGGATGCCGCGCACTACGGTAGCCCGGTGAGCGCCCGGGACCGCCGGCAACGAACGGCATCCGGAGACCGGCAGTCGTCGCTTGCCGCGACGCTGCTCGGCGCGCTGACGTGCGTGTTCGGGCTGCAGTTCCTGCGCCTGCTGGTGGTGGCGCTGTCCGTCAACCTGGTGCAGATCAACGAGCTGAGCTCGGTGCTGGTGGGCGTCATGGGCCTGGCCGTGTTCGGACTCGGGTTCCTGGCGCCGGTCGTGCACCGTATGCTCGGCCGTTCCGGCGCGCCCGTGATCTTCGCAGGGCTCGGTCTCCTGCGAGTCGCCGAGCAACTCTCGCCGTCACTGCCGGCGGACCTGGCGCTGTCGATCGCCGGCACGGTGGTCTTCCTGTGGGCACTCCCGCTCATGCTGCGATCGCTCCTGGCCGCAGGCCCCGCCGAGAGCGGACCACATGCCGGGGTTGCGCTCCTGCTGGCGCTGTCGATCGACACGGCGCTCAAGGGCGCGTTCGGAACGATCGACCTCTCATGGGCGGGCGGCTGGGAGGCGCACGCGGTCACCGCGGGCCTGGTAGCGGCGCAGTGGATCCTGCTGGGGCTCGCGGCGCCGGCGCGTGCGCTCGCGGCCGCACGGCACGCGGCAGCACGACACGCGGCAGCACGATCGTCCTGGGGCGCCCGCTGTCTGGTTTTCGGGCCGGCGCTGGTGCTGCAGTTCCTGACGCTCCAGAACGTCGCGTGGCTGACGGTGATCACCGGCTGGCAGCAGCCGCTGGTGCTCGCCTGGATCCTGGCCTCGAATCTGGCGGCGGTGGTGGTGGCGCTGTGGCTGGCCCGGCGCAGGGCGGCGCCTCACGGCAGTCTGCTGGCGCTGCTGGGCGGCGTATTGATCGCATCGGTGGCCGTGGCGTGGACGGGACCCCTGGCGGCGATCGCGGTAGTGGTGGGTCATGTCGTGAGCGCGGTGCTGATGGTCTCGGCGGCGCGGCCCGCAGCCTCCTCGGCCGGCAGGGGGAGCGAAGGGGCCGTGCCGGCATGGACCACCGTTGGCATGCTGGCGCTGTTGGTGCTGCTGTTCGTCCACTACGCCCAGTACGACATCGCGATTCCCGTTCCGCAGGGGATGGTCCGCCCGCTCGCCGCGCTGCTGGTCGCGCTTGCGGCGCTGCGCGCCGGCATGAGCCGGTCGCCGGTGCCGGCGGGGGTGCCCCGCTCCGTTGCCCTCGCTGCCCTGTTGCTGCTGGCAGTGCCCGCCGTGCAGCTCGCGACCTGGAACGAGGTCCGAGCCGGCTCGGGTACCGGCTTTCCGGTGCGGGTGATGACCTACAACATCCACCAGGGTTTCGACGCGTACGGCCGCCACGGCATGGAAGCGATCGCGCAGGTCATCGAGGCCGAGGACCCCGACGTCGTCGCCCTGCAGGAGATCTCCCGAGGCTGGCTGATCAACGGATCGGTCGACACGCTGGTGTGGCTGTCGCGGCGCCTCGGCATGGCCTACGCGTTCGGGCCCGCGGCCGACCCGGTGTGGGGGAACGCCGTGCTGAGCCGCCTGCCGATCCGGCGGGCCAGCAACCACCTCATGCCCAACAACGACGACATCGTCATGGACCGCGGCTTCATGACGATCGAGATCGACGTGGGCGGCGGCGAGGTGCTGGCCGTGCTCGCCACCCACTTCCACCACGAGGAGGAGGATTCCGTGCATCGGATGCCGCAGACGCGTGCGATTCTCGAAGCGATCGAGGCGCACAACACGGTGCTGCTCGGGGACCTCAACGCCCATCCCGATCACCCCGAGATCGTGCTGATCGCCGACGCCGGCTTCGTCGATGCATTCGTCGCCGCCGGGCCGCCCGGCGACGGCTTCACCTGGCCGACCGACGAGCTGGAGAAGCGCATCGACTACGTCTGGACGAGCCCGGATCTCACGGTCACGGACTTCTCCCTGCCGATGAGCACCGCCTCCGATCATCTGGCGGTCGCCGTGACGGTCGACCGGTGACGCCGGCCTCGCCGCACGATGCCGCCGCCCGGCGCCTGCACGAACAGATCGAGTTCCTGTGCGCGATCGACGAATTGAAGGGCGTGCTGCGGCAGACGGCGCTGCTTGACGCCAGCCGGAGGGAGAACTCGGCCGAGCACTCCTGGCACCTGGCCCTGTACGCGCTGGTGCTGGCCGAGTACGCCGAAGGCGATCTCGACCTGGGCCGCGTCCTGCGCATGGTGCTCGTGCACGACATCGTCGAGATCGACGCCGGAGACACCTACATCTACGACGATGAGGGGCGGGAGACCAAGGAGGAGCGCGAACGGCAGGCGGCCGACCGGCTGTTCGCGCTGCTGCCGAACGACCAGGCGGGGGTGCTGCGCGCCGCCTGGGACGAGTTCGAGGAACGGCGGACGCCCGAAGCCCGCTTCGCCTACGCGATCGACCGCCTGCAGCCGCTGCTGCACAACCACCGTACCCACGGATTCGCCTGGCGGCGGCACGGCATCACGGTCGATCAGGTGTACGACAAGAACCACCCCATCGGCGACGGCGCGCCGCGGCTGTGGGAGCTGGCGCGTGAGCTCGTCGAAACGTCCGCGCAGCGCGGCGACCTGAAGCGCTGACCGGAGGCGCGATTACAGGGGCCGCCGCTGCAGGAAGTACCGGTTCAGATAGTCGGGCAGGCCGTCGCGGTTGTGGTCGGCGGGATTCGCGCGGCGGTTCAGGTAGTCGGGTATGCCATCGCCATCGGCGTCCCCGTGGACGACGATCGTCGGAAGATGCGCGGTCAGGGCTTCGACGATCCGCAGGGCGAGCTCATCGATCGGGGAGTCCGCAGGCCACTGCGCATGCCGGTCCTGAGCCGTCCGCTCCCCCGACAGCCGGTCCACCTCGAACGAACCGGCCCAGGTGACCTCGCCCGTCGCCACGTCGAGCAGCCGAACGTGCAGCCGCGCGGCGCCTGGCGCGGGATCGAGGGGGGCCGGACTGATCAGGATCGCCACCGCGACATCGTCGGAGGCGAACAGTCGCTGCCAGTCCGTTTCGCCGGGTGCCGGCGCGGCCTGCGCGCTCGCGGCGCAGGCCAGGATCAGCCCGAGCGCCGCGGCCGCGACGGTGCGTTTCGGCATCCGGCGCCTACTGCCAGGAGAATCTCTGGTTGCTGCCCAGCTTGACGATCACCTGCTCGAACTCCCAGTACGCCAGACCGGTCTCGATGTTGGTGGCGGTGAGCTGGAAGTAGTAGTCGACCTGCTGGGCGTCGCCGACGCGGTTGGTGCGCTGGATGATCTTGCCCGACAGGCTCAGGTCGGGAGCCACCACGGTGCCGTCCTTGGCGACGGTGTCCTGGTTGAACAGCTTGTCTTTCTGCAACTCGCGGACCTTGGCGATCAACGGATCCTCGGGATCGTCCACCCCCACGGCGGTGGTGGCGATGACCCGGCCGCTTTCCAGCAGGTCGATCCTGATCTTCT
Organism: Spirochaetia bacterium; assembly: GCA_964291595.2. Classification (GTDB taxonomy): domain Bacteria; phylum Spirochaetota; class Spirochaetia; order SZUA-6; family Bin103; genus CATQHW01. Next base: position 765,655 of record OZ219913.1, on the reverse strand, counting down.
TGACGAGCTGATCGGTATCGATGTCGAGCGCCGTGTCGTTGACCATGCGGCTGACCGCCATCACCCACGGCGCGTCGCTGCCCGGCTTGACCGACAGGGGGCTGTCCAGGAACGAGGCTACCGCCTGCTCGGCAGCGAACTCGAAGTCGCGGTAGTCAAGGCCGAGCGTGGTCCGCTCGCCGACCTGCGGCGGATTGGGCTGCGGCTCGTTGGCCTGGCGCAGATCGAGGTACACCGGGTCCTGCGAAGCGCAACCGATCAGCAGGGCGAGCGCCGCGCAGGCGGCCACGGCGAACTGGACGAGCGATTTCATCTGCATGCCTCCACTATAGTCCCCCTCCAATGTAGTCCCGCCTCCAATATAGTCCATTGTCGGCCGAATCAGCCTCCGAACGCAGCCGCGTGCACGGTGGGGGGCGCGCCGCGGACGATCGTCTTGACCTGGACCAGCACGAACCGCCCGCTCGGCAGCGGCACGTCCGTCGTGTGGCTGCCGGCGGACACCCGGATCCTGCCGTCGGAAGGCCGCGGCAGGCTGGCGATGCCGATCGACTGCGGCAGCGCGCGCCAGCTTCGGATGTCGGCCTGGGTGGCGACCGCGGAGGCGATCGGCGCGACGAACCCGACGATCGATCCCAGCGTGCCGGCGTCCCTGGTCTCCTCCTGGATCGCAACCTGCAGGATGGTGCGGACCACGGTGCCGGCTACCGCCTTGGCGACGACGCCGTCGTATCCGGCGCGGAACTCCGTGGCGGCGTAGCGGTCGACGTTCAGGAGCGTCTCCGTCCGGTGATCCTCTCCGCCGGCGCTGATCCGCAACGGACCCGCCGCCGCCCTGCCCGGGCGCAGCTCGGGCAGCGCCATGGACACGATGATGAAACGCTCCTCGGAGAGGAACACCGGCAGGTCGAAACGGAACTGGTCGAGATACGGCCCCGTGCCGTCCTCGTGTACGACCCACACGCGGTCACCGGCCGCGGCCGTGCCGTTTGCGGCTCGTTCGGCCACGGCCAGGTCGTCGAGGACGTGGCGGTTGCGCGCGCCGTCCAGGGCGGCGGCGTTGCGGAGCAGGTCGGATGCACGGTTGGCCTCCCCGGTCGCCAGCCGGAACACGCCGTGCAGCCAGTCGGTGAGTGGATTGCGCAGATCGCGGTATTCGCCGAGCGACTCGACCGCCTTCAGACGACGGGCGACCGCTCCGTCGGGTTCCATCGCCGCATTCATCGACCGGTCGATGTTCTCGCGGTGCTCGTCCTCGTCTTCCTCTTGACCGGCGCGCAGCGCCCGAACCTTGGCTCCAAGCTGATCGACCGCGTTCGCCTGCCGCTGGTGGGCGCGGTTGAGCTCCACCCGGGCGCGCGCCGTGTCGGCGATCATCAGCGCGTTGGTGGCCTTGTAGGTGTTCACCAGCACGCCCTCGTAGATCGTCCCCCGGTAGGACACCATGAGGTCGTTGCCCACCAGGGTCAGGCCGGCCGCCAGCAGATCCTCGGCGCTGGCGATGGAGTCGGACTTCCACAGGAGCTGTGACTCGGCCCGGTCGAACGCGACCTGCGATGCTTCGAACCTGCCCGCCGCCCGCAGCGCCATGGCGGTGTGCAGCGAGCTCAGGAGCTGCCCCTCCGGGTAGTCCAGCCCGGTAGCACCGCCGACCGCGGCGCTTGCGGCGTCATACTCGCCGACGGCATAACTTTCGAGGAACGTCCGGGTTTCCTGGATGTCCGAGAACCCGGCGCACCCCCAGAGCAGGGCCGCAGCGGCGATCACCGACGACGGACGTGACACGGCGGACAGCAATGGTTTCAAACCTTGACCTCGGCCAATCGTCGGCCATGCTTCAAGGCAGACGGCGACCCCGGCTATGATGCCCCGTAGCGGCGTGGCTGACCAAGCGGCGGATCCCTGGAGAGCCGCGGTCTACGAGGCCGCGGACGTCGGGCGCTGGACACGACTGAAGCCGTCCCATGTCCGGCGCTGGCTGCGCATGGGAGCGGCCAAGCAGGCGCGCACCCGTGCGTCGTTCCTGGACCTGATCGACCTGCTGTTCGTCACGCCGTTCCTTGCGCGCGGACTGAAGTTGCGTCAGCTCCGCGCGGCGCTGGATGAAGCCGGCCATCTGCTCGGCACCGATCACTACGCGTCGCGCGATTTCTTCACCGACGGCCACGGCGTCTTCCTGCGCACGCGCACCTATGGCGATGCCGTTCTGAGGCTGCTCTCCGACGGCCGGTGGATTGCCGCCGACGACATCGTGGACATCTCCGGGAACATCGATTTCGATGCCGGATCGGGTGTGGCCGAGCGCTGGTACCCGTCCGGCGTCGACGGCCTGATCGTGATCGACCCCCTGGTCGCGGGCGGGCGGCCCGCGATCGACGGTCGCGGCGTGTCGACCGCCGAGGCACATGCCGCGTTCAGGGCCGCAGGACGCAGCGTGGCGGACGCCGGCGCGCGCCTCGGACTGGATACCGCAGAGGTCGAAGCGGCCGTGCTCTTCGAGGAGCGGAGCGCCTCCCGATAGGTCGCGCACAAGCCGCAGGTGGTCTCCGCGCGACGCGGTGTGTCGGATTGGCGCGCAAGCGCCAATCCGACACACCGCGGAGCCAAAGGAGGGGCTGGGCCAGGAAGGCGGAGCCGCGGCTCCGCCTTCCTGGGGCGCTACTCGGCGGAAAGCGCCGCGGTCGCGAACACCACGTGGAACGGCATGCAGTAGATGACCACGCTGCCGTACCGGCTGACGTCGGTGCCCGCGTCGAGCGTGTAGTTCTGACTGCCGACGTTGCCCTTCAGCGAGCCCAGGTCGATGTAGTCGCCCAACTCGTCGCGCCGCTTCGGCTCCGCGTTCTCGGCCAGCAGCACGTGCAGGTCCGGCCCGTTGGTGACGCGGAACTCCTCGAAGCGGAGCAGCAACTCCCCGTCGGCCAACCGGTAGATGAGCGCGCGGCCCGAGCCCTTGTGGAAGCGGTCGGCGTCCATGAAGGCACCCTGAGCCAGGCGCTCCGGGGATGCGCCGCCCGGCATCGCGTCATCCATGTCGGAATCGGGCATGGCGCCGGCGAAATCCATGACCCGGTCCTGGATCTCCTGCTGCGCGCGGCCGGACAGGTCCTCCCACGCTTCGCCCTGCGGGAGGTTGGCAAGCGCCTCGCGGCGCTTCGCCTCGATCTGCGCGGCCGGCATGTCGTCCATGTCGTCGGCGCTCGGCAACTCGACCGGGAACGCCTCCGAGACGGTGCGATTGATGAACAGGGGCGAGCCCAGGTACCAGCCGGCCGCCAGCACGGCGGCGCCCGCCACGGCGATGATGACGATCAGGATGGGTCTTTTCATGCAATGAATGTGCGCCTGACGGCGGCCCGCGGCTACTGCCGTGGCGTGCGCAGCTCGTCCAGCTCCTGCAGGCTGCGCGGCCAGTCGCCCTTGAGCAGACGCGAGAGCGCGCGGTCCGCCAGCAGCGTGCCGCCGGTCTGGCACTCCGGGCAGTAGTTGCACTCGTTGTCGGCGTACCGGATGCGCTGCACGGGCGTGGCGCAGCGAGGGCACGGCTGGCCGTACTTGCCGTGCACGGCCATCTCCGGCCGGAACGCCGTGACCCGCTCCGGGAAGCGGTCGCCGGCCTGCTCGCGCAGCCGCTCGATCCAGTGCGTCAGCACCTGGCGCGTCGCGGCATGCAGCCGTCCGAGCTCCTGGTCCGTGAGCCGGGTGGTCCACTTCAGCGGCGACAGCCCCGCGGCATGCAGGATCTCGTCCGAGTAGGCGTTGCCGATCCCGGAACAGAGCCGCGGATCGGTGAGCGCCCGCTTGACGGTGTGGTTCTCCACGAGCAGCGCCTGCCGGAAGGCGGGTTCGTCGACGGCCAGCACGTCGATGCCGCCGCGGTCCAGGGCCCGCAGCGCCGGCGCTCCGCGCAGCAGATGAAGCGCCGCGCGCCGTTTGGACCCCTGCTCGGTGAGGATCAGGGTGCCCGCGTCGAAGCGGAACGCCGCAAGCCCCACGCGCCGCGGGATCGGCGCGGCGGACGATCCATCCTTCCAGCGCAGGCGACCGGCGATCATCAGGTGCAGGACCAGGTACAGGTCCTGCCCCAGGCCGAAGACGATGCGCTTTCCGATCAGCTCGATCGACTCGACGCGCGTGCCGCAGGCCGCGGCCAGCGGAGGTTCGTAGGTCTTCAGGAGGCTGGGGCTGGCTACCGTCACCCGCTGCAGCCGCTCGCCTGCTACGCGGCGCACCAGATGATCCCGGTAGAGCAGGAGATCCGGCAGCTCCGGCATCGTCAGCGGTCCGGTGACTGCCGAGGAGAACTCATCATGGTCAAGAGGAGGGCTCCAGAGCCGCCCTCTTCCTTACATATACTGATAATCGTTTCTCAAATATGTTCAATCGTCTCCGGATCATTGATATTCCATTATCATCAGACTCGCGAGAACCAAGGAGGTGACTGGAGCGACCGATCCTTCACGGATGGGCGGAGCAAAGGACAGCCTCGGCCCAGCTCCCGTTGCGCCGAATGTCCACATAATCTCCGATTCCCACGGACCTGAGGTCGGCCAACGCCGATTTCCCATCTCACGCTCAGCATACCCCGGGCTCCCGCGATGCGTGTTGCAAGCTCGTGCTCCGGCGCGTATGAACTGCAGGTGACGTGAGCGAAAAGGCAAGGCCGGACGGATTGCGGGAGGCATCGCCAGGTCCGCTCGCCCTGGGCATCGATACCGGCGGCACGTTCACCGATCTGGTGGCGCTCGGCGTGGACGGATCCGTGCGCGTCGCCAAGGCCCCCTCCACGCCCGACGCGCCGCTGGGCGCACTGCTCCTCGTGCTGGACAAGGCCGCGGTTGCCGGTGACGCCATCGAGCGCATCGTGCACGGCACCACGGTGGCCACCAACACGGTGCTGCAGCGCCGTGGGGCCGAGGTGCTGTACGTGACCACCGCAGGGTTCGAGGACATCCCGTTCATCCAGCGCATCAACCGCAAGAGCGAGTACGACCTGCACTGGCGCAAGCCGCGGCCGCTGGTCCGGCGCCGCAATTGCCTGGGAGTGGCCGAGCGGATCGACGCCCAGGGCGAGGTGGTGGTGCCGCTGGAAGCGGCGGCCATGGAGCGACTGGCGGCGCAGATCGCCGACCGAGGTCCCGAGGCGATCGCGGTGTGTCTGCTGTTCTCCTATCTGAACCCGGTCCATGAGCTTGCGCTCGGCGCGTTCCTGGAACGGCGTTTTCCGTCCATCCCGGTCTCCCTCTCGCATCGCGTCGCGCCGCTGTGGCGCGAGTACGAGCGCTCCAGCACCACCCTCGCCGACGCCTACCTGAAGCCGCTGCTGAGCGGCTACTGTCCGAGCGTCGGCGCCGCGCTGCGCGAACACCGCGTCCGAGGCCCCTGCTCGCTGCTCAAGTCGGACGGCGGCACCACCGGGCTGGCGCAGGCGCCGGAGCGGCCGGTGGAGCTGCTGCTCTCCGGGCTCGCCGGCGGAGTGATCGGCGGCGCCCACTTCGCGCACGAAGCCGGCTTCGAGCAGGCGATCACCCTGGACATGGGCGGCACGAGCTGCGACGTGGGACTGCTGCGGGACGGCGAGCCGCAATTCACCACCGAGTACGAGATCGAGTGGGGGCTGCCGGTGGCGATTCCCGTGATCGAGGTGCGCACGCTGGGCGCCGGCGGCGGCTCCATCGCCCGCATCGACAAGGGCGGCATGCTCGGCGTGGGACCGGAGAGCGCGGGCGCCCGACCCGGCCCCGGCTGCTACGGCGCCGGTGGAGAAGCCGCCACCGTGACCGATGCCAACCTGGTGCTGGGCCGGCTCAACCCCGACTTCTTCCTGGGAGGAGAGCTGCGGTTGCACCCCGAGCGCGCGGCGGCCGTGATCGACCCGCTGGCGCGATCGCTGGGCCTGGGGCGGGAAGCGGCCGCGCAGGCCATCGTCGACCTGGCCGACGAGAACATGACCAACGCCATCCGCCTGCTGACCATCGAGCGCGGGATCGACCCGCGCGACTTCGTGCTGGTCGCCTTCGGCGGCGCCGGCCCGCTGCACGCCGCCGCCATCGCCGCCAAGCTGGGCATCAGCCGGGTGGTGGTGCCGCCGCATCCCGGACTGTGCTCGGCCTTCGGGGCCGCCCTGGCGCGTCTTCGCGTGGAGCGCGTGCAGACCCTGGGGTCGCGTCACTCCGAAGTGGACGAAGCGGACCTGGCCGCGCGCTTTCGCGCCATGCTGGACGCCGCGCGACGCGAGATCGAGGCCGAGGGGCTGCGTGGCGCACCGCGCGAGCGACTCGGCCTGAGCATGCGCTACGCGCAGCAGAACTACGAGCAGGACGTGGAGTACCGGTTCGCGGACGGGCTGCCCGCGGCGGTCGAGCGCTTCCACCGCCGCCACGAGGAGTTCTTCGGCTACCAGTTCCCGGACCACCCCGTGGAGATGGTGCATCTCAAGGCGTCGCTGGCCGAGACCGCGGCAGACCCGCCGCCCGCCCCGGCGGCGCCCGCGGCAGTCGGCGCGCGGCCGCAGCCGCCACCTCCTGCCGGGGCCGCCTGCCGCCGCGACCGGTTGCCGCCGGGCACGGAACTGCACGGCCCGGCCGTGGTCGAGGAGCTCGACTCCACCACGTACGTGCCCGAAGGGGTGCAACTGGCCGTGGATCGGCTCGGCAACCTCGTCCTCACCCTGCCGGCCGCGGCGCCGGAGGAGGCCTGACGCGATGGCGCGAACCTTGGACAGCGTCACCCTCACCATCATCAACAACTACCTGGTCAACACCTGCCGGGAGATGGGGTTGGCGATGATGAAGACCTCGTACTCCTCGATCTTCAACGAGGGGCTGGACTTCTCCTGCGTGGTGTTCGACCGCGACGCGCAGATGGTGTCCTACGCCGAGTTCTGCCCGGCCCAGATCGGGGCGATCCTGTACACCATGCAGTGGACGATCGCCGAAGTGGGCCTTGAGAACTTCGGTCCCGGCGACGTGGTGATGCACAACGACCCCTACCGCGGCGGCTGCCACCTGCCCGAGCACACCGTGATCAAGCCGGTGTACCACCGCGGCGAGCTGTACGGCTTCGTCGGCAACATCGCCCACCTCACCGAGATCGGCGGCAAGGCGGTCGGCGGATTCGCCGCCGACGCCCGCGAGATCTACCAGGAGGGCCTGCGGCTGCCGCCGGTGAAGATCATGCGGGGCGGCGAGTACGTCGACGACATCTGGAAGATCATCCTCACCAATCACCGTACGCCGCGCACCTCGTGGGGCGACTTCCACGCCATGATCGGATCGCTCACGGTCGCCGAGCGGCGCCTGCACCAGCTCCTGGACCGCTACGGCTTCGACGCCGTGATCGACGCCGGCAGAGAGCTCATGGACTACGCCGAACGGCGCATGCGGGCCGAGATCGCGGAGATCCCCGACGGCGAGTATGCGTTCGAGGACTGGATCGAGAACGACGGCGTGGTGGCGGACGAGCGCTACCGCATCCACTGCACCGCGGTGGTGCGCGGCGAGCGCATCATCTTCGACTACAACGGCTCCAGCCCGCAGGCGCAGGGCCCCTGCAACTGCACCTACGGCGTGACCGCGTCGGCCACCTACAACGCGATGCTCAACCTCACCGACCGCACCATCCCGCGCAACTCCGGCTGCTACCGTCCCATCGAGCTGATCGTGCCGCCCGGCACGGTGGTCAACGTCGAGCACCCCGGTCCCAGCGTGGGCGGCAACTCCGAGATCCACGAGCGCATCGTCGACGTCCTGTTCGGCTGCCTGTCTCAGGCGCTGCCCGAGCGGGTGGCGGCCGCCACCGGCGCCAGTTCCTGCAACTTCCTGTTCGGCGGCACCCATCCGCGCACGGGCGAGTTCTACGCCAACTACCACATCGAAGGCTGCGGCTGGGGCGGCAAGGCGACCGGCGACGGCAACGACAGCCAGTGCCCGATCAACGGCAACTGCCGCAACACGCCGGTGGAGGTGTTCGAGACCCGCTACCCGTGGCTCACCCACAGCTACAGCCTGGCGGACGGCTCCGGGGGCCACGGCCGAACCCGCGGCGGCGCCGGAAGCCGCCGCGTGATTGAGGCGCGCGCGCCGGAGATCACGGTGTCCAGCTTCATGGACCGCCACGAGACAGGCGCCTGGGGGCTCTTCGGCGGCCAGCGGGGACGCCCGGGAGCGCTGCGCATCCGCCGGGACGGCGACGATTCCTGGCGCACCTTCAGCGAGACGCACGGCACGGTGTCGCCCAACAAGTTCGCGGACATCCGGGTGCACGGCGGCGATCGCATCGAGATCGTCAGTCCCGGCGGCGGCGGATACGGGCCGCCGGTGGAGCGCGACCCGGAGCTGGTGTGCGAGGAGGTGCGCGACGGGGTGCTCGGCCCGGATCAGGCGCGCGAGGTGTACGGGGTGGTGCTGGCGCGGGACGCCGACGGCGGCTGGCGCGTCGACGCGCCGGCAACGGCGCAGCTACGCTCGGAACCGTGACCGCCGCCGACGGGCACGCCGCCGAGGGACACTGGGAGCCGGTCCCGGACGCGCTGTACGCCACCACCACCGCGCGTTGCGACCTGTGCGGCAAGATGATCGTCGGCCGTCTCTGGCGCGCCCGGCACGGCGAGCGTCGCTTGAGCTTCTGCGACCGCCGCTGCCAGCGCACCTGGCTGGAATACTGGCTGCCGCGCTACGGCGGCGTCAGGTGATGAACTCGAAGATGGTCACCGCTATGCTCGGCACCATGAAAGCGGTTCTGTACGAGAAGCCGTGGGCGATGCGCGTCGTCGATCTGCCGCAGCCCGAACCCCGCGCCGGGGAGGTGCTGCTGGCCGTCGACGCGGTCGGCATCTGCGGCAGCGACATCCACGGCTTCACCGGCGAGAGCGGCCGCCGCGCGCCGGACATGGTCATGGGCCACGAGGTGGGCGCCCGCGTCGCGGCGCTCGGTCCCGGCGCCGGCGGCCCGCCGGTGGGCACGCCGGTCGCCCTGTACAACATCATCGCCGACCACGCTCCGAGCCCGGAGGAGGGCGACCCGAGCTTCCTGAACAAGCAGGTGATCGGCGTCAACCTCGCCCATCGCGGCGCGATGGCCGAGTACGTCGCCGTGCCCGCCGGCAACGCCATCCCCATCCCGTCCGGGGTGGCGCCGGACATCGCGGCGCTGGCCGAGCCGGCGGCGGTGACCGGCCATGCGTTCGACCGCCTTGCCGCCCACGACCGCCGCCCCGGACCGCTGGCCATCCTGGGCGCCGGCACCATCGGCCTGTGCGCGGCCACGGTCGGCCACCTGCGGGGCTTCGACCCGATCGTCGTGCTGGACACGGTGGCGGACAAGGCGCAGGCGGCCTCGGACTTCGACGCACAGCCCTATCACCTGCAGGCGGGCGAGGAGCCTGCGGCTACCTCCGCGGCGGTGGAGGCCGCACTCGGCGGTCGCCCCGCGGTGGTGATCGACGCCGTCGGCACCGGCCCGTCGTTCACGCTCGCGTTCCAGCTCTGCCGGCCGGACGCCACCCTGCTGGCCATCGGCAACCTGGCCAGGGAGGTGAGCCTGCCGCTGCAGGACCTGGTCTCCGACGAGGTCACGGTCATCGGCAGCTACGGCTTCGACCGCGCATCGTTCCAGGCGAGCGTCGATGCGCTGCCGCAGCTCGCCGGCCGGCTGGCCACCTTCATCGAGGCGCGTTGTACGCTGGACGACGTGCCGGAAGTGATGACCGCGCTGGCGCGCGGCGAGCGCCAGGAGCGCAAGGTGATCATCGATGTCGCCGGTGCGGAGGAGCGAGGAGCATGAAAGAGACACGCGCAGCCCTGATCGGCTGCGGCGGACGGGGGCGGGGCCACGCACGCCACATCGCCGCGATCGACGGAGCCGTGATGACGGCGGTGTGCGACCTGGACGAAACACGCCGCAACGCCGCGGCCGAGGAGCTTGGCGGCGTTGCCACCTATGCGGCGCCGGAGCGGATGCTCGAAGCCGAGTCCCCGGACGCCGTGGTCGTCGCGGTGCCCCCCGAGTTCAACGCTCCCGTTGCCCAGATCTGCCTGGAGGCCGGCGTCGACACCCTGCTGGAGAAGCCCCCCGGACTGCACGTGTCGGAGACGCGCGCCCTTCTGGAAATCTCCGAGCGCACCGGCGCCCGCTGCATGGTCGGCCTCAACCGCCGCTTCAACCCGGCGATCCACGAGGCGAAGCGGCTGATCTGCGAGCGCGGCCCGCTGACCACCATCGTCGGCGAGTTCCACAAGAACCTGGTCGACATCGAGAAACGTGGCATCCTGAAGCCGCCGGTGCTCGACCGGTACTTCTACGAGACGCCCGTGCACGCGCTGGACTGCGTGCGCGCACTTGCCGGCTCCCCGGTGGCAGAGGTGCACAGCTTCTCGGGGAGCTTCTTCTCCGGGTACCGCGACGTGTACGGGGGACTCATCCTGTTCGAGAGCGGCTGCATCGCCCACCTGGTCGCCAACGTCACCGCCGGCGCCCGGCTGGAGCGCTACGAGCTCCACGGCCGCAGCGCTTCCGCCTACCTGGAAGGCGTGCGCAGCGGCCAGGTGATCATCGACGGGCAGGCCACGGAACTCACCTGCTCCGGCGATGAAAGCACCCGCGAACAGAACCGCTATTTCATCGACCGCGTGCGCGACGGCCGCCCGTTCGGCCCCCCCGCCTGCGACCTGCACGAAGCGATCCTGTCCATGGAGCTGATCGACCGGCTGTTCGGCTGAGCGCATCCGCACGTTTTTCGGACGTATTTCTGCCACTCCAGCCAGAAATACGTCCGAATGATCGCCAGATCCGGTCATTCCGGTCTATGGTTGCCCCATGCGACGCGATGCCTACGATCGCCTGCTCGCCTGGAAGCGGGCGCCGGGACGCAAGCCGCTGGTCATGCGCGGCGCGCGGCAGACCGGCAAGACCTACCTGCTGCAGGCATTCGGCAGGGAGCAGTACGCGGCGACCCACTACTTCAACTTCGAGAGGACGCCCGACCTGGCCGGCTTCTTCGAGCGAGATCTCGATCCCGCGCGCATCGTTCGCGACCTCTCCATCTTCGCGGACGAGCGGATCCTTCCCGCGCGTTCGCTCATCATCTTCGACGAGATCCAGGCCTGCAACGCCGCACTGAACGCCCTGAAGTACTTCGCGGAGGACGCCGGGCAGTATCACGTCGCCGCCGCCGGCTCCCTCCTCGGGGTCACGCTCTCCACGCCGCGATCGTTCCCGGCGGGCAAGGTGGACTTCGTCGATCTGCATCCGATGACCTTCCCGGAGTTCCTCGATGCGCTCGGCGAGGAACGCTACCGCGGTGTCATCGAAGGCCATGCCGAACCGGCGCCGTTTCCCGAGCCGTTCCACCGCGCGCTGGTCGACCTGCTCCGCGCCTACTACTTCGTCGGCGGCATGCCCGAGGTCGTCGCCCACTACGCGGCCAACCGGGACGTGGCCGCCGTACGACCGGTCCAGCAGGCGATCGTGGATGCGTACGTGCTCGACTTCGCCAAGCACGCCGCGGCGCAGCAGGTCGCGCGGATCATCGCCATCTGGGAGTCACTGCCGAGGCACCTGTCCCGCGAGAACAAGAAGTTCATCTTCTCCGCCATCCACAAGAGCGCCCGGGCGCGTGACTATGAGGATGCGCTCGTGTGGCTGGAGCGCGCCGGGCTGATCCACCGGGCGTTCGCGGTCGAGACCGCGCGCCTGCCCCTGCGCGGCCATGCGGACCGCCGGTCGTTCAAGGTGTACGCCCTGGACGTGGGGCTCCTCGGCGCGCTCGCGAACACCGCCCCGCAGTTGATGGCCCACCGCGATCGCCTGTTCGCGGAGTATCGCGGCGCGCTGGTCGAGAACTACGTCGCGCAGCACCTCATCGCCTCGTCGGCGGGTGAGCTGCACTACTGGCGCAGCTCCGGCGGCAAGGCCGAGGTGGACTTCCTGCTGGAACGGGACGGAGAGATCCTGCCGCTGGAGGTGAAGGCCGGCGTGAACCCCAAGAGCAAGAGCCTGCGTTCGTTCGACGCCCGGTTCGCCCCGCCGCTCCTGATCCGCACCACCCTGCTGAACCTCAAGCGGGACGATCGCGTGCTGAACCTCCCGCTCTACGCCGTTCCCGATGGACTGCGCTTCACGCGCAGCCCGGGATAGGGGCTGCTCCGCTCAGCCTTCGGCGCGCAATCCCGAGTCGGCCACGCGGTACAGCTCGCCTCCGAAGAAGGTGACGTAGAGGTCGGTCAGGTCGGGGCCGCCGAAGGTACAGTTGGTCGGGCGGTCGGCCGGCGTGGGATGAGTCGAAAGGGGGAGCCCCCTGGCGTCGAACACGTAGATCGCCGGCCCCGGGCCGCGCTCCCGGTGGCCGGCGGTGGCCACGATCAGCCCGCCCGATGCCCGGCACATGCCGTCGACGCCGCGGCCGGCGCCGAAGTCGTGCAGCAGCGTGTAGTCGCCCAGGCTGCCGTCCGCCTGGATCGGATAGGCGCGAAGCTGTCGCCGCTGGTCGAGCCGGCGCGGGCTCTCGGCCACGTACAGGATCGACTGGTCGGCCGACAGCAGCACGCCGTTGGGGCGGTTGGTGTCGGTGGTGACCTCCGTGACCGACCATCCCGAGCCGGTCGGATCGCATCGGTACACCGATTCGCGCGCCTGCGCGAGCGGGCGCTCGCCGTAGTTGGGGTCGCTGAACCAGACCCTGCCCGCGGCGTCCACCGCCAGGTCGTTGGGCTCGTTGAAGGGCGCGCCGGCATGGACATCGGCGATCACCTCGGTCGGCTGGCCGGCGGCGTAGCGGACCACCCGCCGCGCCTTGCCCTCGCAGGCGTAGTAGCGGCCGGCGGCGTCGAAGATCGTGCCGTTGGCGCCGCCGGTCGACTCCCGCCACACCTCGCGGCTGCCGTCTGCCGGCGTGTAGCGCCAGAGCCGGTTCGCGTCGATCTCCGTGTAGCGCAGCCCTTCGCCGTCCCAGGCCGGCCCCTCGGTGATCACGTCGTGCTTCGCGATCGCCTCCCACGTCCACGTGTCCGTCATCTTCCCTCCTCCGCCCGATTCGGAGCCCCCGGCGTGGGCGTGCTCACGGTCCGGAATGCGCCCCCGGCGTCCGGCACGCGGGCGAAGCTCGTGCCGGCGTCGGCCTGACCCTCGTCCCAGTCGACCGCCGCGGCCAGGGCGCCGCCGGCCGTCCAGACGCCGAGCTCCTCGTCCTTGCCCAGGGCAAAGCCGGGCCAACCGTCCTTGTCCAGCTCCACCCGGAGATAGCCGCCCGCCGGGATCACGAGGTCCGCCGGGAACGGGACGCGCTTGCCGGCGTCCTTCAGGTCGTCGGCGATCACGAAGTCCGCCAGGGCAAGGTCGGCATCGGCGGCATTGTACAGCTCCACCCAGTCGAGCGGGTCGCCCTGCGCGGCGACCTCGTTGATGACCAGTTCCCCGGTGGCCGGACCGGCCGCGGCGGCGGCATCGTCCGCGGGTGGAGCGCCGAACCCGAAGGCGCCGGAGAGCCGGCCCGAGATCACCGCCCCCCGTTCCGTACCGGCCGCGGACAGCTCCAGCGTGCCCGCCACGATCGGGACGTACGTTTCCGGGGCGGCGGCGCCCGCCGGCATCGTCCATTGGACGCCGCCGACTCCGCCTTCGCCGATCGTCAGCTCGGTTCCGGCGGACAACAGGTCGACCGGAAGCCACACGGTGAATCCCTCGATGGAGAAGTCCGCCTCCAGCCTCATCACGGACAGGAACGCGCCGTCCTCGAGTCCGACCTCCGCCGCTTCTTTGGCACTCGCGAGGCCGGCGGTCGCCCCCGCCGTGCCCGGCGGCTGGCCGGTCCCGTCCAGGGCCAGGCTGGTGATCGTGCCGGTCTCGAACGGATTGGGGCTGTCCTTCGTCCCCCAGGTGGTCTTGAACGCCACCTCGAACGTCGTGACCCCGCTGCCCTCGCCCCAGCACACGTCGGCCGCGTCGACCAGCGGCCAGGGCCAGTCCGGCGGCTCGGGCTCCAGATCCGCCAACAGCTCGCCGCGCCGCTTGAGGATGAAGCGCCGCACCCGGACGGTGTCGTCGGCTGCCTCCTCGCGCGCTTCGGGCAGGGCGTGGGCCTGCACGATGGCTGCCAGCTCGCCGGCGCTACGCAGCAACTCCTCCTCGTCCCACGCGGTATCCAGCAGTTCGCGGAGGCGGCCGGCGTACGCCGCGCGCCCGGTTTCGTCCCGGTACAGGCGATGCGCCAGGACGCCGTGGGCGTTGACCGAAGGCGGCGACACGAAGTCGTCGAACGGAACGTCGGTCGTGTGGAATACCGCGTCCACGCCCCAGGGGATGAACACGAAGCGCCCGTCCGGCTCCCGGTAGAACTGGTAGTTGTTGCGATTGCCGGCGTACCCGTCCCAGTGGCCGAGCAGCACCTCCGTCGCCCAGAACGACAGGAACCGGTCGACGTCGACGATGGCGTCCAGCGCCTCCAGGCCGGCGGGGGAGGCGTCCTGCAGCGCGGCGATGGCGGCGTCGACGTCCGACCAGTCGTCCTCGGGCTCGTTCGTCTTCTTCTCGAAGGTGCCGCGCCAGCCGGGGCTGAAGTCGCTGAGCGTGCCTTCGTACAGGTTGCCGGCGGCGCTGGCGAAGTGGCGCGCCAGGAACGGCGGCTTGATCTCCTCGACGTGCACGTAGAGGCCCAGGTCGGCGCCGTTCACGGTCACGGTGGCGAAGTTGCAGCGCGGCGCCGGCAGCCCGGCGGCGGCGAACACCTCGTAGGCCAGACAGGTGCTGATCATCGACGCGTCCTGCAGGCTGTTGTTGAGGGTCATGCGGTCGATCGCGCCGCCGAGCAGGCGGCCGTCGACGTACTTGTCGAAGCGCAGCTTGAGCGACGGCTTCTCGGTGCTGAGCGAGCCGAAGAACCCCTTCTTGCGGACACCGACCTCGGCATGGGCCGCGCCGTCCACGGTCACCGTGGCCGGGAACCAGGTGAAGATGTCCTCCACGGGCTGGGCCAGGCAGTCGTCGCCGCCCAGGATGTCCTGCAGGGTGCGCGTATGGGCGCGCAGGATTTCCCAGTCCGCCTGCGCCATCTCGATGGCGATGTCCAGCACGCGCTCGCGCGCGAACCAGGGAGCGCGCGGGTCCGCGTCCGCGCCCGTTTGCGCAGCCGCACGGGCGCCGGCAACGAGCAGGAAGAGACAGCACAGGGCCGCGCAACGTCCGGTCAGTCGACCCATGGATGTCCTCAGGTGATGAACTCGAAGATCGTCACCATGGTCGCGATCAGCCCGAAGCCGACGCCGATCAGCCACTGCATCCCGTTGAAGCGACTGTTCATGTCCCCGAATCGCTTGTTCATGTCCTCAAATCGGCTGTTCATGTCTTCGAATCGCTTGTTCATGTCTTCGAATCGGACGTCGACGGCGGCGAAGCGTGTCTCCATGAGCTCGCGCTGCGCCCTGAGTTCCTGCCGCTGCGCGACGAGCTCCTGCTCGATCCGTTCCAGCCGCTCCAGGATCTGCGGGCCGGCGACGACCTGCGGCGCCACTTCGACCAGCCAGCCGTAGATGTTGCCCTTCACGTAGTCGCCGATGCGCTGCAGATCGGTGTCGCCGAGCGCCATGCCCACCTCACTCATACCATACCCTCATGCCGTTCCGTCGTGCCATTCCGTCATACCGGAGAACGGCCCGCGCGGCGGCGCCGCTTCAGCCGGCGCGTGCTCTCGGCCACGGAGGGGATCGCTGACGACTACACCAGCTCCAGGTGTCCACGGTCGCCGCGGATGGTACGATTCCGGCGTTGAAGAAACGGGTCGATCTGGCGTACGGCCGCAACGGGCTCACCATCGAGGTGCCGTCCCGCGCGCAGGTGGTAACGCCCCGAGAGGTAGCTGGGATCGAGGACGAGGCGGCGGCGCTCGACGCCGCGCTGGCGGCCCCGACCGACTCGCCGCCCCTTGCCGAGCTTGCGGCGGGCAAGCGGCGGGTAGTGGTAACCCACTCGGACATCACCCGCGCCACGCCCAACGACCGTATCCTGCCCGTGCTGCTGCGGGCGCTGGAAGCCGCCGGGGTGGCGCGCGGCGACATCACCCTGATCAACGCCCTGGGCACCCACCGCCCGCAAACGGACGCGGAGCTGCGGAAGATGCTGGGTGACGGAGTCGTGGACCGCTACCGCTGCCGGCAGCACGACGCCTGGGACGACGCGGAGCTGGTCGCCGCAGGCGCCACCGGCCGCGGCAACGCCATCCGCCTGAACCGCACGGTGATGGAGGCCGACCTCGTGATCTTCACCGGCTTCATCGAGCCGCACTTCTTCGCCGGCTTCTCCGGCGGCCCCAAGGGCGCCCTGCCGGCGCTGGCCGGCAGCGAGAGCGTGCTCACCAACCACGGCTACGCCATGATCGGCGACCCACGCGCCACCTGGGGCATCACCGACGGCAACCCGATCTGGGAGGAGATGCGGGAGGCGGCGGCGCTCATCGAGCCGCTGTTCCTGCTCAACGTCACGCTGAACACGGACGGCCGGATCACCGGCGTGTTCGCCGGGGACGTCGTGGCCGCCCACCGGCGCGGCTGCGACTTCGTGCGCGACAGCGCCATGGTGGCCGTGGACGAGCCCTTCGACGCGGTGGTCACCACCAACAGCGGCTACCCGCTCGACCAGAACCTGTACCAGACCGTGAAGGGCATGCAGGCAGCGCGCGGCATCGTGCGGTCCGGCGGCGCCATCATCATGGCGGCCGAGTGCTCGGACGGGCTGCCGAGCCACGGCCGGTACGCGGAGCTGCTGGCGGAGGCCGGCTCGCCGGACGCGATCCTGGAGATGCTCCGCCGGCCCGGCTTCTCCGCCCAGGACCAGTGGCAGGTGCAGATCCAGGCGCAGATCCAACGCCACGCCGACGTCTACGTGTACAGCGACGGCCTCGGCGACGGAGAGATCCGCGCAGCCCTGCTCACCCCCACCCGCGACATCGAGGCCACCCTGGCCGACCTCGCCCCCGAGCGGCTCTGCGTGCTCCCGCAGGGTCCGCTCACCATCGCCTACTTGAACTCGACCTGACGGGTTTGCGAGCGACGGAGACCTCCCTTGGCCAAGTTCGACATGACGTTTCCCACGGAGGCTTGCAGGCCGCGTGTCGGGAAGCCGAGCGGCGAATCGACCGGGACATCGCAGACAGTTCGCGAGGAGTGCCACATTCCTGCAAGAGTGGCAGACTCTACCGCGCGGGAATCGGAAAGGCGAGCTTTCCTGCGCCGCATCTGGACGAGAATCCCGCTCTACAAGCTCTCCAGACAGCCCAACCGACATGGATATCGCCACGGCGCTGACCGACGCGGAGTTTCGCCGAGTGGTTCCGGGAACTGACCGATGGCCCTCTATCCGGAAAATCCTCAGGAGAGAGCCGCTTGGCTGGATGATCACATGAACAAGGCAAAGCGGCGCATCGGGGGGATCCAAACTCCGTCCGGGTCAAACGTCAAGACCACGCGCGCGTTCGCCGCGCTCTTCCCGCACGACTTCACGACTCACCGAAGCGCCGGGAAGAAAGGGAGGACTCTATGAACATCTCGCATCTGCCGGTTCATTCTCGACCATATGGACGCCGCCCTCGGCCCTGTGGATCGCTCCGACTGGAACGCCGTGAGTGGTGGCCAAGAACGTGCGTGATGGGCGCGTGTGAAGGCGTTGCGGTTCTTGACCGTTTGGACGAAGCTATCGGTTCCGTGGATCGCACCGACTGACAACGCTGTGGCACGACGCATGATGCTGCCGGAGATCCTACACGAAATCTTCGGAGCAGCGTCAACCTTCAGAACCAGCGCCTACTGAGTTCCTCCCCAGATCCGGCGCTATCAGTCATCTGGCCCACAACTTCCGCAGATCGTCAAGCACTTCAAGTCCCTACGGGAGGACGGGAGGCTCATCTTCGACCAAGAAGTCGTGGAGTCCCTCCATCTCGGCATCTCAGGCGCGGACGAGACACCAGCATTTCCGCGGTGCTGGACGGGGCTCACGCGGAGTTCGGTACGTAGACGTCGGCCCCGGCTGGGAACTCGCCGATCGAATACGCCAAGCAACCGCTATGACTGGAGACAACGGCGAACTCGAACGGTCGCATCTGTAAGATCGCAGGTACAGCCAAGCTGGTATGACCCAACGCCGTTGCTGGGGTATGTCAACCTTCTTGGTGAGAGCCGATTCACGGCAACCCAGTTCCTTCGATTCCTGACTCCGCTCGGCCGCGAACCCGTCTCAGTCTCACGTAGGACGTGGACCAGACCGGCAGCTTTCGCACCTGGCGATAGGTCCATGTCGCCGCCGAAAGCGGGATTACGTTGCGAGTCGGCGCGATGATAGCCCTCCACGATCCTTGACGCGTCCCAGCCCACCGCCGGGTTCGCCGAGCGGCAGCAAACCTTCTTCATCGGTCCGGCCGATCGCGAGTGCCGGCTTCTCGTCGACGACGAACCGCTCGGACGGGTCGAGGGGTCAGCGAACGAGTGGTCGTGGACGCCGGGATTCTACGCCGGCGAGGTGCGCGCCGAGTTGCTGGATGCGGACGACCGATCGCTGGGCGTCTGGCTGCTCGACGTGAGCCCCGATCGGGGAAAGACGGGGCGTGAGGTATTCGCGCGCATGGTCGACGAGATTCTCGACTTCGACCCGCATCTGGTGATCGGTGACGAACCCGCGCGCCGCCGGCTCGGAGCGTTGGGCGATACCGACGATCCGCTCATCCTGTTCGAACGGCTGAGGAGGCGCCAGCGCGACCTCGAACGCGCACTGGCGGCGATTCGGCGGGAGCCGGTGAGCGTTCTGCGCGCGCGGCGTCGGTTCGTCCCGCTCCGGGATACCCGGAGGGCCGACCTGCGTACGCTTCGGTCCGCGCTCCGCCAACCGGCTACGCTCGCGGCGATCCGGCCGGGTACCGCATCCAGGCCCTACGGTCCGGGATCAGATCCGATCCTCGACGTACCGGCCGTCGAGCGCACGCTCGATTCTCCGGCGAACCGGTGCATCCTGGCCATGCTGCGAGCGCTGCTTCTCAGGTGCAGAGAACTCTCCAAGAGATTGGAACGGCTCGCACAGAAGCCTCTGGACGATACGAGGACCGCCGTCGCCAACCGTGTGGGCCGATGGAATCAGATCCTCGGTGAAATGGGACGGGGATTCGCAACGGCCGAGCGCCGCCGTCCGTTCAGCGACGTGCGCCGTCCCGAGATCACGGCTGCGGGACTCAACGCGGTAGCGGCACATCCGCTCTACGCACGCTTCTGGCGCATCGGATGGAAAGCGCTTCGGCGCGGCGTGTATCGAATGGATCCCGAGGATCGGCTGCCGCTGAGTCCGACATGGGAGATCTACGAGCGCTGGTGCTTCGTCGCGTTGGAGCGGAAGCTCCGCGAGTGGCTCCCGAACTACGACTGGACGAATACGGGCCTGAACGACTCCGATCGTCGGCGGCTCACCGGCAGGGCCGATGGACACCGCATCACCCTCCACTTGCAGCGTACCTTCCCAAAGACGAAAGGGGAGCAGGCGCCCGAGAGCTGGTCGATTTCAGGCCGATTCAGACCCGATCTGGTGCTGACCTCGCAGTCTGCCGACGGCCCGAGTCGATTCGTCGTGCTCGACGCCAAGTACCGCGCCGCCGAATCCGCGATCCTCAGCGGAATGACGGAGAGCGTGCACCCGTACGCCGATGCGCTTCGCTGGGGATACCGCCGGCCGGAACGAACGCTCCTCCTCGTCCCGAACGCCACTCAAGCAGAGTGGCTGACCCGCACGGACTATGTCGACAGGCACCGCGTTGGCGTTGTCGCTCTACGACCCGACATCGAATTACCGGATTGGTTCCGCGGACTGTTGACCGATCCCCCGAGGCCGGGTGTGTCAACTGGCTGAACTGCGTGTGGCTCTATGCGTCAGGTCGTGACGGACCAAGGATCTCCAGGCACACCTGACGAAGGCGCCGGGATGGAGCGGATCGTGCACCTTTTCGACTTCGACCGCAAGGCGCTTTGTAGGGGCGGTGGAACACGGCGGTGACGGACACCGACGATGAGGTGATTCGTGCGTCGCCGGCGTCGACCGCAAGGCCGGCACGGTGACGCTCGTAGGTGCGGACGGCCAATCAATCGGTCGCCCGGAAGCCCGGACGGATCGCGGCCCGCGCCGGCATCGCCGAGGTCTACAAGGCGGGGGCATGGAGCCGCGCCGGCGACCGCACCAAGCACTTCATGTAAGATGTTCAAACGCGGCTGCGAGGCGGACAATGATCTCTCACGCCAGACAGGCAGCAGCCTGGAGAGTTTCGATGGGCACGGTTCTCGACGACGTCACGAGCGAAACGGTCGATGCGACGCACATACGGCGGCGCGTCGATGACTGGGAAGAGCGTGTGAACGGGCTCTACGCCATGATCGGCGACTGGTTGCCGGACGGATGGGAAGCTCGCCGGGGCGCCCCGGTCGTCATGGATGAGCCGTTGATGCGCAAGTTTGGCGTGCCCGCGAAGCGGATGCCGACACTCGAACTCCACGCCCGCGCGGGCCAATTCGCCCGGCTCAAGCCGCACGCCCTGTGGATCATCGGCGAGAACGGGCGGGTCGATCTGAAGCGCGACGGACGTTACTACTTCATTGTCGATACAGCCGAAAACTTCGCGCGGCCGAACTGGGAGGTTACGCGCGCCGAGCAGCGGGGCGACCACGAAGCCGTGACGCGTGAGTGGTTGAGGCGCATCCTTCATTGAGCGACCTGCTGGCCATTGCCGCCGTGTACGAGCAGATCGATCTCCATCTCCAGAGCCTGCGCGATGCCGAGGACAGTGCTGGCGACCAACCGGCGCCGCATCCCGTCGATCATGAGCAGAGGATCAACGACCAGGCTTACTTCGTGCTCGCTTGGGGGCAGTTGGAGGCGGACATCGAGGAGGCGTGCCGGGATGCTATCCGGGATGGACAATCGCAGGAGGACTGGCGGTATCGCCGCGCCTGGTCGCTGTACAATCCGGAGGATCGTCGGCTTTCGGGCCTGAGCTTCGAGAACCGGCTGACGCTGGTACTCGAGAAGGGCAGCGACGATTGGAAGAGAACCATGGAACTCTACAACGTCCGCAACCAGATCGCCCACGGCACCCTCCTTTCCGCCCGGATCGACATGGCAAGAGTAATACGCGATTTCTTTCGCATTCAGTCGTCGCTCGTGCCGGCGTGAGACCGCAATCGTTCGGCTCGGCCTGCTCAACCAAAGATGACTCATGCCGGCCGACCTCCGCACACTTGAGATACTTGACCCCTCTGGGTGTGGCAGCGCGATGATGGGGACCATGAGAGCAGACAACTTGGTCGTTCGATGTGTTCTGGGGGTGGCGGTGGTCCTCCCGCTCCTTGTTATCGGCCTTCCGGTTGCCGCCGAGCAGTCGCTGACCGTGGTGTCCTTCGGCGGCTCGTATGCCCGTGCGAGCCAGCAGGCGTATCACGAGCCGTTCACGGAGGCCACCGGGATCGAGGTGAAGCTGGAGGACTACAACGGCGGGCTCGCGCAGATCCGCGCGCAGGTGGAGACCGGCACCGTGCACTGGGACGTGGTCGACCTGAACGTGGCCGACGCCGTGCTCGGCTGCGACGAGGGCCTGCTGGAGTTCATCGCCGTCGAGGATCTGCCGCCCGCGGCGGACGGCACGCCGGCCGAGGAGGACTTCGTCACCGGGACGCTCACCGACTGCGGGATGGGGACCATCTTCTTCTCCTCCATCTACGCCTACCACCCGCAACACTTCCCGGACGCCCGGCCGGCCACGATCGCGGACTTCTTCGACCTGGAGCGCTTCCCGGGACGCCGCGGCATGCGGCGGGTGCCGAGTGACAACCTGGAGATGGCGCTGCTGGCCGACGGCGTGCCGCTGGAGGAGGTGTACGCCACGCTCGACACGCCGGAGGGCGTGGACCGGGCATTCCGGAAGCTCGACGTCATCAAGGACCAGATCGTGTGGTGGGAGGCCGGCGCGCAGCCGCCGCAGATGCTGGCAGACGGCGAGGTGGTGATGAGCACCGCCTACAACGGGCGCATCTTCAACGCGCAGGTGCGCGAGGACCAGCCGTTCGTGATCGTCTGGGACGGGCAGATCCTGGACAACAGCCAGCTCGTGATCGTCGCGGGCGCCCCCAACCTGGAGGAGGCGCGCCGGTTCATCGCCTTCGCCGGCAAGCCGGAGTCGATGGCGGCGGTGAGCCGCTACATCTCCTACGGACCGGTCCGCCGCTCCGGCACCGCGCTGGTCACCGAGCACGAGGAAACGGGGGTGGACATGGCGCCGCACATGCCGACGACGCCGGCCAACATGGAGCGCGCGCTGCACCACGACTGGCGCTGGTGGAGCGACCGCGGCGACGAGATGAACGAGCGCTTCAGCGCCTGGCTGGCGCGCTGAGCGAGGCGCCGTGCGGCCTCAGCGACCGGGGAACGGGCGACCGGGGAAGGGGCGGAACAGGTCGAGTTGCGGTTCCGTCAGGCGGGCGCGCGTGGCGTCGGTCAGATACGGCGGCTCATCCATGGTGGCGATGTTCTGGGACATCATGAAACAGGGGCCGTACCCGACGTGCAGGGTCTTGCGCACCTGCGGGGAGCGATTGGTCAGGCCGCCGTGGCGGAGCGCTTCGGTGAAGAAGATGGCGTCGCCGGCCTTGACATCCAGGCCGACCACTCCGGGCTCGACGTCGGGATCACGGGTGTCGTACGGGCAGTCGAAGTTGCCCTTGTGGGTGCCGGGGACGACGCAGAACGCTCCCTGTTCACGGCTGACGTCGTGCAGGAAGTACACCATGCGCACCATCATGCAGTCGATGCCTCTCCGGTTGACGTCGTAGCGGTACTTCCCGGATCGCGTGCCGCCGTGGTTGGCGGTCTGGTTGCCGCGATAACGGATGCGGATCTCCGAATTGTTGATCGTGGGGCGCCCCTGAACCACCGAGCACACGCAGTCCATGGTCGGCGGATGCCCGATGAGCAGGTCGAAGGCGGGGTCGGCGTTCCAGAAGTCCTCGATGATGACGGTGGCTCCCTCCTCGCGGGAGCCCTCGACGTGATACCCCAGGTCGGGGTTCCGGTGGTACTCGGTCCCCCGCGAGCTCCGCTTGCGCGGCGGCGCGTCGATGCGCGCCACGGCATGCTCCTCAAGGGAGTCGACCGCCTCCGCCAGGCGCGCCACCTGCCCTGCGCTCAGCATGCCCTCGATGACCAGATACCCCTGCCGGTCGAACTCGTATCGCTGGATTTCGTTCACGTCAGCTCCTTTCCTCGGTCATGAGGGAGAGTCATCCCGTACGGCATCGCCGCCGGCGCGCTTGGCGGCGTACATGGCACGATCCGCGTCCGCGATCAGGCGTTCCGGGTCGCGGGCGCCCGCGGACGCGACCGCCACGCCGATGCTGGCTGTCACCCGCACCTCACCCGCCGGAGTCGCGACCGGGCGACCCCGCAGGCCGGCGGCGATGGCCGCGGCCGCCCGTGCCGCGCCGCGCTCGGCGCCCGTTCCCGCGATGATCACCAGGAACTCGTCGCCGCCGTAGCGGCCGACCGGATCGTAGGGCCGCACCACCGCGCGCATGCGTGCGGCCGCCTCGCACAGCACCGCGTCGCCGGCAGCATGGCCGCCACCGTCATTGATCGACTTGAAGCGGTCCAGGTCGACGAACAGCACGGCGACCCGGACGCGTTCCCGCTGCGCGCGCACAAGCTCCCGCTGCAGCAACTCGACGATCGCGCGCCGGTTCCATGCCTGCGTCAGCGGATCCAGCCGCGCCAGCCGGCGCGCCTCGGCCAGCTCGGCGCGCAGGCATTCCAGCTCGCCGGCCACGCGCGCTGCTCAGCCGGCGAGCCGCTCGGTGACCTGCTCCGCGAACCGGGCGCTCGACAGCGTGCCGCCGATGTCCGGCGTCCGCGCGCCGCCGGCCAGGGCCTGCTCGCAGGCGGCGCGCATGCGCTCGGCCGGCTCCGCGTGCCCGAGCCACTCGATCATCATCGCAGCGCTCAGGATGGCGGCCGTGGGGTTCGCGATTCCCTTGCCGGCGATGTCCGGCGCCGAGCCGTGCACGGGCTCGAACATCGACGGCGCGCCGCGGTCGGGGCGGATGTTGGCGCTCGGCGCCATGCCCAGGCCGCCGACCACCATCGCCGCCAGGTCGGACAGGATGTCCCCGAACAGGTTCGAGGAGACGATTACGTCGAAGTCCCGCGGTCGGCGCACCAGGTCCATGGCCGCGGCGTCGACGTACAGGCGGTCGGTGCGGACGTCCGGGTACTCGGGGATGAGCTCCTCCAGCACCTCCTCCCACAGCACGAAGCTGTACTTCTGGGCGTTGGACTTGGTCACCATCGTGAGGTGCCGGCGGCGGGCGCGCGCCTGCTCCAGCGCGAAGCGGAGGATGCGGGTCACGCCTGCGCGGGTGTGGATGGCCGACTGCACGGCGATCTCGTCCGGCTCCCCGCGGCGGAAGCGCCCGCCCTGGTTGACGTACTCCCCCTCGGAGTTCTCGCGCACCACCAGCAGGTCGATCGCCCGCGGCTCCATGCCGGCGAGGGGGCTCTGTACCCCGTCCAGCAGCAACGCGGGCCGCAGGCAGGCGTACTGGTCGAACGCCTGGCGGATCCGCACCGGCGGCTCCAGCGAGACCGGATCCGGCATCTGGCCCGGTGCCCCCACCGCGCCGAGGTAGATGGCATCGAATCCCCGGAGCTGCTCGATGTAGTCCGGCGGGGTGGGCGAACCGTGCTCCAGATAGTAGTCAACCCCCCAGGGAAACTCCGTGCATTCGAGCTCGATCTGGCCGTCAATGGCCTGATTCAGCACGTCGAACGCCAGCGGCGTGACCTCCCGGCCGATGCCGTCGCCGGGGTACACGGCGATTCGGTAGCTTGGCTTCTGACTCATATGCCGCCGATTATAAAGCCCCCCCGTCGGTGGTAGCATCCGGGCGATGCCACGGAAGATCGTCGTGGTCGGGGCCGGCAGCACCGGCTTCCAGCTCGCCAGGCAACTCATCGCCGACAACCAGGACGTCGCCCTGATCGAGCGCAAGGCCGACACCGCCAAGTACGCGCTCAACCACCTGGACTGCATGGTCATCACCGGCAGCGGCAACGACCTGCGCCTGCTTCGCCAGGCCGGGATCGAGGACGCGGAGTTCTTCATCGCCCTCACCGACTCGGACGAGTTCAACATGGTGGCCTGCGGCCTGGCGTCGCGCGAGTTCTCCGTCCCCTTCAAGATCGCGCGGGTCCGCAACCAGCAGTACAATACCCGGTCCCCCCTGTTCGCCGGGTCGATGCTGGACATCGACTACATCGTCAACCCCGAGATCGAGGCGGCGCGCGCCATCGTGCAGACCGTCGAGCACGGCGCGACCAGCGAAGTCGTGACGCTCGCGGACACCGAGATAGAGATGCGCGTACTGCCGATCATGGGCGATTCGGCGTTCTGCGACCGCACCATCGCGCAGACGCGCGCCGAGCTGCCGCTGGAGTTCCTGGTGTGCGGCCTGCTGCGCGGCGAACGGTTCTACCTGCCGCGCGGCGATACGCGGGTCCGGGAGGGCGACGAGCTGTACCTCAGCGCGTCCGAGGAGGTCCTGGACCAGGTTTTCGACCGCGCCGGCCGGCCGAAGCTGCGGATGCGCCAGGTCATCCTGGTCGGCGGCGGCCGCGTCGGCAGCTTCGTCGCCGAGTCCCTGCTGGGCAGCCGCGAGCGGCGCCGCCGGCTGCGGTTGCTGCGCGCCTTCGCGCGCAGGCGGCGGCTGAAGATCATCGAGAGCGATACGACCAGGAGCAAGGCGCTGGCGGACCGCTTTCCGGGCGCGATCGTGATCAACAGCGACATCTCCGACGAGGGATTCTTCGAGGAGGAGTCGCTGCGGAATCACGACCTGATCATCACCACGACCGCCAACCAGGAGCTCAACATCCTGGCGGCGATCTACGCCAAGACCTACGGCATCAAGCGCTCGATCGCGCTGGTCAACAAGTACAATTATCTGACGCTGGCCAACCGCCTGGGCGTGGACGTGATCATCAGTCCCAAGAACAGCGTGGTCAGCGCGGTGCTCAGAATCGTCCGCCGGGGGAGGGTGCGCAGCGTCGCCAGCCTGTTCGGAGGGCAGGCCGAGGTGATCGAGAGCACCGTCGAGGATGCGTCCCGCATGGCCGGCCGGCGGATCCAGGAGCTGAGGCTGCCGGAAGAGTCGCTGATCGTCTCCGTGCGCCGCGACGGCGAGACCCTGCTGCCGCGCGGCGACCTGGTCGTGCATGACGCCGACCGGCTGACCATCATCGCCCGCACCGACGCGATCGGCCGGGTGGAAGAGCTCTTCGATTCTTGAACGTCCGCTCCATCCTCAAGACGGTCGCGGCGCTGCAGCTCGTGATCGTCGGCTGCATGGCCGCCTGCGCGTTGCTCGCGCTGGTGCTGGGCGAGCCCGAGCAGGTCGCCGCCTTCCTGGTGCCGGCCGCGTTCGTCGGGCTGCTCTCGGCGACCGTTCTGGCAGGCCTCCGCCACGTGGCGCGGGAGGTGCTGCTGACCCGCGAGGGGTTTCTGTTCGTGACGCTGGGCTGGATCAGCGTGTCGCTGTCGGGCTCGCTGCCGTTCGTGCTCTCC
This sequence comes from Spirochaetia bacterium, assembly GCA_964291595.2. Lineage (GTDB taxonomy): Bacteria > Spirochaetota > Spirochaetia > SZUA-6 > Bin103 > CATQHW01. The sequence continues at coordinate 739,038 of OZ219913.1, read as the reverse complement.
GGCGCGATCCCGGACTATGCCGACGCGTTCTTCGAGTCGATGTCGGGCTTCACGACCACCGGCGCGACGATCCTGACCGACATCGAGGCGCTGCCGCGCTCGATCCTGTTCTGGCGCTCGCTGATGCAGTGGCTGGGCGGCATGGGGATCGTCGTCCTCACGGTGGCGATCCTGCCGCGCATGGGGATCGGCGGGCTGAAGGTGCTGCGCAGCGAGGCGCCGGGACCGACGGTCGACAAGCTCACCCCGCGCATCGCCCAGACGGCCAAGATCCTGTGGCTGATGTACGTGGGCATGTCCGCGCTGGAGGTGGCCCTGCTGATGCTGGCGGGCATGGGGGCGCTGGACGCCGTGATGCACACCTTCAGCACGGTGGCGATCGGCGGGTTCTCCCCCCGCAACGACAGCGTGGGCAGCTTTCAGTCCGGGTGGGTCGACGTGGTCGTGATCGTCTTCATGCTGGCCGCCGGCGTGAACTTCTCCCTGTACTTCCGGCTCGGGCGCGGCGGGCTGCGCGTGCTGGTGTCCAACGTGGAGTTCCGCGTCTACCTGGCGATCGCCGCGGCAGCCGTCCTGGTCGTGGCGCTGACCCTGTACGGACGCGTGTACGACTCGGTCATCGACAGCCTGCGCTACGGCGCCTTCCAGGTGGTCTCCATCCTGACCACCACCGGCTTTACCACCGCCGACTACGGCGGTTGGCCGGAGTTCGCGAAGGCGATCCTGATGGCGCTCATGTTCGTCGGCGGCTGTGCCGGATCCACCGCCGGCGGCATCAAGGTGGTGCGCATCATCACCCTCTTCAAGCTGGCGGCCAACGAGCTGCGCTACCTCATCCACCCGCGCGGCGTGTTCCCGACGCGGGTCACCGAACAGCCGCTGAAGAAGGACATCCTCCATCCGATCGTCACCTTCTTCTTTCTGTACATCGCGATCCTGATCGTCACCATGCTGGTGGTCGCATCGGCCGGCACCGACCTGCTGTCGTCGTTCTCCACGGCGCTGTCCACCGTCGGCAACATCGGCCCCGGCTTCGGGGCGATCGGGCCGGTGGAAAACTACGGCCACTACCCGGCGGGCGTGAAGCTGTTCCTCTGCCTGGCCATGCTCACCGGACGGCTGGAGCTCTACAGCGTGGTGGTGCTGCTCACGCCCGCGTTCTGGCGGAAGTAGGGGCTACCACGTCACGACCACGGCCTCGCCCGCCATCTCGAAGCGAGCGGCGCGGCGGCCGCTGGCAGCCAGCGTGCGCTCGATCAGCTCGTCGTGGCGCAGGTGGCGCCGGCCTCCCAGGCTGCCGGTCGCGGTGGAGATCACCACCACCGGCGCGGCGGTGCGGCACACCAGCTCCACGCCCGTCCCCGGCGTCAGCCGCTCCAGGGTGGGGAGCGTCTTCAGCATCAGCACCACGTCGGCCCGGCCCGCCACCGCCGGAGGCCCCAGCACATCGCCCACCTCGACCTCCGGTGGCGTGCTCAGCGCCGCCACCTCCAGACAGGGAAGGGCCGCACGCGCCAGATCGACCATGCGGCCGTCCGCGTCGACGCCGCGATAGCTGCTGCCGGGCGCCAGCCCCATCCACGGCAGCGCGAACGGGGCCAGCCCGCAGGCGAGGTCGAGCACCCGCACCGGAGCGAAACGCGGCACGCCGCGAGCGTCGGCCACACCCTGCCAGATGCGCTCGTACAGCTCCTCCATCACCGGCAGCCGCTCCGCGCTGGAGGCGTGCAGCCTCAGCACCTCCCGACACACCCGCCGGCGGCCTTCGCCATCCGCGTCCGCCATCACCCGCACCAGCCGCTCCGCGCGGCGGCAGGAGTCGGCATCCAGGAACGCGCCGGCCAGCTCGTGCAACGCGCGCTTGGCGGCCTTGAGGGCGTCACGGCGCCCGTAGTTGGCCAGCGCGCGCCGCGCCACCCGCACCAGCACGCCGTGATGCACCCGGCCGTACTTGCGCGTCGCCCGCAGCGCGCGGAGGACTTCCTGCTCCGCGGCGGGCAGAGGCGGCCCGCTCATCCCGCCGCCGCCCCGACCGCGCGGCTGTAGACCCGCAGGTTGTGGATGGAGGCGAGCCGCTGGCCGAGCGCGTCGCCGATGCGAAACAGGTGATGCAGGTAGGCGGCCGGGTAGATCCGGCACGCCGCACAGTCGCAGCCGTCCACCGCCGGTCCCTGCCGGCGCGCAAAACGCTCGTCCCTGATCGACACCGATCCGCCGTCATCGCCATACAGCCGGCCGTGGCGGGCATCGCGGGTCGGCAGCACGCAGTCGAACAGCCGGTAACCCGCATCCCCGGCCTCGCGCAGCGCTCCCAGGCTGCCGATGCCCAGGCCATGCAACGTCACCTCGCGCGGAGTCATCTCCGCCACCGCGCGCACCATGTCGTCCAGCCGGCCGGCGCTGATGGGCCAGCCGCCGAAGCCCAGTCCGTCGAACCCGAGCGCCAGCAGCTCCTCCACGCAGCCGGCCCGCAGGTCGCGGTGCGGGCCGCCCTGCACGACCGCGAACAGCAGCGGCACGACGACGCCCGAATCGGCGGCGCGCGCCAGTTCCTGCCGGCACGCGGCGGACCAGAGCACCGTGCGCCGCACGCTCTCCCGGTGCGCGGCGTAGTCGGCGTCCGGCCGCGGACAGTGGTCGAGGCAGAAGGCGATGTCGACGCCGAGCTGGAGCTGCCGCCGGACGGTCCGCTCCGGCGTCAGGTGCAGCCGGCGCGATCCGCCGCCGGCGACGCTCAGGCCGCGGTCGGTGACCCGCACGCCGGCCATGGACAGCGCCTGGAACCCGCCGGAGTCGGCCGCCAACGGACCGCTCCAGCCCATGAAGGCGTGCAGCCCGCCCACGCGGGCGATCGTCTGCGTCCCCGGCGAGCGTGCCAGGTGCAGGCAGTTGACCATGAGCGCCTCGACCCCGGCGGCTGCCAGATCGTCGGGCGCCAGCGTGCGCACCACGCCGCGGGTCGCGTCCGGCAGGAATGCCGGCAGCCGCAACGCGCCGTGGGCGGTGACCAGCCGCCGGGGGCGCGCGTCAGCGGATGAGCCGCCGGTCGTTGCCGGCGATGACAACGCACACCTCCCCGCGCAGATCCATCCCGTCGACGCGCTCGATCAGGTCGCTCAGGAAGCCGCGATGCACCTGCTCGAACCGCTTGGTCAGCTCGATGCAGACCGCCGCCAGCCGGTCGCCGAGCGCGGTGGCCGCCGCCTGCAGCAACGCGGCCACCCGTCCCGGCGCCTCGAACAGCACCAGCGTGTGCTCCCCGTCCGCCGCGGCGGCCAGCGCCTTCTGCAGCCGCCCCGCCTTGCGCGGCGGAAACCCCAGGAACAGGTAGGCGCCGGTCGGCAGCCCGGAGACGATCAGGGCATGCGGCACGGCGCTGGCGCCCGCAATCACCTCCACCCGGTAACCGGCCTCGATCGCCTGCCGCACCACCAGGTGGCCGGGGTCGCTGATGCACGGATAACCGGCGTTGGATGCCAGGCCGACGGATTCGCCCCGCGCGAGCAGCGCCAGGATGCGCGCGCCGGCGGCGGCCTCGTTGTGGCGGTGGCAGGAGAAGATGCTGCGCGGCCGCGGCAGGTCGTAGTGCTCGTAGATGGCGCGGGTGCGCCGCGTGTCCTCGCACGCCAGCGCGTCCAGCTCGCCGAGCACGCGCATGGCGCGCAGGGTGATGTCCTCCAGGTTCCCGATCGGTGTGGCGACGACGAAGAGTGAACCCGCCTCTGCAGCCACGTGCGGATCATCCCCGCCGGGCGCGAGCACGGTCAAACGGCGTCCTTCCCGGTGGACCCGCGTCCGATGAAAGCGCTGCCGCCGGAACGCCTGTTATGAGGATGATACAATCATGCTCGTTCAGATCGTCATCCTGCTGTTTACCCGGACCAACGAGGAGGGTATGCCGAAGAACCAGCTACACATCACGTTCGAAGGACCACGCGTCGGCGAGGACGGGCTGGCCGTTGGAGACCTCCAGAAGACCCTGACGCATGTGCAACGCGCCCTGCGACTCATGGTGGGCCATCTGATGGGCGCCGATCGTTCCCGTCAACGCAAGCCGTCAAATCTCGTGCGGGACCACGGCGCCTTACGGCTGGTGCGCACGTCGCCGGGTTCGTTTGTTGCTGAGCTCAAGCTGTCTCCTCCGCCCGGTGCCCAACACGGTCTGCTGGACTGCGGCGCTCGCGCCCTGAACGACATTCTGAACTGGGAAGGTGATCAAGGTCCGTCGCTCCCGCAGGGAGTCGTCAACGAGCTGATGGCGGTCGGGAATGACCTGTCGGCGGAAATTGACCTGATACGGCTCGGATCCCCCGGCGCTGAACGTTCCTTGACCCTGACCCGCACAACGTACATCCGCGACCCCGGTATGTCAGAAGAAGTCAATGCGACCCTGCAGGGACGGTTGATGATGGTCAACTGGAAACGGCGCATGGCTCAACTCCATAGCCACGGAGACGACTATGTTCGGCTACGATTCGACGCCGAGCTCGATGACGACATGCAGCGTCTCGCGACGCAGTACGTCGACGTCGAAGGTCGCGGACAATTCGACGGAGACGGTAACTGGGTCGTCTTGCATGTTGAGCAACTTAGGGAGACGCGGTCGTGGTCCGAGCCGTTCGATCTCGACGAGCTCTTGAACGACCCCAATCCGAAGCTCTTCGACCCCGAGAATGTGGTCAGAGCCAGTGAGCCATTCGATGTCGATGAGTTCATACGCGCCGTCCGAGAAGGCCGGGACGCTTGATGAACCCGGCGCGACGAGTAGTTGTGGACACCAGCATTGTAACGAGAGTTAATGTGGAAACAGGCGGAATACCAGGAAACAAGCAAATCGCAGTTGAATTCCTGCGAAAATATGTAGGCCTTCCTGCAAACGAAATGATCAAGAACCGATGTGAACTCATTGACGCCGTAGAATCCCTGTATCCTGCATCAAAATATCTCAATACACAGTCTGCAACCAATATTCAGTCTGCAACATTCGAACTGATTGATCTCCTGAAGGATTTCATGCAACACGATGAACGGGTCACCCAGTCCGACCTATGGGAATACTTTCTGCATCGATACCGCGGAGTCAAGATTAGCAGCATTGTCGAGAATGCCATCGTGAACCACAGAGTTTGGATTGCGGATAACTCGGACAAAGAAACCAGAGAGTCCAAGATTGTCTACGATATCGTCGGGGAAGACACCGAACCGCAAGGCTGGACCGGATACAAGCATGATCCGGTAACGAAGAAGCACGATTACAGAGCAACCCGGAGAGAGACTCATGCTGCCTTCCTGCACGCGTTCATACACTTCGGAGATAGAAAGATCGAACCGGAGAACCGAAGGCGGCTCTCTGCTGCTGTCGAGTATCTGCACCCGACGCAAAAGGAAGTCGACGAGCACCGCGCCGCAGTCCGATGTTACTCGACAGACGCCGGGCGCCTGCTAGCGGCGGCTGGCGTAGAGGCGTTGCGCGGAATCCTGCCGAGCACCTTGATCCCCATGATCAAGGACCAGGGAGTCTATCTCACTCCCGCACGCATCGCCGATGCGGCCATCGAAGCTTGTGGCTCGGACGCCCTCAAGCGGTGTCGGGGCGCGCTGGATCATCTGGGGCCTCCGCCGCAATGGGCTGGGTCGAAGCAAGCGGTCGACTTCGTTCGCTCGCTCGGATTCTCCGACGAATGGGCGGGAGAGCGGAACAAGGGCCTATCGCCATTCCTCGACGTGGAAGGCCCGTCAGTTCTGCCGGAGCTTCATGACTATCAGAAGACCATAGTCAGCAACGTCCGCGACATGTTTCGCCGCGGCGACGTCGACGGCGCAGAGCGGCGCGGTATGATCAGCATGCCGACGGGGTCGGGAAAGACGCGCGTTGCCGTGCAGGCGGTCGTCGAAGCCATGCGTGACGACGGTCTTGACGGAGACATCCTCTGGGTCGCCGACCGCGAAGAGCTGTGCGAACAGGCGGTCGAAGCATGGCGTCAGGTGTGGTCCAGCATCGGCCGCCAAGCGGCACGGTTGCGGATCTCCAGGATGTGGGGTGGTCAGCCTTGGCCGCAGCCGACTGACGACCCTCATGTTGTCGTTGCTACGATCCAGACCCTCTACGCCAAGTTCGGGGACTCCACCGGCAACAGTGAGCTCCCGGCCGACCTCAAGCTTGTAGTGTTCGACGAAGCGCATCGCTCCATCGCTCGTACGTTCACGTCCGTAATGGAGGACATCGGGCTGACCCGGTGGCGGAGGCCGCAGGCGCCGCTGCTGCTCGGTCTGACCGCAACCCCATACCGGGGTCATGATGCCGAAGAGACCGCACGACTGGTGCGTCGATACGGCAGCAATCGGCTTGATGCCGGCGCATTTGCGAGCGACGATTCGCAGAAGGTCATCGACGAGCTGCAGGAGGTGCAGGTGCTCGCGCGAGCCGATCACGAGACCATCGACGGCGGCGTTTTCTCTCTCGACGACAACGAGAAGATCCAGGCGGAATCCGCCCCGTGGTTGCCCCGGAGCGTGGAAGATCGCATTGCGCGAGATTCCTATCGAACACAGCGAATCATTGAAGCGTACGATCAGCACGTGAAATCGAAATGGCCGACTATGGTGTTCGCAACCTCGGTCGAGCACGCGCAGACCGTGGCGGCGCTCTTGAATGCGCGCGGCGTCCGATCGAGAGCGGTAAGCGGAACCACGGAGCGTGCTACGCGTCGCCGCGTAGTGGAAGGGTTCAGACAAGGCGAGATCAAAGCACTCGTCAACTACGGAGTGTTACGCGAGGGATTCGACGCACCAAGGACACGGGCCATCATCATCGCGCGGCCGGTCTACAGCCCGAACCTCTACTTCCAGATGATCGGCAGAGGCTTGCGCGGCGTGAAGAACGGCGGCAATGACCGATGTCTCATCCTCAATGTGCAGGACAACATCGAGAACTTCCAGCGAGAGCTGGCCTTCTCCGACCTCGATTGGCTCTGGGATCAAGCAGACCCGTAGGGAACGGCCGCCATGTTCTCACGACCGCCGCGGCTCTCGATGAGCCGCCCGCGGGGCCCGAACCCAGACAACCCCATGATATGCTCCTCCCACCGACCGTGACGGGACTCCGCGACCGCTTCCATCGCCTGCGCCAGACGATCCGCGACAAGGCGACACGCCTGCAGCGGTCGCTGGTCATGCACGGAGTGACCTTCGCCGGCATCAACGCCCTGCTGCTGGGAATCAACGCGGCCACCGGCAGAGACCCGTGGTTCCTGATCCCGTTCGCACTCGGGGCCGGCGCCATCGTCCAGCACGCAGTGCACGCCGCCAACCGCCGCCGCGCCGCCGACGAGCTGGACGCGGCCGGCTACCTCGGCGGCCAGCGGCTGGAACTGGTGCGGGCCATGCAGAAGGCACGCGCCCGGCTGCGGTCGCACGGGGCGGCCGCCGCCGCGGTGAGCGGCGTGCTGTTCATGATCAACGTGGTGGCAGGCAGCTACGGTCCGTGGTTCCTGATCCCCTCCGCCGTCCTGGGCGTCGGGTTCGCACTGCATGCGGTCCGCTCGTCCTACCGGCGCACCGCGCTGCAAGGCCAGATGGCCCAGTTGGGCCTCGACTGGCAGAAGATCGAGGCCCGCGCCGCTACAGCGGCGCCATTAGCTCGTCGAGGTGCACTGCCGGGTAGAACCGCCGACAGGAGGCCCTCGCGGTAACCGCCATGAAGAAACACCCGGGGTACCCTGAACAGGAAACCGCCGCGCTGCTCAAGATACTTCAGTTCGGTACTCACGAGATCAAAACCGGTCGCGTACAACCCGCGGCCAGCGTGATTGCGCGGCTGAGAGAGCGTCCATCTGCCCGGACAACGGATTCAGGAAGTGAACCCGAACATTACTGAGCCTGGGCAAGACGACACCGCCAACGTCGACTGCGACTGCCCACAGTGCGGAAAGGACTCAATCGCTACCTACTGGCATCACGACGTGTTCACGTACGGTACCGGCGCTTCGGCGGTGACGCTTCGCGTCGATCTTCCCGTACGGCGATGCAAAGCATGCGAACTCGAATTCCTCGACCATATAGGCTCCAGACTCAAAGACGAAGCCATATACCGCCATCTCGGAGTCCCGCCCCCAGGCTGAACCGTGCAGATCAGGACGCGGCGAGACCCGCCAGCGCTGCGCTCACAGCAGTCTGGGAGTGAAGTCAAACGCCCCAGCCGCGAGATGCTCGCGGATCGCTTCTACCGACCACGGCTCCACTACCTTCCCGGCCTCGACATCTTCGGCAAGCGCCTCCACCGAAGCAAAACTCCCGCTAAGAGACGTCCCTCGCCTCTCGAAGAACTCCGATCTGCTCAGTACCACGGCGACATCATCAGTGGACGCGCGCCACTCATAAACAATCCCAACGTGCTTGGACGTCCTCCCGCCGCTATCGACATATACCGCACCTATCGTATGCAGCGAATCGATGTCCACTTGAAGCCGTAGCTCCTCTTCGAGCTCCCGGACGGCGCAATGGATCAGCGGGTCTCCATCGACCGAGTCCTCACGGCGAACGTGTCCTCCAGCCCAGATGACGATCTTTTCGTGAAGCGGATTGTCAGCCCGTTTTTCTCGTCGGCGAAGCCGAAGCACCTCCCCACTTGCGTTCCGAATAATTACCACCGGAATCGCCTGCACACGTCCATCGTCCGCTTCCACCTCATCCCTCGGCCGGAAGGCGTTCGCGTCAATTTTGCAGAACTGTCGGATCAAGTCGGCTGCCTCCGATCCATGGAGAAAGCGTTTCCCCGCGAAGGATCGCGCCACGGTTTCCTTAGGGCATGACAGGATGTCTTCAGCGACCTGTTCCTCGACCAATCCGAGTATGGCTTCGACGACGACTTCTGCCGTACGCTTGGGGTCGCCTCTTGTATCGCCGAGTGAGGTGTCGACAGAAAAGACCCTGAAGTCCTCTCCAAGCTGATCAATGCACTGCTTGTTGACTTCCTTGATCTGGCTGAGAACGTCGGGATTCATGATCGATCCTCCCGATCCCTTGACCGGGAGGACACCCTGCTCGCGTTCCATCGCATCCTGTGGGGAAGCGAGCATCGCGAATACCGCGGAGATTCTCCTGCGCCAGTTGTCGATCATCAGGAACTGCTGTATGAGCTTTCGCTCGTCAGGTCGGATTCGGGAAATCCGTTCCATCATGGTGATCCAGCAGATGGAGTCGAACAGCCCCCTATCAAGGAACAGAATCTGTGGGTCATCTGCGCGCGGAGGCGTCTGCGTCTTCTCCAGGATCTGAGCGAGGGTCGTGCATGCCGTCCACACATTGAACGTCGCGTGCTTCTTGTCCTGAATAGGGCAGATAGATGCACGCTCTACCACGACAGAGGTGCGGAATCCGCACCGCTTGAGAAAGGTCGACACATTCGTCAACGTCGTGGTCTTTCCCGCCTTCGGGACGCCGGCGAATTCGATCACCAGTGGTTTGCGAGCCTTTTCGGCGAATTGAGTGGCCGCTCGCTGCGCTCGGTCTTGAAGACACGATGTCATGTCGTCATGTCCTTCAGTACTTTCATCATATGACTGCTGCTTCACGCTACAGCGTCCGCATCAACTCGTCGAGCGGCACGGTCGCGTAGAAGCGGCGGTAGAATGCCGTCTCGGTGAGCAGCTCGCTGACATCGGCTTCCGCGCGGGAGGCGGCCGCCGGGTCGGCCTCACCTCCGTCGGCCAGCGTGACCGTTTCGCCGTCCTGCCCGACGACGGTGAGGTCGCCGCGGGCGACGAGCCAGGCGAGGCCGGCGCGCACCGTCGCTTCGCGATGGGCGCTGGCCGCGGCCAGCCGGCCGATCGCGACATGGCCTTCGCGGTGGCGGACCGCGTGCTTGCACAGCCCGGCGAGGCATGCCAGAAACCGGTCAGCCGGCGCCGTCTCGGGATCGACCGCGAACAGGTGCACCGTGCGGGGCTGCGCCCGCCGCAGCACCTGCTGCAGCTCGTGGCGCCCGGGCGGCGTCGTCCACACCACCAGCGTCTGCGCCGAGCCGATCCGGTCGCGGCCGCTCGCCGGTCCGGCAACGCCGTCCTCCCCCCAGATCACCGGCGGCTCCGCCAGCTCTCCCACCAGCTCGGCGAGCCCGGCGGCCCCGTCCCCGGCTCGATGGTCGACGACCGCCGGCGGCTCCGTCCCGGCGGCGATCGCCGTGGGCGCGGCGGCCGGCCGGGCGTCGATCCACTCCACCTGCAGCGACCGGTTGCCGCGGTAGTCGTTGGCGGAGATCCGGTACGCCAAGTCGATGCGGCCCTCCGGCGGCAGGTCGCCGCCCGACTGCCACCACATCACCGAGCGGGTCGCCCCGGTGCGGTCGGCGACCAGCAGCTTGCGGTGCTCGCCGCCCCGCCCGAGGTCGGTGACCCCCTTGATCGTGACGCCGTGGCTGGCGAACGTGAGCGCCCGGTTGCCCGGGCCGAACGGACCGAGGCCGGTCAGCGCCTCCACCAGGTCCAGGCCGGTCTGTCCCAGGTCGAGCACGCCGTCGATCGGCAGGCGAGGCGCCGGCGGGCCGTCGCCGATCTGCTCGCGCAGGGCGCCCTGCAGCTCCCGGCGGAACGGCTCCAGCCGATCCGGCTGCAGCGACACGCCGGCCGCCATGGGGTGGCCGCCGAAGCCGTCCAGCAGGTCCGCGCACGCGGCGATCGCGGCCGTGACGTTGCAGCCCGCGATGGAGCGGGCCGAGCCGCGCACCGGCCCGTCCGGCGGCGAAGCCAACAGCAGCGTGGGCCGGTGGAAGCGCTCGACCAGCCGGCTGGCGACGATGCCGATCACGCCGGCCGGCCAGTCGGAGTGCCAGAGGACCAGGCCGGGATGGTCGAGGATGCCCGGATCCGTCTCGATCTGCTCGCAGGCGGCGTCGAACACCTGGTCGGTGAGCAGGCGCCGGCGGGCGTTCAGCCGCTCCAGCTCCAGCGCCTGCCGGCGGGCGTCCTCGCGCGAGCCGGTCGTCATCAGCTCGACAATGGGGTTGGCGTCGCCGAGCCGGCCGATGGCGTTCAGGCGCGGCCCCAGCGTGAAGCTGATCTGCTCCTCGCCCAGCATCTCCCGGTTCAGCTCGGCCAGCTCCATCATCACCTGCAGGCCGACCCGCGCGGTGCGGCGCAGCACCATCAGCCCTACCTGCAGCCAGAAGCGCGTGTCGTCCACCTGCTCGGCCAGATCGGCCACCACCCCGAGCGCCACCAGGTCGAGCAGCTCCCGCGACTCCTCGATGCGGCCGGCGCGCCCGAACAGCTCGCGCGCCACCTGGAACGCCACCCCCACGCCGGGCAGGGTACGCAGCGGGTGAGGGCCGTCGATCCGCTTCGGGTTGATCACCGCCAGCGCCGGCGGCAACTCCTCGGGCAGGTCGTGGTGGTCGGTGATGACCACGTCCACGCCCCGGCCGGCCGCGTACTCGACCGCTTCGTTCGCGTCCACGCCGGTGTCGCAGGTGAGCATCAGCGTGACGCCCTGATCCAGGAACCCGCGCAGCGCCTCCACGCCCACGCCATGCGACTCCCGCGCGCGCACGGGAATGTGGAACAGCGGATCGGCTCCCAGGCGGCGCAGCGTCTCCACCAGCACGGTGGTCGAGGTCTGGCCGTCGACGTCGAAGTCACCCCATACGCCGATGCGCTCGCCGTCGCGAAGCGCCCGTTCGATCCGGTCGGCCGCGCGCTCCATGTCGGGCAGGTCGGCGGCCGGCGCCGGCCGGTAGCGGCGGGGATCCAGGAACGCCAGGGCGCGCTCCGGCGTGTCGTGGCCGCGCCGCACCAGGGTCTCGGCCAGCACGGGCGGACCGCCGACGGCCTTCTGCAGCCCTGCCGGCACCGCGACGGGCGCCGGTTCCTCCCAGCGCGGCCTGACCCCGTCAGCCGCCATCAGAAGGACACCTCGCCGACCTCGGCATAGTCGAACCCGATCGCTTCTTCACCATCGTCGGCCGTCAGCGAGAAGTCCTGCTCCGCGTCCGCCACGGCGGCCGCCTCGGGGTCCATTTCCCCGGCGGCCTTCCCCCTTCCGCAGAGCGAACGGTAGGTGCACAGCTTGCAGCGCTCCCGGTCCTCGGTGCGCTCGAAGCCGTCGGGCGGCAGTCCGGAGATCTCGTGCAGCAGTCCGGTGAGATAGGCGCCGTCCGCGTCGAAGCGGTCGCGGTCGTAGGGGATGACGGTGGGCTCGTTGGGAAACGCGGCGTACCAGTACCGCATCTCGATCCGCTCGGGCGGAAGCGGCACCCCGCCGTTCAACACGGCGCCGGCCAGCGCCAGCAGGTAGGGATAGACGCGCGTCTGCAGTCTTCCTTCCACCGTCGTGTCCCGCGGCCGTCGGCCGGCGGTCTTCCAGTCCAGGATCACCGCGCCGCCTTCCTCCACGACGATCAGGTCGTACTTGGCGGCCAGCCGCCGGCCGGCCACCTCGGCCGCCAGCGTCACCTCGGGATAGCGCTCCCCCGGCAGGTCGGCCGGCCGGTGCTCGAAGAAGGACCGCCACCAGTCGGCCAACCCATCCCCGCCGCCGGGCTCGGAGCGGTGCTCGGCCAGGGAGCGCAGGCGCTCGGCCGGCACGCCGAGCAGGTACTGGTGGACCATGCGGTGGAACTCCGCCCCGTCGCGGCGCAGCCGCTCGTGGCGGCCGGCCGGCTCCGCCTCCACGGCCGGCCACTCCAGGCGGTCCAGGTAGCGCAGCCGGAACCGGTAGGGACACTCGACGTAGTCCTGCAGGCTGGCCTGGCTCAGGGCCAGGTCGTCAGCGATCGCCATGTCTCTCCTTCTCCCCATCCCACCACTCGGCGAGTGCGCTGAACGCGACAGCGGGACCCAGATCGCCTCCCCGGCCGGTGTTCCAGGTCACGATCAGGTCGCGTCTGGCGCGGGTGATGCCGACGAACAGGAGCCGCAACCGCTCCCGAATGTAGTCGATGCGGGCCCGGTACGTCGCCTCGCGGCGGCGGTACTCGCTGCCGGCGAGCAGGCAGCGCGCCTCCTCGCATGCCTCGATGGCGGCGTTGAGCCGGTCGGCCAGGTACCACTTCTCCGGGATGAACCGGTCGGCGTCCGGGTCGCCCGGATAGTCGTAGGCGTTCACGGACGTCAGGTAGACCCGGTCCCACTCCAGCCCCTTGGCCTTGTGCATGGTGGCGACCACCACCGCGCCGCGGTGCGCCGCGGGATCGAAGCCGGCCTGATCGGGCGCGAAGCTCGCGAACCGGCGCCGGTTGCCGGCGATCGCCTTCAGCTCGTCGATCATCTCACGGATGCCCCAGCGCGGATGCAGGCGCCCGGCCTGCCGCAGGCTGACGGCCAGCTTGAAGGCGACCGCGAGCTCGTCCGGCTCGTCGAACAGGTCCTGCGAGACGGTCAGGACGAGCTGGTCGATCGGCAGCGCCGCCGCCCCCTGCCAGCGCCGTACCAGCTCGGCGAAGCGCGAGAAGCTATCGCGCTCAGCCGCGCCGGCGTCCTGCTCGGCCAGCCAGTCGCGGCCGAGGCGTGGCCAGAGGTAGTCCTCCAGGGCTTCGCAGCCGCGCAGCGTGCGCGCGCCTGCCTCCGCCGTGGCCCACGCCTTCGGATCGTCGCGGTCGGCGCGGCGCCACGCCAGGTAGCAGTCGGCCAGCGCGAAGGCGGAGCCCGGTTCGGCCAGCGCGCGCAGCACGTGGCCGACGACCTCGGCGACCGCGCGGGTGGCTCCGGTGCTGGCCAGCAGGCTCTCCACGCAGCGCACCCCGCGCTCCCGGATCGCCTGCACCAGGTCGCCCGCGCGGTGGTTGCTGGGCGCCAGCACCGCCGCGGTCGCGTCCGGATTGGCGGGCAGGAAGCGGCTGACCGAATCGGCGATCGCCGCCGCCTCGCGTTCCGGGGTGAACGGCTTGTCGATGAAGGCGACGGTGGCCTCTGTGTCGGGCGGGTTGGGCTGCGGATCGCCGGGCGGCGTCGGGCTGACGTGCGGCAGGCCGAGCGCGTCGCGCGCGGAGGCCGCCGGATGGCAGCCGGTGGTCCAGTCGATCATCCGGTTGGCGACGGCGATGATGCGCGGGGCCGAGCGGCCCGACTCGGGAAGCTCCCGCGCCGCCACCTCCTCGCGGCTCAGGAACGCGCGCAGGAACCTCGGGTCGGCGGTGGTGAAGGTCTCGAAGATGGCCTGATTGGGGTCACCGACGCGCACCCAGTTGCCCTGCTCGCCGGCCAGCAGGGAGAGGATCCGCTCCTGCACCTCGCTCGAGTCCTGTGCCTCGTCCTCCAGGATGAACGGCCACCGCTGGCGGAGCCGGCCCACCAGCTCCGGGTCCGCTTCCAGCAGGTCCAGCGCGCGCCAGATCAGGTCGTCGAAGTCCAGCGCGCCGCGGTAGGACAGGGCGCGCTGGTAGTCGGCGTACAGGGCCGTGCCGATCTCCGCCAGGCGAGCGTCGTCGCCGCCGTCCCCGTCCCCGGCGCCGCGGTCGCGGAGCAGTTCCTGCAGTTGGTCCGGGCGCACGCGCTCCCCCTTGGCGTAGCGGATGAAATCGGCTCCCAGGTCCTCGATCAGCCCCGGCAGCCGCTCGCGGCGCACGAACGCACGGCGCTCCTCGGGCAGCTCGGGATCCAGCAGCCACTCGCAGCGGGAAACGTTGCCCCGCAGCCAGGCGACCGCGACCTGGCGGCGGATCTGGTCGCACTGCTCCTGGTCGACGATCCCGAAGGCATCGGTCAACCCGACCGCCTCCGGACGCTCGCGCACGATGTCGGCGGCGAGCGAGTGCAGCGTGCGCACCCGGTAGCCGACGCCCGGCATCAGCGTGCGCGCCGCGGTGGCCTGATCGACCCGGCGGGCCAGGTTGTCGCAGGCGGCGTTGACCAGCGTGACGACCAGGATCTCCTGCTCGCCTTCCAGGACCTGCAGGTCCAGGATGCGGTCGACCAGCATGGCGACGGTCTCCGTCTTGCCGCTGCCGGGCACCGCGGCGATCCCCATCAGCCCGCCGTCATAGGACAGGATCGCGCGCTGGCTCGGCCGCGGCGTGAACCCTCGCGGTGCCTGCCACGCCGGAACGGCGGCGGGAGCTTCCGGCGCGACCACGGGAGCGCTCATGCCGCTTTCGCCGAGCGCAGCACGGTGTCGATGGCGCGCAGGAACCGGCCGCGGTACTCCGAGCCCTGCTCGTTGACGTCGCAGAGGCCCAGGTGGATGGCCGTGCGACAGCGGCGCACCAGCCCGACCGCCAGCCGGTACAGGTGATCGCGGCCCTCTCTCGCCTCGTCCTCCTCGCCCCAGGCCCGGCCGGCGGGCCAGCCGCGGCTGAGCACGTACGGCTGCGTCAGCGGCTGCTGCATCGGCTCCGACCAGCCGCGCGCGCCCACCTCGATCCAGAACTGGTGATCGACCCGCCGATTGCTCATCAGGAACGTCCAGGCCGGCGTCAGCAGCACCGCTTCTTCCGCGTCCGCATCGCGCGCATCGACGTACTGCGCCGCGATCAGGCCGTCGGCCACCGTGGCCGCGTATTCGCGGTCGCAGGACTCGCCTGCCTCGGCGAGCTGCCGCTCGGTCACCCAACGGAACTTGCGCACCGACTCGACAAGCTGGGCCGCGACCTGGCCGTGGTCGCGAGCCTGGGGGCGGGCATGGTGAAAGCCGTACCCCGGCTGCGACAGCAGCTCGCCGAACAGGCGGCGCAGGAAGTGATCGAGCCGGTCGACGGCCGCCGCGGTCCGGTAGTCGTCGATCCAGACGCGCAGCCCCTCGTAACGCCCCCCGACCGTGTAGGTGACGCGCTCGTGCACCCCGGCGGGAGCGGACGCGAACGGCCGCAGCGCGCCACCGGCGGACGCCGAACCCGATGCGGCCAGACCCGACCCGATGCGGCCGGACGATGCGGACGGCGCGGGATCGAACAGGGCGTCGGCCAGCACGCGCGCACGGACCAGGTCCAGTCCGTCGATCGCGTCGACCAGCGCGTGGGCGAGCTCGGCCGGCGCGACCGGCAGCCGCCACGACGGATGGGCCAGCGCCGCCAGCGTCAGCAGGCAGCGGGTCGCCGGCTCCTCGCGCAGCGCCCGCGACGGGCGGTGCGAGCGCGCCGGCACCCCGCGCCGGTCCAGCCGGTCGACCAGCGCGAAGCGGAGCGCGTCGGACAGGAACGGCGCCAGCACCACGATCTCGCCGGGAGCGACGCCTTCCTCGATCAGCCCGGCGATTTGTTTCGCTACCCAGTCGAGCATCTCCGGGTAGTAACGGTGGTGGGCGAAGCGCAGCACGCCGTCGCCGCCCACCGGGAACGGGTCGCGCCCCGGGCCATCGTCCGGCCGGCGCGACGGCGGTTGCAGGTGCCAGGCGAGCCGACGCTCGAACGCCGGCAGCGACGGATCGGACTCGGGGAGGCGGTCCATGCGCACCTCGGCATCGCAGGCGTCGCGCAGACGCAGGCCGTCCTCGGGATCGGCGCCCAGGAACCGGCGGTAGCCGGCGTCGTCGTCACAGATCACCACGGCGGAGGCGAACTCGCCCAGCCACGACAGCAGCAGGTCGTGCGCCACCGGGGTGTCCTCCTCGACGTTGTCCGCGATCAGGTGGCGGTGCAGCCTGACCAGGTAGCGCCGCGCCGGCTGCACGGCCATGAGGTGACGGGCGAACACCTCCATCTGCAGCGAGAAGTCCAGCAGCCCGTGCTCCAGGCAGAAACGGCGAAAGGCGGTGGCGCAGGTCTGCACGTCGCGGTAGACGCGCTCCTGCACCGGGTCGCCGCCGCACGCGGCGCGCAGCCGGTCGCCGATCGTGAGGTGGTCGAAGCCGACCACCGCCGACTTGTTGAGGTTGTCGAGCACCTGGCTGTAGATGCGGTTGCGGTCGATCTCCAGCGAATCGAAGCAGCCGTCGCGCAGCAGCGGCTGCATGACGCGCGCCATGTAGTACTGGGCGGTCTCCATGGTCAGGAAGACCGGCTCCCGCTCCGGCTCGGCGAAGCCGGCCTCCCCGGCGACCAGCGGCCAGAACAGCTCCACGACCCGCTTCGCCAGCCCGCCGACGGTGGTCACGGCGACCGCCGCGCCGGCTGCCAGGGCCGGATCGCGGAGCGCCTCCCGGTAGGGCCGGACGAGCGTCCGTTGCGGCAGCAGCACCAGGATCGAGTCGGCGCGCACGCCGGCCTCCAGCAGGCGGCGCAGGCGATGCACGGCCGCGGTGGTCTTGCCGGCACCGGCGGAGCCGGACACGAACAGGCTGCCGCGCAGCGCCGGATCCGCGATCTGCCGCTGCTGGTCGGTCAGCCGGAGACCTCAGAGATCCAGTTCCTTCTTCAGTATCGGCCACGGGACACGGCCCGGTTCCTCGCGAGCCTCGATGGCGGCCTCGTTGTCGAGCATGTCCTCAATTCGCCGGAGCAACTCCAGATCCTCCATCGGAACGATCGCGGCGACACTCTTGCCGCTCCGGTCGACTACAACGCACATTCGGCTTCGCTCAGGCCGAGCCACCGGGGAGGCGCTGCTCCTACTCGGAGCCGGCGAACACCGCGTCCTTGCCCAGTCCTTCCGGTCCCATGCCGAGGTAGCCGCCGTCGATCCGCAGGTCGGTCGCGGAGATGAACGACGCGTCGTCGCTGAGCAGAAACAGGATCGGTCCCGCGCACTCGATCGGCTCGCCGCAGCGCTCCAGCATGTGGTACCGGCCCCACACGGGGCCCCACTTCTCGCGCCCGCCGCCGTCCACGTCGGCCGCCTTCAGCACCTCGCGCGTCCAGATCCAGCCGGGACTGACGCTGTTGACCCGGATCCCGTACGGGGCCAGGTCCATCGCCATGCACTTGGTCAGGGTGTGCACGGCGCCCTTCGCCGCGTTGTACGTCCAGCGGTCCGGCTGCGCGATCCGGGCGGAGATGCTCGACACGTTGACGATGGCGCCGCCGCCGCTGTCGCGGATGGTCGTTGCCGCCGCGTCGGCCATCGTCGCGTAGGCGACCGGCCCCGCCTCCAGGCTGCGCAGCCACGCCTCCCGGTCGGTGCCGAGCCCGGAGGCGATGAACGAGAACGCGTTGTTCACCAGGTAGTGCAGCCGGCCCCAGCGCCCGGTCGCCTCCTGCACCAGCCGCCGGCAGAACGCCTCCTCGGCATGGTCGCCGCAGCACGCCGCCACCTGGTATCCCCTGCCCGGCGAGGTCGCGCACGGCCTGCTCGACCAGATCGGGCTCGATCCCGGAGAAGGCCACCGCGGCGCCTTCCGCGCAGAGCTGCTCGACCACGGCGCGGCCGATGCCGGCCGACCCGCCGGTCACGACCGCCACCTTGCCGGCGAAGCGCCCCTCGATCGCCTTTCGCTCCTTCATACAGCCATCGTCTCCATGCGAGGATAACCCGAGAAGGAGCACGCGATGGATCTGCACGTCGACCTGCGCGGGCGGCGCGCCCTGGTGACCGGCGGCGCCACCGGCATCGGCCGCGCCATCAGCGAGGCGTTCATGGACAACGGCGCCGCGGTCGCGATCGGCTACCGCTCCAGCGCGGACGCCGCCGCGGAGCTCACCGCGCGCGCTTCGCCGATGCGCCGGTTGCGGCGATCGCCGCCGACCTCACCGACCCTGGGCAGGTCGAGCATCTCTGCACGGAGGCCGCGGCGCGGCTGGACGGGCCGATCGACATCCTGGTCAACAACGCCGGCGACGTCCTCGACATGCGCCCGTTGCTGGAGGCGCCGCTGTCCGCCTGGCACGACACGCTGGCGCTCGACCTCACCGCGGCGATGCTGACCAGCCGCCTGCTGGCGCCGGCCATGCGCGAGCGCGGCTGGGGCAGGATCATCAACATCTCCTCGATCTCAGCCCACACCGGCGGGGGAGGAGGCGCGACCGCCTACGTGGCGGCCAAGGGCGGCCTGTCGGCGATGACCCGCAGCCTGGCCAAGGAGCTGGGTCCGGCCGGGATCACCGTCAACGCCGTCGCGCCCGGCGTGATCCTCACGGCCATCCATGAGCGCACCAACACGCCCGAGACCCTGGAGGCGCTGCGCCTGACCACGGCCGCCAAGCGGCTGGGCCGGCCCGCCGACTGCGCCGGCGCGGTGCTGTTCCTGGCGTCGGAGGCGGCCTCCTACGTCACGGGCAGCACCCTGGCCGTCAACGGCGGCATGCGCATGGACTGAATCGCCGGCGCGATGCGCTTACTCGTCGGCATCCTCGTCGGGCGGCGGCGGGGGCGGGATGCGTGCTCCAGTCTCCTCGATCCGCCGCTCGCGTTCCTCCCACCTAGCCCTCTCGTCTGCACGGCCCTGCGCATGCCCCTTCGCAGCGGCCTCTGCAGCGGCCTCTGCAACAGCCTTCGCAAGCGCGCGTTCCGCACGTGCACGGTCACGTTCCGCACGTGCGCGTGCACGTTCCGCGCGTTTCGCGAAGTGCTCGTCAAGTCGTTGCTGCAAGTATGAGCCTACGATCCCCACCATGCCGACTACCTCCATCGTGACCATGCTCAAGGCGGCCGATGCGACCGCCATCGGCGCCAACCTCTCACCGAACCGCAGAGCCTTGCCGACGATACCGCCAGGAATCTCGGTGCTCAATACCTCGACCAGCACCAGAACGGCGCTCAGCAACGCCAGGACCGTGAACACGACATAGTAGACCGCCTTGAGCGACGACGGGACGCTCCAGATCGACTCTCGCGGTTCGTCCATCCACCAAGGTAAACGCTCGCCCGGCGCTGCTGCTTCAGTGCCGCTTGCGCGCCGTGCGCCGACCGGGGAGCATTGCGCATGGACCCGATCTCTCCCGAGGTACGCGGCTACCTCGACGACCTCGTTCCCGACCGCCCCGCGGAGCTCGCCCGCATGGAGGAGCACGCCGCCGAGGTCGGCTTCCCGATCGTCGGGCCGGCCTCCGGCCAGCTCTGCTACCAGCTCTCCCGCATGATCGGCGCCCGCTCCGTGTTCGAGCTGGGCTCCGGATTCGGCTACTCGACCGCGTGGTTCGCGCGCGCCGTCCAGGAAAACGGCGGCGGCACCGTCCACCACGTCGTCTGGGACGAGGGGCTGTCCGCCCGCGCCCGCCGGCACCTGTCGGCGCTCGGCTACGACGGCATCGTCCGCTACCACGTGGGCGAGGCGGTGGCCGCCCTGCGCGCGGCCGAAGGCCCCTTCGACGTGATCTTCAACGACATCGACAAGCGCATGTACCCGGACTCGCTGCCCGTGATCGAAGAGAAGCTGCGGCCGGGCGGCGTGCTGATCATCGACAACATGCTGTGGTTCGGGAAGATTTTCGACGACGCCGACCGTTCCGAGGACACCGAGGGGATACGGCGCTTCACGGGTCTGATCACGGCCGACCGCGGCTGGACCGTCTCCCTGGTGCCGATCCGCGACGGACTGATCGTCGCCTACCGGAACCTGTCGTGAGCGATTCCGCCGACACGCCGCCAGCCGAGGCCGCAGGCGCTGACTTCGTGCGCGCCGCGGTCAGGCGCGACGTGGAGGCCGGCCGCTACGGCGGGCGCGTGCAGACCCGCTTCCCGCCCGAGCCGTCCGGCTACCTGCACATCGGCCACGTCAAGGCGATCTGCGTCAACTTCGGCGTCGCCGCCGAGTTCGGCGGCGTCTGCGCGCTGCGCTACGACGACACCAACCCGGAGCGCGAGGACACCCACTACGTCGAGCAGATCAAGACCGACATCCGCTGGCTGGGCTTCGACTGGGGTGAGCGCGAGTACTACGCCTCCGACTACTTCGAGCGGCTCTACGAGCTGGCCGTGCAGCTCATCGAGGCCGGCAAGGCGTACGTCGACCACCTGACCGCGGACCAGATCATCGAATACCGCGGCGTCGCCCAGTCGGCCGGCCGCGACAGCCCCCACCGCGACCGTCCGGTGGCCGAGAACCTGGACCTGTTCCGGCGCATGCGCGCAGGCGAGTTCGAGGAAGGCGCCTGCGTGCTGCGCGCCAGGATCGACATGGCAGCACCCAACGTCTACCTGCGCGACCCGGTGATGTACCGCATCCTGCGCACCCCCCATCACCGCACCGGCGACCGCTGGTGCATCTACCCGACCTACGACTGGGCGCACGGCCAGTCCGACTCGATCGAGGGGGTCACCCACTCCCTGTGCACGCTGGAGTACGAGACGCACCGGCCGCTGTACGACTGGTTCATCGAGGCGCTCGGCATCTTTCCGTCGCGGCAGATCGAGTACAACCACCTCTACATCTCGCACACCATGACCGGCAAGCGCCGCCTCAAGGAGATGGTGGAGGCCGGCGACGTGACCGGCTGGGACGACCCGCGCCTGCCGACCATCGCCGCCCTGCGCCGGCGCGGCGTGCCGCCGGCGGCCCTGCGCCGTTTCGCGACCGACGTGGGCCTGAGCAAGACGCAGGTCCTGGTGCAGATCGAGATGTTCGAGTCCCGCCTGCGCGAGCACCTCAACCGCACCGCGCCGCGCGTGATGGGCGTGCTGGACCCGATCCGGCTGGTCATCACCAACTACCCGGCCGGGCAGGTGGAGGAGGTCGAGTGCGAGAACAACCCGGAGGATCCGTCGGCCGGCACCCGGCTGGTGCCGTTCAGCGGTGAGCTGTACGTGGAGCGCGACGACTTCCGCGACGATCCGCCGCGCAAGTGGTTCCGGCTGGCGGAGGGCCGGGAGGTGCGGCTCAAGCACGCGTACTACGTCACCTGCGACGAGGTGGTCCGCGACGCCGGCGGCCGCCCCACGGAGCTCCGCTGCACGTACGATCCCGCCTCGCGCGGGGGCGGCACCGCCGACGGCCGCAAGGTGCGGGGCACCCTGCACTGGGTGTCCGCCGCGCACGCGCTGGACGCCGAGGTCCGGCTCTACGACCGCCTGTTCACGAAGGAGGACATGAAGGACCTGGCCGAGGGCGAGGAGTGGCGCGACCACCTCAACCCGGACGCGTTGCGCGTGCTGACCGGCTGCAAGCTGGAGCCGGGCCTGGCGCAGGCGAAGCCGTCGGCCGCCGTGCAGTTCATCCGCAACGGCTACTTCTGCCTGGACTCACGCGACGCCACGCCGGAGCGGCCGGTCTTCAACCGCACCATCGGCCTGCGCGACACCTGGGCCCGGATGGAGCGCGCGGGCAAGGGAGGCTGACCGCGGCACCGGCGAGCGACCGCTTCACGTTCTTCGTCTCCCACACCTGCCACGCAGACCACGGCTACACCGACCGGCTGGACGCGGTGCGCGCCGGCTGGGCGGACGGCCTGGACCAGGCGCTGCAGGCGGTCGAGCGCGGCTTCCGCTGGACCCTGGAGGCGTCGATCTTCTTCCAGGCCTACCGGGAGCTGCGCGACTCCGGCCGCGTGCGCGCGCTGGCGGAGGCGGTCCGCGCCGGCCACGTCGAGCTGTGCGCGACCTACGCCAACCTGGAGTACGAGCAGATCGACGGCGAGGAGATGACGCGCGTCTGCGCGCTGGCCAACCGCGTCCTGGCCGACGAGTTCGGCATCCGCGCGCGCACCGCGATCCTGAGCGACATGCCGGGCATGACCTGGGGCCTGCCGCAAGTGCTGGCCGGGAGCGGCGTCGACTACCTGATGTTCTGGCGCGGCGCCTACAAGGACAACCTGTATCACGCGCGGGTGCCGCCCATCTTCCGCTGGGAGTCGCCCGACGGCTCGGGCGTGCTGGTCAACCTGTACGGCGGGCCGGAGCTGCACGACTTCTACTACGACAAGTCCGCGGCCTGCTTCCTGCACCGCGACACCGTGGCGGAACGGCTGCGCGAGATCGCCGCATGGCACCGCGCGCTCGGCGACCGCTACCCGTACACGGCCGTGCACCTGGTGATCGGCTACGACAACGGGCCGGTGCTCACCCACCTGCTGGACGGGGTGCGCTGGTACCGGGAGCACGTCGACGAGCACGACGTGGTGCTGGCCACGCCGGCCGCGTTCATGGACGAGATCGCCCGAGCGCGGCCCGCCACTGCGGTGCCGGCCGTATCGGGCGACTTCACCGGCGCCTGGGCGGACGACCCGTTGACGTACGCCGACGCCTTCGTCGCCAAGCGCCGCGCCGCCGCGACCTGGAACGTGGCCGAACGGCTGGCGGCCCTGCTGCCGGCGGCGCGCGCCGACGCGCCCCCGTATCCGCGCGCGGATCTGGATGCGATCCAGGAGAACCTGCTGCTGTTCACCGAGCACACCTACGGAAGCTCGCAGTGGCAGTGGGAGCGCTTCCAGCCTCGGGCCGACGAACGCCGCTTCGATCCTGCCTGGGACTTCTCGCGCTCCACGTGGACGGACAAGCGCGCCTTCGCGCAGGCCGCAGACCACGGCTCGCGCCGGTTGCTGACGCGGCTCGCCGCGTTGCTCGGCGCCGGCGCCGACGAGCGCGGTCCCGCGGTCCGGGTGCTCAACCCCTCCGGCTGGGCGCGCGGCGAGCACCTCACCGTGTTCGTCAAGGACCGCGGCTGGCGGCAGGAGCAGCCGCGCGACCTGCACGTGCTGCACGCCGCCACCGGCACGGAGGCGCCCGCGCAGCTCACCCGCGGCGACCACATGGGCTACGAGGTCTGCTTCCGGACTCCATGCGTCGAACCGCTCGGTTGGGACACGGTGCTGGTCGTCCCCGGCCGTGGTTCCGCAGCGGGGGACGATGCCGAGCTGCGCGCCTCCGAGACGACGCTGGAGAACCGCTGGTACGCGATCGGCGTGACCCCCGAGCGAGGAGTGACCTCGATCGTGGACAAGGAGCAGGACCGCGAGCTGCTGTGTCCGCAGGCCGACCACGGCGCCGGCCAGTTCATCTACCGGCGCGTGGCGCCGCGCTTCCACGACGACCTGTACACGATGCGCGGCCGCCTGCTCGCGCACGATCCGACGTGGACGGCCTTCGGCGGCGAGCGCACGGTGATGGGCCGGATCCCGGAGCGCGACTGGCTGGTGCGCTCCGCCCGCACCCGGGTGACGGCCTGCCGCGTGCGTCACGCCGGGCCGGTGACGGCGTCGCTGGAGCTGGAATCGGAGCTGGAGCTGGACGGCGTCTCCTGCCGGCTCACGCAGGAGGTGAGCCTGTGCGCCGGCGAACGGCTGGTGCGCTTCCGCAACCGGCTGCGCAAGCAGGAGACGCTGGGCAAGGAGGAGGGCTACCTGGGCCTTCCCCTGGCCATCCCGGACCCGGCCGTGCACTGCGAGGTCGCCAACGCCGTGATCCGGCTGGGCCGCGACCAGCTCCCCGGCTCGTTCACGGGCTTCACCGGGCTGAACCGGTTCGTGGCGGTCGGCGACGACCGGTTCACGGCCGTGGTCAGCCCGATCGGCCCCGCCGTGGTGGAGGTGGGCGGCATCCGCACCCACGCCTGGGAGGACGTCCGCCACGAGCCGCGCGACGGGGCGCTGTTCTTCTACGTGCTCGACAACCTGGAGAACACCAACGCGCCGCTGTTCCAGGGCGCCGAGAGCTGGCAGGACGGCTTCCTGGACCTGGACCTCTGCCTGACCAGCCACGCCGGCCCGTTCGACCCGGTGCGGGCGACCCGTTTCGGCCTGCGCTGCCACCAGGAGCTGCCGGCCTGGGTGACGCCGCCGGCGAGGAATCTGTCGGACGCGCCGCGCCAGCGACGTGGCCGGCAGACTCCGAGCGAGGTTGGGGCTGGGGGCAAACGGGAGGCCGAAGGACTCGCGTTTGCCGGCGGGGACTCCACCGACTTGCGCAACGAGGACAAGGTCCCCGACGCGGAGCCGGCCGGCCAACCGCTCGACCGCCGCGCGCCGCGCGGGCGTCTGATGGAGGTCGACACCGATCCGTCGGTGGTCGTGCAGGCGATCAAGCGGGCCGAGGAGCGGCCGGGCGACCGTGACCGCGGCCTGGTCGTCCGGCTGCGCGAGGTCGCCGGCCGGCAGGGGGCAGCGCGCCTCGGCGGGCCGGCGCGTCCGGTCACGGCCGCGTGGCGCTGCGACCTGCTCGAAAACGACCGCGAGCGGATGCCGGTTCGTGGCGGGGTGGCGGAGGCGGCGATCCCGCCGTACGGTCTGGTCACCGTTCGACTGGAAGGAGAAGGAACCGATGGCACGATCTGAGTCCTGGCGCTACGAGAAGCTGACCTGGCCGGAGATCAACGAGGCGGTGAAGCAGGAGCGGGTGGTGATCTGCCCGGTGGGATCGACCGAGCAGCACGGGCCGCACCTGCCGCTGGACGTGGACGTGGTGTGCCCGCGCGGAGTCGCCGAGGCGGCGGCGCGCCTGATTCCGGACGAGGTGCTGGTCATGCACCCCTTCGTGCACGGGTACGCGGCGCACGTGATGGACTTCCCCGGCACCACCAGCATCCACTGGGAGCACTTCATCAAGTGCATCGTCGACATCGGCGCCAGCCTCGCCTACCACGGCTTCAAGAAGATCGTCTTCCTCAACGGCCACGGCTCCAACATGCCCAACCTGGACCTGGCCGCCCGCCGCGTGAACCTGGAGACCGACGCCGAGTGCCTGACCTGCTCCTGGTGGCAGCTCCTGGCCGTGGACCCGGAGTTCCTGCCGAGCTGGCGCGAGAGCCGCTTTCCGGGCGGGATCGCCCACGCCTGCGAGCTGGAGACCTCCGTGTACCTCTATCTGGACGAGGATGACGTGCGCAAGGACCTGATCGCCGACGGGAAGATCGCCTACCACCGCTACGAATCGGACTTCTTCTACACCGACCTGTACGGCCACGGACCCGGCAACGTGACCTCCTGGACCGCCTCCTACAGCGACACCGGCGTGCTGGGCGAGCCGACCCTGGCCACCAGGGAGAAGGGCGAGCGCGCCGTGCGCGAGGCGTCGCGCCAGCTCGCGCGCATGATCAGCGAGTTCCGCGCGCGCCCCAAGCCGCCGCGCGGCGACCACCACGCGACGCCGCCGACCATGCCGATGCCGTGGGGCCAGTCGGAGCGCCCGAGCGCCCGCGGCGACGTGCACGGAGGTTCGGGCGCCGCCGAGTAGCCGGCCGAGATTGCGATCCAGAAAAAGGGTCGGTTCTTCATGCCGCGAGGGCTTCGCACCGGATCGCTTCTTCGATTTCGGCGTCTGAACGCTCACAGTCGTAAGCCAACTCTCTGACTGATTCACCCGCCTTGTAACGCTCGAAGATGACCTGAGTGGCGAGACCGGTGCCGGCGATGACCGGCCGGCCCGCTGAGAGTCGCGGGTCGATGACGATCATCGCGGGCGCGTTCTCGATCGCCTCGCGAGTAAACGGATAGAGCTTGACGGGTATGCCTTCGGGGCCGCGTTCGATACGTCTCAGGGCGGCGCGGACGACCTCCCTGATGACTGTCTGTCCCTCCCGGCTGATGTTGATCAGTCTTCCATACTCATCGATGAACAGGTCCAGTCCGTCCGTCTCCAGCTCGCGGCTGATCAACGGATGGCGAGCTTCCAGCTCACACCGGGAGCGATCCGCCAGGTACTGGATTGCCTTGCGGACGCTCCGCATCTTCACACCGTGTCTGCGCCGAATGGCAGCCAGCACGTGAAGCTCGATGAGATTGAGGAAGGACAGCAGCGTCGGTGTGCGTGAGGAAACGGCGATCAGAGGCTCGTAACTGCCTTGGCCAACCGACCAGTAGCGGACCGTCGCCGCCGGCACCGCCAAGTACCGCGCAACCTCCGAGATCGGGTAGCAGGGCGACTGCCGAGGATCGTGACTAATCGCGGGATGTTTGTTCATTCCAACTGCCTCCCACCAACAGCCGATGTAGCCGTGCCTTGATCCGGGCCACACGCTCAGCCAAGGCACGGCTCTACGTTCCGGGCGAGAGTGTACGCGTGTCCATCTGGGCGATCAAACGCGCGTCGGGTAACCAGTCTTGAGAAGCGCGTACCAGGATGAGCCCCTGCCGGGGCACGGGCCCACGCGGTGAGAGCTTGACATCGGCTGGCCCGGCCCCACCGGGTAGTACCCATGGCTGACCCTCTGAGCGACGGCGCTCGTGATAACGGTCGGGCGGACGAGAGCCGCTCGGCGACGTGGCTGGAGCTGTTCTTCGACGTGATCTTCGTCATCAACATCGCCGGCCTCACCCATCATCTGGTCGCGCATCCCGACTTCGCCACGTTGGCGCAGGTGGCGGAGCTGTACCTGCCGCTGTTCCTGGTGTGGGCCGGGCACACGACCTACGCGACCCGCTTCGACGACGGCAGCACTCTGCAGACGATCCTGACGCTGCTGCTGATGTTCACGCTGGCCGGGTCGGCCGTGTTCGTGCAGTCCGGGATGGACGAGCATGCGGAGTCGTTCGCGCGCGCCCAGTTCGCCGCGCGCGCCGTGCTGGTGCTGCTCTACCTGGAAGCGCATCTGCGGGTTCCGGCCGCGCGCCGGTTCACGTGGTTCCTGATGATCGGCTTCGCGCTGTCGGCAGTCGCCTGGGGGGCGCAGGGGTGGACGGCGGCGCCGTGGGACCGGCGGCTCTACGCGGCCGCGGTGGGAATCGAGGTGCTGGCGCCGCTGCTGGCGGTGTCCGGACTCGGCCACCGGCCGGCGCACCCCACGCATCTCCCGGAACGGCTGGGGTTGTTCACCATCATCGTCCTCGGCGAGGCGGTGCTCGGCGTCGTGGTCGGTGGGGTGCTCGCGGAGGCACGGCTGGCGGTCGCGATCGGGTTCTCGCTGCCGGTCGGTATCTGGTGGTTTTACTTCCGCCTGCTCGATCGCAGCGAGCTTCGCGAGCGCGTGGGAGGCGGGCAATTCCTCACCCACCTGCACCTGCCGATGACGCTGGCCGTGGTGGTCATGGCGGCCGCGGTGGAGGTGAGCCTGGTGGGGCTGAGCGCCGCCGACAGCGAGGCCGAGGGCAGTGGGGAGCCCGGCATGCTGGAAGCGGTGCGGCACATGATGGTCCTGATCAGGGCAGACGTGCAGAGCGTCGCCGGCGGCGCGGGACTCGCCCGGCTGGCCAGCGGCACCGTGCTGTCGGGCGCCCGACTGCTGTTCGGAGGCATGGCCGTGTGGCTGACCTGTTTCCTGGCGATGCGCGCCTACGTCGTGGGCATTCGCCGCCTCGGTGCGGCGGAATGGGTCACGGCCGGCGCCGTCGCCGCGCTGGCGGCCGGGGCGGTGCTGATCGGACCCGTGCGGGCGCTGGGCCTGTTCATCTTCGCCGGCGCGCTGCTCGTTGCGCTGGCCGCCCTGGGGTCGCTGCTCCAGGAGCTCCGCCGGCGCGGGGCAGCCCCGCCGGCGCGCGCGCCTTGACGGCGCGGTCGCGTCAGGCGGCGCGCTCGCGCAGGAAGCGCGCCAGGATCGGCGCCGTGCGCGACCCGCGGCGGACCGCCGCCACCCGCTCCGGGGGGCCCTGCGCGACGACGCGGCCGCCGGCGTCACCCGCGTCCGGGCCCAGGTCGATGACGTGGTCGGCCTCGGCGATCACGTCGAGGTTGTGCTCGATCACGACCACGGTGTCGCCGCGGTCGGCGAGCCGGTGCAGCACCCGCGTCAGCCGGTCGACGTCGGCCATGTGCAGGCCGATGGTGGGCTCGTCCAGCACGTAGAGGGTGGCGCCCGGCGCGCGCTTGGCCAGCTCGGCGACCAGCTTGATGCGTTGCGCCTCGCCCCCGCTCAGCGTCGGGCTGGGCTGGCCGAGCTTCAGGTAGCCCAGCCCGACCTCCACCAGCAGGTCCAGGGTCGGTGCGATGCGCGGGTGGGCGGCGAACGCCTCGGCCGCCGCCGCCGCGTCCAGCGCCAGCACGTCGGCGATCGACCGGTCGTGCACGCGCACGGCCAGGGTCTCCTGCTCGAAGCGGTCGCCGCCGCACGCCTCGCAGCGGATGGCCACGTCGGGCAGGAAGCTCATCTCCAGCTTCTTCACCCCCTGGCCCGCGCACTCCGGGCAGCGGCCTTCATCGACGTTGAAGGAGAAGCGGCTCGCCCCGTAGCCGCGGATGCGCGCCTCGGTCGTGGCCGCGAACAGGGCGCGCACGTCGTCCCACACGCCGACGTAGGTGGCCGGGCAGGAGCGGGGCGTCTTGCCGATGGGCGTCTGGTCGACCTGCAGGGCGCGGCTCAGCGCCTCCCATCCCTCGAGCTCCCGGCAGCCGGTCCAGCGGGGACGGGCCGAGCGCCCCGCGCGCCGCCGCGACCGCGCCGCCAGCCGCTCGCGCACCTGGTCGAACAGCAGCCGGCGCGCCAGGGTGCTCTTGCCGGAGCCGCTCACGCCGGTGACGCAGGTCACCGCGGCCAGCGGGATGCGCACGTCCATGCCCCGCAGGTTGTGCAGCGCCGCCTCCCGGACGGTGAGCCAGCCGGCCTCCGGATCGCGGCGCCGCTCGATCACCGGGTGCCGGCCGGGCGCGCGCAGCATCCGTCCCGTGGTGGAGGCGTCGTTGGCCATCACCTCCGCCAGGGTGCCCGCCGCGACCACGCGGCCGCCGCCGGTGCCGCCGCCCGGACCCAGGTCGACGACGTGGTCGGCGCTGCGGATGGTCTCCTCGTCGTGCTCGACCACGATCACGGTGTTGCCCCGCTCCTGCAGCCGCCGCAGGGTCGTCAGCAGCAGGTGGTTGTCGCGCGCGTGCATGCCGATCGACGGCTCGTCCAGCACGTAGCAGACGCCGCGGAGCTGCGAGCCGAGCTGCGCGGCCAGGCGGATGCGCTGCGCCTCGCCGCCGCTCAGCGTCGGCGCCGCGCGGTTCAGCCCCAGGTAGCCCAGGCCCACCTGCTGCAGGAACCCCAGCCGGGCGCGCAGCTCGCGGACGATGTCGCGGGCGATCGCCCGCTGCCGGTCGTCGAACCGCAGCGCCCGCAGCGCCGCCGGCAGCGCCTGCACGGCCAGCGCGCCCAGGTCGTCGATGGAGCGGCCGCCCAGCGTCACCGCCAGCGCCTCCGGGCGCAACCGGCGGCCGGCGCAGGCACGGCACGGCACCTCCGCCCCGTCCCATGACTCGTTCCACCACGCCTCGTCGCCCGAGTGCTCGGCGTCGAAGCCGGGCAGCTCCAGGCCGGTGCCGTAGCACTCCGGGCACCAGCCGTGCTTGGAGTTGAAGGAGAACAGGCGCGGGTCGAGCTCCGGAAAGCTGCGCCCGCAGCTCGGACAGGAACGCTCGGTCGAATGGACATGGACAGCCCCGGCGCGCCCACCGTCGAGCGGGCGGACGTGCAGGGTGCCGCGCCCGAACTCCAGCGCCTGCGCGACGGTGCCCTCCACGGCGGGTGCGGCGTGCCGGTCGACGTCGAGGGTGGCGATCGGCGCGTCGATGTCGTGCTCGCGGAAGCGGTCCAGCCGCGGCCACGGGTCGGTGGGGAGCAGCCGCCCGTCGACCATCAGCTCGCCGAACCCCTTGCCGGCCGCCCAGGCGGCCAGATCCGTGTAGTAGCCCTTGCGGCCGCGCACCAGCGGCGCCAGCACCATCGCTCGCCGGCCGGCGAACCGCTCCAGGATGGCGGCGCCGATCGCGGCGGCGCTCTGCGGCTCGATGGCGACGGCACAGTCCGGGCAGTGCTGGACGCCCAGCCGCACGTACAGGAGGCGCAGGAAGTGGTAGATCTCGGTGAGGGTGGCCACCGTGCTCTTGCGGCCGCCGCGGCTGGTGCGCTGCTCGATGGCCACCGCCGGCGGCATGCCGGACAGCCCGTCCAGGTCGGGGCGCGCAGCCGGCTGCACGAACTGGCGGACGTAGGCGTTCAGCGACTCCAGGTAGCGCCGCTGCCCCTCCGCGAACAGCACGTCGAAGGCCAGCGTGCTCTTGCCCGAGCCCGAAACCCCGGTGACCACCGTGAAGCGGTCGCGCGGGATGGTCAGGTCGATGGCGCGCAGGTTGTGCTCCCGTGCGCGCCGCACCTCGATGGCGCCGTTGCTCCCCGGGCCCGGGACGGAGGCCGTGCCGTCCGCGCACGCGCCGGCGAACTCCGGCATCTCCCGGTCCCGGTCGCGCAGCGCCAGCGCGGTGTGCGTGCCGCCCTCCGCGGCGAGCTCGCCGGGCGCACCGGCGGCGACCACCCGGCCGCCGGCCTCACCGCCCTCGGGACCCAGCTCGATGACGTGGTCGGCGGCGGCCAGCACGTCCAGGTTGTGCTCCACCACGATCAGCGAGTGGCCGGCGGCCACCAAGCTGCGCAGCGCGCCGATCAGGACCGCGATGTCCGCGAAGTGCAGGCCGGTGGTGGGCTCGTCCATCAGGAACAGGACGCCCTGCCGCGGATCGCCGCGCCGGGATCCCTTCGACGCGGCCCCGGCCAGGTGGCCGGCGATCTTCAGCCGCTGAGCTTCGCCGCCGGACAGGGTGGGCACCGCCTGGCCCAGCGTGAGGTAGCCCAGCCCGACCTCGGCCAGAGGCCGCAGCGCCGCCCGCACGGCCGGCTCCGGGAAGGCGTCGTGCGCATCGTCCACGGTCATGTCCAGCACGTCCACGATCGAGCGGCCGTGCACGCGCACCTCCTCCACCTCCGGGCGGAAGCGACGGCCGTCGCAGTCCCCGCAGCGCAGATAGACGTCGGACAGGAACTGCATCTCGATGTGCTCGAAGCCGGCGCCGCTGCAGGCCGGGCAGCGCCCGGCGCCGGTGTTGAAGCTGAAGGTGCCGGCCGTGTAGCCGCGCGCTCGCGCCGTCTCGGTGGCCGCGAACAGCTTGCGGATCGGGTCGAGCGCCTTCACGTAGCTGGCCGGGGTGGAGCGCGCCGACTTGCCGATGGGACTCTGGTCGATCAGCTCGATCGCGTCGATGCGCTCGTGACCGAGCACGGCGCGGTGGGCGCCCGGAGCCTCCGCCGGCTGCCCCTTGGCGCGGCGCACCGCCGGGAACAGGATATCGGAGAGCAGGGTGGACTTTCCGGATCCCGAGACCCCTGCCAAGCAGACCAGGGCGCCCAGCGGGACGTCCACGTCGATCCGCTTGAGGTTGTTGGCGCGGGCGCCGCGCACGCGCAGGAAGCCGCGGCCGGCGCTCGGGTGCCAGTTGCTGCCGGCGACCTGCAGTCGCCCCGAGAGGTAGCGCCCGGTCAGGGTGTCCGAGCCGCGCAGCCCGGTGACCGGGCCCGCGAACTGGATGCGGCCGCCGTGCCGGCCCGGCCCGGGCCCCAGGTCGATGACGTGGTCGGCGGCGCGGATCACCGCCGGGTCATGCTCGACGATCAGCAGGGTGTTGCCGGCATCGCGCAGGCGGTGCAGGACGCCGATCAGCCGGCCGATGTCGCGCGGGTGCAGGCCGATGCTGGGCTCGTCCAGCACGAACAGCGCGTTGACGAGCTGCGTGCCCAAGGCGGTGGTCAGGTTGATGCGCTGGACCTCGCCTCCGGACAGCGTGCGCGACTGCCGGTCCAGGGTCAGGTAGCCCAGCCCCACCTCCACCAGGTAGCGCAGCCGGGTCCGGATGTCCTCCAGCACCGGCTCCACCCCGGCGGCGATCGCCGCGGGTACCTCGAGCGCGGCGAAGAAGCGCTCGCATTCCCCGATCGGCAGCAGCGCCACCTCGTGGATATGACGGCCGTGGACGTGGCGGCCCCGGTCCGCTCCCAGCCTCCACAGCAGCGCGTCCGGCTTCAGGCGCGTGCCGCGGCACTCCGGACACTCCACGTAGGCGCGGTAGCGCGACAGCAGCACCCGCACGTGCATGCGGTAGCTCCGCCCCTCCAGCCAGTCGAAGAAGCCGCGCACGCCGTACCAGCGCCCCTCGGAGTGCGTGCCGTCGCCGTCGATCACCCAGCGGCGGTCGGCGGCCGGCAGCTCCTGCCACGGCACGTCGACCGGGACGCCGCGCCGGCGGGCGAATCCGATCAGGTCGTCCTGGCACTCGGAGTAGCTCGTGCTCTGGAACGGGCGGACGGCGCCGTCGGCCAGCGAGCGGCGGCGGTCCGGGATCACCAGGTCGTAGTCGATGGTGATGATGCGCCCGAACCCCCGGCATTGCTCGCAGGCGCCGACCGGGGAGTTGAAAGAGAACAGGCTGGGAAGCGGCTCGCGGTAGGCGATGTCGCACGCAGCGCAGTGCAGCTCCGCGGAGAACCGGCGCGGGCGCCCGGCGCTGCCGTCGTCGTCCACGTGCCGGACCGCGGCCCGCCCGTGGCCGTGCTCCAGGGCGGCCTCCAGGTCCTCGACGATGCGCGGCAGGTTGCGGCCGGCCAACGCGACCCGGTCCTGAATCACCTCCAGGCGCCGCGGGCGCGATCCCGTGGCGCGGCGCTCCGCGTGGATCCGGTGGTAGCCCTTCGCCGCCAGCAGGGCGCGCACCTCCTGCAGCGTGAAGCTGGCCGGCACCGGCACCTCGAAGGTGATCAGGGATCGCTGCCCGTCCGCCGCGGACGCCAGCAGCTCGGCGGCGATGGACTGCGGCGTGTCCACCTGCACGGGTCGGCGGCAGCGGCGGCAGGTCAGTCCGGCCGCGCGCGCGTACAGCAGCTTCAGGTAGTCGTTGAGCTCGGTCATGGTGCCGACCGTGGAGCGCGAGGTGCGCACCGGGTTGGTCTGGTCGATGGCGATGGCCGGCGGCACCCCCTCCACCGCGTCCACCGCCGGGCGGTCCATCCGGTCCAGGAACTGGCGGGTGTAGGCGGAAAAGGTCTCCACGTAGCGGCGCTGGCCCTCCGCGTAGACGGTGTCGAACGCCAGCGACGACTTGCCCGAGCCGGACACGCCGGTGACCACCGTCATCCGCGCCAGCGGGATCTCGACGTCGAGGTTGCGGAGGTTGTTGGCGCGCGCCCCGCGGACGACGATCGCGTCGCGGCTCGCGACGCCCGGGCCGCCCCTTGCGACGCCCGGGTCGCCAGCAGCGACGCTCGGGTCGCCGTTCACGCCGATCGCAACCGTTCCTGCAGCTTCGCGTGGGCCGCGCGTGTGATCGGGTAGGCCGTGAGGACCGCCACCGCGGCCGCGAAGAAGACCGCCGGGAACGGCCCCACCAGCAGCCGGATGCCGGTCAGCGCGGCCGGGGTCTGCACGGCGTCCGGCGCGTAGCCGGTCGCGCTCAGGGTGATGCCGGCCAGCAGCGGGGCCAGCGCCTGGCCGCCTTTCTGCAGCAGGGTCCAGAGTCCGTAGTAGACCCCTTCGTCACGGCGGCCGGAGGCCACGGCGCCGGCGTCGATTGCGTCCGGCAGCATCGACCACGGGAACACGTAGTGGGTAGCCAGACCGATGCCGGCCAGGCCGATGATGACCAGCGTCAGCGGGACGCTGCGCTGGCCGAACGCCGCGGCCGCCAGCAGACAGACGCAGAACCAGACCATCCCCAGGTTGTAGCAGGTGCGCTTCTCCAGCCGCTTGCCGAAGACCACCCACAGCGAGATCGAGGCCATGGCGGCGATCAGCAGGACGCCCAGGGCGATCTGCGAGAGCCCTTCGTCCCCGTGCACGTACTTGAAGTAGAACACCACCATGGGGGACACCAGCGAGATGCCCACCATGTGCAGGGTCCACGGGATCAGCACCAGCAGGAAGGCGCGATTTCCGAGCGCCTGCACCACCGGCCGCAGGCCGACGCCGGCCGTTCCGGTGGTGGCCGTTCCGGTGGTGGCCGGCGGCGGGGGCTCCCGCACCATCAGGAACGTGACGAGCAGTCCTGCACAGACGATCGCGCCGGTCACCAGGCCGGCACGGCCGTAGCCGGGCGCTCCCGGACCCAGCACCGAGACCAGCATCGGGAACCCCGCCGCGCCGATCAGCGTGCCGACCACCGCGAAGCTCATGCGGTAGCCGTTGAGTGCGGTGCGCTGGTCCGATCCGGGGGCGAGGTCCGGGGTCAGGGAGTTGTAGGGGATGAACGCCACCGTGTAGGCGGTGTTCGCCAGGCCGTAGACGATCGCCGCCCAGGCGAACAACGCCCCCGGCGTCTGCAGGCCGGGATCGACGAAGAGGACGGCGATGCCGGCCAGCAGCAGCGGCGCGCCGGCCAGCAGGTACGGACGGCGGCGGCCCCAGCGGGTGCGGGTACGGTCCGAGATCACGCCCATCAGCGGATCGGTCACGGCGTCCCAGAGCCGCGCGACGGTGAAGGCCAGCCCGGTCAGCGCCGGCGACAACCCCACCGTGTCGGTGAAGAAGATCAGCAGGTGGAAGCTGACAACCGTGAAGAACAGGTTGCCGCCCAGATCGCCGACGCCGTAGCCCAGCTTGGTGCGCAGCGTCATCTGCGGGTCCCCGTCAGGCCGGACGGTACGGCGCGTACTTCTCCCGGACCTTGTCGGTCACCGCTCCCACGTCGTGGCCGGTGGAATAGAGCCAGTTGCGAGCGCCGTCCCGGGAGATGTAGGCGAACCGCTTCGACAGCGTGGCACAGGCGGCGGGAACGCCACCGGCGACGGCCGACTCCACCCAGGCGCCGAAGCTGCCGTGCTCGGCGGCGACCTGCTGCATCTCCTGCGCGTTGGTCACCACCGCCTGCAGCTTGGCCTGGTACTTGATCACCCGGTCGTCCCCGGCCAGCCGATCCACGTCCGCCGGCCCCATGGCCGCCACCGTGGGCACGTCGAAACCGTGGAACGCTTCCAGAAAGCCGTCCCACTTGCCGTCCACGACCCGGCGGTTCAGGCCGCCCATGAAGATGATCCGCGACGCCGCCTCCAGGTAGCCGGCGTCCGTGGTGGGTTTGTCCGGTCCCGTCATGATGGGGCTATCCTAACCCGACGCGCCAACCACCGGTACCGCTCCGGACCCGGAGTGCCCTACCTGCGAGATCCCTCCACCGCCATCACGAGCGCGGGGAGAATGAACAGCGTGAACACGGCGCCGGCGAAGGCCAGCGGAAAGCCGAGGCTCTGATCTCCCGACTCGCGAACGGCAGCGACACGCTGGTCTTTTCGAGCGCCCGCTCCGCCAGCGTGAGGGCGGTCCACGCCTGATCGAGGCGTGCCTCGGCGCCGGCGAGCGCCAGCAGGATCAGCGCGAGCTGTGCGTAACCGCGCCAACGCGGCCGCCGGGCGTCGCTTGCGGATGGTGATCGGCCGGGTTCGCTCATCGGCTGGTCACCCGCGTGGGCTCTTCAGGAATCCCGGTGGAGGATTGTCATCGTGAGACCGACGGAACAGCAGGAGCCGTGGAGCCAGAATCCGGTGGCATGACGGTCCATCCTGTATACAGGATGGAAGGCCTGTTCATCAGGTATTCATCATCGTTTGGGATAACAGGTAATATTCGTGTATCTCTCTGGAAATGTGTCCGTGTCTTCAAGCAAAGTCCCGCTTGTCTCCTCGTTGCAGGTGCCGGGGGGATTGCCGATAATCGTTAACAGATGATGATCGCCTGACGTTGACTGCCTCCCGGCGGAAAGGAGGGTGCCTATGCTCTGAACCTCAGATCGCCCCTGGGCACCCGCTTTGTGCGGGAACGCCCGTCGCTCTGCTCGTCGTCGTTCTGGCAGTCGGCGGCGGTGCACTGGGGATCGCCGTTGCAACGCCCGAGGAACAGACGCCCCCCTGCGTGTCGGGCGCCGACGTGGCGGGGATCGAATAGACGGTAGCGGGATGATGCGGGGCAGGGCGACTCCGCGCACCGCCCCGCAGGCGCCTGAGGACGGCGGTGAGAGCCCCTCCAAACAGTCTCACCGCTGTCTTTCTCGCGCGCGGAACCGGCATGGGCGGGGCGCCGGGCGGCCGGCGCCCCGTTTCGGAGTGACGGTAGAGAAGGGGGCCTGAGCCGGGAACCGCGGCTACGCGGTCGCCTGCGCGGGCTCCGGTTCGGGGAGGATCGCCTCCGCCTCCGGCGCCGTGTCGACTTCGTCGCGCCGTTGCGGCTTGAACTCCACGTGCTCGGCGATGACCTCCACGCGGGAGCGCCGGTTGCCGCTGTCGTCCTCCCACCGGTCCTGCTTCAGACGGCCCACCACGCGCACGCCCCGGCCCTTGACCAGGTACTCGGCGCAGATCTCGGCCAGCCGCGCCCACGTGGTGACGTCGAAGTACGACACCTCCTCCTGGCGCTGATCCTCCTGCTTGTAGGAGCGGTTGCAGGCGATCGAGAAGCGGCAGACGGCCGTGCCCTTGCCCGTGTAGCGCAACTCCGGATCGCGCGTCAGGTTGCCCTCCAGCAGGACTGAGTTGAGATTGTTCATCGGTACCTCCTGTGATGATTGGGTCTCACCCCAGGAGAACGACGGGACGGCGCTGGCGCTTCAGGTGGGACGCGAAAAAGTGGGGCCTCGAGCCGGCCCGAGGCCGGCCGCGCTCCCCACCGGGTCGACGTAGCCCGACCGCCGAGCTATCTTGGTAATCTGGAGTTCTCGGAGAGCAGCCATGCCCGCACGCGAAAGAACGGCGACGTCGTTCCGTGACGAAGAACTGATCGATCTGTTCAGACGTCTGCCCGACCTGCTGGAGCGCCGCCCGGACCTGGAGCCGACGATTTACCGGGCCTTCCTGAAGGCATTCGCGCGCCGGGAAGAGGTGGCTCTGGTGATGACCGAATTGCGGGAACTGCGTACCGAGATGAACCAGCGCTTCGAGCAGGTCGACCAGCGCTTCGAGCAGGTCGACCAGCGCTTCGATCAGGTCGACCAGCGCTTCGAGCAGGTCGACCAGCGCTTCGAGCAGGTCGATCGGCGCCTCGAGCAGTTCGATCGGCGGATGGACGAGTTTCAAGCCGAGGTAGCAGACCGCTTCGAGCAGGTCGATCGGCGGATGGACGAGTTTCGGACCGAGGTAGCAGACCGCTTCGGCGACGTGCAGCGGTCGATCGATCGCCTGGGTGCGCGCTGGGGGATCCGCAACGAATCCCTGTTTCGGCAGACCGTGGCCGCGCTGTTGGAGCAGTCCTTCGGGGTCCGCGTCGAGCAGCGGACCATCTCCGGCGAGCAGTTCGACATTCTGATCTACGACGGCCAGCACGTTCTGGTCGAGATCGCCGCCAGCGTGGGGCCCACCATCAAGACGCGCCTCGAACGCAAGCGGCGCCTGTACGAGGAGTCGACCGGAGTCAGTCCGACGCGCGTCATTCTGGCCACGGCGTCGATCCACAGCCGCCGGGCGCACGAACTGCGGACCAGCGGGATCGAGGTGATCGAGCCCGAAGAGATCCCTGAAGAGACCGCTCCGGCGCTCACCTGAGCATGGGCCTCGGAGTCGGGTGGCCTTCCAGAACACTCGCCGGGCTCAGGATCGGGATGCCGCGGAATGACGCGAACTCCAGCAGGTCCTGATCGCCGGTGACGATGCAGTCTGCGGCACCCATCAGCGCCACTTCCAGAACCTTGTCGTCGTCGGGGTCGCGGCAACCCAGCGTGGCGCCCGCGATCCCCACCCACTCGGCGACGGCTCTGACTCGAGCAAGATACACGGTGCGGCTCTGCGAGGAGACATAGCGGTCGAACTTCGTGCGATGAAGGCGGGTCCAGAGCTCTGCAAACGTCTCGTCGGAGAACAGCAGCACGCCGTTCGCCGTGAAGATCGCTTCCACGACCCTCCGGGGCATGCTGGAAGCGATCAGGGCGGCGCTGATAAGCACGTTGGTGTCGAGTACGACACGCTCAACTCTCATCCGCCAGCAGCGCCTCCAGACCGGCTTCCGTCAGCCCGGCGGCGGCCGACTCCCTGCCCAACGCATCCATGGACGACTTGAGCTGCTCCCACGCAGCTCCGCGGAGCACCTCATACTGGCGGATGGACATCATCACGCCGACCGCTCTGCCTTTCCTCGTGACGCACACGGGCGCGCTCTGCGCCACGTCAAGCAAGTGCCCGAAGCGATTCTTCGCATCCTTCGCTGCCATCTCTGTCATAGGACCATGATGGCTACCATGGCTCCTTCGCGCAAGATTCCGCGCAGAGGACTCTGTACAAACGCGTCAGCGGTCCTTCAGGCGTCCCAGCCGGCCGCCAGCTCCGCGAACAGGCGGGCGCCGTAGCCGGTGGCGCGGCTGGGGTGGTAGCTCACGTCCTTGACGTCCCAGGCGGTGCCGGCGATGTCCAGGTGCGCCCACGGGTAGCTGGCGAACCGCTTCAGGAAGGCGGCGCCGATGATGGTGCCGGCGCCGCCGTCGCCGATGTTCTTGATGTCGGCGACCTTGCTCTTCAGCGGCTCGTCGTACACGTCCCAGAGCGGCAGCCGCCACACCCGCTCGCCGGTCGCGGCGGAGGCGGCCTCGATCGCGCGCATCAGCGGCTCGTCGGTGCCCAGGAGCGCGGCCGCGTGGTGGCCGAGCGCGGCGATCACCGCGCCGGTGAGGGTGGCCGCGTCCACCACCGCCGCCGGCTTCATCGTCGCCGCGTAGCCCAGGGCGTCCGACAGCACCAACCGGCCCTCGGCGTCGGTGTTCAGCACCTCGATGGTGACGCCGCCGTAGGAGCGCACCACGTCGCCCGGACGCTGCGCGCGCGGACCGGTCATGTTCTCGGTCGCCGGGATCAGTCCCACCACGCGCTGGCGGCAGTCCAGACGGCCGATCGCCTGCATGGCGCCGAGCACGGCGGCGGCGCCGCCCATGTCGATCTTCATGTCCTCCATGCCCTTGCCGGTCTTGATCGACAGGCCGCCGCTGTCGAAGGTCAGCCCCTTGCCCACCAGCACCAGCGGCGCGGCGCCGGCGTCCTCGCCGGCATGCTCCAGCACGATGAAGCGCGGCTCCTCGGCGCTGCCCTGCGCCACCCCCAACAGCGCACCGAAGCCCTGGTCGGCCAGCTCCGCCGGACCGAGCACCCGGCTCCGGAGCCCGTGCGCGCCCGCCACCTCGACAGCCCGGTCCGCCAGGGCGGTGGGCGTCAGGTGGTTGGGCGGCTCGTTGACCAGGTCACGCGCCAGACCGGTGGCGTCGCCGAGAATCACGGCCCGGTCGAACGCCGCCTGCAGGGCGCGGGCTTCCTCTTCCGTGGCGGCCAGCAGCGTGACCGACTCCACGGCCGTCTCCGTCTCCTCCGCAGTCCGATGGCGATCGAACCGGTAGGAAGCGAGCGCCAGCCCCTCGGTCAGTCCCTGCACGAACGCGGCGTCGGCCCGCTCCGGCAGCACGGCGACCGCCGTCCGAATCGTCATGCCCGACAGGCCCTGGATCGCGGCGCCGCCGGCCAGGCGTCCGCTCTCGGCGGAACCGCCGCCGCCGTCGCCGGTGCCCACCAGCAGCACCCGCCGCGCCTCCAGCCCGTCTCCGACGTGCACCAGCCGGGTGGACGTGGCCATGCCGTCGAAGTCCCCCAGCGCCCGAACCGCCGCCAGCGCGCCGTTCGCCGCCGCATCCACGGCTGCCGCGGGACCGCTCAGTCCCGTGTCCCCGGCCGCCAGGACGACCAGGGCGTCGCACGCCTCCGTCGCCGGTCTCCCGCTCCGAATCGTCAGTCGCATGCCGCCGATTGTACGACTCCCATGACCCGACGCGCAAAACCGGCGCCGCTCCGGAACTCGGATTGAGGCGGCGGAGCGAATTTGACGGAGAGGAGCCAAGTAGTGTAGATGTTTGATGTCCATGGCTCAGCAGGCCAGCAATCTGGGGACTGCCGATGGAAGGCTTGCGAAGGAAGTCCTCTACGGGATTACCGCAAATGGTCAGGCGAAACCGGAGTTCACTGCTCACGTGTGGCGCGAAGGCGACTGGTACGTCGCTCAGGCGCTGGAGGTGAACATCGCGAGCCAGGGAGAGACGCGAGCACGCGCCATCTCCAATCTGAGCGAAGCTCTGGCTCTGCACTTGGTGCCGCCGGTACGTTGCGAAGCATCCTGAAGCAGGCGGAGATCAGCCCTGCCGAATTCGAAGCACTTTGAAAACCGCACGACGGTGTCGGTGGAATTAATCGGACAAAACGACTTAAGGAACGTGCGCGTCCGGTCGATCCACTGTAGGTGGACGCGACCTAACCATGGGTCTGGTGTCAGGGCGCAATGGACCCGAACGAACCGGCCGGAGGCCGCCGATCACCGGTGGCGCCTCAGTGAAAAGATGCGCCCGGACGCCTGCCTCAGCGGCGCGCCGAGCGCGATCCGCCCGTCGGATCGTGCTCGCGTCGCTCGTCATGGCCGCGATTCTGGGCCTGCCGGAGCTCGCGTACGCCGACCCGCCGGGCCGGGTCTGGCTCTTTGCATTCGTGGATGGCCAGACACGAGTCAAACTGCAATGGAACAGAAACGGAAGCGCCGACCCACCCGTCCGCGACCACAAGATCGAAGCCTGCAAGGAAACCGCCGACAACGACTGTGACGACGCCGACGATTCGGACTGGACGACGCTCGTAGCGGCGCATCCGCAAGCCCCGTCGACGAGAAACAACAGGTATACCCACACGGGCCTCTCGGAAGGCGAAACGTGGCACTACCGAGTCTGGTCGAGGAACGATGACGGGTATGTCACAGCCGAGAACCGGGGGGAGGCGACCGCCACCACGGCGTCCATGCCTATGCACATGGGCGAAAGCGACAATCCCACCTGCGACGGAGCACGCTGGAAGGCATACATGACGGTCGCCACGTTCGGCGCGTACGACGACCAGGGGTACCGCAACTATGGGGACGGAGCCCTCGACGAACAGTCCTTCATGCTCGGCGATACGAACTACACGGTCACGCAACTCTGGTATAGCCATGAGCAGACGAATTATCCATCGACCAACGGGAGATGGTACTTTCCCGCGTCCTACCACTTCGCCGTCACGGAATACCCCTTCGATCCAGGCAAACTGGAAGACTTGACGCTGTACGTCGGTGACGTGCGGCTGCCCCTCTCTTCCGTCGGGTCTCACACCACGCAGGGGTTCGGCGAGGCGTACCGGTGGGGCTGGTCCAACCGGCGTTGGACCGAGGGGATGCAGCAATCACCGTACGACAACACCTTCGACTACCGTGACGGCGACAAGGTCATGGTGTGCCTGACCGACACCGCCCCGGTCGTGACGCTCGTGCTCACCCCCGACTCGATTTCCGAGAGCGGCTCTTCCAACTCCAGCACGGTGACGGCAACCATCGAGCAGGCCGTGGATGCGGAATTCACCGTTACCGTGTCCGCGGAGGCGGTCTCTCCCGCGGTGGCCGGCGACTTCACGCTCAGCGCGAACAAGGTCCTCACGTTCCCCGCCAATGCAACGACCAGCACCGGCACGGTCACCATCACCGCCGTGAACAACAACGTGGACGCACCCGACAAGACGGTAACGGTTTCAGGCGAGCTCTCGTCAGGTGCCCGACCATCGCCGCCTTCCCCGGTGGAATTGACGATCCGCGACGACGAGCCCGAGCCGGCGCTCAGCTTGACGGTCGACCCCGCCACGATTGCCGAGGCAGCAGGAACGTCGACGATCAAGGTCAGCGCTTCGGGCAGCACCTTCGCCGAGAGTCAGACCGTTACCCTCACCCTGGGCGGACAGGCCACGGAAACCGACGACTACACCGTCTCGGCGAAGTCCCTCACGCTGGGCGCCACGCGGACCGAGGTCACGGCGACCGTGACGGCAGTTGGGGACTCGGACCACGAAGGCGACGAGACGATCGTGGTCACCGCCACTCACGGCGCGAACCAAGTCGGCACCGCACAGACGATTACGATCACGGACGACGACCTGCCGGTGCTGTCGATCGCCGACGCGACGGCCGTGGCCGAGGGGGACACGGCGCAGTTCGTCGTGACCCTGTCGCCGGCGAGCGGCAAGCAGGTCACGGTGAGCTATTCGACCGCCGACGGCACCGCCAAGGCGTCCGAGGACTACACGGCCGCCTCCAGCACCACGCTCACGTTTGCGCCGAACGACACGACGAAGACGATCTCGGTGGCGACCACCGAGGACACCCGCAACGAGCCCACCGAAGCGTTCACCGTGACGCTCAGCAGCCCGACGAACGCCACGCTGAAGTCGGACGCGACGACCGCGACCGGAACGATCAACGACGACGACGCCCTGCCGGTGCTGTCGATCGTGGACGCGACGGCCGTGGCCGAAGGTGAGGCGGCCCAGTTCGTCGTGACCCTGGCGCCGGCGAGCGGCAAGCAGGTCACGGTGAGATTTGCAACCACCGACGGCACCGCCAAGGCGTCGGAGGACTACACGGCGGCCTCGACCACGACGCTGACCTTTGCTCCTGACGAGACGACGAAGACGGTCTCGGTGGCGACCACCGAGGACACCCGCAACGAGCCCACCGAAGCGTTCACGGTGACACTCAGCGGGCCGACCAACGCCACGCTGAAGTCGGACGCGAAGACGGCGACCGGGACCATCAACGACGACGACGCCTTGCCGGTGCTCTCGATCGCGGACGCGACGGCGGTGGCCGAGGGTGCGGCGGCGCAGTTCGTCGTGACCCTGACACCGGCAAGCGGCAAGCAGGTCACGGTGAGCTATTCGACGGCCGACGGCACAGCCAAGGCGTCGGAGGACTACACGGCGGCCTCGACCACGACGCTGACCTTTGCTCCT
The DNA here is from genome assembly GCA_964291595.2 of Spirochaetia bacterium. GTDB lineage: Bacteria > Spirochaetota > Spirochaetia > SZUA-6 > Bin103 > CATQHW01. Next base: position 695,835 of record OZ219913.1, on the reverse strand, counting down.
GACGAGACGACGAAGACGGTCTCGGTGGCCACCACCGAGGACACCCGCAACGAGCCCACCGAAGCGTTCACCGTAACGCTCAGCGGGCCGACGAACGCCACGCTCAAGTCGGACGCGACCACGGCGACGGGGACCATCAACGACGATGACGCGCTGCCGGTGCTGTCGATCGCGACGCGACGGTCGTGGCCGAGGGTGAGGCGGCGCAGTTCGTCGTGACCCTGACACCCGCGAGCGGCAAGCAGGTCACGGTGAGCTACGCAACCGCCGACGGCACAGCCAAGGCGTCGGAAGACTACACGGCCGCCTCCAGCACCACGCTGACGTTCGCGCCTCTCCGTGCGAGAGGACACGAACGACCCACCGAAGTCTCCGTGGCGACCACCGAGGACACGGCGACGCAACGAGCCCACCGAAGCGTTCGGCGCACCGTGACCCTCAGCAGCCCCACGAACGCCACCGCTGAAGTCCGACGCGAAGACGGCGACCGGGACGATCAACGACGATGACGCCCTGCCGGTCCTGTCGATCGCGACGTTTGCTCCTGCCGACGACGAAGACCACGGCCGAGGACCGAGGAAGCGTTTACCGTCACCCTCAGTGCGGAACAGGCGGACGCAGTTCGTCGTGACCCTGACACCGGCGAGCGGCAAGCAGGTCACGGTGAGCTATTCAACCGCCGACGGCACCGCCAAGGCGTCGGAAGACTACACGGCCGCCTCCAGCACCACGCTGACGTTTGCGCCGGTGAACGAGACGACGAAGACGATCTCCGTGGCGACCACCGAGGACACGCGCAACGAGCCCACCGAGCGTTCACCGAGGACACGCGCAACGAGCCCACCGAAGCGTTCACCGTGACCCTGACCGACTCAGACAGCCCTGTCGATCGCGGACGCGACGGCCGTGGCCGAGGGTGAGGCGGCGCAGTTCGTCGTGACGAACGCCACGCTGAAGGCGAACGCGACGTTGAAGTCCGACGCGACGACGGGGACCATCAATGACGACGACGCCCTGCCGGTCCTGTCGATCGCCGACGCGACGGCGGTGGCCGAGGGTGAGGCGGCGCAGTTCGAGCGGCAAGACGGTGAGCTATTCAACCACCGGGCGTCCGAGGACTACACGGCCGCCTCCAGCCGGGACGAGGGCACCGATTCACCGTGACAACGACGATGACGGCGACCGGAACCATCAGCGACGATGACGCGCTGCCGAAACTCTCGCCGACGGTGTCCGAGGACTACACTGACCACCACGCTCACGATCGCCCTGAGCAGCCCGACGAACGCCACGCTGAAGTCGGACGGGACGGCGGCGACCGGACCGATCAACGACGACGACGCGCTGCCGGTCCTGTCGATCGCGGACGCGACGGCCGTGGCCGAAGGTGAGGCGGCGCAGTTCGTCGTGACCCTGACACCGGCGAGCGGCAAGCAGGTCACGGTGAGCTATTCGACCGCCGACGGCACCGCCAAGGCGTCCGAGGACTACACGGCCGCCTCGACCACCACGCTCACGTTTGCGCCGAACGACACGACGAAGACGATCTCAGTGGCGACCACCGAGGACACGCGCAACGAGCCCACCGAAGCGTTCACGGTGACCCTCAGCGGCCCGACGAACGCCACGCTGAAGTCGGACGCGAAGACGGCGACCGGGACCATCAACGACGACGACGCCCTGCCGGTGCTGTCGATCGCGGACGCGACGGCCGTGGCCGAGGGTGAGGCGGCCCAGTTCGTCGTGACCCTGACACCGGCGAGCGGCAAGCAGGTCACGGTGAGCTATGCAACCACCGACGGCACCGCCAAGGCGTCCGAGGACTACACGGCCGCCTCCAGCACCACGCTCACGTTTGCGCCGAACGACACGACGAAGACGATTTCGGTGGCGACCACCGAGGACACGCGCAACGAGCCCACCGAAGCGTTCACCGTGACACTGAGCAGCCCGACGAACGCCACGCTGAAGTCCGGCGGGACGGCGGCGACGGGGACCATCAATGACGACGACGCCCTGCCGGTCCTGTCGATCGCGGACGCGACGGCCGTGGCCGAGGGTGAGGCGGCCCAGTTCGTCGTGACCCTGGCGCCGGCGAGCGGCAAGCAGGTCACGGTGAGCTATGCAACCACCGACGGCACCGCCAAGGCGTCCGAGGACTACACGGCCGCCTCCAGCACCACGCTCACGTTTGCGCCGAACGACACGACGAAGACGATCTCAGTGGCGACCACCGAGGACATGCGCAACGAGCCCACCGAAGCGTTCACGGTGACGCTCAGCGGGCCGGCGAACGCGACGTTGAAGTCCGACGCGACGACGGCAACGGGAACCATCAATGACGACGACCCGCTGACGGCAGCGGTAACGGCGAAAGCTCAAAGCGTGACGGAAGGCCAATCGGCGGAGTTCGAGGTGAAAATCACCGGGGGCACGAGCACGGCGGACGTGGTCGTGAGCTATTCGGTCGGCGGCACGGCGACGTCAGCCGACTACGACGATCCGGGCGACAGCCTGACGATCACGGCCGGCGCCGCGAGCGGCACGATCACCATCGTGACCAAGACCGATGACGTGGTGGAACCCAGCGAGACGCTGACGGTGACGCTGACCTCGGCCAGCACGGCATCGAGGACGGTCACGGTCGATGGCACGGCAGCGACCACGACGATCCTGGAGAAGGGCTCGGTGACGGTGTCCGTCAAGGCGGTGGAGGTGGAGGACGACCCGAACACCCCTGCCAACGAGTACGAGGACAAGTCCATCGCGGACGAGGGTGAATCGGCCGAGTTCGCCGTCGAATTGTCGGGGGCGGTGTCGAGCGCGGTGCAGGTGTCCTACGCGACCGAGAACGGGACGGCGGAGTCCGGAACCGGGAAGGACTACACCGCAAGGACCGCCACGACGCTCACCTTCAACCCGAATGACGCGCTTCGCCAGACCATCACGGTGGCGACGCATGACGACGCTTTGAACGAGGCGACCGAGACGTTTACCGTGACGCTGACGGCTCCCAATCTGCCGGCCGGCGTGGCGCTTGGACAGGCCACCGCGACCGGCCGGATCACCGACGGCGACCCGCTGACGGCGAGGGTCACGGCGAACGCGGACAGCGTGGACGAGGGCAGGCCGGCGACCTTCACGGTGAGCCTCACGGGCGGCACGAGCACGGCGCCGGTGGTGGTGCACTACTCGATCGGCGGGTCGGCGACCTCGGAGGACTACACGGCACCGGACCCCACGACGCTGACGATCGGCTCCGGCGCGTCCAGCGGCACCTTCACGATCGAGACCCTCACCGACAACGTGGTGCCTGAAACGGAGACGCTGGAGGTCACCCTGGATTCCGCCACCTCGGCGGGCACCGTCACGGTGAGCGCCACCGCCGCGACCACGGCGATCAACAACACCACCCGGCCGACGCTGATCCTGGAAGACCAGCAGTCGAGCTCGATCGGGGCCAGACGATCCGCCCGCGGGGCTTCGACTCGCGGCAGCAGCAGCTCGATCGCGTGCGCCGTCTGCATCACCGAGGGCGATACGGCAACCGGCACGACGCGAAAGGTGCGTCCCATGCTGGTGCTCCCGGGTACGACGCAGAAGGTCACCATTCCGGACGGCCAGACCGTGACGATCGACTACGAGACCTCCGACGGCACCGCACAGGCCGGGCAGGACTACGTGGAGAAGGAGGGAACCCTGACCTTCCGGGGAGACCCGGACGACGGTTTCAAGGCCAAGCTGGACGCACCGATCACGTTGCAGACGATCGGCGACACGCTGAACGAGCCGGATCGGACCTTCACTCTGACGCTCCTGTCGGCGACCCTGCCCGACTCGACGACGACGGACGCGGTGTCGTTCACGGTCGCGGTCCGCGACGACGACCCGATCAGCGCGGCGGTGCAGGCGCTCGCTTCCCGCGTGAACGAGGGTCAGTCGGCGACGTTCCAGGTCAATCTCTCCGGCGGCACGCCCACGGCCGACGTGGTGATCAGCTACGCGGTCGGCGGGTCGGCGACGGCGGGCGACGACTACACGGCGCCACCCGGCACGTTGACGATCGCCTCCGACGGTACCAGCGGCACGATCACGATCGAGACCCTTGCCGACGGAGTCCGGGAGCAGAACGACGAAACGATGATCGTGACCCTGACCGGGGCGACCACGGCCGGCACCGCGACCGTGGCTTCGCAAGGCGCAACGGCGACGATTTCCGGCGAGGGACCGCCGGCCCAGGTACAGCCGCCGGCTCAGGTACAGCCCGCGACGGCGCGCGTGAGCGTGAGCGCCGGCGCCCCCAGCGTCAACGAAGGCGAGACGGCAACATTCGAGGTGACGGTGTCGGGCGGCGCCGGCACGGAAATGCGGATCAGCTATTCGGTCGGAGGAACGGCAACGCCGGGCGCCGACTACACGGCGCCGAGCGGCACGCTCACCATCGGGTCGGGAGCTTCCAGCGGCACGATCGCGATCGAAACCCTCGCCGACGACGTGCTGGAGCCCGACGAGACGCTGGTGGTGGAGCTCGACGGCGCGAGTGCCGGCAGCGGAGTGACCGTGACGCTGGACGTGACGCAGGCGACCACGACGATCGTGGACGGCGCGGGAGGCGCGGACGGCACGTCCTCGGGCGGCGTTACGGTGTCGGTGGCGCCCGCCACGGTGACCGAGGGTGACGCTGCCAGCTTTGCGGTGGAGCTGTCCGGCAAGGTCGCGACCCCGGTGACGGTGAACTGGAGCGCGGCGTCGGGGCCGGACGACACCGCGGGCGAAGGGACGGACTACACCGCTGCCGGCGGGACGCTGACCTTCTCACCGATGGAGACGAGCGGCGCCGTGCAGGTGACCACGCTCGATGACGAGATCGGCGAGCCGGCCGAGACCTTCACCGTGACGCTCACCGGTCCCGGCCTGCCGGCCGGGGTGACGCTGGGAACCGACCGTGCGACGGGAACGATCATCGACGACGACTCGCTCTCCGTAACCGTGACCGCCGGCTCCGCGACGGTTGCCGAAGGGAATTCGGCGGTCTTCGCAGTGGCGCTGTCCGGCGGCACGAGCACGGCGGACGTGGTGGTGGAGTATGCCGTCGGCGGAACGGCCACCGCGGGCGATGACTACGCCGAGCCCGCGGGCACGCTGACGATCGCGGGCGGCGCGTCCGCGGCTTCCCTCGTCATCAAGACGCTCGTCGACGACGTGCTCGACCCGGGCGAGACGCTCGAGGTGGCCCTGAGCGGTGCGACCACGGCGAGTGGGGCCGTGAGCGTGTCCCCGTCATCCGCAACGACGACGATCACGGACGCGGGCGCGGTGACGGTGGCGGTGGCGCCCGCCACGGTCACCGAGGGTGACGATGCCACCTTCGCCGTGGCGCTGTCGGGCAAGGTAGCCGCCCCGGTGACGTTGAGCTGGAACGCCGCTTCCGGACCCGGCGACACGGCGGAAGCCGGGACCGACTACACCGCCGCCGGCGGCACGCTGACCTTCGTTCCCGGGGAGACCGGCAAGACGGTCCGGGTGTCCACGGTCCAGGACGACGTCGAGGAGCCGGACGAGACCTTCACGGTGACGCTCACGGGTCCCGACCTGCCGGCCGGGGTGACGCTGAGGACCTCCAGTGCGACGGGGACGATCGTCGACGACGACGGCACGCCGCCGACGGCCACGCTCACCAGCGCCGATGAGTTTCCCGCACGCGGGACGTTCTCGGTGACCATCACCTTCTCGGAGGCCGTCACCGGCCTCGCTCTGGACGACATTCAGGTGACCAACGGCACGGCGGCCAACCTGGCGGGAGGCGACACGGTGTACTCGGTGGACGTCACCCCGAGCCAGGACTTCGCCGGCGACGTGACGGTCGCGATCCCGGCTGACGCCGTGATCGACGCGCAAGGCCATGGGAACGTCCCGGCCAGCGCCGACTTCGCGGCCGATACGACTCCGCCGCTGGTGGAGGTCGAGGTCGCATACGGCGCGGCTTCCTACACCGCCACGGAAGGCGGCGCCGCGGCACAGGTGACCGTGTCGCTCAGCGATGACCCGCAACGCACGGTGGTGATCCCGTTGACCGCGCGCAACGGCAATGGGGCTACCGACGACGACTACTCCGGCGTCCCGGCGCAGGTGACTTTTGCCAGCGGCCAGACGGCCCGGACGTTCACGGTCACGGCGACCAGCGACGTCGACGAGGATGCCGGAGAAACGGTGACCCTGGGATTCGGCGAGCTGCCGAAAGCGGTCAGCGCCGGAAACCCGGCGAACGCCACGATCACGCTGGCCGGCGAGTCTTCGGAGACGCGCCACGCGCGCGTGATACGTACCTTGCTGCCCGAGGCGGCGGCCGCGATGACCGACGCCACGGTCGGGACCATCGGCGACCGGCTGGACGACGTGGTGCGGCGCAGCGGAAGCCCGGGAAGCCTCAGCCTGGCGGGGGTGGAGTTGCTGACGCCGCTGTCTGCGCAAGAAGGGTCCCCCGAATCGGTCTACTGGACCTCACGCGACCAGGTCCGGAACATCAGCAGCACCCGACTGATACGGGGCTCATCGTTCGTGATGACGCTCGCCGACCGGGCGCGGGTGGCGGGCGCGGCGAGCCCGGGGAACAGTCCCGGCTCCGCGGCCGTATGGGGCAGCGGCGACTATCGCAAGCTGGGAGGAAGCGAGGACGCCCTGGCATGGCGCGGCGACATGGTGAGCCTCCACCTGGGCGCCGACCTCGTCGCGCTGCCCAACCTGGTGGCCGGGCTGGCGCTGTCACGCTCCGTGGTGGACTTCGATTACACCGATCGGACCAATCCGCGCACGGTAACCGGGACGTTCGAAACCGATCTGCTCGGCGTGCATCCGTACGCGAGTTGGACGCCCGCCGCCGGCCTGGGGTTCTGGGCGACCGGCGGCCTGGGCTGGGGCGGCATCGGAATCGACGACAGCCTGGACGATCTGCAGACCAGCACCACGCGCCTGTTGAGCGGCGCGCTGGGCGGCAGCAGCCGGGTGCTGACGGTGAACGACCTGGTTCCCGGGGGGGCAACGGCCCTGTACCTGAAGGGTGAGGGATTCCTCACGGGGGCATGGGCCGAGGAGAGCGGCCGGATCGTGGCGCAGGACGTGGGCGTGCAGCAGATCCGGCTGTCGGTGGAGGGCAGCCACGAGCAGCGCGGCCTGTGGGGAAGCGTTCTGACCCCGGCGCTGGAGCTCGGGGTGCGCCACGACAGTGGCGACGCAGCCCAGGGCGCCGGCGTGGAGTTGGGAGGCGAGCTGCGCTACGTGCAGCCCGAGCTGGGGCTCACGGTCGAGGGCCGCGGCCGGGTGCTGGCGACCCACCGTTCGACCACCGAGGAGTGGGGCGTCGGCGGCAGGATTCAGCTCGAGTTCGGCTCCAATCGGCAGGGCCTGTCGCTCAGCGTGGCACCGAGCCTCGGGGTCGCGGCGAGCGGTACTCACGCCCTGTGGGAATATGGTGTCGCCGATGGGAGCGGCCTTGGTCCGCCGGACGCCGGCGAGATAGGCGCGTCGAGCCGCCTGGACGCGCGGGCCGATTACCGGCTCCTGACGATGGGCGGCCTGGGCACGCTGACGCCGTACGGCGGGCTTTCCCTGGCCGGGCGCGACGGACGCGACTACCGCGCGGGTGCGCGCCTGGAGACCGACACCTTCAACCTCAGCCTGGAAGGCAAGCGCAGCGAGCGCGGGACCGGTCCCGCCGACCATGGCGTGACCGTCCAGGGCGCGGTCCGATACTGACCTTGCGTCGGATCCCGAAGATCAGGAACGTTGGGTTCGGTCCCCGTGGGACTCACGCGGGCGGTGTCAGCAGAGTAACTGCCTGTGCGGCGACTGCTCGTGCGAAGGCTGGCTCGCGCCGGCTGCGCCCGAGCACGTGAACCCCGACGAGCAAGGACAAGAGGGCGCCGGCGACCTGCTCCGCTTCCACCTGTGCGCCGATCTCGCCGGCGGCCTTGCCTGCCTCGATGGCGATTCGAAGGTTCTCGTTGATGTCCGAGAGCGCGCGGCGCGCGGCCATGGCGACGACCGGGGCCTTGGGCGAATGATCCAGGGCCGTGCTGATCGCGAGGCACCCGGCCCCGCGGGTGGCTTCGTCCGCGACGACTGCGAAGTTGTCGAGGATCGCCTGCCGTGGCGAGGACGACGAACGGGCGCGTTGCGCAAGGCTGCACAGCCTGGTCAATCCTACCGCTTGGCTCGTGCCTCAGGGCGTCCACAATCGGTGCCGCCGGGAACGGCAATGTAGGACCGATTCAATAATCGGCGGGCGATTCGAGACCTTTAGCTCGTTGGCTGGACGAGCGACGGCGCCCGCGCCGTTCAAAGCTGAGGCACCACCGTCTCGTTGACACCTCTGACGCTGGCTACGAAGGTTTCTCTGTTGAATCACCTCAGGATCAGCATTCCAGCGGCGTCCGGAGCGTCGACGCTCCCGGCCCGCCCCCTGCGTAGGCCAGCGGCTGAGATGTCGCTGGCACAGTGGATTCGTGGATTCGCGTTGTGCCTGGTATCGGTGGCAGGTTTCGCGCTCGTTGGCTGTGACGAAGTCGCACCCGACACCGCTCCTGCGTTCACGCGACCGGCGCCTGACCAGACCTACACCGTCGGCGAGGCGATTCGCCCGCTCGTCCTGCCCGAGGCCGTGGGTGGAAATGGAGCGCTGAGCTACGAGCTGAGCCCCGGGGTCCCGGGCCTCACGTTCGACCCGGCCGCTCGAACACTGAGCGGCACGCCCAGCACGGCCGACACCCACCAGATGACCTATCGGGTGTCGGACGCGGACGGCAATACGGCCGACAGCGACGCCGACACCCTTACCTTCACCGTCGCGGTCCGGGTGGGCGATACGGCGCCGAGGTTCGACGGGCGCGTAGCCGATCAGAGCTACACGGTCGGAGAGGCGATCGGCCCGCTCGTCCTGCCGGTGGCACTCGGCGGCAACGGACCCCTCACCTATGAGCTGCGCCCCGCGATCCCGGGCCTCACCTTCGACCCGGCCGCTCGAACACTGAGCGGCACGCCCAGCACGGCCGACACCCACCAGATGACCTATCGGGTGTCGGACGCGGACGGCAATACGGCCGACAGCGACGCCGACACCCTTACCTTCACCGTCGCGGTCCGGGTGGGCGATACGGCGCCGAGGTTCGACGGGCGCGTAGCCGATCAGAGCTACACGGTCGGAGAGGCGATCGGCCCGCTCGTCCTGCCGGTGGCACTCGGCGGCAACGGACCCCTCACCTATGAGCTGCGCCCCGCGATCCCGGGCCTCACCTTCGACCCGGCCGCTCGAACCTTGCGCGGCACGCCCAGCACGGCCGACACCTACCAGATGACCTATCGGGTGTCGGACGCGGACGAAAACACGGCCGACAGCGACGCCGACACCCTTACCTTCACCGTCGCGGTCCGGGTGGGCGATACGGCGCCGAGGTTCGACGGGCGCGTAGCCGATCAGAGCTACACGGTCGGAGAGGCGATCGGCTCGCTCGTCCTGCCGGTGGCACTCGGCGGCAACGGACCCCTCACCTATGAGCTGCGCCCCGCGATCCCGGGCCTCACCTTCGACCCGGCTGCTCGAACCTTGCGCGGCACGCCCAGCACGGCCGACACCTACCAGATGACCTATCGGGTGTCGGACGCGGACGGCAAACACGGCCGACAGCGACGCCGACACCCTTACCTTCACCGTCGCGGTCCGGGTGGGCGACACGGCGCCGAAGTTCGACGGGCGCGTAGCCGATCAGAGCTACACGGCCGGAGAGGCGATCAGCCCGCTCGTCCTGCCGGTGGCGCTCGGCGGCAACGGACCCCTCACCTATGAGCTGCGCCCCGCGATCCCGGGCCTCACCTTCGACCCGGCCGCTCGAACCTTGCGCGGCACGCCCAGCACGGCCGACACCCACCAGATGACCTATCGGGTGTCGGACGCGGACGAAAACACGGCCGACAGCGACGCCGACACCCTTACCTTCACCGTCGCCGTGTCGCCTCCTCCCGCACTGTCATGCACGTATCGCGGGAGCGGTGACCACGTGTGTCCCCTCAACCCCGGCGGTCACGCCCTGGACGAGGTTGCCCTTTCGCTGCGGCTGGGGCCGACGCGGCCGGACGTGTACGTGATCGCTACCAACACCAACAGCTACCCGGCCTCCGCGAGAGTCGAGCGACTCGACGATGTAGCCGAGGAGCAGCGCCGGCGGCCGTCCGCCCACCGGGAGCATCCGCCGCACGGGCTGCATCACGATTCGTCGGGGCACGCGCCACCCTGGATCGTGGAGTTCAACAACAACCCGCCCCCGTTGCAGCGATCCGGCGCACCGCAGCGGAGTCTGCAGGCGCAGGCGCAGCACGCGGTGGCCGAGGGCGACCGGTTTACCTTCACCGCTCAGCATTACGGGGACGCATTGGTCCCCGCGACCGCCCGCCGGGTGGTCAGCGACGGCTCGACCTCCCTGGTGGTATGGGTCGCAGACCGGGACTGGTCGGCGACCTGCCGGGCGGCGCATTGCATGACCCGCGAGATGGTGGACGCGGCGGCAGTCAGGTTTCTCCGTTCCGGCCCCGGCAACGACATCCACGACTGGTTGACCGCGATCTTCGGGAACGCGTGGGGGCCGCACCCCTATACGAACCTGATTCCCGCGGAGTCCGCCCGCCAGGTTCACATCCTGTTCCTGGACATCGACGCAGACGGTATCCCGTCACCGGGGCAGTCGCGCGTCTACGGCTACTTCCACGGCGGTCACAACTACCTGCGAACGTCTCGCCCCACGTCGAATGAACGGCTGATGTTCTTCATGGACGCGGCGCTCATGGCTGACCGGGACGGTCCGACCTGGGAAGTGAGCGATCGTCGTCCGAGTGCGATCATCTCGGTGTTGGCGCACGAGTTCCAGCACATGATCCACTTCTATCAGAAACGCGTCCTGCGGGACGCGTTGAGCGAGGCGTGGTTGAACGAGATGGCGTCGGAGGTGGCGGAGGACCTGGTCGCAGACAAGATCGAGTCGAACGGACCACGAGCGGTCGCTCACGATGACCCCGCCGCGGGTGAAGCGGGCATCGAGCGCGGACGCCTCCCCCGGTACAACTTCCACAACGACATCCAGGTCACCGCCTGGGACTACTCGGATTCCCTCAAGCACTACTCCATCAGCTACGCGCTGGGCGCCTACCTGGCCCGCACCTACGGCGGCGCGCCGCTGTTCGGCGACATCGTGGCAAGCGCCCACTCGGGGGTCGACGCGGTCGAAGCGGCGCTGCGTACGCACGGCCACACGGACTCGTTCGGCGACGTGCTGGCGAACTGGGCCGTCGCCAACCTCCTGTCAGACAACCCGCGGGCGCCGGCCCCGTACCGGTACAACGCCGGCGGCACGTGGAGCATCTCCCGGTCCGGCGGCGAGACCTATCGGCTTGGGTCGATCAATCTGTACCACTATCGGTATCACTACGGCTCCGGCGAGGACGATTACCTGGACGGACCCGGACTGTACGGATTCGAGCAGCTCAGCGAAGGGATCAGGCGGCACCCGCACTCGAACGCCTATACGGCGCTGGGACGCATGACCGGCACGGTCCGGCTGCAGGTGGACGCTGACGCGGGCATGCGCATCACGGTCGTGATCAAGGAGTAGCGGGGAAATGGAGGCTCCCGGCGCCGCCTCGGACCTGCTCACCGAGACGACGCCAGGGAACGGCGACTATGAGCCCATCGTGCCGCAGGGATCGTCCTTGCAGCCTACCAGTCCCTCTTCGGGCACCGTCGTGCCAAGGGCTTGCGCCAGCATACTGAGGAACGAGCCCTTCACGGTGATCATCATCATGTCGTCGCTGACCGTGATGTCGACGTCTCCATCTGAGCGCCCTCGATCAAGCCCTTGATGACGGCCTGGGTCGCCAACCTTCGTACCGGGCGGCGCGTTCGACCCCGTCATCACGGTGATCGCGTCGTCCCCGGTCACCCAACGCCAGCTGTAGGTGTCACCCGCCACGGTGATCGTGCCCTTCGCCACGATCTGGGTGACCGGAGAGCGTACGGCTGCACGTCGCTCAATGGATTCATCCCGTCGCCGACCGTGACCGTGACCTCAGGCACGGCGATCTTCGCCGAAAAGCCGGTGAACACCCATGTGCCGTCGATGCTCGGCATCATTGCGGCTCGGTCGGAGGCTGGTCGCTCGGTCGGAGGCTCGGTCGGGGGCCGGCCTTGTCCGTTCCCGGCCCACGACCGCAGCCGGTCAACACCAGCCCGATGGCCGCGGCGATCACTACGAGTAGCGCAAGTCTGTTTTTCATGGAACGTACCCTCCGCTAACGAGACTACACGATCTTCACGCACATTGCATGCCGGGCGCACGGCAGATGTCGCCGCGGAACGCTGGCGGATCCTGATGTGTGGGCCTATACTCGCCGCAATGATCACGAACGTACGGGTCGCGCTCGCCGGCACGGTCCTCATGGCAGCCGTGCTCATGGGTTGCGAGGAGACAACGCCGGTCCGGGACGTGGTGTCCCGGACCTTCACCGTGAAGACCGGCGACTTTGTGCCGACGCCGGATGCGGACGGGGTGAACGCGGTCGCGCGCGCGACGTACGATCTGCCGGAGATCACGGCGGAGGTCGTGGCCGCCGGGACCGTAACGGCGGAAATCGACTTGGGCTCCGAGGGAGCGGAGTGGTCGGCGCTGCCGCTGACGGTCCAGTTGTCACACGGCAGCGACACTCATGTCGTAACCATCCAGCCGCGCTACCGGGAGGGCAAGTTCGTCGTGCTGCTGAGATCTGACCTTCAGGGAACCGTTGCCGGTATCGTGGCTGTCGACGGCTACCGCGTTCGCGCGGTCGTCATCTACGGAGACGCGGCGGACAGGTGATGCCCGTCACCGCGTGCCAGCCTGTCTCTCCTGCACCACGTTCTTCTCTGGATTGCTGCGGTTGTCAGCGGTCTGTCCATGATCAGCCCCAGTGCGCCGCCGCCAAAGAGGCCGGACAGCGAGGAAGGATCCCGAGCGTAATCACGAGGGCGATGGCGACGGTGACGGCATCGGGCATGCGGAATAGTCTCGGACCCGAGTGCAGGCGGTCAAGCCGAACCCCCTTGCGCCGCCTCGGCCTGCCAAGCCGAGACGGCGCCACGGTTCACCGCCGCTGGCGCCTCGCTTCTCTATGCGCCGGTCTCTGGGGCGTCGAACACGTCAACCACCACGGCGCCGAATCCGGGGAACCAGAGGCGAGGCGGCCTCGCCGCCACCATGTGCACAGATCGGGTAGGAGGCGGGGTCGCCCCCGCCGTCCTCCCACACCACCGTACGTACGGTTCCGTATACGGCGGTTCACGAAGCCAGCCGCCAGCGTCGGTGCCGTGTGAGAAGGGCTCACCAGTCCGTGCTCGGCAAAGGAGCGCTTCGGCAGCGCCGCGTTCATGTGCGACGCTCCCGCGTCCCACCAGGGTCCGTGCCCGTTGGAGGCCGACTGCCACGCCCGATCCTCGGCGAGCCCGGCCTGTCTCAGCTTTTTCGCCCGCGTGCGCGGCCGCTTGACGCACTCGGTTCCTCACCCGTCAGGTTTGCCCAAGTGGCGTAGATCGAACGCATGACTTTGGCTCGCGGAGACGGGGCGCCGGTCACCGTCCGGGGCATGTAAGAGGCCGATGGAAGTGGCGCAGCGTCTGCAGGTCCCACCCTACGTTCCGCCACGACCGGCCGTCAAACGACACTCCCGCTGCCAGCGTGTCGGACTTCAGGGAGTGGAGGTACGGCCCCTCATTTGGCATGCTCGGCGCACGCCGCACCTCCTGGCGAGAGCCCATGCCGGGCGCAGACACGAAAAAAAAGGGGTGCACCTCATGGTGCACCCCTTTTCGTCGGTTCGAGGAGAACCGGTCTAGTACTTGACCGTCAGCGCAGCGGTGAGGTCTCCCTTGTCCGCGCCGCCCGTGATGTCCGCATTTCTGTACATCAACGTCGTCGTCAGGTGGTCGATCACCGCCAACTCAAGGCCGGCCCTGAACGCCGTCTCCGCATCTTCCTCGCTGCTGAAGTGGACCGCGAAGAAAGGCTTGATGCCTTCAACGTCGTACGAGCCCTTGATCCTCGTAGTCCATACGCTCTGGTCGCTGGTGAGGCCATCGAGCCGGACCGCCAGCTCGGCGCCCAGCCCTGCCAACGCGCCCTTGTCGCCGTCTCCTTCCTTGAGGCTGACTATGACGCTCACCTCAGATTCACCCCCGTCAGCCGGAATGTGCATCATCAGATCCGCGCCCAGCTTGCTCTCGTCATCAGCGGAGAGGCCCCACTCGAGGCCGCCACCCACGTCCCACGGAATGTTGGAATCATCCGAAGGGATCCGGCCGTCGAACGCGATCTTGGTGGTGAGGTCGTTGTCGCCGTCTCCGTCGCTGTCGAGCAAGTCGAACGAAGCCAGGGCGCCCAAGCCGATGTCGTCCACATCCTGCCCCGTGTCGTCCACCTTGTCCTGGTTAAGGAAGTCGTCGTCGTTCAACTCGGCCGCGCCGATTTCCTGGTAGTTGTGGGCGTAGGCTACCGCAAACTCGACATTCGCCGATTCACCGATCTTCACCTTCGCCTTGCCCAGGAACGCATAGGCGTTCTCATCGTTCTGGTCGTTGTTGTCGGGCTTCTTGACCTTGACGACGTCGCACTGCAGAAATGTGTCCGCCGTGCCATCGTCTTTCGGCACGGCCCTCGGTGTGCAGTTCTTCAGGTCGATCTTCGCGTCGAGCTTGTGCTCCTTCGCACCCTCCTCGGCCCAGTCATTAGCCGAGAGAACACCGAGGGTCAGGGTGACGGGATCAATCTCGTAACCCAATTCCAGCCCGCCGCTGCCCTTGTACGTCGTGCTCACGTCATCCAGGAAATCCGGGTAGCCGGGGTCGGGATCCGTGTCTTTGGTTGGGTCAGTCAGATGGAACGGTGTTTTCCACTCGTCGTTGTCCTTGCCATCGACGTAGTCGATGTCGATCGACGGCGCGCTGTAGGTCTTGAGCGAGAATGGACCCATGTGCAGACCGGTCGTGATCCCCGGTGCCGTGGTCTTTCCGCTGCCGTCCGCCGAATCGATCTCCCACTTGAAGTCCTTTAACTCGATCGTGGCGTACAGATCGTCGCCCCCCGTGTCGCCGGAGTGACTCTTGGTCGCCTTCGGAACGACGACGACCTTGAGCTTCACACTGTGCTCGTTCCGGAAGCCGGTGGCATTCGTGGACAGGTCGATCCCCCATCTCAGCGTCGAGCTGCCCTCGAGCGTCACCTGGGGTCCGGCGTGTACCACCGCATGCTCATGGTCCCCGAATCCGCCGATGTGGTAGTGCGTGCTCGCGCCGTCATCGTGGCTGTGGAAGTCATGCCCGTGGCTGGCAGCGCTCATCATGCCCTCTTCATCATGGGTATGACTGTACTCGCCATGGTCGTGGGTGACATCGTCCGCCGGGTCTTCCGTCCCCATGTCATGGGTGTGAGAAAACGAGTGACTGTGGGTGACGTCATCCTCGGCGTCGTCGGCCGTACCCATGTCGTGGGTATGCTCGACATCCATCATCATCATGTCCTTGGACATCATCATGTCATCCGAGGAATCCACGGGTGTGATCGTGGGGATCGTCAGGTCGTGACCCTCGGGCTGAGCTGCCGTATCCGCCGAGAGCGGGGCAAGGCCCACAATCAGCAACGGCATAGCAAGAAGTGCGATTCTTCGCATCTGCGTCCTCCTTAGATTCGGGGCTCTCCGAGCCAACGGCCCCCGCGGCCCCATGTTCGTCGCCAGCAGTGTGAAGACACTACCTACCAGTGTCAACCGTACAGCGGGCTCCTACACCCACTGTTTCGGCCAACTGCCGACACGACTTGATAGTAGACTCAACCCGTCCGGTGTTGTCAAGTGCCGGGAAGGCCGTTTGACAGCCGCGAACGGGCCTCCATAGACTCAGTCGCGAAGGATCACGTGGCCAAGGAAGACGCGATCGAAGTCGAGGGGACCGTCCGGGAGTCCCTGCCCAACACCATGTTCCGGGTCGAGCTGCAGAACGGCCACCGGATCCTCGCACACCTGTCCGGCAAGATGCGCAAGCACTACATCCGCATCGTGCCCGGCGACCGTGTCAAGGTCGCCCTGTCCCCGTACGACCTGAACCGCGGCCGCATCATCTACCGCGAGCGCTGATCCCGCCGGTCGCGTACCGGCCCCTGGGCACTCACAGGCTGCGCGGTCCGGCCATGCGGTAGCCGACCCCGCGCTCGGTAAGGATGTAGGTCGGCCTCGCGGCATCGTCGCCCAGCTTGCTGCGGAGCTTCTTGATGAAGGTGCGCACCATCTTCGTGTGGTCCGTCGCCCGTTCGCCCCACACTTGCCGGACGAGCATGTCGTAGGTCGATACCCGTCCCGCGTTGAGCGAGAGGACGCGCAACAGCTCGTATTCGGTCACCGTCAGCCGTACCGGACGGCCGGCCATGGTCACCTCGCGCTGCTCGTAGTGGATGGTCAACTCCCCCAGCACGAACGGCTCGGCCTCGTCCTCCTTGCGCAGAGCCGCCCGCACGCGCGCCGTCAGCTCCGTTGGCGAGAACGGCTTGACGATGTAGTCGGCGGCTCCGATCTCCAGCGCCCGCGCGATCGTCTCGTCCCGTCCGTAGCCGGAGATGAAGATCACCGGCTGGTCGGCCAGCTCGGGGACGAGCTCCATCAACTCGATGCCATCGGTCCCGGGCAGCATCAGGTCCAGCAGAACCAGGCGGGGCCGCTCCTTTCGGATGACATCCGACAGCCCCCGGGGGTCGCCGGTCACCAGCGGGGCATAGCCCGCCGCCAGGAGCGCTTCCCGAACGTAGCGCAGCATCTGCGGGTCGTCGTCGACCACGAGGATGCGCGTCTTCTCCGCGGGCCGTTCCCGGGGCGGGTGGGAACGGCCCGCAGGGACGACGGCCGCCGCGGCGGCCTCTTCCGCCACCGGGATCGTGAAGGTGAACCGCGCCCCCTGCCCCGTTCCATCGCTTTCGGCCCGGATGCGGCCCCCGTGCGCTTCCACCAGCCCCTTGCAGATGGACAGACCCAGACCGGACCCTTCGTTCCGGAGTCCCCGGTCGCCGTCGCGGCGTCCTCCGTACTTGCGGAACAGGTGCGGCAGCCGCTCCGGCGGCACTCCCCGGCCCTCGTCCGCGACCGAGATCGCGACCTGGACCCCGTCGCGCAGGGCGGCCACCCGGATCGGGGCGGATCCCGGGGAGTGCGCGGCGGCGTTCGAGAGCAGGTTGTTCAGGACCTGGACGATGCGCTGCCGGTCGGCCATCACCCGCGGCAGCTCCAGCGGCAGGTCGACGAGCACGCGGTGCCTGCCGCCGCCGCTCATGAACGTGTTCCTGGCCTGGTCCACCAGCGCGTCCACCTCCGACGGCTCCGGGGAAACCGAGAGCGTGCCCGTCTCGATCCGTCCCGCGTCGAGCAGGTCGCTGATCAGCCCGCGCATGTGGTCGGCCTGGGCGCCGATGATGCGGAAGAACTCGCGCACCTCGGCCGGATCCAGGGACGAGGAAGCGTCGAGCACGGTGGAAGCCGAGCCCTTGATCGCGGCCAGCGGCGCCCGCAGCTCATGGCCGACCATGCCCAGAAACTCCGCCCGCAACCGCTCCAGCTCCTCGAGCGGGGCCAGGTCCTGCATGGTGACGACCACGGAGACCACCTCGCCATCCTCGGAATGAATCGGCGTGGCGTTGACCAGCGTCGTGACGCTGCGCCCGTCCGGGACCGAGAGCACGATCTCCTCGGCGCGCACCGTCTCGCCTCTGCTCAGCTCCCGCGCCAGCGGGAACTCGCCGAGCGAGACGGTGCGCCCATCGGCACGCTGGCAGGTCACCACCTCCAGGAGCTGCTCCGCCGTACGGCCAGGCATGCGCAGCCCCTCCACGATCCGCTTCGCCTCCCGGTTGAGCGATACCAGATTGCCGGTCCTCGCCTCGAACACCACGACGCCCACCGGCGTGGTCTCCACCAGGGCTTCCAGGTCGGCTCGCGCCCGCTGCTCGGCGCGGTGCGTGCGCGCGTTGGCGATCGCCGTCGCCGCGTTCGACGCGAGCAGCCCCAGTATCTCCTCATCCTCGCTCGTGAACTCTTCGCCACCTTCCTTCTCGGCCAGGAAGAAGCTGCCGACATGAGCGCCGCGATAGCGCATCGGCGTGCACTGGAAGGTCTTGCACGGCATGGGGTCCAAGGAGAACCCGAGCGACCGCACGTAGGCGGTCAAGTCCGGCAGCCTCAGCGGACCCGGAAGGTCGCGGAAATGGGCGAACAGCCGTGGCCCGTCGGGAAACTCGGCAAGCCGCCGGTGCTCCTCGGCGGTGATGCCGGAGCTCGTGAAGTCCCCGGGCTCACCCGCCTCGTCCATGGTCGTGATGACGCCGTAACGCGCGCCGGTCAGCGCGCGGGCGCTCTCCAGGACCTCGTTCAGGACGGTATCGAGGTCAAGGCTCGCGCTGACGTGCTGGACTGCGGCACACAGCCGGGAGATGCGTTCGCGCAACGCCTCCATCTCCCGTCGATGGTCGTCGAGACCGGTCACTGAGCCTCCCTTCCTCTGGTCGGCGTGGATCCCGCGTGGGCCGCGTCACGCATCGGCTCGATAAATGGAGCCGGAGACAGGGTACGCCGCGCCGCGCCAGTGGCCTACAGCGCAATCTTAGACGGCAGTTCACGATTATCCAGTGCATTCACGAAGAAAACATCTTTCGTGCCCAAATCGTCATGTCCTGTACACGCAGGCCATTTAGATTACTGCCTGTTCCGCTTATATGGCGGTTCATGGAGACGACGAACGCTACGGCCCCTTGGCGGCTACGCGGAGGTTGCGTCCACAACCAATTTCCTCTTGAAGGGCCGCCGGGGGGCCGTTTATTGCGTCTGGCGCGACCAGAGGATGTCCACCACCGTCATGACACGAACGTACGTCTCTCGGGCCCGGCCGCTGCCCGGCAGCGGCGAGACCGGGCTGACCGGCCCGCCCGGGCAGACACTGGATTGGTCGGACACGATCGCCGACGCCAACCTGGCCGATTCCGTCTACGCGATCGGGTTGTACGGGCCGTCTCCCCGGGATCCGGGGGAGACCATCTTCTGGCTCGTCGGCACCGGTTTCAGCGCTCACTACGACGACGTGATCTGGACCAACGGACACGTGGCGGACGCAATGAGGGTTGCTGGACGCGGTCGCGGAATTCCTCCCTGAGCTCGTGGATCTGATCAAACCCGTCGCCATCAGATCCGGCACTCGAGCCGGGGGCGAGGGTACCTACTTCCTGGATCTGGAAAGCGTCCTCTACACCCGGATACTCGACCCCGAGCGCGAGGCCGCGAGGCTGGGACTCCGGATCTGGCCGTGTCATTCGGATCGAAGCGTCGCTGAATGACGTTCCGCAGTTGCTGCGCTCCTGCACGCGTTTCGTGTGGGACGGCTTCGTGGCACCGCTTTCGGGTGGCAACTCGTCTGCCATTGCGTGACGGTGGTGACATCTCCGGTCGCTCTACGGGACGGTTCTATCGGGACCATCAGTGCGCTGCGGCCGTACTCGACCGGACGAACCGGCGGTCACGCCGGAGAACAGCTTCCTGGTGCAGCACAACCTGGATACGACGAGTGCACGAGCGGCAGCGCCATTCGACCACCGGGGGTTCATCATAGCGGTGAACTTCGCCGGGTACGGCACGGATCGTCGTGCCGGACTGTACGGTGAGCCGGGCGACATGGAGGTCAGGAGGTACTTCATTCCGTTGAACTTCCATCGTACGAGGTGTGGACCCTGGTGGACATGATCGACGCCGAAGCGGGAGCCGCGGACACCCGCCGGCAGGGACTACCCGTTCGACCGGGACCGGGCCTTCCCCGAGAACTGGAACGGCCTGACGCGCGTCCCCGACTGACGCCGCCGGCGCCAGGCAACGAACGCCGGCGCCACCGGCTCCGGAGCCCAGACCGAAGGAGGAGACGCATGAAACGGAGTCTGATCGCATTCGTGACCATCGCCGTACTGGTGGCGCTGGCGAGTTGCAGAGGGACGACGGCGGCTCCACTACCGTGGAAGTTCATACCTGACGGCCGCGCTCTGCACGGGCTGACCGGCGCGTGGGTGGCGGAGGAACCGTGGATCAAGGACAGGGAAGGCGAGGTGGTCGGCACGGTTCACTACAAGCTCACCTTCACCAAGAGCCGGTTCATCCACAACACCTTCGGCGTCGAGAGCGCCGATCCGCGGTACACCAACGAATCCAACGACAGCGGCACGTGGCGCGCGGATGAGACGATCATCACCAAGGTCGCTTGGGAGTTCCCGATCGGAGGCGAACCGCCGTTCGCCACTGAGTTCGCCAAGAGCTACCGCTTCGAGGATGACGGAGCCACGCTTGTCATGACACACTGGGGCAGCGAGCGCAGGCCGCCGATCCCGACCATGCGGGAGTTGCGCTACACCCGCGTGCCGGAGACCCCGATCATTGGCTCCTGGGCGGCTCGCGTCCGCCACACCGATATCGAGGGCAGGAGAAGCTATATCGAGCGATCCCTCCAGGTACTCGAGGACGGGACGTTCTCGTTCGTCCAGACGACGACCCCGGATGACGGTTCGGACGCAACGACGATCAGCGCCGAAGGCCGCTACACGGACGACCCGGACGAGAACTTCATCACCCTCAGCGACGTAATCCTGAACGGCGCCCCCGTGCCGACCGAGGGGATGCGCTTTGCGTACGCATCGGGCTACGGCGACAACAGGCTCTCACTGTCGGCCTACTGGACCGAGAGCGACGGACGCCTACCCCTATGGCGCGTACCACCTGTTTCTGAGGCGCCAGTGAACGCGATAGCTGCTCCCCGCCGCTCGCGTGATGTAACGCAAGCGGCTGACCGGGCGCGGCGCGGGCCGGCTGTCGGGTATGAGACGAACCCGTCAGCCGGCCGTCTCACCCGGTTCAGTCGCTCGTAGTCTTCGATCTGACAAAGGAATGTGGACCGATCGAGCGCATCTCAGATCGGTGTTGACCGAGCCCGCGGGCGCCGACAATGATGCGCTGGATGCGACACAGGGCCGCTGGTGGTGGTTCTACGCCCAAGGCGCCACCGGCACCCGAGGTGGCGCGCGACCCGCGGCCGATGGCATTCGCGTATCGCGAGCTGCTCGACGTCCGCATTCTCGGGCTCGCGCTTACGACCGTGGGACTCATCGTGGGCATCATGTCATTCATCGGCCCGCTCGGAAGTTACGACCGCCTGTCGCTCCTGCAGCGTTTCGTGTACGGCTTCGTGTGCGCCGCTTTCGGGTGGCCTGTCTGCCATTGCGTGACGGTGGTGACGTTCTATCTCATGCGCGATCGGACTCCGACCATGGGCGCGGTGGCGGCCTCGCTGGCCATGCTGTTCGCGGCCGTGCCGTGCACGTCCGTCGCGTCCGCATTCAAGACCTTGCTCTTCGGTGACTACGCCGTCTTTGACGAATTCCTGCCGCTGTATCTGCTGGTGGCGTCGATGGCCGTGGCATGTTGCCTGCTCTTCCACTACATCGTGTGCCAGCGCCTCAAGCTGTCTGCCGGATACGCGGTCACCGCCGGCATGAGTGGCGCGCCGGGAGGAGCCGAAGGCGGGGACGGCACGCCCGGACCGGTCCCCGAGCGCCCCGGCGCCACCGACGCCGGCGGAACACCGGCAGTCGAGCAGCGCCCCGCCGAAGGGGAGGCCCGCGCCCGGTTCATCGAACGCATGCCCGCCGAGATCGGCCGCGAGTTGGTCTACATCAAGACGGAGGACCACTACGTGGAAGTTCATACCACGGCCGGCTCTGCACGGGTTCTGGTTCGCTTCGCGGACGCCGTGGACGAGCTCGGCGAGCTCGGTTTGCAGGTGCACGCTGCTACTGGGTGGCGCACGGCCAGATGGCAGAACTGTTGACACGCGGCAACCGCACATTGCTGCGGCTTGCAGACGACAGCGAGGTGCCGGTGAGTCGCCGCTACCTCACTGACGTGAAGGCTGTGCTGGGAATCGAGCAAGCCGCGGTCGCGGGTTGAACCCCCAGTTGGGGACGAACCTGCGAGTGGAGTCCGAGAAGGAGACGCGGCGTCGCGCCGGTGTCGATAGGCGGCCGTCGCGCCCGGGGAGCGGGAGCGTAGTGCTTCCCGCACACGCTCGCGCGCGGGCCTCGGTGTCGAGGCGCCGCGCGCGAGGAAAGCGGTTGGACGGCTACGAGGAGCAGGTGTTGGCGGCCCCGGGGGTCGCCGTCATGGTGCGGAAGTCGACGCCGTTGTCGTCGCTGTCGAAGCCGTTCGGGCACCTGCCGATCGAGTTCGCGGTCTCGGCGGGCGGATCCTCGGGCGCCGGCGATCCCTCGCCGAGTCCCGGCACCACCCGTTCGTATTGCACGGCGTCCACAACGCGATCGTCCGCCACCGCCACGATGCGCACGACGTCCGGGCCGTTCTGAATGCCGGAGCCGGTCAGCAGCAGCGGATCGGTTCCCTGCGGCGCAAGGCCGGCGTTGTCGTCGAAGACCTTCTGATCCGCGATCACCAGGAATGCACCGGCCGCGAGCGAACCGGTCAGCTCGTAGTCCTTGTAGGACGCCTTCCGTACGCCGTCGACCAGCTCGACGCGGTAGAGAGACAGATCGACCGCGCCCGATCCGGGGTTCAGGATCTCGATGAACTCGGCGTTGTCGCTGCTGCCGTCCTGGTCGTAGTCGATCTCGTTGACCAGCAGGACCGCTTTCGACGGCGCGAGCGGCAGATCCGGGAACAGACCGGCCGGCACCTTCACGCTGGCGGTGGACGTCAGGCTGTCCGCATCGCTGACGGTGACCGACAGCGTGCCCGCGGTGGAAGTCGCATAGCCAGTCATCATCGCGGGATTGGAGGCCGCGTCGTTGAACGAGACCGCCTTCCCGGCCGTCTTGGTGAACTGCCAGGCGTAGGTGAGCACGGCGCCGTCGCCGGCGGCGGAGACGTCAGCGAACCAGCGAATCCCGGCAGGGGTGCGCCTGCCGGTGACACCCAGCACGGCCGGTCCGAGCGTCGCCGAGAGCCCGGACGTCTGCACTCTGATCTGGAAGTCGGCCTGGATGCGATGGCCCTGGGCGTTGCGCACCACGACCTGCGCGGCGTACCAGCCGGGCACGCTCGGCGCGGCGTACGAACTGGTGATCGTCCCGGTGCCGGACGACAGGGTGACGCTCCCGCTCTTCGGGGTGAATGCGTCGCCGGCGAACTCGAAGTCGAGCGTCTCGGTGCCGGAGCCGCTCACCGTGATGCTCACGTCGGCCGCGACGCCGGTCGAGACGTTCGCGATGCTGATCGCGGTGATCTTCGGAAGCGCGCTGGTCACGCCGTCGTCGACCGCGCTCAACCGGATCGTGATCTGCGCGCCGGCGCTGCTGAGCGTGGCGGTATGCGTGCCGGTGAAGATTGTCGTGCCGTCGCCGTCGAGCGCCGTCGCGGTGAACTTCAGACGTTTGCCGACGGTGAGCCCGGACAGGGTTCCGGTCCATACGCCGGCAGGCGACTTCTTGAGCTCGGCGGTCGCCACCAGCGTTTCGGAGTTCTTTTCCGTCACCGTGATCGTCACCGAGGCGATGTCGGCGTGGCTGCCCTTCGCCGAGGCGACGGTGAGCGGGCCGGCCACCCGCACCGTGACCGAGGTCGTTTCGGGGGGCGTGCCGTCGGTCGGCGGCCCGGCGGCGGTCGGCGGGCCGGCCGGCGGCGGGCCCATCGCCATCTCCAGGAAGTCCATGCATCCGACCAGGGATGCGACGGCGAGAAGCGCTGCCGGTCCGGCAACGCGCATGCGAACGGAACGTAAGTGTCTCATGCCCAGGGAACCGACGCGGTCGCCGCCGCGCTTTAATCCGGTCGCGCGAAAGCGCGATCCTGGGCCGCTATGCCTTCATGCCGGTCAGCGTGATGCCCTCGATGAAGTAACGCTGGGCGATGAAGAACAGGACGAGCACCGGCGCGATCACCACCGTCGCCGCGGCCATCAGCAGGTGCCACTGCGAGGTGTAGAGCCCGGTGAACTCCGCGAGTCCCAGCGCCAGGGTGTAGCGCCGCGAGTCGTTCAGGTAGATGAGCGGCCCCAGGAAGTCGTTCCACTCGAACAGCGTGGAGAAGATGACGACCGTGATCAGCGCCGCGCGGCTGAGCGGCACGACCACGTGGCGCAGCACCTGCACCGGGTTGGCGCCGTCGATGACCGCCGCCTCGTCGAGCTCTCTGGGCAGCGTCAGGAAGAACTGGCGCAACAGGAAGATGTAGAAGATCGAGCCGCCGAACCAGTCGGGCAGCACGAGCGGCCAGTAGGTGTTGACCAGGCCGAGCTCGGCCCACAACAGGAAGGTGGGAATCAGGGTCACCGCGTACGGCAGCATCAGCGTGGTCAGCAGGATCGCGAACACCAGGTCGCGGCCGGGCCAGCGCAGCCGGGCGAAGCCGAAGGCGGCCAGCGCGGCGGTGACGACGGTGCCGATCACGGTCGGGATCAGGATGGACAGGGTGTTGAAGAAATAGCGCACGAAGGGGATGGTCGTGAGCGCGGTGGGGTAGTTGTCCCAGCGCCACGGGTCGGGCAGCCACTCCGGCGGAAAGATGAATATCTGCCGCAGGTCCATGAACGACGAGCGCACCAGCCATGCCAGCGGCAGGAGCATCGCCGCGCCGCCGGCCAGCAGGAGCGCATACGCCGCGACCGTGCCGGGGCGCACCCGCGCCGGCCGCGCGCGCGTCCGGCCCGACCGGGAAGCGTCGGCCATGCCGCGGCTACCGTCCGGCGTAGTGGACCCAGCGCGACGAGGTCCGGAACACGACCAGGCTCAGCACGGCGATCACCACGAACAGGACCCAGGCGAGCGCGGACGCGTAGCCCATCTGGCTCTGCTGGAACGCCTTGTTGTAGAGGTAGAGCACGTACAGCAGGCTGGCGTTGTTGGGACCGCCCTCGGTCATCACGTACGGCTGCACGAACGTCTGCATGGCGCCGATGATGCTCAGGATCAGATTGAACAGGATGGTGGGCGTGACCAGCGGAATGGTGATGCGGCTCATCTTGTGCCAGGGGTTGCCGCCGTCGATCTCGACCGCCTCGTACAACTGCCGGGGGACGCCCTGCAGCCCGGCCAGGAAGATGATCATCATCGGGCCGATGTCCCACAGGCTCATGAGGATCAAGGCCGGGATCACGCTGCCGCTGCCGTAGATCCACGCCGACCTGCGAAACCCCAGCGGCGTGATGAGGGCGTTGAGCAGGCCGAAGTCGGGGTTGAACAGCCAGATCCACAGCACGCTGCTGGCGATCAGCGGCACGATCGACGGCAGGTAGAAGATGGTGCGAAAGACCGGCAGCGCGCGGATTCTCTGGTTCAGCAGCACCGCCACGGCAAAGGCGACCAGCATGCGCAGCGGCACGCTGCCGAGCGAGTAGTAGGCGGTGACGGCGAGCGCCTTCCTGAACAGCCGGTCCTCGGTGAAGATGCGCCCGAAGTTCTCGGCGCCGACCCAGGATGGCGTGCCGGCGATGCGCCAATCGGTCAGCGCGACGTAGAGGCTGCCGAGGATGGGTCCGAGCTGCCACAGCAGGAACCCCAGGACCGCCGGCGCGACGCACACCAGCGCCCACGCCACCTCGCGGCGCCGGTGACGGCTGAGCCCGCCGGACCGCCTGCTCACGCGGTCAGGAGCGGCGCGCCGCGAGTCGGCAGGATCTGCATGGTCTCTTGCCAAAGGAGGGGGGCGGCCCCGTGACCAAGCACCATGACCGGGACCGCCCCCAAGGGCGAGGGCTGTCTAGCAAGCAGGCGCCTGAGCACCCCAACCCCCGCCCTTGCTTACACGATCAATCGTCGCGCTCTGACTGCCGTTACCACCGTCCCTGCATGAGCGGCGCGCCATCGCGGACCGCCTGGTCCATCGCCTCCTGGGCGGTCGCCTCGCCGGACCAGATCAGGCCGATGGCCGGGTTGACCGCCTCGGAGAAGATCTGCGTCTGGTTCTTCAGCCAGTAGCCGGGCGGCTGCCGGATCGTGTGGTTCAGCGTGTAGTCGACCAGCACGTCGCGCGCCTCCGGCGGGTAGACGCCCGGTATGGCGTCGAGCCACTCGGCCGTCTTGTCCGGGTCGGTGTAGTACTCGAGCTGCAGCGGCATCCACAGGCCCTTGGCGAACAGATCGACCTGCGAGGGATCGTTGTGGAACTTGTAGAACTCGAACGCCTCCTCCGGGTGCTCGGTGGCCGCGAAGATCACCGTCGGCGAGCCGAGCAGGATGGTGGCGGGCTGCCGGTGGTAGGGCAGCACGCCCATCCCCCAGTCGATGCCGAGCTGGCTGTAGTCCAGCACCGCCCAGTGGCCGTTGATGGCCATCGCCACCTTGCCGGTCTGCATCATCACGGCGGCCGACGGAAGCGACGCGGACTGCGCCGGCGTCGGCGCGACGTGGTGGACGTAGATCAGGTCCTGCAGCGCCTGCAGCGCCTCGACCGCCTCCGGCCGGTTGAGCAGCAGCTCCATGCCGTCGTCGCTGGCAAGCTGGCCGCCGTTGCTGTAGATCATCGGCAGGTAGCCGCCCCACCACGTCGGGAAGGAGATGCCGAAGACGTCGATCTGCTCGGGGTCGAAGGCGTCGCTGGCGGCGTTGTTGCCGTTGCGGTCGACGGTGAGCTGCTTCGCCGCCGCGACGAACTCGTCCCACGTCCAGGCCTCCGCGGCCTTGGACGGCGGGTAGTCCACACCGGCCTCATCGAACAGGCTCTTGTTGTAGTAGAGGATCATGGTTTCGGCGGCGGTGTTCGTGCCGATGGTGCTGTTGCCGTCGTTGTAGTTGTAGTACGAGGCCGGCAGGCGGCTCGACGCTTCCGGATCGGCCTGGAAATGGGGGGTCAGATCGGCGATGACGCCGTCCTGCGCCCACTGGAAGACCAGCCGTTCGTACAGGTAACCCACGTCGGGCGGCGTTCCGCCGGCGATCATGGTGCTGATCTTCTCGTCGTAGGCGTCGGGGATGTGCTGGCCGCGCACCCTGATGCTGTCCTGGCTGTCGTTGAACGCCTGGACCATCTGCTCGACCGCCTGGCGCTCGAACGCCGACCCCCAGAACGTGAAGGTGAGCTCCACGGGCTGCGCCCAGAGCGGCGCGCCGCCACATAGCAGGACGATCGCGATCGTCGATACCCTCAGCGACAACGTGCGCTTGACTCGCACTCGAACTCGACTATCAGCCATGGCGGCCTCCTCCATGCGCTCGCGGCGCAATGCGTCCTAACTGTATGTGGCCGACGTGTACAGACGATGCCGATTCGGGCATGAAAGATGTTCTTTTCGTGAATCCACATGCCGATCGCCTCACAGGCGGATACCATCGGCCATGCTGCACTTTGATCGAGTCGGTATCGTCGATACCGGGATGAGTCCGCACGCGCGTCTGACCGGCGTGGCCATGAACGGCGTCACGATCGAGGACGGCTTCTGGTCGCGCCCCCGTGCCATGAACCGGAACCAGGCGCTGGCGCACGGGCACCGCAAGCTGGTCGACGGCGGTGTGCTCGACAACGTCGCGGTCGCCGCCGGGCGCGTCTCGGGCTCGTACCGGAGCCTGCGGTTCGCCGACTCCGACCTCCACAAGTGGCTGGAGGCCGCGGCGTACGTGCTCGCCGAGCAGGACGACGCGACCATCCGCCGCCACGTCGACGAGGTGATCGACCTGCTCGCGGGTGCCCAGAGAGCCGACGGGTACCTGAATACGTTCCACCAGATCGTCCGCCCCGACCGGCGCTGGACCAATCTGCGCGACGACCACGAGCTCTACTGCGCCGGCCACCTGTTCCAGGCCGCGATCGCGCACTATCGCGCGACCGGCCGGGACGCTCTGCTGAACGTCGCGCGGCGCTTCGCCGACCACGTGGTCGCGGCGTTCGGTCCGGGCGGGCGCGAAGCCGTACCCGGTCATCCCGAGATCGAACTGGCGCTGGTCGAGCTGTACCGTTGCACCGGCGAGGCGGCATATCTCGCGCAGGCGCAGCGTTTCGTCGACCTCCGCGGGAAGGGTCTGGTCGGCGGCGAGGCCGAACATCAGGACCACGTCAGGGTGCGAGACGCGACGGAGATGGCCGGGCACGCCGTCCGCCAGCTCTACTTGCTGTGCGGCGTGGCGGACCTCTACGCCGAGACCGGCGAACCGGCCCTGGCCGAGACCCTCGAGCGGCTGTGGACGGACATGACGCAGCGCAAGATGGCGATCACCGGGGGCGTCGGCGCGCGCCATGAGCGGGAGGCGTTCGGCGCCAGCTTCGAACTGCCGAACGACCGTTGCTACAACGAGACCTGCGCCCAGATCGCAAGCGTCATGTGGAACTGGCGCATGCTTCTGACGACCGGCGAGAGCCGGTTTGCCGACCTGATGGAATGGACCCTGTACAACGGGGTTCTGCCCGGCATCTCGCTTGACGGCGAACGGTACTTCTACGTGAACCCGCTGCTGAGCAGAGGCGGCGTGGCCCGACAGGAATGGTACGAGTGCGCCTGCTGCCCGCCGAACGTGATGCGGACGCTGGCCTGCCTGCCAGGCTACTTCGCGTCCACCTCCGCCGCGGAGGTACAGCTCCACCTGTACGACCGGTGCCGCGTCCGCGCCCGGCTTGAGGCGGGGACGGTACGCCTTGCGGTGGACACCAGGTATCCCTGGGAGGGGAGGATCTCGTGCACCGTCGAGCAGTGTCCGGAACGGCCGTGGAGCCTTGCGCTCCGGGTACCGGGGTGGGCGGCCGGCGCGCGGGTTGCCGTGAACGACGGTGCGCCTGCCGCCGTGGCGGCCGGCCGCTACGCCGCCGTCGAGCGGTCATGGCAGCCGGGTGACCGCGTGCTCCTCGATCTCGACCTGCGCGCCCGCTTCATGGAGGCGCACCCGTACGTCGATGCTGCCCGCGGCTGCGCCGCCGTGACCCGCGGGCCGCTGGTGTACTGCGCCGAGCAGGCCGATCAGGAGACAGGCGTGCACGTGCTCGACTGTGCGGTCGACGCCGCCCATCCGCCCGAGACGGCGTGGGACGGCGACCTGCTCGGCGGTTTGACGACGCTCCGCCTGGCAGGCAGCCGGGCTCGCGCCCCGGCCTCCGACCGGAGGTTGTACCGGCCCTGGAGGACCCACCTGGAGGCGCCGGCGGCACCGGTCACGCTCACCGCCATTCCCTACTACGCGTGGGCCAATCGCGATCCCGGTCCGATGACCGTGTGGATGCCCACGGTCCGGTAATCGAACTCCCCACTCCGTTGGATCCGGCGATCGGTGCAAACGCGCGCGGGTTCCGGTCGGATCAGAATCGATACACGAGGGGAGCCGGGGACTGGTCAAGGCGCAGGTGGACGGTGCCTGAATCCCGGCCGTAGGCGCCGCGGTAGCGTTCCCGGATCGGCGTGAGATCGTAACGAAGCTGTTCGGTCGGAAACGCCTCGCACCTGTCGCCGTTGGCGTCATGGGTCAGGACCAGATCGAGCCGATACGGGTCGGCCTCCACGAACGCGGCCGCCGCGGTCAGGACGAATTCGTGGTTCCTGCAGCCGCCGCTGTAGGAGACGCTGAGCGTGAGCACGTGGCCGCTCACCGCGGCCGAGTTCAATACGAACGAGTCGGTCCGCCGATCCGCGGCGCCGATGACCACCGGCACCAGCGGCGGCGGCTGATCCGCGGACGGCGGCCTGGGGGTGGCGGAAGCAGGCTTGTCACTGCCGCTCGTGCAGCCCGCAAGGAGGATCGCAAGCACGCCGGGGACCAGAGTCCAGGTGCGGACGGGCGAGCGGCGGAGCGTCGTTCGTTCTTCCCTGCGATCAGCCATCGGTCCTGTGCCCGCACCGTGTCAGCGGCATCCTGGATTGAGAGCCGCACCCTATATGGTGCGCGACCGCCAGGTATCCAGGAACTCGCGCAGGCGCTCGCTTTGCGGCCGCTTGAAGATGTCGTCCGGGGGACCGCGCTCGATGATCCGGCCGCCGTCCATGAACACGACCTCGTCGGCCACGTGTGCGGCGAATCCCATCTCGTGGGTGACCACGACCATGGTCATGCCCTCGCTCGCCAGCTCCTGCATCACCTGCAGCACTTCGCCCACGAGCTCCGGATCCAGCGCTGACGTCGGTTCGTCGAAGTACATCACGTGCGGCCGAATCGCCAGCGCGCGGGCGATCGCGGTGCGCTGCTGCTGTCCGCCCGAAAGCCGGGCCGGGTAGTCGTGCGCCTTGTCGCCCACCCCTACCTTGTCCAGCATTTCCATGCCGATCGCCTCCGCCTGCCGCCGGTCGAGTTTCCTGACCACGCGCAACGCCTCGGTCACGTTGCCGAGCGCCGTCTTGTGCGGCCAGAGGTTGTAGTGCTGGAAGACCATGCCGACGACGCTGCGGACGGCGTCGACGTTGCGGTCGCGGTCGGGCACCCGCCTGCCGCCGACCTCGCGGTAGCCCAGCAGCCGGCCCTCGATGAACACCCGGCCCTCGTCGTACCGGTCAAGAAACGCCATGCATCGCAGCAGGGTGCTCTTGCCGGAACCGGACGGACCGATGACGCAGACCACCCGCGAGTCGTCGACCGAGAGGTCGACTCCCTTCAGGACATGGACCGCGCCGAACCGCTTGTGCAGGCCTTCGACCAGCACCACCGGCTTGCGTTCCACGGCGCCGCGCGCCTCCTCGCCGTTCATGACGCGCGGCTGACCCGGCGTTCCAGGACGCCGCCGGCAAGCGCGATGCCCTCGATGATCAGCCAGTAGAGCACGGCGACCGCCACGTAGGGCTCGATCACGGCGAAGGTCTCGTTGACCATCTGCGTCGTGTTCTTCGTCAACTCGGCGACCGTGATGATCGACAGGACCGCCGATTCCTTGACCAGGATGATTCCCTGGTTCGTCGACGGCGGGATGATCAGCGTCAGCATCTGCGGGATCTGAATGCGGGCCAGGATCATCCGCCGCGGGATGCCGAGCATGCGCGCGGCTTCGATCTGCCCGGGCGGGATGGACTGGAACCCGGCCCTGAAGATCTCCGCGAAGTAGCCGCCGCCATAGATGCCGAGGCCGATGATCCCGACCGGTTCGGCGTCCAGGGTCAGGCCGATCGACGGGCCGCCGTAGTACAGGATGAACAGCAGCACCAGGATCGGAGTCCCGCGCATGACCTCGACGTAGGTCCGGCACAGGAGCTTCACGGGGCGGAAAGGCAGGCTGTAGAGCACGGCGGCCGCCAGACCGGCGGCAACGGCCAGCAGCGATGCCAGCGCGCAGATGTATACCGTCGTCCACAATCCCGACAGCAGCAGCGGACCGTAGCGAACCACGATGTCGACGTCGAACGACACGGCTGCCCCCCGAAACGGCTTAGTGCGCCGCCGCCACGGCGTGGCGCCTCTCGAAGAAGGCGCCGGCGCGGGCCAGGACCAGGTTCATGGCGAGGTAGATGATCGCGGCGATCGTGTAGGCTTCCAGCGGGCGATAGGTGACGGAGACCACGTGCTGGCTGGTGCGTATGAGCTCGGTCACCGCGATCACGGAGATCAGGGACGAGTTCTTGAGGATGGTGATGGTCTCATTGATGAGCGCCGGCAGCACCAGCCGCATCATCTGCGGAATCAGGATTCTCACCCTGACGGCCAGGACGCCGATGCCGAGCATGCGCGCGGCCTCGACCTGGCCGGACGGGATGGACAGCAGTCCGCCACGGAAGATCTCGGCCTGAAACGCCGCCGTGTTCATGGCCAGCGCGATCATCGCCGCGGCGATCGACGGCACGTCCAGGCCGATCGCCGGCAGCAGGTAGAAGACGATCAGGAGCTGCACCAGGATGGGCGTGCCCCGCCAGACGCTGCGGTAGGCGATCGAGGCGCGCCGGATCAGCCGGTTGCGCGAGATCAGGCCGAAGCTGAGCCAGAGGCCCAGGACCATGCCGGCGGCGATGGACACCGCCGAAACCGTGGCGGTCATCCCCGCCCCGGCGAGGAACGCCCGGTAGTGGTTGGAGAAGACGCCGAGAAAATCCACCGACGAGCCCTGCCAGTCGCCGCTTCCCCGTTACCGGGCGCACCCGCGCCCTTCGTCGCTTTCCAGACGCCGAGAAAATCCACCGACGAGCCCTGCCAGTCGCCGCTTCCCCGTTACCGGGCGCACCCGCGCCCTCGATCTCCCGCCCGACGGCGAGCGGGCCCCTGCTGGCGGGCGGTCCGCTGCCGGAGCGCGTTCAGTCGACCGGTACCGGCAGCGCGTCGGACGGCAGGTCCATCGGCCCCCCGAACCACTTCTCCTGCAACTCGGTCAGCACGCCCGATTCGTTCAGCGCGGCGAGCTGCTCATCCATGAAGGCCACCAGCGAGGCGCTTTCGTCGTCGTTGCGTCCGGCCCAACTGAAGTACTTCTTGGGACCGAACGTGGGCAGCACCAGCTCGAACACGTCCGGCCGCGTGCGAACGAGCTCCAGCAGGTTCGGCAGACTGTTGCACACGGCGCTGATCCGCCGTGCCGCCAGGTCGGCGTAGGCCTCGTTGAAGTCCACGTAGGTCTTGATCTCCTTGACCCCTTCGCCCGCGTCCGACAGCCCCTCGGCGAATGCCTGCAGGGCCTGGAGCTGCGCCGATCCTGCCTGGGAGCCGACCACGAGGCCGGCGATGTCCTCGGGCGCCGTGACCGCATCGTCGCCCTTGCGCTTGACCAGGGCCATGGTCGCATCGGCGATCGGCAGGCTGAGCGCGTACTTCTCGTAGCGCTCCTTCGTGACGGTCACGGAGGTGACGACGTAGTCGAACTTGGCCGCGGCAAGGCCGGGGAGGATGCCCTGCCAGGGAAGATCGAGCCGGGTCAGCTTGACCCCCGGCAGCGCCTGCATCACGTGCTCCATGATGTCCGTCGAGTAGCCGACGATCTCGCCGTCCTCGACGAACTCGAACGGCGGGAACCGCGCCTCGGTCCCGACGATGAACTCGCCTCGTTCCTTGATCTCCGCCAGGAGATCGGCAGAGGCGGACGTCCCGGCAAAGCCGAGGGTCGCCGCAACGACAACCACGATGACGAGCGCGCGCGCTCTCTTGGACAAGGTCAACATCTCAGCCCTCTCACGTTGCTCTGAACCGTGCCGCAACGGGCACGGCGCGAGGCCGGGGAGGATGCCCTCCGTTTGACCTCGGTCTCGAAACGTAGCGCACGGCGGATTGCAGCGTCAACCGGCTCCCGCTTCGCCACTTTCGCGAATCGGCGTCGTTCGCGAGCGGGCCGGCGCCGCCTGACGCCCTGGGCGCCGGGTTGCTATCGGCGCCTCCAGCGGTATAGAAGGGGTGCGTCATGTCCGGGCTTCAGACCATTCCGGCGCGAAGCGGCAAGGCTGCCCCGGTCGCCAGGGGCAGGAAGATCAAGGTCGTCAACACCCACGGGCAGCAGGTCGTGGACACGTGGGCCTTCGCGCAGCGCGACCTGCGCGAGTTCATGTCGATGGAGCACACCCGCGCCACCCTGACGAAGATGCGCCCGGAGGTAGGCGACGCCCTCTACAGCAACCGGCGCCGGCCGATCCTGACGCTCGTCGAGGACACCTCGTCCGGCGCGCACGACACCCTGATGGCCGCCTGCGACGACTATCGGTACGGCCTGCTCGGCTGCACGGAATACCACGACAACTGCACGGACAACCTGGCCGCCGCCCTCTACGAGCTCGGCCTGACGCCGCCGGAGACGCCCTCTCCGCTCAACCTGTTCATGAACATCCCCTGGGACGATGCCGGCCGCCTTGCCTTCGCCGCGCCGTTGTCGAAGGCAGGCGACTACGTGCTGTTCGAGGCCGATCTGGACGTCATCGTCGCCTTCTCGGCCTGCCCGCAGGACATCCTGCCGATCAACGGCGAGGCGCGCGAGCCGACGGAAGCGCACTTTCAGATACTCGACTGACCGCCTTGAGCACCAGCGTCGGCTCGACTCCAACATCGTCGTCGGGATGACGCCCACCCGCTTCCGTCAGCTCTACGGTCACGCGCACATCAACACCCACTGAGTGCGCGGTTCGCGGTTCGCGAAACGTTGACGCGCGAGCGCGCAGGGACCACAATCCGGTCATTATGAGGCGAAGCCGGCGGACTTCGCGCTCGAGGAGGACATTCATGGATACGATTCGTGGTTCGCGAATGCGCGGCGCCGCGGCCGCCCTGCTGGCCGTGCTGGGACTGGCCGTTCTGGCCACCACGGCCGGCGCGCAGGAGTACCGGTTCCTCATGGTTTCCCACATGGGGCCGAACGACTCGAACTCCAAGTGGTTCGAGCTGTCGCTGGCGACGTTCGAGGAGAAGTTCCCGAACGTCACGACCGAGTACATCTCGACCAGCGAATACAGCACGTCGAAGTACATCCAGCTCATCGAGCAGGCGGTGGCGACCAACCCGGACGGGCTGGCGGTGGCGATCACCAACCCGGAAGCGCTGGAGGGGGCGATCAACAAGGCGATCGACGCCGGCATTCCCGTGATCGCCTTCAACACCTCGGACCCGCGGCCGCAGCCGGACAAGATCGACTACCTGACCTACGTCGGCGGCGACGAGTTCAAGACCGGCCTCATGGCCGGCGAGCACGCGCTCGCGCAGGCGGCGGCCGGAACGGTGCCGCAGCCGGCAAGGGTCCTGTGCGCCAACCCGGACCCCGCGCACAACGGCCTGGTGGCCCGCTGCGCGGGCATGACCCAGGCCATGGGGGCCGCCGGCGTCGAGACCGAGGTGCTGATCACCGACGCCGACCCGTCGCGCGCCGCCAGCATCCTCACCTCGTACCTCCGCTCCAACGACGACGTGAACTTCATCTACACCGTGACCGGCGACTCCGGCCCGACCGTGTACCGCGTCGTCGAGGACCTGGGCCGCGGCCCCGAGGTCGACGGCGAGGGCATGACGATCATCGGCGTCGACGCCAATCCCGATCTCGCTGACCGGCGTGGCCGAGGGCCGGCTGCTGTCCACGCACAGCCAGGGCTTCTGGCTGCAGGGCTTCGAGCCGATGGCGTGGCTGTACTGGTACAAGGAGTTCGGCTACAAGCCGGCCGGCGACATCCTGACCGGACCGGTGATCGTCGACGCCTCCACGGCCGAGTCGTGGATCGGCTTCATCAAGGGCGTGTTCGGCGACGAAGCCTGGGACATGCAGGCGGCCGCCTGGTAGGCCGGTCGTGACCAACCGGACCCGGAGGGCAGTCTCGCACGGGGCGTTCCCTTCCCCCCCTCCGGGTCCGGTGTTTCCGTACGCAACGTTCTGAGTACGGCGGGTTCCGAGCATGGCGGAACAGAAACCGTGAACGCCGCGGCGCTCTCGCGCATCGGCAGGCAGCCGCATTTCGGCGCGGTCGTCATCGCCCTGCTGCTGTTCGTCTTCTACTCGATCTTCGACAGCGCCGGGTTCTACGACTGGTTCACGATCGACAACATCCTGCACACGGCCGCCATCCTGGCGTTCGTGGCCGTTGGTCAGTCGCTGATGCTCATCGCCCGGGAGATCGACCTGTCGGTGGGTTCCGTGTACGGCCTTGCCGGCATCGGCTTCATCCTGATCGAGCGCACCGTCGGCGTCGAAGTCGCCTTCCTGGCCGTCGTGGCGGGCGCGGCGGCGATCGGCTACCTCAACGCCGTGCTCACCCTGCGCGCGCACCTGTCGTCGATGATCACGACGCTCTGCGCGCTGTTCTTCTACCGCGGGGTCATCTACCTGTGGTCCGGCGGCTCCATCCCCTCGCTGGCGCGCGACGCGCGCGACAACTGGCTGGTGCTGCTCATGGGCAAGGAGTGGCTGAGCGTCGAGAACGCCGTGGTGCTGTTCGTCCTCGCGGCGATCGCGTTCCACCTGGTGCTGAGCCGGACCCGGTACGGCAATCACCTGTACTCGGTGGGCCGGGACCCGGCCAGCGCCGCATCGCGCGGCGTCGACGTGGTCAGGGTCAAGACGCGGGCCTTCATGGCGTGCTCGGTACTGGCCGCGCTCGCCGGCGTGCTGACCATCGCCGACCGGCCGAACACCTACGTGACGATGGGCTTCCAGTACGAGCTGGAAGCGATCGCGGCGGCCATCGTCGGCGGCTGCGCCCTGACCGGCGGCCGCGGCACGGTCGCCGGCGCCGTGCTGGGATCGCTCATCATCGTGTCGGCCCGGGCCGAGCTCATCAGCATCGGCGCGCCGCCCTCGTGGTTCATCTCCTTCGTCGGGCTGCTGCTGCTGGTGTCGGTGCTGTTCAACCGGTTCATCTCCAACTTCGTCATGGGCGTGCGCCGCACACGGGCATGAACCGGTCGACGCTCGCCCGGCTGTTCGTACGCCACCCGGAGAGCAGCGCCCTGGTCGCCGCCGCCGTGTTGATCGCCGGATTCTCGGTGATCTCCGGCGGTGTCTGGCTCAACGCCGGCAATCTGCAGTCGGTGCTGCACGTGGTCGCCGTGCTGGCGGTCCTGGCCATCGGCGAGTCGTTCGTGATCGCCACGGGCGAGATCGACGTCTCCATCGGCTCGACCTTCGGTGTCGGCGCGTTCCTGTTCCTGGGCCTGGCGCCGGTCCTGGGCGTGGTACCTGCGGTGCTGCTGGCGATCGTCCTGGGCTGCGCGATCGGCGCCGTGAACGGTTATATCAGCTCGTACCTGGGCATCTCGTCGCTGATCACCACCCTGGGCACCCTGTTCATCTTCCGCGGCATCACCTACCTGCTGACCGAGGAGGGCGCCGCGTTCTCGATCTCGCTGACCGACCGCGCGGAGATGGCGGCGTACGGCTGGTTCGGCTCCGGCACCGTGCTCGGGTTCCAGAACTCCATCCTGTGGACGCTGGCGCTGGCCGCGGCGGCGCACGCCGTGGTGTTCCTGACGCCGTTCGGGAACCGCCTGCTGGCGATCGGCGGCGACCGGGCGAGCGCCCTGGCGCGCGGCGTGCAGGTCCGCTTCGTCCGGCTGATGGCGTTCGTCGTGTCGGGCACGTGCGCGGTGCTCGCCGGCGTGCTGGAGGCGAACAAGACCGGCTTCGCCGACGCGTCCAGCGGCCGCTCGATGGAGCTCGAGGCGATCGCGACCTGCGTGGTCGGCGGCTGCCTGCTGGCAGGGGGCCGGATCACGATCGTCGGCGTGCTGCTCGGGGCGCTGATCCTGTCGGGCATCTCCAGCTTCCTGGTGATCATGCGCGTGACGCCGCAGCTCTACCTCATGGTGCTGGCGGGGCTGGTCGTGCTGGCGCTCATCGGCGACCACCGGCTGCGAAGCTGGGCGATCCGGCAGCGGTGAGACCATCCAGGAAGGGAGGAAGCACATGCCGAACGGCCGTCCCCTGATCGAGATGCGGGACATCGACCTGTACTTCGGGACGTTCCATGCGCTGAAGAGCGTGTCCGTGGACTTCGACTCCGGCGAGCTCGTCGGCCTGGTGGGCGACAACGGCGCCGGCAAGACCACGCTGATCAACATCCTCTGCGGGCTGCATACGCCGACCGCAGGCGAGGTGCGCTTCGACGGAGCGCGCATCGCGCAGTTTCATCCGCGGCTGGCGATCGAGAACGGCATCGAGACGATCCAGCAGGCGGTCGGCCTGTGCGACAACCTGTCCATCGCCCGCAACTTCTTCCTCGGCCGGGAACCGGTCAGGCGGCTGCTCGGCATCCCGATGCTGGACTTCGCCGCGATGCGGGCGGCCAGCCGCAAGGTGATCCGCACCTTCGGCCTGCGCGATTCGGTGACCCCGGACGACGAGGTGGCGCAGCTCTCCGGCGGCGAGCGCCAGTCGGTGAAGATCGGCCGCGCGGTGGAGTTCAAGAACCGGGTGGTGATCATGGACGAGCCCACGAACCACCTGTCGGTCCGCGAACGGGAGCACGTCAACGAGCTGGCCCAGCAGCTCCGCGACCAGGGCCTGCTGGTGATCTACATCACGCACGACATCTTCCAGGTGCACCGCATCGCCGACCGCATCGTGATCCTGGAGAACGGCGAGAAGATCCTGGACGCTGCCAAGGAGGACATGTCAGCCGACGAGCTGGAAGGGATCATCCGCGACGGCGGCCGGCAGGTGGAGAACCGAGGGACGTCAACGACAGCCGTACTGCCGGATTCGCCCTGATCGAGTCCTCCGCGGAGCAAGCATGCGCAATGCAGTGGCCGGCAGGAACCTCACGAGCCGCGCCGTCGTTCGCCGCCGCGTGCGGGTGCGTCAGGCGACGGCCGCGGCGCTGGTCGCGGCCCCGGTCGTCGCGCTGGTGCTGGTCGCGGCGCTGAGCGAACCGTGGAAGCCGAGCGGGGAAGCGCACCCGTTGCTCGTGGCGGCGTTCATGACCGCCGTCGGAGCTCTGGGACTCGCCGGCATGATGCTCATGAGGCGCGGGTCCAGGCGAGCAGAGTTCAGCCGCGTCGCTCGCGGAGGAGTCTCTCCAGCTCCGCCACCCGCGCCTCGGCAGCGCGGCGGGCGGCAGCCTCCTGGTCGCAGGTCGGCAGTTCCTCGCCCGTCAGCGGGTCGCGGAACCGGAGATCGCCCTCCCCGTTACTGAACGTATTCGGTCACTCCCAACCGCTCGTATACCAGGCGCTTCGGCCGTTCGTCTACGAGCCAGCCGCCGTACATCCGGGCAGGCGGCCGGTCGCGTCGCACCCCTGCACGTCGATCAGGACGCTGCCGGTCAGGTCGGCGCGGGTCAGCACGGCGCCGGTCAAGTCGGCTTCGGTCAGATCGCTGCCGGTCAGGTCGACGGCAATCAGGAGGGCGCGGGCGAGCGTGGCGCGCCGGAGCTTCGCCCGGCTCAGGTCGGCGCCGCTGAGGATGGCCCCGCGCAGGTCGGCAGCGGTCAGGTCGGCGCCGCTCAGGTCGGCCCCGCGCAGATCGCTGCCCCGCAGGTCGGCCCCGCGCAGATCGGCTCCGGTGCAATGCGGCGGACACGGCGGCGGTTCCGTGGCGCACGCGGCAAAGGCCAGCAGCAACACCGCCACCGCAACGGCGGAGACCAGGTGCCGGCCGGTCACGATCACGGCTCGGTCAGTCATGGGGATTGGATCCTACCACAGCGTGTCGAACGTGACGGCCATGGCCATGGTCGTGCTTTCCGGCCGCCGGCGGCCGTCCCGATCTCTTCGACGAACAGGCAGTCACAACTCGCGCATGCAGCCCGTTGCCCCGTAGCTCAGATCATGCTGCTCGCAGTACGCGTCGAACCCGCGGGCCCATCAACTGCAGAACTCAAACGCTCCCAAGCGACTGCCGCCCACGCTCAGCGTATCCTCCAGACCCGCCGGTATACACCCCGTCAACTGCGGGTTTCCGTCTATCCCCAGGTACATCAAGCTCTCGAGCTCGCCGAGCTCACTCGGGATCGGCCCCGACAGCGTGTTGTTCACGAGCCAGAGTCTCTCCAGACTCGCAAGAGCGCCAAACTCCCTCGGAATCGGTCCGGACAGATTGTTGTCCGAGAGCCAGAGTCCCTCAAGACTCGCAAGGCCTCCAAGCTCACCCGGAATCGATCCGGACAGGTTGTTGTTCGAGAGGTCGAGTGTCGCCACATTCGCAAGGTTCCCAAGCTCCGCAGGAATCGGTCCCGACAAGTCGTTGCGGTAGAGCCAGATTCCCTCGAGATTCGCAAGCCCCCCTAGCTCCCCGGGAATCGGTCCGGACAGATTGTTCCTTCCGAGATCCAATTGCACCAAGCTGCTGAGTCTCCCCAGATCGGCGGGAATGCCTCCACTCAGTTCATTGCCACCCAAGTACATGATCTCCAGGCTCGCGAGGTCCCCGAGTTCCCCGGGAATAGCTCCATCAAGCCTGTTGAACGAGATCGAAAGGGATATCAGCCTACCCAGTTTTGCCAGTTCCGGCGGTATTTGGCCGCTTAGATCGTTACCCCACAGACTCAGGCGCTCCAAGTTCGCGAGGTCGCCGAGGTCCGCTGGTATCGACCCGGTCAGGTTGTTCTCTGAAAGAAACAGTCTGGCCAGATTGCTGAGCTGGGCGAGTTCGGCTGGAATCGTGCCGGTCAACTGATTCTCCCACAATGCCAAGTGCCGCAGACTCCCCAGTCTTCCCAGTTCCGGCGGTATCTGCCCCGACAGGTTGTTCATCGGAAGGTCCAGCTCGCGCAGGTTCTGCAGTGTCCCCAGTTCCGCGGGAATGCTGCCGCTCAATTGGTTCTCGCCCAAGTGCACCCACTCAAGGCTCTCGAGCTGACCCAGTTGTGGCGGGATGCTGCCGCTCAGTCCTTTGACCTTCAGGTCCAGGGCCGCGACTCGCTCGGGAGTGCCGCCCAGAACAACTCCTTCCCAGTTCTTGATGGCGATTTCCGCGGACCAGTTGAGCGAGCCTCTGCCCGCCAACATGTCTCTTGCTGACAACAGCGTATTGCAGTCGGCCAACAACCCGTCGTCGGCTGCCGCAGGCACGGTGGATTCACGCGAGCAGTTGTCTATGGGCTCCGGCGTGGACGACATGCCCTCACACGCCATCACCGCCGCGACGACCGCCGCGACGATCGAGCAGCGAACAATCGTCAGGGAGAGCCTCCGCCACATCGACAAGCCGCCGCCGTGGTGTCCTTCGCCCTCGGTGAGGGCCGCACTATGGTGTCTCATCGCATCTGCCTCCTTTCTTTCAGTTGGGCCATCTGGCCGCTTACGGACTTACGAGGATCGTTCCGTTCGATCCGACCGCCACGAGACGCATACCGTTCCAAGCGATGTCGTAGAGATGGTTCGATGTCCCGCTGGTGGCTGCGCTCCAGGAAACGCCATCGCTGCTGTATGCGATGGTCCCGTCTTCGCCAACCGCCACGAATCGCGTGCCGTTCCAGACGATCTTCGTGAGATCCTCATCAGCGGCGCCAGCTACGAGGGTCCAAGCTTGCCCGTCGGTGCTATAGGCCGCGGTACCGTCGTTGCCCACCGCCACAAGTCGCGTGCCGTTCCAGGCGATACCGCGGAGGTTCTTCGACGTTACGGTCGCGGCTGCGGTCCATGAGATTCCGTCGGTGCTGTGCACGATGGTGCCTTCATTGCCAACCGCCACGAACCGTGTGCCGTTCCAGACCACGGCTCTGAGCTGGGTGAGCATGGCGCCGGCACTCACACGCATCAAGTCGCGCGCGTCACCGCCGTAGACGATTGCTCCTTCGAATTGACCGTCCAGATACTCATATCCGACCCCGACGAATCGTCCGCCGTCGAAGGAGTCCTTGCCGCTATAGGCAATGCCGTCGAGGGTGATAGGCGACTCATAGTATCTCCAGTCATTGCCATTGCTGCTGGTCTCGACAGCATAGCCGACCGAAACGAAATGGGTTCCGGTCCAGATGATGTCGTGCGTTTGGGAACGCTCCCTTCCTTCCTTCCACGCAAGGCCGTCGCTGCTGAGCAGCGTCGCACCGCCCGTCACAAAGAGCGATCCGCCCCAAGCAACAGCGGTCAGCGACGAAAGAGGAGGATCGGCCGGGCTGTCGGTCGCCTCGGTCCAGGTGTCTCCGTCGGTGCTGTGAACGACGGCGCTTGAAACCGCCACGAAGCGGTCGCCGCCCCACGCTACCGCTGAAAGAGATCTCGAGGCGGCGTTGCCGGCCGCCGTGCTCCAGTGGGCGCCGTCAGTGCTCTGCACGATGTCCGAGCCGACGGCCACAAACCGTTCGCCGCTCCAGGTGACGCCCAGGAGAAAATCAGCACTGCTGCTTGCAAGGGTCCAGGTGTCTC
Organism: Spirochaetia bacterium; assembly: GCA_964291595.2. GTDB lineage: Bacteria > Spirochaetota > Spirochaetia > SZUA-6 > Bin103 > CATQHW01. The sequence continues at coordinate 654,109 of OZ219913.1, read as the reverse complement.
CATCGCTGCTATGCAGAATCGTCCCACGGCTGCCGACAGCCACAAATCGCCCGCCGCCCCAAGCGATGCCATAGAGCCAGTTGGACGTAGCCATACTGCTCGCCTCGGTCCAGTGGTCTCCGTCGCTGCTGTGGACGATGGTGCCGTCACCTCCGACCGCGATGAAACGGTCGTCACCCCACGCTACGGCTCTTAGCCACTCCAGGGTGGCGGGAGTGCTGCTCGCCGCCGTCCAGTGATCCCCGTCGCTGCTGTGGACGATGGTGCCTCTATCTCCGACCGCCACGAAGCGGTCGCCGCCCCATACTACGGACTGGAGCCATTCCGAGGTGGCAGTGTCGCTCGCCCTCGTCCAATCGTCCCCATCGTTGCTGTACACGATCCTGCCGCCGGACCCGACGGCGACAAACCGCTCGCCGTTCGAAGTGACCCCCCTGAAGGTTCGGATAGTGGTGCTATCGGCTGCAATCGTCCAGCGATCCCCGTCGGCGCTGTGCATGACCGTACCTCGGGTGCCGACTGCGACGAACTTCCCGGCGCCCCACGCGACGTCCTGCAGGTACTGGCCCGTGTGCCCGTCTGGCGACGTAAAGCCACCGCCTTGCCGTATCAGTCTCCACTCAAGACCGGCTTCAACCGCGGGACCGGGCGTTGAAGGGGACGTCGGTCCGCCCTCGCAGCCCGCGAGGATCAACCCCGCGGCCAGTGCCGCCAAGACCGCTACGCTGGGTCCGTTACGCTTCGTCATGGTTCAACTCCTTTCGGTTGGCTTGTCTCCGGGCGTGCCTGAAACAACGGGGCGCCATCCCGCAACGGCGCAAGACCCGTGGACGCACCGCCACCTCCTCCCTGTCCCCGGCCTACGTGCCAAGAACCAGATCCGGCTCCATGCCACGCTAGCCTGGAATTGCCGATCACCATTCCGGACCAACAGAGGCGCCGTCAACGACAGTTGGTGAAAAACCAATACACTTGAGGAAATACTTGGCAATCCGGGATTTCGATGCGTAGTTCGGGATGCGTAATCCAGGAAATGACCGTCAATCGGCGCACGGACAGAACCGAATCAAGCGTCAGACAGGGTAACTGGCTTGGCTAAACGTGACGTCCTCGTTGGAAGCTGCGAGATCCGAGTTGCTTGATCCGATCGCGGACTGGCCTTACATACGGGCGGCTTACCGGCACCTCCTGACCATCGTGAAGGCAGAGCAGCATCCGGTGATCGCGTCTCACCAGACGTCGCATGTGGCGGAAGGCCACCCAGTACGATCGATGAACCTGCATGCCCCGGTCGCCCAGAGCGCTCATCGCGTCCGCGAGTCGCATCAGGAGGACAGCCGAGCCGGCGGTGGTTACCACATCGATGTAGTGGCCGGACACGTGGACGCATACGACATCGCCGTTCAAGGCCTCCGCAGCCTCCGACCCTTCCGGATCCGCAACGGAACTGTCCCGCTTCACGGAGCCCGCCGCCGCCTCCCGGTGCAATGCGTCGCTTCCGGGCTCGTGGACGCCCGGCGCGCGAGAGAGAGATGCGCCGCTCACGGCTGCGGATCCCGGCGAATCTCGAGGTAGAAGGGACTCCGCAGAGCCGTTCTCCTCTGTCGAAAGGGACTCGGCTGCGGGAACCGCCCCACCGTCGGCTGCCGCGGGTTCAGTCGCCGGGCCGGCTTGTTCGTCACCGGAAGCCAGGAACTCGGCAGCCGCCCTGCGCCTGAGTGTGCGGGCCTGCCGGCGCTCGAGCCGCAGCACCAGAGCGTAGGCGGTCAGTGCGGCGGCCCAAAGCCCACACGCCGCGCTCACGGAGTAGACCAGCAGGGCGTGGGGGGCTCTCTGCCCAAGGAGCATCGAATAACCGCCATAGAACAGAATTGTGCAGGGTACCGCGAGAATCACCGCAGCAATGAGATACGCCACGACTGCCTGGAACCTCGACCGGAACCTGACCAGATAGAGCACCAGAATGCCGTTCCCATAGCAGAGCGCAAAGTCGAACCCGCTGATGAGGGACACGAAGCCCACCATCTGCATCCCGCTCATCTCCTCCTGCATGTCCATCGGATCCCACACCGAGGTCAACCCCACGATCACAACTACCAGGGAGAGAGTGAACATGAACATGGCTGGGGTCGCCAGCTCCCGATATGCGTAGCGCATCTCCTCGTGCCGTTTCATGTCATTCAGGAAGCGGGCAAGCAATTCGCGAATGACTTGAGTCGTCCGGGAAGCAAATGGGCTGCTTCGCTGCTTCGTGTCGCTACGAGACGGTCATTTACGCTCATCGTCACGACTACTTGCGTCTTCCATTGTCCACTCACGTTCCCCAACGTCAATCCCTGGGCGGTCCGGACAAACGCCTGAGCGGGCCCGCAGTTTCGCGCCCCGAGTCGTCCCTCCACGCCAGCGAGCCGTTCTTCGACGTGGCCAATTCGATTCTCGACACGTTCGACGACCATGGACGGGAGGGCGATCTACGAAGTGGACCGCGGGCAGACCCGTTCGGGCCTGTGCGGAGTGGGCGGCTATGAGTGGTGGATGAGGCCGGCGGGCGATATGTGGACGCGTCGGCGGCCGGCTACCGGTTGCGCAGACGCTCCCGGAAGTCGGCCTCGCTGACGCAGGCGGCGGCGGCTTCCGCGATGACGTGGTCGGGCATCTCGGCGAAGCCCGGCACGCCGGGGAATCCGGGCGACACCTCGATGCCGCGCGCCGCCAACAGCGCCCGCGCCAATCCGGCGCGCCCTTCCGCCCGGCTCCGGCGGCGCTGCGCGCCCAGCAGCGGGTCGTCGTCCGGGCCGGTGCCTTCCCGCTCTCCGAGCACCGCGCCCACCCGCTCCAGCGCCGCGCCGGTCTGCGCCGAGAACGTGTCCTCGTTCAGCGCCGCGTGAATCTCCGCCGCCGTCCAGCCGGGAAACGCCCGGCTCGCCGCCGCCTCCCGGTACGCCCCATCCTCCAGCAGGTGGATGGTCAGCCCCGAGCGCCGGCTCCGCGGACGGCTCGGCGCGCGCGCATCGGGCACCTCGATCCACAGCTCCGGGAACCCCCACGCCTCGTACTGCGGCAGCTTGCGCCGGCGCGCGTCGGTGGTGTGGTCCACCTCCAGCACCACGTCCGGGAAGTCGTGCTCGCCGATCGTCAGCACCGGCCGCGGCAACCGGGCGCGCGCCGGGTGCAGGTACACCATCTCGTCCGCCTGCATGATCAGGCGCGGCTCGCCGTGCGCATCGCGTTCGGTCAGGTCGGTGTGGCCGAAGCACTTCATCGGCGCTCCGCGCACCTGGGCGATGCGCTCGGCCAACCTCCCCAGGCAACGCGCGGGGTCTTCGTGGTAGGAGCTGACCGGATCGCAGACCCAGGCGGTCTCGGCAGCGGCGTCCCAGTATTCGAGTCGTATCTCGCAGTCGTCGAGTTCCTCTCGCGGCAGGCGGACCGGCTTGCAGCCCGGGAAGTCGGCCGCCGTCGGCGGCGACTGCGCGGTTCGCGTCCGCGGCGCCGGGGTTGCCACGGGCGTCTGGACCGTGCGACCGGTAGCCATGTCGGCAACGTAGGGCTTTCCACCGGCTCCCGCAACCCCGCGCGCCGCAGTCCTCCGACTCATCGCCTGCTCCTTGAGGCGCCGCGCGTTCCCATGGGCGAAGCAGAAGAACGCGCCGCCACCGCGGCGCCGGCGGCGGGCATGTGTGGACGCTTCGTGGTCATGGCGCAGTCTCCTCGTCACCGAGCTGCCGAGGCCGGACGCGAAGTGGCCGACCCGCAGCAGGGTTCACCCGTGATAACGCGCGATACGGCCGTGGCGCTTCAACCTCCCGCAGTTCCTGAACGGCACGACGTAACCCACCCGGGCAGCGAGGTCGGATGGCGAGGACGATAGCACCGCCTCGGCGGCCGGCTACCGGTTGCGCAGACGCTCCCGGAAGTCGGCCTCGCTGACGCAGGCGGCGGCGGCTTCCGCGATGACGTGGTCGGGCATCTCGGCGAAGCCCGGCACGCCGGGGAATCCGGGCGACACCTCGATGCCGCGCGCCGCCAACAGCGCCCGCGCCAATCCGGCGCGCCCTTCCGCCCGGCTTCGGCGGCGCTGCGCGCCCAGCAGCGGGTCGTCGTCCGGGCCGGTGCCTTCGCGCTCCCCCAGCACCGCGCCAACTCGCTCCAGCACTGCGCTCGTCCGTGCCGAGAACGCGTCCTCGTTCAGCGCCGCGTGAATTTCCGCCGCCGTCCAGCCGGGAAACGCCCGGCTCGCCGCCGCCTGCCGATACGCCCCATCCTCCAGCAGGTGGATGGTCAGCCCCGAGCCGCCGGCTCCGCGCCCGGCTCGGCGCATCGGCCTCCGGCACCTCGACCCACACCTCCGGGAACCCCCACGCCTCGTACTGCGGCAGCTTGCGCCGCCGCACGTCGGTCGTGTGGTCCACCTCCAGCACCACGTCCGGGAAGTCGTGCTCGCCGATCGTCAGCACCGGCCGCGGCAGCCGGGCGCGCGCCGGGTGCAGGTACACCGACTGGTCCGCCTGCATGATGAGGCGCGGCTCGCCGTGCGCGTCGCGCTCGGTGAGGTCGGTGCAGCCGAAGCACTCTACCGGCGCACCGCGCACCGCGGCGATGCGCTCGGCCAACCTCCCCAAGCGGTGCGCAGGGCCTTCGTGGAAGGAGCTGACCGGATCGCAGATCCAGGCGGTCTCGGTGGCGGCGTCCCAGTATTCGAGGCGCACGTCGCCGTGGTCGAGCTCCTCCCGCGGCAGACGGACCGGCTTGCAGCCGGGAAAGTCCGCCGCCGTCGGCGGCCGGACGCCCGGCGTCACTTCGACGGGCGGAGAAACCGCGCGCACGGAAGCCATGCCGGCACCGTAGGGCCACCGGCTCCCGCAACCCCGGCAACCCCGCGCGCCGCAGTCCTCCGACTCATCGCTTGCTCCTTGAGGCGCCGCGCGTCCGGTGATGCGGCGCGAGATCAGGCCCCGCGAGGTCATGGAGGCCAACCTCGGTCGTCCCGGGCTGATCTGGAACACCGCCACGCGCTCGCGGCGCCGTACCTGGATGTTCTCCGGGCACCTGCGCCGTTCCCGCCTCGCCTATCGGGAGGTGGTCTTCAACCACATGCCTGCGCGCCCGCCGCTCGGAGTGGCGACCCGTCAGCTGGGGTTGTCTTCGTCGCCGGCGGTGGCGAGCTCGCGCTTGAGACGGCGAAAGGCGGGCTCGTCGATGCCGGTGGCGGCTTCAATGGTGGACCAAGGCACCTCGTGGCCCAGGAGTCCCTCGATTGTCACCACCTTGCCTCGCAACTCACCCTCCCGGCGACCCTCCGCCCGGCTCCGGCGGCGCTGCGAGCCCAGCAGCGGGTCGTCGTCCGGGCCGGTGCCTTCGCGCTCCCCCAGCACTGCGCCAACCCGTTCCAACGCCGCGCCGGTCTCCGCCGAGAACGTGTCCTCGTTCAGCGCCGCGTGAATCTCCGCCGCCGTCCAGCCGGGAAACGCCCGGCTCGCCGCCGCCTCCCGGTACGCCCCATCCTCCAGCAGGTGGATGGTCAGCCCCGAGCGCCGGCTCCGCGGACGGCTCGGCGCATCTGCCTCCGGCACCTCGACCCACACCTCCGGGAACCCCCACGCCTCGTACTGCGGCAGCTTGCGCCGCCGCACGTCGGTGGTGTGGTCCACTTCCAGCACCACGTCCGGGAAATCGTGCTCGCCGATCGTCAGCACCGGCCGCGGCAGCCGCGCGCGCGCCGGGTGCAGGTACACCATCTCGTCGGCCTGCATGATGAGGCGCGGCTCGCCGGCCGCGTCGCGTTCGGTCAGGTCGGTGTGGCCGAAGCACTTCACCGGCGCGCCCCGCACTTGGGAGATGAGCCTGGCCGATTCCGTCAAGAGGCGCGCGGGGCCTTCGTGGTAGGAGCTGACCGGATCGCAGATCCAGGCCGTCTCGGTGGCGGCGTCCCAGTATTCGAGGCGCGTCTCGCAGTCGTCGAGTTCCTCCCGCGGCAGGCGCACCGGTTTGCATCCAGGGAAGTCCGCGGCCGTCGGCGGCCAGACGCCCGGCGTCACTTCGACGGGTGGAGAGACCGTGCGCACGGAAGCCATGCCGGCACCGTAGGGCTTTCCACCGGCTCCCGCAACCCCGCGCGCCGCAGTCCTCCGACTCATCGCTTGCTCCTTGAGGCGCCACGCGTTCCCATGGGCGAAGCAGACGAACGCGCCGCCACCGCGGCGCCGGCGGCGGCCATGTGTGGACGCTTCGTGGTCATGGCGCAGTCTCCTCATCACCGTGTCATCGAGGCCGGCACGCGAATGGCCGACCCGCAGCAGGGTTCACCCGTGATAGCGCGCGGCAGGCCGTGGCGCTTCAACCTCCCGCAGCCACCGGGCGGGACGACGTAACAGAGCCAACCACAAACCCGGGCAGGGGGGTCGTCTTGAATGCCGACCTGGGGTCACTTCCCTGCCGATTCGCAGGGACTCGGTGTCCCACTTCTCGAGGACGCCGCCCGCGAGGTGGCGAGAGGCTGCGCAAGCTCAGAGAGGAGCGTGACCGAGTCGTCCGTCGCGCCCAAGTGCAGGCGAGGACGTTGAGTCAGGACGAGTTCACCGGGTGGCGACGCTTCGTGACATCACGCGTGCGCCCGGTCGCCGACCACCAGAGAGCGTCCGACGGCCCGCAAGGCCCGCTCCACGTTGGCGAGGGGCGAGCGATGGTCGGGATCGACGAGCCTACACACGGCAGGTGCATCCAGTCCCAGACGGACCGCGAGTGCGGCCGTGGTGATGCGCTGCCGCCGCATGGCCGTGTAGAGGGCCAACCTTCAACATCGCCGCCAACAAGCCCTTCCCGAGCTCTCTACGCGGCACCGTCGTAAGGCGTCCGCCTACATGGACGCGGCCATGGCTGCCTTTGCCGTGACGCCGGTCGAACCGGTACTCCAGTTTCCGGAACCCACACCTGGCGCAGTCTCCTCGTCGACCCACCGACCTTGAGCGGTCAAACCGCGATCGTGTAGTGGCTCACCTCTACCGGCTCAGGGGCAGCACTCTCGTCTCGCTCCAGCTCTGCCAGATACAGGCAGATCGCTTCGCCCACCAGTTGACGGACCTCACTTTCGGTTTCGCCGGCGACGCCAAGACCAGGAAGTTCCGGCACATACGCCGCGTATGAACCGGGGCCGTACTTCTCTACAACGACCAGATATTCAGTTTGCCGCATCGCCGCTCTCCATCTTGTCCTCGTTCATCCCGGCTTGTTTGAGCACATGGCCAAGCGTACCGGCTTTCATGTCTGCGATTCGACCACGGAAGGTGTTTTCTTCGTGAATTCAATCGCCAATCGCTCGCCGGAGCTACGGGGTGCGAGTAGGCGGTCCACCACCGTCGGACTGCCCAGTCGGCGCACCCCGCCGCCCGGCTTCGGGATCTCCACCCGCTTCACCGGTTGTGGCTCGTACCGCCCGCCCAGCAGCGCTTCCATGATCCGTTGCCGCTCTTCCCGCACGTACGGCCCCAGTTCCTCGACACTCATGCCGTCGATCCCCGGCACCCCAGCGTTGCGCTTCACCTGCTGGTAGGCGGCGCGCATGTTCTGCCGCTCGACTACTTCCTCAAGCATCCTCTGCTCGCTCGGGTCGCCGTTTCCTGTCCCCGCCCCGTGACGTTTGACGCACCGCTCGCGCTATCTCGCCCATTCCGTCGGCTACATCAAAAGGGTGTCCCATCGACGGTCAGGGAAGGTACCAGTGAGATCAGGCGTACCGCCCGTACTCGGCGATCAGCCTGCGGTAGGGCCGGAAGAAGGTGGCGACGTCCCCGGCCCTGATAGGGACACCGCCGATGCTGTGCGTTCCGGGATCCCATCTCTACCAGACTGCCGTGAGCACGGTGGCTGACCAAGAAAGCCACCAATCGGGAGAGTTCACGCCCCGTGTAGTCGCGCCGTCGGCACCGCGTTTGCCGACCTCGTCGGCAAACAGTTCGTGGTACCGGGCAGGCCGGCTACCGGCTGCGCAGACGCTCCCGAAAGTCGGCCTCGCTGACGCAGGCGGCGGCGGCTTCCGCGATGACGTGGTCGGGCATCTCGGCGAAGCCCGGCACGCCGGGGAATCCGGGCGACACCTCGATGCCGCGCGCCGCCAACAGCGCCCGCGCCAATCCGGCGCGCCCTTCCGCCCGGCTTCGGCGGCGCTGCGCGCCCAGCAGCGGGTCGTCGTCGGGCCGGTGCCTTCCCGCTCCCCCAGCACCGCGCCCACCCGCTCCAGCACTGCGCCGGTCTGCGCCGAGAACGTGTCCTCGTTCAGCGCCGCGTGAATCTCCGCCGCCGTCCAGCCCGGAAACGCCCGGCTCGCCGCCGCCTGCCGATACGCCCCATCCTCCAGCAGGTGGATGGTCAGCCCCGAGCGCCGGCTCCGCGGACGGCTCGGCGCATCGGCCTCCGGCACCTCGACCCACACCTCCGGGAACCCCCACGCCTCGTACTGCGGCAGCTTGCGCCGCCGCACGTCGGTGGTGTGGTCCACTTCCAGCACCACGTCCGGGAAGTCGTGCTCGCCGACCGTCAGCACCGGCCGCGGCAGCCGCGCGTGCGCCGGATGCAGGTACACCATCTCGTCCGCCTGCATGATGAGGCGCGGCTCGCCGTGCGCGTCGCGCTCGGTCAGGTCGGTGTGGCCGAAGCACTTCACCGGCGCGCCCCGCACTTGGGAGATGAGCCTGGCCGATTCCGTCAAGAGGCGCGCGGGGCCTTCGTGCCAGGAGCTGACCGGATCGCAGATCCACGCGGTCTCGGTGGCGGCGTCCCAGTATTCGAGGCGCATCTCGCAGTCGTCGAGCTCCTCCCGCGGCAGGCGGACCGGCCGGCAGCCGGGGAAGTCGGCCGCCGTCGGCGGCGGCTGCGCGGTCCGCGTCCGCGGCGCCGGCGTCGCCACGGGCACCTGGACGGTGCGACCGGTAGCCATGCCGGCACCGTAGGGCATTCCACCGGCTCCCGCAACTCCGCGCGCCGCAGTCCTCCGAGTCATCCCTTGCTCCATGACAAGATACCGCCGGACCTTCTCCGTCTCGCAGACAGGGGTGGGTGGCACCGGCGGAAACGGGCGATGTGTGGACGCGTCGTGGTCATGGCGCAGGCTCCTCGTCACCGAGCTGCCGAGGCCGGACGCGAAGTGGCCGACCCGCAACAGGGTTCACCCGTGATAGCGCGCGATACGGCCGTGGCGCTTCAACCTCCCGCAGTTTCCTGAACGGCACGACGTAACCCACCCGGGCAGCGAGGTCAGATGGCGAGGACGATAGCACCGCCTCGGCGGCCGGCTACCGGTTGCGCAGACGCTCCCGGAAGTCGGCCTCGCTGACGCAGGCGGCAGCGGCTTCCGCGATGACGTGGTCGGGCATCTCGGCGAAGCCCGGCACGCCGGGGAATCCGGGCGACACCTCGATGCCGCGCGCCGCCAACAGCGCCCGCGCCAATCCGGCGAGCCCTGCCGCGCGACCTTCCGCCCTGCCCTTCCGCATGCCCTTCCGCCCTGCCTGCCGCATGGCCCTCCGCATGACCCTCCGCCCGGCTCCGGCGGCGCTGCGCACCGAGCAGCGCGCCGAGCAGCGGGTCGTCGTCCGGGCCGGTGCCTTCGCGCTCCCCCAGCACCGCGCCCACCCGCTCCAGCACTGCACTCGTCCGTGCCGAGAACGCGTCCTCGTTCAGCGCCGCGTGAATCTCCGCCGCCGTCCAGCCCGGAAACGCCCGGCTCGCCGCCGCCTGCCGATACGCCCCATCCTCCAGCAGGTGGATGGTCAGCCCCGAGCGCCGGCTCCGCGGACGGCTCGGCGCATCGGCCTCCGGCACCTCGACCCACACCTCCGGGAACCCCCACGCCTCGTACTGCGGCAGCTTGCGCCGCCGCACGTCGGTGGTGTGGTCCACTTCCAGCACCACGTCCGGGAAGTCGTGCTCGCCGACCGTCAGCACCGGCCGCGGCAGCCGCGCGCGCGCCGGATGCAGGTACACCATCTCGTCCGCCTGCATGATCAGGCGCGGCTCGCCGTGCGCGTCGCGCTCGGTCAGGTCGGTATGGCCGAAGCACTCCACCGGCCCACCGCGCACGTGGGCGATGGTCCCGGCCAACCTCCCCAGACGCTGCGCAGGACCTTCGTGGTAGGAGCTAACCGGATCGCAGATCCAGGCCGTCTCGGTGACGGCGTCCCAGTATTCGAGTCGCGTCTCGCAGTCGTCGAGTTCCTCCCGCGGCAGGCGGACCGGCTTGCAGCCGGGGAAGTCCGCGGCCGTCGGCGGCCAGACGCCCGGCGTCACTTCGACGGGTGGAGAGACCGTGCGCACGGAAGCCATGCCGGCACCGTAGGGCTTTCCACCGGCTCCCGCAACTCCGACAACCCCGCGCGCCTCAGTCCTCCGACTCATCGCTTGCTCCATGACAAGATACCGCCGGTCCTTCTCCGTCTCGCAGACAGGGGTGGGTGGCGCCGGCGGAAACGGGCGATGTGTGGACGCATCGTGGTCATGGCGCAGTCTCCTCGTCACCGAGCTGCCGAGACCGGCACGCGAGATGGCCGCCCCGCAGCAGGGTTCACCCGTGATAGCGCGCGATACGGCCGTGGCGCTTCAACCTCCCGCAGTTTCCTGCACGGTACGACGTAACCCACCCGGGCAGCGGGGTCGGATGGCGAGGACGATAGCACCGTCTCGGCGGCCGGCTACCGGTTGCGCAGACGCTCCCGGAAGTCGGCCTCGCTGACGCAGGCGGCGGCGGCTTCCGCGATGACGTGGTCGGGCAACTCGGCGAAACCCGGCACGCCGGGGAATCCGGGCGACACCTCGATGCCGCGCGCCGCCAACAGCGCCCGCGCCAGTGCCGCCCTGCCTGCCGCATGACCCTCCGCCCGGCTCCGGCGGCGCTGCGCGCCCAGCAGCGGGTCGTCGTCCGGGCCGGTGCCTTCGCGCTCCCCCAGCACCGCACCCACCCGTTCCAGCGCCGCGCTGGTCTGCGCCGAGAACGCCTGTTCGTTCAGCGCCGCGTGGATCTCCGCCGCCGTCCAGCCGGAAAACGCCCGGCTCGCCGCCGCCTGCCGATACGCCCCATCCTCCAGCAGGTGGATGGTCAGCCCCGAGCGCCGGCTCCGCGGACGGCTCGGCGCATCGGCCTCCGGCACCTCGACCCACACCTCCGGGAACCCCCACGCCTCGTACTGCGGCAGCTTGCGCCGCCGCACGTCGGTGGTGTGGTCCACTTCCAGCACCACGTCCGGGAAGTCGTGCTCGCCGATCGTCAGCACCGGCCGCGGCAACCGGGCGCGCGCCGGGTGCAGGTACACCATCTCGTCGGCCTGCATGATGAGGCGCGGCTCGCCGGCCGCGTCGCGCTCGGTCAGGTCGGTGTGACCGAAGCACTTCATCGGCGCTCCGCGCACCTGGGCGATGCGCTCGGCCAACCTCCCCAGGCAACGCGCGGGGTCTTCGTGGTAGGAGCTGACCGGATCGCAGACCCAGGCCGTCTCGGTCGCGGCCTCCCAATATTCGAGGCGCACGTCGCCGTGGTCGAGTTCCTCCCGCGGCAGGCGCACCGGCCGACAGCCGGGGAAGTCTGCGGCCGTCGGCGCCCGGGCGCCCGGCGTCACTTCGACGGGCGGAGAGACCGTGCGCACGGAAGCCATGCCGGCACCGTAGGGCTTTCCACCGGCTCCCGCAACCCCGGCAACCCCGCGCGCCGCAGTCCTCCGACTCATCGCTTGCTCCTTGAGGCGCCGGCGGCGGGCATGTGTGGACGCGTCGTGGTCATGGCGCAGTCTCCTCGTCACCGCGCTGCCGAGCCGGCACGCGAGATGGCCGCCCCGCAGCAGGGTTCACCCGTGATAACGCGCGATACGGCCGTGGCGCTTCAACCTCCCGCAGTTTCCTGAACGGCACGACGTAACCCACCCGGGCAGCGAGGTCGGATGGCGAGGACGATAGCACCGCCTCGGCGGCCGGCTACCGGTTGCGCAGACGCTCCCGGAAGTCGGCCTCACTGACGCAGGCGGCGGCGGCTTCCGCGATGACGTGGTCGGGCAACTCGGCGAAACCCGGCACGCCGGGGAATCCGGACGACACCTCGATGCCGCGCGCCGCCAACAGCGCCCGCGCCAGTGCCGCCCTGCCTGCCGCATGGCCCTCCGCATGACCCTCCGCCCGGCTCCGGCGGCGCTGCGCGCCCAGCAGCGCGCCCAGCAGTGGGTCGTCGTCCGGGCCGGTGCCTTCGCGCTCCCCCAGCACCGCGCCAACTCGCTCCAGCACCGCGCTGGTCTCCGCCGAGAACGTGTCCTCGTTCAGCGCCGCGTGAATCTCCACCGCCGTCCAGCCCGGAAACGCCCGGCTCGCCGCCGCCTGCCGATACGCCCCATCCTCCAGCAGGTGGATGGTCAGCCCCGACCGCCGGCTCCGCGGACGGCTCGGCGCATCTGCCTCCGGCACCTCGACCCACAACTCCGGGAACCCCCACGCCTCGTACTGCGGCAGCTTGCGCCGCCGCACGTCGGTGGTGTGGTCCACCTCCAGCACCACGTCCGGGAAGTCGTGCTCGCCGATCGTCAGCACCGGCCGCGGCAGCCGGGCGCGCGCCGGGTGCAGGTACACCATCTCGTCCGCCTGCATGATGAGGCGCGGCTCGCCGTGCGCGTCGCGCTCGGTCAGGTCGGTATGGCCGAAGCACTCCACCGGCCCACCGCGCACGTGGGCGATGGTCCCGGCCAACCTCCCCAGACGCTGCGCAGGACCTTCGTGGTACGAGCTGACCGGATCGCAGATCCAGGCCGTCTCGGTGACGGCGTCCCAGTATTCGAGTCGCGTCTCGCAGTCGTCGAGTTCCTCCCGCGGCAGGCGCACCGGCCGGCAGCCGGGGAAGTCTGCCGCCGTCGGCGCCCGGGCGCCCGGCGTCACTTCGACGGGCGGAGAGACCGTGCGCACGGAAGCCATGCCGGCACCGTAGGGCTTTCCACCGGCTCCCGCAACCCCGGCAACCCCGCGCGCCGCAGTCCTGCGACTCATCGCTTGCTCCTTGAGGCGCCGGCGGCGGGCATGTGTGGACGCGTCGTGGTCATGGCGCAGTCTCCTCGTCACCGCGCTGCCGAGCCGGCACGCGAGATGGCCGCCCCGCAGCAGGGTTCACCCGTGATAGCGCGCGATACGGCCGTGGCGCTTCAACCTCCCGCAGTTTCCTGCACGGCACGACGTAACCCACCCGGGCAGCGAGGTCAGATGGCGAGGACGATAGCACCGCCTCGGCGGCCGGCTACCGGTTGCGCAGACGCTCCCGAAAGTCGGCCTCGCTGACGCAGGCGGCGGCGGCTTCCGCGATGACGTGGTCGGGCAACTCGGCGAAACCCGGCACGCCGGGGAATCCAGACGACACCTCGATGCCGCGCGCCGCCAACAGCGCCCGCGCCAGTGCCGCCCTGCCTGCCGCATGGCCCTCCGCATGACCCTCCGCCCGGCTCCGGCGGCGCTGCGCGCCCAGCAGCGCGCCCAGCAGTGGGTCGTCGTCCGGGCCGGTGCCTTCGCGCTCCCCCAGCACCGCGCCAACTCGCTTCAGCACTGCGCTCGTCCGTGCCGAGAACGTGTCCTCGTTCAGCGCCGCGTGAATCTCCACCGCCGTCCAGCCGGAAAACGCCCGGCTCGCCGCCGCCTGCCGGTACGCCCCATCCTCCAGCAGGTGGATGGTCAGCCCCGAGCGCCGGCTCCGCGGGCGGCTCGGCGCATCTGCCTCCGGCACCTCGACCCACACCTCCGGGAACCCCCACGCCTCGTACTGCGGCAGCTTGCGCCGCCGCACGTCGGTGGTATGGTCCACCTCCAGCACCACGTCCGGGAAGTCGTGCTCGCCGATCGTCAGCACCGGCCGCGGCAACCGGGTGCGCGCCGGGTGCAGGTACACCGATTGGTCCGCCTGCATGATGAGGCGCGGCTCGCCGGCCGCGTCGCGCTCGGTCAGGTCGGTGCTGCCGAAGCACTTCACCGGCGCCCCGCGCACCTGGCCGATGCGATCGGCCAACGCGGTCAGGCCATGTGCAGGACCTTCGTGGTACGAGCTGACCGGATCGCAGATCCAGGCCGTCTCGGTGGCGGCGTCCCAGTATTCGAGGCGCACGTCGCCGTGGTCGAGTTCCTCCCGCGGCAGGCGGACCGGCCGGCAGCCGGGGAAGTCGGCCGCCGTCGGCGGCGGCTGCGCGGTCCGCGTCCGCGGCGCCGGCGTCGCCACGGGCGTCTGGACGGTGCGACCGGTAGCCATGCCGGCACCGTAGGGCTTTCCACCGGCTCCCGCAACCCCGAGCGCCGCAGTCCTCCGACTCATCCCTTGCTCCATGACAAAATACCGCCGGACCTTCTCCGTTTCGCAGACAGGGGTGGGTGGCACCGGCGGAAACGGGCGATGTGTGGACGCGTCGTGGTCATGGCGCAGGCTCCTCGTCACCGAGCTGCCGAGGCCGGACGCGAAGTGGCCGACCCGCAGCGGGGTTCACCCGTGACAGCGCGCGATACGGCCGTGGCGCTTCAACCTCCCGCAGTTCCCTGAACCGCACGACGTAACCACCCGCGCACGACGCCGTCCTTGATCCGCAGGTCCAGGAATGACCGCAGATGCCCGTGGTCGATGCTGTCGAAGTACTGTGACACATCGGCATCGATCACCCACCGGCGGCGCGTAGTAGCTGCCCGCCTCGATCCGGTCCAGCAGGCTCTCAAGGTTGGCCTCCAAGTCCGTCTCATAGCCGGCTGCCGTTACGCCGTCGACGCCCGCCGCGCCATCCTTGCGCGTCCGTCGATACGCTTCGTGCATCCAGTTCCCTGGTCGCCGGCTCTCCCCGTATCCGGCTCTTCCCCTGCGGGCTCTGACAGAACCTCCCAGGTTTCCCGGCGACCCGTCCCGTGACTCTGCGTCGGTCCACGACCCCGGACGACCCGCGCGGCGCCCCGCCGAAGGCGTCGTCATTTGGGATTTCGAGGCTTACCCCCCGACGCTTCGTCACCTCCCGTCTACGCTTCACGACGCCCGTTACCGCACGCCGCGCAAGACCCCGTTCCGGCCCGCGGGCTGCGCCTTGCCCGGCGGGACTCGAACCCGCTGGATCGCAACGAAGGGTTCCAGTCTCATGCGGTTCCTGTTCGTCGGGCCAGCGGGGTTTGTCTCCGGCTTCCCTCAGATCCCGCCTCGCGACGGGCACCCTGTCGGGTAGAGCACTGGCGCGCGCGCCCGTAGGTGGAGGGTTTCCAGCCCCGCCCTTTCGGTAGCGAAGTGGGTTCACAGTTCCACCGTAGACCACGTTTCCAGCGCTCCCCCTGAGATTCCGGACATCGGGTTTTCCCACGGTACGGCTCCAAGCTCAGGCGCGGCCGCAAGCTCACGACGGCCCTTCCCGACGCGGTAGCACCCACGTTCAGCCTGATCCCCGGCTACGTGAGTGCTGTCCCCGGTTTGACTGTCGCTTCGAGCGAGCGGCTGCCGTGTCACCGTTTCCCCGGCTCCGGTCCGGGCGATGCACTGCCCCTCACTCCTCCTGAGCCCTGAGGCCCTCGCTCCGGCCGCCTTCTGTTGTCGCGGCCATCCTCGCTTGGCGGCCTCATCCGCCAGCGTGCCACTCTCCGTTCCACTTCCCGCCACCCGACGGTTATAGGTCCGGTCCTCGGCATTCCAGGATCATCCTGCCTGAGCAGCACGCCTTCCGGGCTTTCACTGCTGAACTATCCAGAATTGCCGCCTTCAACTTCCGCCGGGAGCCTGTCGCGTGCACTTCCCAGTTTCTTCCGCAGCAGCACTGGCCATCGGGTAAAGGCAAGAAACCCTTGGCACTCCGTGTTCCAGCGACCAACTTCGCGCTGGGGTGAGATTTCGACGGTTGGTCCGTTCGCTCTCGCTACGGCCCTCCTGGTTGTTAGCCTCCTTGGTTGGTCGGTCGGGCTCGCGCCCTCCCCTGAGTACGTCTACTTCCGGGCTTTCAGCCGTCAGGGTCGCCCCTGTCGCCTGCCGGGTATGACTACGGCGCCACACTGGGATTTGCGCCGGCGGGACTTTCACCCGCAAGTTCAGCAGCTAGCCTCGCTGCACTGCCTTCGACTCACCGTTCCCCCTGCCGGGTCGGTAGAGGACTTGGCATGCTCGGCGCACGCCGCACCTCCTGGCGAGAGCCCATGCCGGGCGCAGGCAGAAAAAAACCGCCGAGGGGCGAACCCCTCGGCGGTGTAGCCTCCTCAGAAGGAGGATTTACTTACTGTCTCGAGCCGCTCGTGCTCGCAACAGTCGTAAACCGTATCCTGACTGAATCGCTAAATGCGATCCCGTCCGAACACTTGATGTCCGCGTGCATCGTTCCTGTAACGGTCGCGTCCGGTGTCGCAGACAACGTAATTACGTCGCCGGTTCGCGTGATCGTCAAAGCACTAAGCGGTGCTTTTTCGTCAACCAACGGAATCGACAGATCGGCACGACACTCCGCACCTGTGTTGAACAGGTCCTCTATCCCATCCTCGTCGGAAAAATAACCGTCGAGGGCGGTCGCGGTCGTCTTATCCACGAGCGCGAGCGTCGTCGGGCTAGTATCACCCACTTGCAGATCGTGGAACGTATCCGCGTCGCTCAGCACCTTCGGTTCATCTTGCGGTCCTTGAGCCTTCGGCTTCTGGTTCGTCCGCACTTGAAAGACTCGCGCTGCCGACAATCCGAACTCGTCCGTCGCTATGATCGCAACGGCGTCTCCACCGACCGGTGATGCTGTACTACTCCTTTCCCCTGTCAGACTGAGCGTAAACTTGCTGGTGTGACTGCCGCTCCACTCGGTCATCGTAAGGTCGTCTGATACCTGAGCCTTGTCCTCCGCAAGAGGAGTCCTGTAGTTAGCAGTGTCCGTACTTGCATGCAGAACATTAGTGGTGCTGTCGATGATGTCATCAACATCGTCGATTTCCCCAGACGCAGCATCACCGGTACCCCACCGATAATACTTCACGGTGAACGTCAGCGTATCGCCTCTCGCTCCACGGTTCATATCAGGGTCGTCGAAATAGTTAACGATCGCCTTGTTGTCGATCACCTTCTTCGTTTCGCCGACAGGTATCCGGCTGCTAAGCGGATCACCATCAACTTCCAGTATCGCTCCGTCTTCGTCACCAGTCGCGGTCGCGTTCTCGGCAGTGGGCGGAGAGTTATCGGTGGATACCGTCACCTTGAAGCTCGCCGGCTTGCTGCTCAACCCGTCACCGTCGGTCGCCGTGATCGTGATCGTCGCCATACCCGCGGCGACCGCCGTAAGGGTGACCTTATTCTTCGTGGTCCCTTCTTCTTTGACGGTCACTGCTTTGTCGTTGGTCGTCGTCGTGCTGAACGTCAGCGCCTTGGACCCAAAGGTCTTATCAGGATCCTCAAAGTACATGTTCAGATCATCGAAGACCTTCATGATGGAGCCTTCGGGGTTGTCTTCGGGGGTACCCGCAGTGTTCTGGGGAGTGAGCAACATGATGTCCGGGAACGTCATGCCGTCCTTCAACGCCGGCGCCATGGCCGCCGCCGCCACCTCGACCGTGAAGCTCTGCGCCGGACCGTTACCACCGCTGTTCATAGGCGTGATCGTCACTTCCGCGATGCCTCCGCCAATCGGCGTAAGTATCACCTTCGTCTGATCTTCACTCAGAACGGCGGTGACAACACCCGTGTCGTCGGAGCTGGCACTGTACCCCGTTGCGTTATTGAAGTGGTCCATGAGGATGATATCCCTAGGATCGCGGTCATCACTGCCGAAGCTGTGGCGCCCGATATCGGAACCCCTCGTCGGCGCTTCCGGAGCCTCTACCGTCACCTTGAACATGTCATAGATGCTGTCGGCGCCGTCCGACGCGGTGACCTTGATGGTCGACATCATGCCGGAGTCGGAGTGGTCTGCCGTGATCGTCAGCATCGAGCCGTCGATCATCGTCATGTCCGAGTCATCGCTATACATCAGCGACTTCGGCATGCCATCCGGATCCTCGAAGTAGTCCGCCAAGTCAAGCGTCTCGGTCGCGCTCTCCATCATGTCCATGACAACCAGATTCAGAGTCTGGTCCGGGATGTCCATCGTGAGCACAGGCTTCTCGTTCGGCACAGCGGTGACCACGACTCGGAAGACTTTCGACGCAGCCTCGTTGGCGACGTCACCATTGCTCATGTTGTCCGTTGCATGGATCGTAACATCCGCCTCGCCGGCGCCCTCGGCCGTGAGCATGAGCGTCGAACCGGATACCGTAGCCATCAGGACGCCTTCGGCGGGATCGACCGAAGCAACGCTATACGACAGATCGTCCTTTTCAGCGTCCGTGAAGTGACGCGCCAAGGCTACCTCGCTCATATTGTGAGGTGCCACCATGCTCAAGGAGAACTGCGCGTTGACGTCGGTAGCCATCGGGGCCTGATTGATCACCGTTACGCCGAACGATTCCGTTACGGACAAGCCGTGCTCGTCCGTGGCGGTGACGTGGATCGTCGTCGTGCCGGGAGCCGACACTACCCTTATCGTGAGCGTCGAGCCTGACACGGAAGGCACCACGACGCCCGTGTCGTCCGAAACGGCGGTGTACGTTATCGCATCGCCCTCGTCGTCCCTGAAGTGCATCGACAGGTTGATCGGGTCCGGAGTGACGTCGACCTTCAGATCGTTCAAGTCCGGGAGATCCCTGTACATTCGAGGGCCATCGTTATGCGTGTCGACCGGCGGCGTCGGATCAACCGGCTTCGCCTTTACCGTGACCATGAACGATGTCGTAGCAGTCTTGCCGTTGCTCAAGGTAGCGGTGATCGTCACCGTAGCCTTGCCTTCAGCTACAGGCGTTACGGTCAAGGTGGTGCCGCTGATCGACGCCTTTGCCACGGTTTCGGGGACCGATTTCGCCACAAACGTGGAGCGGTCGTCCGTATTCGTGAAGAGGTCGTCGACGTCGGTAACCGTCTGCGCACCATCCCCGACGGTAAACGTCATGGGAGTGATCTTGCCGACGGGATCCGGCACCAAGGCGGGGCAGGCGACTAGCGCCAACGCCACCAGAACGATCGCGCCAGCACCAAACCAGCGCTTGAATGAAGTCATGTGTGTGTCTCCTTGCGCCGCGAAGTTGGTTCGACGCGGCCGTTTCCGATGCGATGACGCCGGGGCGTGCCCCGGCGTCCCCCTGATCCGTACACCCTTTGCTGAGATAACCCTACCTCCTTTCCTTTGTCACCTTGAATGCGACTGCCGGCCTCCTCAGGCCGGCCAACTTGAATCGTGTCTGTAGCGGCGCGCGGACGTGCGTCCGTCCGCGCCGCACCCACGGAGAGCCGCGCGGTCGCACGAGGCTCCGGGGCGATGGTCACCCGATGGAAAGCCATGGAATGAGCGAGATACCACGGCATCCGCGCTTCCGTCAACCCCGCGACCTTCGAATGGGCCGGGAACCGAGCCCGGCTTCGCACAATGTCGTTCATGCTGAACCCGCCGCGTCGAACGGCGTACAGAAACCCTCCGGAGACCACTCTAGACTGAGTAATCGGCACATCGCAACACTGTCTTGACCGTTCGCACAGCCTCATCTCGCTCGGCCCCTCCCAAGGCGCTGAAATCGTTACCCTGTATAGTGTCGTGCGCCGGTCGAGGCCTTGTCAAGGGTTCGCATCGCCGCATCCGGGATCCACTCGAACGACGTCGCCACCGCGGCGGCGGGGTCAAAGGAGATGGAGGCAGCGTAGCACGGCGGGCGGCATGCCGTCACGCGGCGCCCCGCTGCCCCCAGGCCGTCACCCCGACAGCACGCGCCGCACCTCGTCCGCATCCACCGCCAGCGCCGCGGCGATCGCCTCGGCATCCTGTCCCAGGCCATGCAGGCGGCGGATCGCCTGCGCGAGCAGCGGGCGCCGCTCCTGCTCCGCCTGCTGTTGCGCCCGCTCCGCTCGCTGCGCCCGCTGCCGCTCCTGCTGGCCCAGGTAGCGCCGGAAGCGCTCGATGACGGTCGGCGCGTTGGCTTTCTGAATCTCGATCAGCACCTGCCGCTCGCCCCCGTCGTCGGTGTGCACGCGGGCCGCGAAGTCCATGCGCAGCAGCGTCAGCGGCAGGCCGTGGTCGGGGGCGTCCGGGGTGCGGGGTACGGCGGTCTCTTGCGGGCTGACGGTGAGCGACTGCACCTCAAGGCCGGTGATCCGGCCGATCAGCGGCAGCCCCTCTCGGCACGGGTCGACGACTTCGCGGGCCGCGAGCTTGACACGCGCCGGGGAGGGCCATGGAGGTTTGACGTGAATGGGGCGAACTGAAACGCCCACGAGCCCCCCCGCCGAGCGGCAACGGGAAAGACGCCGAGGGCTGCCCGGCGCGCGCCATCGAGCGCGGCGCGGTTGAAGCGGGCCGGTGGAATGCCCTACGGTGCCGGCATGGCTTCCGCGCGCACGGTCTCTCCGCCCGTCGAAGTGACGCCGGGCGTCCGGCCGCCGACGGCGGCGGACTTCCCCGGCTGCCGGCCGGTGCGCCTGCCGCGGGAGGAACTCGACCACGGCGACGTGCGCCTCGAATACTGGGACGCCGCGACCGAGACCGCCTGGATCTGCGATCCGGTCAGCTCCTACCACGAAGGCCCCGCACATGGCCTGACGGCGTTGGCCGACCGCATCGCCCAGGTGCGCGGGGCGCCGGTGAAGTGCTTCGGCCACACCGACCTGACCGAGCGCGACGCGGCCGGCGAGCCGCGTCTCATCATGCAGGCCGACCAGTCGGTGTACCTGCACCCGGCGCGCTCGCGGCTGCCGCGGCCGGTGCTGACGATCGGCGAGCACGACTTCCCGGACGTGGTGCTGGAGGTGGACCACACCACCGACGTGCGGCGGCGCAAGCTGCCGCAGTACGAGGCGTGGGGGTTCCCGGAGCTGTGGGTCGAGGTGCCGGAGGCCGATGCGCCGAGCCGGCCGCGGAGCCGGCGCTCGGGGCTGACCATCCACCTGCTGGAGGATGGGGCGTACCGGGCGGCGGCGGCGAGCCGGGCGTTTCCGGGCTGGACGGCGGCGGAGATTCACGCGGCGCTGAACGAGGACACGTTCTCGGCGGAGACCGGCGCGGCGTTGGAACGGGTTGGCGCAGTGCTGGGGGAGCGCGAAGGCACCGGCCCGGACGACGACCCGCTGCTGGGCTCGCTGCTGGGCGCGCAGCGCCGCCGGAGCCGGGCCGAAGGTCATGCCGACGGCCATGCGGAAGGTCGGGCGGAAGAACGCACCGAGTTTGCACGAGCGCTGTTGGCGGCGCGCGGCATCGAGGTCTCGGCCGGATTCCCCGGCGTGCCCGGCTTCGCCGAACTGCCCCGCTACGCCATCGTCGCGGCCGCCAACGCCTGCGTCAGCGAGGCCGACTTCCGGAAGCGGCTGCACAGCCGGTAGTCGGGGTTCAAGCCGACCCGGCACCCGCCTCGTCCGAAAGCCCATCCAGGGCGTAGCCCAGGAAGTAGATCGTCGCGAGCGCTGAAGCGCCGCCGCCGTTCGGCGCGCTATCACGGCGCGACCGCGTCACCCCGACAGGACGCGCCGCACCTCGTCCGCATCGACCGCCAGCGCCGCGGCGATCGCCTCGACATCCTGTCCCAGGCCATGCAGGCGGCGGATCGCCTGCGCGAGCAGCAGGCGCCGCTCCTGCTCCGCCTGCTGTTGCGCCCGCTCCGCTCGCTGCGCCCGTTGCCGCTCCTGCTCGGCGCGCTCCCGTTCCTGCTCGGCCCGCTCCCGCTCCTGCTCTTTCTGCTGCCGCTCCTGCTCGGCCCGCTCCCGCTCCTGTGCCGCACGGCGCTCCTGATGCTCCACCTGCCGCGCCAGCAGCATCGAGTCCCGCAGCAGCAGGTCCTCCCCCTCCATGGTGCGCCGCACATCGTCTTCCGCCATCGCCTCGCGCAACTGCCGCAGCACGAAGGCGCATTCGGCCGGATAGTCCTCCTCCGCGATCGTCAGCACGTGCGCGTCACCCCGTCCGTTGCCCTTCGCCAGGCCCTGGTCGAAGATCGCCAGCAACCGCTCCAGCTCGTCCCGCCGCCGCCTCGCCAGCCGCGGTATCTGGATGATGTGGCTGCGGTGATGAATCCCCTCCACCAGCGGATGGCTGGCCACAAGCTCCCGCCCCGTGCGCCGCTCGGTCACCCGCGGACACACGTCGATCACCGCCTCGTCCGACAGACCATCCAGGGCGTAGCCCAGGAAGTAGATCGTCACGATCGGCACCGCCTCGGTGCGGCCCGAAGGGTGGGTGAGGATGTTGTCGGCGCTGCCGATCTGCTGGCCCAGGTAGCGCCGGAAGCGCTCGATCACCGTCGGCGCGTTGGCCTTCTGAATCTCGATCAGCACCTGCCGCTCACCGCCGTCGCGGGTCTGCACGCGGGCCGCGAAGTCCATGCGCAGCAGCGTCAGCGGCAGGCCGTGGTCGGGGGCGTCCGGGCTGCGGGGCACGGCGGTCTCTTGCGGGCTGACGGTGAGCGACTGCACCTCAAGGCCGGTGATCCGGCCGATCAGCAGGCGGGCGACGCGGTCGTTCTGCATCAGGTACTTGAACACCACGTCGTAGATCGGGTTGGCGACGTCCATGCCGGCCCTCCAGGCCGGCATTGAACCTGCGCTCCGCGCGGCCGGTCAATCGCCGCGCCGGCGTCGGGTGAGCCGGCCGGCTCCTCTGATGGCCGCAGTGGCGCCGAAACCGATAGAGTGACCGCGGCAAGGCTGCCTGCAATGGACGAGGCTCCCGCTCACCCGCGCATTCCCTACGGCCAGTCCGACTTCCGGCGCATCCGCCTGCGCAAGTGGCTGTACGTCGACAAGACCCGCTTCCTGCGGCGCCTGGAACAGGAGGCCTACGTCTTCCTGATCCGCCCGCGGCGGTTCGGCAAGTCGCTGTGGGTGTCGCTGCTGGAGAACTACTACGACCGCTGGTGGGGCCACGAGTTCGACGCCGTCTTCGCCGGCACCGACATCGGGCGGGATCCGACCGATGAACGGCACCGCTACGTCGTGTTGCGCTTCGACTTCTCGATGGTCAACGACAAGCTCGTGACCCTGGAGCGGGAGTTCGAGACCTACTGCATGATCGAGCTCCGGGGTGCGCTGCGTCGCCATCCCGACCTGTTTCCCGAAGCGGCCGTGCGGGACATCCTCCATCAGCCTGGAACCCGAATTCAACGAGATGGTCGGCTTCACCGGGGCTGAGGTGCGGGGCCTGGTCGAGACCTACCGGGAGCACGGCGTGCTCGACCAGGACGTGGATGAAGCCATGGCCCTGATGGGCGAGTGGTACAACGGCTACCGGTTCGCCGAGGACGCCGACACCGACCTCTACAACACCGACATGGTGCTCTATTACCTGAAGCACTCGATGCCGAACCGGGGAGTGCCGAGGTACCTGATCGACACCAACGTGCGCATCGACTACGGCAAGCTGCGCCATCTGCTGGTGGTGGGGCGGCAGCTCAACGGCAACTTCGACCTGCTGCGGGAGACCATCGGCGAGGGGCGGAAGGACCTGCCGCGCATCCAGCCGAGCTTCCCGTTGAAGCAGCTCACCGATGCGGGGAACTTCCTGTCGCTGCTGCACTACTTCGGGCTGCTGAGCATCCGCGAGGTGGTGGACGGCATGCCGCGGCTGGCGATCCCGAACCAGACCGTGAAGCAGTTGATGTACGGCTACCTGCGCGACGGCTACCGGGACGTGGAGGTGTTCCGGGTCGACCTGTTCCGGTTCGAGCAGTTGATGCTGCGGATGGCCAATCAGGGCGAGTGGCGGCCGGCATTCGAGTTCCTGGGCGAAGCGATCGCCGCGCAGACCGGGATTCGCGACTACATCGCCGGCGAGAAGGTGGTCGAGCCCCGTGCCGGGGCTTTAGGGTTTCTGGCGGCGTACCTGAGCGTGACCGACTATTACGTGTTCCGGTCGGAGGCGGAGCTGGGGAAGGGACATGCCGACATCAGCCTGGAGCCGCTGCTGGCGCGCTTCCCGCACCTGCGGGTCGGCTACCTGATCGAGCTGAAGTACCTGAAGCGCAGCGAGCCGGCGGACGAGGCAGGCGTCGCAGCCGCGGTGAGGCAAGCGACCGCGCAGTTGCGGCGCTACCTGGCGGACGAGCGGCTGGCGCGCCAGTTCCCGGGCGTGCGGTTCACGGGCTTGGCGGTGGTGTTCCACGGCTGGGAGCTGACGTACTGCGACGCGGTGGCGTAGCCGGTCGGCCCGCGCCGGCGCCTACTCCTGTTCCGGGTCGATGCCTGACCGGCGCAGCAGTGCCGCCAGGCGTTCGGCGCGCCGGTGCTCCTCGGCCAGCAACTGCTCCGCGTGCTCGGCACAAGCGCCCACGAGACCCGGCCGAGGGCGTACCCTCAGCGCTGAAGCGCAGCCAGCGTCGCGGTCGCCACCCAACCCGAGCCCACGCCACGGTCCTCGATCAGGGTGTAGTCCTGGAAGCGGCGGCTGACCGCGACCGCCTGGCCGGCGGGCAGGCGGGCCACCACCGATCCTTCCGGCGCCGGGACGCGATGCACGGCGGCGCCCGCGCGGCCGATCACCGCCATGCGCCGCTCGGCCACGCCGCCCGGAGCGGCCAGCGCCGCGACGCCCACGGCCAGCAGCAGGGCGGCCAGGCCCGCGGCCGCGAAGCCGGTTCGCGTTGGGCCGCTTGTTCCCCGCCGCAACGCCGCGGCCGCGCCCGCGGCGGCGGCGAGCAGGCCGGCGGTCCACAGCCCCCGCCGCGGCCACGCGGTGTCCGCGCCGTGGCGGAGGCCGGTCAGCTCCGTCGCCGCCTCGATCGCGGCGAGCGCCGACCGCGTCTCCGGCCAGCCGCGCAGCCGCAACGCGGCGCGCAGGGCCAGGACGGCGGCCGCCGTGTCGCCGGAGGCAAAGCGGCTGACGCCCAGATCGTGCAGCTCGGCCGCCCGGCAGGAGCGCTGCCGGAGGAGCGGGGGAACCGCGCCGCAGCGGGCCGCGCCGGCCGCGGGCAGCTCGGCCGGAGCCGGTTCGGCGGCGGCCGGCGGGGGCAGCGCGACCGTCTGCGCCGCGATCTGCGCCGGCTGGCCGTCCGGCAGCCGCAGGTAGGGCAAGGCCGGCACCACGACCGACAGCGCGCCGCCGTCGCCGGCTGCATGCAGCCGGTAGCGCCAGCGTTTGCGGGTTCCCGCTTCGTCCACCTCCTGCGCCGTTTCGACGATGCTGCCGCCGCTCACCTCCGGCGGCGGGTGCTCGACGAACGGCACGCTGCCGGAGCCGGTCACCTCCACCGTCAGCTCGCCCGCATCGGCCCCCAGCCAGCGGAACGCCACCGCGCGCTCGAACGCGCCGACGGCGCGCGCGGCCGCAATCGGGTCGGCGACCGGGCGGACGGCCAGCTCCACGGCGCCGGCCGTGCGCTCGGTGCCGCCGACCGCTGCCCGCGCGGCCGGCAGCGTCGTGCGCCCGGCGGCCCGCGCGGTCAGGCGGTAGCGGGCCACCGGGATCACGAAACGGTCCGTTCCGGCAAGCGCCTCGATGCCGTCCCCGGCCGGCAGCGGCTGCAGATCCAGCCCCGCGACCGGTTCCACCCGCGGCGGCCCCGCCAGCGGCAGCGGCGCCGGCGCGACCAGCTCCAGCACCGCCGTCACCGCCTGCCACGCGAACGGCGTGGTGGTGTCCAGCCGCCAGCGCAGCACCGGCTCCGCCTCCGCCGCGTCCCCGCTCTGAGGAGCGGCGGGGAGCGTGGCGAACAGGGCCAGCACGAGCGCCGGCGCGGCGCGCGCCATCACCAGGACTCGGCGGTGTCCGCGCCGGAGGGGCGCGAGGTCCATACGGTGTCCTCCTGTTGCATGGCGAAGCGCAGGAGCTGCGCGGCGCCGTCGCCGAGGGCGGCGGTCTCCGCGGCCGGCGCCGCCGCCGGTCCGGGCCCGCTCGCCATGCGGCGCAGCGCCAGCTCCAGGTTGCGCTTGGCGTCCCGGTCGCCGGCGCGCACCGCGAGCGCCGCGCGGTAGCCCAGCACGGCGGCGCGGTAGTCGCCGCGCGCGAACGCCAGATTGGCGCGGTTGAAGCTGACCCGGAACAGCAGCTCGGCGTCGGTGTGGCCTCGATGGGCCAGCTCGGCGAGCAGCCGCTCCGCGGCGTCCGCCTCGCCGAGCGCCGCGTAGGTCACGGCCAGGTTGAAGGCGGCGTACGCGGCGAACCGGTCGCCGACCCGCTTGTAGTCGACGATCGCCCGGGTCGGCTCGCCGCCCGCCAGGCGCAGGGTGCCGGCGATCACGCGCGCGTGCTCCCGGAACGGCAGCGCGAGCGTCAACGCCGCCAGCAGCAGCCCCGCCGCCGCGCCGGCCAGCGCCGTTACAACAGGCCGCGCCACCGCACCGTCCGCACCAGCTCGGCGGCCAGGGCGGCCGCGAGGGCCGCCAGGACCAGTTCCAGCGTCCGTCCGCGCGGGCGCCACGCGCGCGCGCCGGCGGCCCGCACCGGACCGCCGCCGGCGGCATCCGCCACCGCGCGGGCCGCGCGATCGACCTGGCCGGCGGCCGTGACCTCGATCGGCGCGGTCCGCGCGGCGCGAGCCAGGCCGGCCACGTTCGCCGCACGCGCGCGGGTGGTCACCGGATCGCCGGCGGCGTCCAGCACCGGGCGGCCGTCGGCACGCAGCAGTCCGATGCCGCCCGCGGTGCCGATCACGACCGGCAGCACCGTCACGCCGGCGCCGGCGGCCGTCAGCGCGGCGCGGACCCCGGCGCCGAGCACGCCTCTGCCCAGGCGGTTGTCCACGGTGACCTCTCCATCGGTGACCAGCACGACGGTGTGGCGCGACTGCGGCCGTGCCGCCAGGCGACCCAGCACCTGCTCCAGCGCGCCGGCGATGTCGGAACCGGGAGGCGGCAGCGGCAGCGGCGGCGGTCCCTCCCCGGCGGGGGCGGCCCATGCGGGCGACCGCACCTGCGCCGGCGTCGGCGCGGGCGGAAGCGCTTCGGTCACCTGCGCCAGGACGGCGGCGAGGGCGCGGCGGTCCGCGGTCGGCGGCAGCAGGTCGAGCGTGCCGCCGCGGAACACGGTCAGTCCCACCCGGCCGGGGGCGAGCGAGGAGGCGGCGGCCTCGACGATCGCAACCGCCGCGTGCAGGCGCGACGGCGCCACGTCGGCGGCGCGCATGCTGTAGGACAGGTCGAGCAGCACGGTGACCTCGCCCTCGGAGGCCGCCGGCGCGGCGGCCTCCCGCCCCCAGTGCAGGCCGGCCGCGGCCAGCGCCAGCAGGGCCACCGCCGCGGCCTCCAGCATGCCGCGCGCGACCCGCTTGGCGAGCGCCGTGCGGGCGATCCGCGGACCGCGCGCGGCGCCCGCCAGCGCCCCCACCGCGCGGGCGGCGCGCCGGCGCCCGGTCCACGCCAGCGCCGCGGCCAGCGGCGCGCCGGCCAGCAGGAGCAGGAAGGCGGGCGACTCGATCGTCATCTGCCGCTCATGCCGCCGGCCTCACAGGGCCTCGCGCAACAGCAGGCGCCGCAGCGCGGCGTGCAGCAGCAGGCCGGCGAGCGCCGCGATCGCGAACGGCCGCTCCAGCGCGTCGCGGCGCACCACCTGGCCCACGCGCCGTTCCCGGCCCTCGACCCGGTCGAAGTCGGCGAGCACCGCCCCCAGCCCGGCCGGATCGGCCGCCCACGCGAAGCGGCCGCCGGTGCGCTCGGCCAGCGCCTGCAGCAACGGGGCGTCCGGGTTCCCCCGGTAGCTGCCGCGGCGCACGGTGCCGGTCTCAGGATCGGTGAGCTCCAGCAGGGTCGGCCGGTCGCCGCCGACGCCGACGGCATGAATGGTGATCCCCAGGTGCGCGGCGACCTCGGCCGCCGCGTGCGGGGCGATCGGCCCGGTGGTGTTCTCGCCGTCCGTGATCAGGATGATCACGCCGCGCTCCGCGCCGGCCGCCTGCAGGTGGGCGGCCGCGACGCTCAGCCCCATGCCGATCGCGGTGCCGTCACCGGACTCCATGACGCGCAGCCCGTCGATGCCGGCGGCGAGGTAGGCATGGTCGTAGGTCAGCGGGGAGCGCAGGCCGGCGCGCTCGCCGAAGCTCACGAGGCCCAGGGGATCGGCCGGCCGGCGCTCGACGAACGAGCGCAGCGCCGCGGCCGCGCCCTGCAGGCGGCTGCCCGACCCGAAGTCCAGGGCGGCCATGCTCGGCGAGGTGTCCACGGCGAACACGATGTCGGTGCCGCGGTCCAGGTAGACGGTGGTGCGCTGCACGCGCACGGGGCCGGCGGCCGCGAGCGCCGCCAGCAGCAGCGCGCCCCAGAACAGCGCCGTGCACGTCCCTCGGGCGACACGCGCCACGTTTCGCGGCGGCGGCACCGACGCGCCGCCCCAGGCGCGGAGCGAAACGGCAACGGCGCCGCCGCGGTTGCGGCGCCGCGAAACCGCGAACACCGCGGCGACGGCGACCAGCGCCAGCAGCGCCAGCGGTCGGTCCAGACCCATCGGCGGTCGTTACCACGGGACAGCCTCGATGTCCAACTCCGGACATCGCGCTTCGCGCCGTCCACCTTGACCACGCGGTCCGACGAGCATACGTTGTCGTTCCTGGCAGAACGCGATGGCTACGGGAGCGATGTCGAGACAGCTTGATGCGGAGTCGTTGGTGGCCCGCATGATCGCCGAGCTGGAGGCCAACCCGGAAGCGCAGCGGCTGATGTTGCGCGCCCTGCTGACCAACGAGTTTCTGGGGATGCCGGCACGCCTGGACCGCATCGAGAAAGACGTGGCGGAACTCAAGGCCGACGTGAAAGAGCTCAAGGCCGACGTGAAAGAGCTCAAGACCGACGTGGCCGGGCTCAAGACCGACGTGAAAGAGCTCAAGACCGACGTGGCCGGGCTCAAGACCGACGTGAAAGAGCTCAAGACCGACGTGGCCGGGCTCAAGACCGACATGGCGGACGTCAAGACCGACGTGGCCGGGCTCAAGACCGAGACGGCCGATCTCAGGACCAGGATGACGAATCTCGAGAACAAGATGGACGCCGGTTTCGACGACATGCGTCGCACCATCGATCGGCTCGGCGCCCGTTGGGGAATCCGCAACGAGAGCCTGTTTCGCCAGACGATGGCCGCGGTGCTGCAGGAGTCCTTTGGCGTCGCGGTCGAACAGCGCACCATCGCGGGCGAGCAGTTCGACCTCCTGATCTTCGACGGGCAGCACGTTCTGGTGGAGATCGCCGCCAGCGTGGGGCCGTCGATCGCGCAACGCCTGCAACGCAAGCGGCATCTGTACCAGGAGGAGACCGGGGTGGATCCGGACCGGGTGATCCTGGCCACCGCCTCGATCCACAGCCGGCGCGCGGAGGACTTGCGGCAGATGGGGATCGAGGTCGTGGAGCCCGAGGACGCCGACTGACGGGCGCCCGCTACCGGGCTCTCTGCGCCTCTTCCAGCTCGCGCTCGGCCGCCGCGACCGCCGAGCGCGCCAGCGCCGCCAGCGCCGCGGCGTCCCGGTCGGCGAGCGGCGCGCCGCCGAACGTGAAGCGCTCGGTGGCGGCGACCGCCTGCGTCACCGCCGCGGCGGCGTGGGGGGTGAGTCCGGCGCCGGCGAGCAGCGCCGGCAGTTCCGACGCCGTCTTCGAGCGGGCCGGAACCTGCAGCCGCGCCGCCAGGAACCGGCGGGTCAGACGGGCCACTTCCGCCGAGTAGGCGGCGCCGGCCGGGCCGCGCCCGCGCAGCGCGCGCAGGTCACGCTCGAACCGCAGCCGCGGTCCGCGCCGCCGCCCGGCCGCCAGCAGCCGGCCGAGCACGCGCGCCGCGCGCCGCGCCCCGAACACGGCAGCGGAGGGAGCGGCCAGGAGCAGCGCGACCACTGCCGCCAGGCGCAGGCCGGTGCCCGGCAGCGCCAACGGCCCGCGCGCCGGTGCGAGTCGCCCGGCTCCGTCCGGCAGCGTTGCGGCGGTGCGCGCGTGCGGCAGCTCCATCACCACGCCGCCGCCCAGGTCGACCGCCGGCAGGGCAGCGACGCCGGGCTGGAACGAGCGGAACGACAGGCGCAGCAGGTGGCGCCCGCCGGCGAGCGGCGTCAAGGCGATGCCGTCGATCACGACCGGGGCGAGCGGCGATGCGGCCGTGGCCGCCGGCCGCGGCGGACGGCCGTCCAAGCCGCTGGGCAAGCCGGCCAGCACGAGCTGCAGCTCGACCGGATCACCGACCGTGAACCGTGCCGGGATGAACGTCACCTGCTCGATTCGGACCGGGGCGGCGAGGGGAGCGCCGGCATCGGCCGGCGGTTCCTGCGCGGCGGCCGCGGCGGCGGCGAGCACGGCCGGAATCCACAGCCGGCGCGCGGCCCGTCTCACTCTGCGAGTGAGGTTCGCTCCGCTCACTCTGCCCTGCGGCGACGCCGGCGCGCCGCGAAGAAGCGGGCCAGCGACGCCGCCGCATCCTCGCCCGTGCCGATCTCCAGCACCTCCACGCCCGCCTGCCGGCAGCGCGTCCGCCACGCCTGCAGGTGCCGGTCCCAGAAACGCCGGTACTCCTCGGCAACGCCGAACCGCCGGAGCCCGGTCTCCGGGTCGACCAGCTCCACCGCCGCTCCCGCCGGCAGGGCGTGGTCCAGCGGCTCGGCGATGCGGAGCGCGGTCACGTCGTGGCCGCGCGCCGCGGCGCGCAGTTCGTGCCAGTACCCGTCGGCCTTGAAGTCCGACAGGATGATGCAGACGCTGCGCCGCTGCAGGTTGGCGGCCACGGTGCGCAGCGCCAGCGCCACGTCGGAACCGCGTCCGGCCGCCCGCGCGTGCAGCAGGTCGTTGACCAGGCGCAACACCCGCGTCCGCCCCCTGGCCGGCGCCACCCACGACTCGATGCGGTCGCTGAACAGGCAGGCGCCGACCCGGTCGTCGCCGAACTGCGCCGACAGCGCCAGGATCGCCGCCACCCAGACGGACAGGTCGCGCTTCTCCACCGAGCCGCCCACCATCGAGGCCGACCGGTCCACCAGCAGCACGATGGCCAGCTCGCGCTCCTCCCTGAACACCTTGGAGTAGGCAGCCGAGGTCGCCCCGCCGAGCCGCGAGGTCACGTTCCAGTCGATGGTGCGCACGTCGTCGCCGTCGTGGTACTCGCGCACCTCGTCGAACTCCACGCCCTGCCCGCGGAAGGCGGAGCGGTACCCGCCGGCCGCCAGCGACGCCGCGACCCGCTCCGCGGCGACCTTGATGCGGCGGGCGTCGCGGGCGAGGACCGCCGGCGCCGCGCCCGGTCCGCTCACGGCACCTCCACCCGGTCGAGCACCATCGCGACGATGGCATCGGGCGACACCTCCTCCGACTCGGCCAGGTAGGAGGTGATGATGCGGTGGCGCAGGAGCGGCGCCGCCACCGCCTTGACGTCTTCGGGCAGGACGTAGGCGCGGCCCTCCAGCACGGCGCGGATCTTGCTGCAGCGGTAGAAGGCGATCGACGCCCGCGGCGACGCGCCGTGCTCGACGAAGCGGGCGTGCTCGACGAAGTCGCCGTTCCCGGCCTCCTCGACCGCGCGTGTGGCGCGCACGATGGCGACGATGTACTCCTCGATGCGCCGGTCGACCCTCACGCCCGAGATGGTCCGCTGCAGGTCGGCCACGCGCCGCGGGTCGAGCGCGCGGCGCAGCTCGGAGTCCGGCCGGTCGCCGACCAGGCGAACCACGGCCAGCTCGTCCTGGAAGCTGGGGTAGGGGACCTGCAGCTTCAGCAGGAAGCGGTCGAGCTGCGCCTCCGGCAGCGGGTAGGTCCCCTCGTGCTCGAGCGGGTTCTGGGTCGCCAGCACCATGAACGGCTGCGGCAGGCCGAAGGTCTGCTCGCCGATGGTGATCTGCCGCTCCTCCATCGCCTGCAGCAGCGCCGACTGCACCTTCGCGGGCGCGCGGTTGATCTCGTCGGCCAGGACGATCTGAGCGAAGACCGGTCCGCGCCGCGGGACGAACTCGCCGGTCTGCGGCCGGTACACCATGGTGCCGATCAGGTCGGCCGGCAGCAGGTCCGGGGTGAACTGGATGCGGCTGTAGCTGGCGTCCACGACCTCGGCCAGCGCCCGGACGGCGCGGGTCTTGGCAAGCCCGGGAGCGCCTTCGAGCAGCACGTGGCCGCCGGCGACCAGCGCCATCAGCATGCCGTCGACCACCCCGTCCTGGCCGACGACCCGCTTGCCGATCTCCGCCCGGGCCTGCTGCAGGGCAGCCCGGGCCTCGGCGACCCGGCCGTCGAGCTCCGAGCTCACGGGCTCATGACCGGTAGTCCGCGTTCTCCGTCACGTAGCCGTGCGAGAGATCGGCTCCCAGGACCACCGCGTGGCCACGGCGGCCGGCCGCGGAGGTTGCGAAGTCGACGTCGATCTCCACGGCCAGGTCGTGCGGAGGATAGTCGAGCGCCGCATCGATCCTCCGCTCCCGCAGGTAGGCGGCCAGCGCCTCCTCCTTGCTTCCGTCCAGTCGGAACGCGCCGCGGGAAAACACCGTGACGCCGCCCAGCGCGACCGTCGCGCCGGCCAGCGGCGGCGGGTCCGGCTGCGCGCCGAGGTGATCGCCGATGGCGCTCACCAGCCGGCCCACGTTCGGGTCGCAGCCGTTCACGGCCGTCTTGACCAGCGGCGAGTTGACCACCGCCTTGCCGATGGCCGCCGCCTGCTCGTCCGTCCCCGGCGCGCTGACCGCGACCCGGATGACGTGCTCGACCCCCTCGCCGTTGCGCACGATGTCGCCGGCCAGGTCGCGGCAGACCCCGGCGATGGCGTCGCCGAGCGCGTCCGGCGACACGCCGCCCGCGCGCTGCGAGCTCAGCGCCAGCACCATGTCGCTGGTGCTCTGGTCGCCGTCCACGGAGATGCGGTTGAAGCTGTCGCGCACCGCGTCGTCCAGCAGGCGCTGCAGCGTGTCGCGATCGACC
This sequence comes from Spirochaetia bacterium, assembly GCA_964291595.2. GTDB lineage: Bacteria > Spirochaetota > Spirochaetia > SZUA-6 > Bin103 > CATQHW01. Next base: position 621,270 of record OZ219913.1, on the reverse strand, counting down.
GCGGCGTCGGTCAGCAGGAACGCCAGCATGGTGGCCATCGACGGCTCGATCATGCCGGCGCCCTTGGCGATGCCGACCACCGTGGCGTTTCCCGCCCGCCGGCCGCGCACCTTGGGGTAGCGGTCGGTGGTCATGATCGCCCGCGCGGCGGGCACCACGCTGCCGGGGGCGCAGGCGGCGACAAGGCCCGGCAAGGCGGCGCAGATCGGCTCTGCCGGCAGCCGCCAGCCGATCACGCCGGTGGAGGCGGGGGCGAACGCCTGCCCGTCGGCGCCGGCGTGACCGGCCAGCCGGTCGAGGACGGTCATCGCGTCGTCGACGCCGGTGGCGACGCCGACGTTGGAGACCGCGTTGTTGATCACGATGCCGCGCACGGGCGCACGCCGCGCGAGCAGGTCGTCGACGACCCGCACCGGCGCGCCGCGCAGGGTGTTGCGCGTCAGCGTGGCCGCGAAGGCGTCGGCCGGCTGATCCGCCAGGAGCAGCGTGACCCGGATCGGCAGCTCCTTGCCCGGCCGTTCCGGGGGCTCGAACGAGGTGGCCGCGGTGGCGACCCCGAAGCCGGGCGGCAGGGCGCCGCGCGAGGCCAGCGCCCCCAGGTAGTCGTCGGATGAATCGTAGCGCTCCACGCTCGGCAGTGTAGCGTGCGGACCCGGCAGTTGGCTCACGGACTCCCGGCCCCTTGCTCCGCCTCAAGTCGAAGGGTAGAAGAAGGGCTTCAAGGGACCATGTTGTGACTTCGATCGCCGTATCAGACCTCAAGCGGCCTCGCGAGTTGCGGGGCATCCTCGAAAGAGCGCGTCATGTGGTGGTGACCAAGGACGGCCGCCCATTCGCGATCATGATCGGGGTCGACCCGGAAGGGACAGCCGATACCTTGCGAGAGGTACGACGCGCGCTGTTCTCGACGTCGGTCCTTCGCGCCCGTCGTCGGGCGACCACCGCCCCCATCAGCGCCGCGGAGATCCAGGCCGAGGTCGATGCGCAGCGTGCGCGTCAGTCGATGTGATCGTTGCGGGCTTCCGCCATGTACCGCCGTCTGGTGCTCGACACGAACGTGCTCGTATCCGGCACGATCAACCCGTTCGCGGCCCCGGGTCGGATCGTCGACCTGCTGCGCGAGGGCACACTGGAACTGACGGTCGATGACCGGATTCTGGCCGAGTACTCGGCAGTTCTGAATCGCCGGAAGTTCCGGGCATACTTCACGCTGCACGAGGTCCGTGACGTCCTGGTGTTCCTCGAGCAGAACACGCACTACACGGTTGCCACCACACCTGTCGCCGATCTGCCGGACGTGAAGGACGCCCCGTTTCTGGAGGTAGCGCTCGCCGCCGGCGTCCCTCTGGTCACCGGAAACGCCGACCACTTTCCCGCTTCCCACCGCCGCTCGGTGGAGGTCGTGACGCCCGCGGCGTACGTGGAGCGTCTCGCGCCCTGAGCGCGCGTGCCGCGGCTCCTCTGCCGAAGTGGCGTCCGATAGGGTGACGGCGGCAAGCTCCCTGCAAGCGCAGGGAGAGATTCGGGCCGAACACGACAGGCAGCGGCGACCCGCAACTCCAGAAGAGATCTGGAACATCCGAGAGAGATCGCGCGCCGCCAGCTAGAGACCGAGCGGTTGCTGACGCGATGTGCGCAGGAGGTCGAACGGAGCACGCAGGAGACCGAGCGGGACAGGCAAGCGACAGACCGGCGCATGCGCGAGACGGACGACCTGTTCGACACTCCATGCAAGTTCGTCGCGTTGCTCGAACGGCGCGGCATCCCGGTCGAGCACACCATGGCCGAAGAAGGATCACGAACCGCGCTGGGAGGACATCCTGGCCGTCAACGACGACGAGGTGGTCGTCGTGGCAGTGAAGACCACCCTCAAGGTGTGGCACGTCGATGATCTTCTGCGGCTGCTGAAGGACTTCCCCGACTTGCTGCGAGAGTATCGCGACCGCGAGGTGTACGGAGCGGTAGCCTACCTGAACGCCGATGAGTCGTCGGCTGCCTATGCGCAACGACAGGGGCTGTACGTGATTCGCGCTACCGGCAGCGGCGCGAGCATCACCAATCCGGAAGGCTTCCGGCCACGCAGGTTCGGGCGCAGAGTAGCCGCATGATCGTCGCAGGTATCCGCGAGACCAGAACACACCTCAGCAGCTATCTGGCCGCGGTGCGTGCCGGCGAGGAAGTCCTGATCACCGATCGCGGCCGTCCGGTGGCGCGGATCATCAGGGAACCCGCGCGCACGGCATCGCTCTCCGATCAACTTGCCGGCTTGGCGGCAACCGGGATCGTCACGCTGCCTACCCTGCGGGCTTCGCGCGCACGGCCTGCTCCGCAACGGGTCGCCGGCAGGCCGCTGTCCGAGATCGTGCGCGACGATCGCCGATGATCGCGTCCTGTCGAAAGGCCGACGCCTGACGAACCGGCGGGCGGGCCGCGTCGCGAAAAAAATCGAGGATTCTTGCCGCAGGGTCTTGACGGGGTTTCGCGCCTGCGAGGTTGCGCCTCACCGCACGTACGCGCCCCTTCCGGACTCCCGGAAGCTCGGGTGCCCGTTCGGTCGCCCAGCACCCGCTTGAGCGCCCGCTGCACGCGGATCGCCGGCACGTCCCGGATCGGTCACAAAGTTCTATCTGAAAATCATGAGTATATTTACTCCATGAAGACCGCCACTCTTGCGACCGCTGCCCGGCCCGCGATCACCTCCACCATCAGCGTGCTCTCCGACCGCAAGCTGCTGCGTCAGACCAGCACGCTGGTCCGCCACGAACGCCACCTGCAGGGCGCCATCATCGACCACCTGGCCGAGATCGAGGCCCGCCGGCTCTTTCTTCATCGAGGCTGCTCCAGCCTGTTCGACTACGCGGTGCGCGAGCTCGGCTACAGCGACGCCGCCGCGGGCCGGCGCATCGGCGCCGTGCGGCTGTGCGCCGACCAGCCGGGCGCGCGCGAGCGGCTGCGCGACGGCTCGCTGACGCTGAGCGCCGCCGCCGAGCTGCAGTGGGCGTTCGACCGGCAGCGGCGGCGCGGCTCGATCGCCGGCACGGCGTCGATCGACCCGGCGGGGGCGGTGGCGCCGGGGGCAACGGCGGCCGGGGTCGACCTGCCAGGCTCAGCGCCAGCGGAGGCGCCGGAGTTGGGGGGCGGTGCGCCGGCCGAGGTCGCGTCGGCGGACGATCCGGTGGCGAATGCCGCGCCGGCCGCAACGCCGAGCCACTGCGACCCTGCGCCGCCGCTGGTGCTCGATGCGGCAGGAAGACAGAAGCTCGTCGAGGAGGCGGCCGGCAAGAGCGCACGGCAGGTCCGCCGGATGCTCGCCGACCTGGACCCGGAGCTGGCTCCGCCGGCCGACCGCGTGCGCCCGCTCGGCGACGGGCGCTACGAGCTGAAGGCCGTCATCGACGCCGACTGCCAGCAGGGACTGGAGCAGCTCCGTGGGTTGCTCTCGCACGTGGACCCGCGCATGACGATCGGGCAGCTCGTCGGCCGCATCGTGCGGGAGGCGCTCGACCGCCACGACCCGAGCCGGTCGCCGCGCCGGGCGCGCACCGGCACCCGGGCGGCGGAGGGCGAATCCAAGCCCGCTTCGGCGTCGAAGGAGCAGGCCGCGCGCGAACGCGACCACGCTACGGCGGCGCAGGACGCCGCGATCCACGTCCACGCGACTCCGACAGCGGAGGGGACCGAGGGGGCGACGCGGCAACCGGCACCCCCTTCCCTGCTATCGCCCGGGCACGACACGGCGTCTGCCGCCGGCACCACTCCGACAGCGGAGCGGGCGGAAGAGCGGACGCCGCACCCGAGGCCGGCCTCGGTGGCTCCGCGGACCCGGCAAGAAGCGACGGACCGACCAGCCGCTGCCCGCACGACGCCGGCCGCCACCACTTCGACGCGCGAAGCCGCGCGCTTCGGGCCGCGCGATTCCGGCGGCGGTGAAACGACAGGTGTGGCAGCGGGACGGGGGCCGCTGCAGCTACCTCGACCGGCAGACCGGACGGCGCTGCAACTCACGACATATGATCGAGATGGACCATATCCTGCCATATGCGCTGGGCGGCGGTGCCGATCCGGAGAATCTGAGACTGGTCTGTCGAGCTCATCACCGTCATCGGCACGCGCCGTACGGCTGAACGGGGCCTCCGCAGGATCGGCCCCGGAGGCCGCCGCGGTCGCAGCTCCCTCGGTCTCAGCCCACACGAAATCCCGCAGACCCGAAGGAGTCAGGAGCACTCGGGACGATGGACAACTCTGGGCATCGACAGTCCGGTTACTGACGAGAACCTCCGCGCTGCAGGTGCAGGAGGATCGGCAGGTGGTCGGAGTGGCCGTCGGTGCCGATCCAGCGGCGCGGGTGGCCGGTGGCGGGCGACACCAGTCCTTCGCGGATCACGGCGAAGCCGCCGGGCGCGTACCAGACGCCGGCGCGGTCGAACAGGCCGGCGCTCAGCAGGAAGTGGTCGGGGGTCTGCCAGGCGCCGCGGTGCACGACCGTGCCGCGGCCCCGCCCATCCAGCTCCAGCCAGGGGCTGTACAGCACCACGAGGCCGGCCGGGGGCCGTGCGTCGGACGCGGGCCGTGCGTCGGACGCGGGCCGTGTGCCGAGCGGCCGGCCCGTGATCGCCAGCACTCCCGCGGTTCCGCGCGGGAGTCCGGCCAGCGCGGTCGGGTAGCCGGCCGCGGCGTGGTCGTCCACGCTCTCGTTCAGGTCGCCTGTGACCAGCAGGTCCGCCAGCGGGTCGATCCGCTGCAGTTCCCGGATGCGATCGCCGAGCACGGCCGCGGCGGCGCGCCGGGCCGGCGACGTCTCTTCCGCCCCGCCGCGCTTGGACTTCCAGTGGTTGTTGAACAGGAACAGCGACCGCCCGCCGCCGAGGTCGATCTCCGCCTCCACGATCGGCCGCAGGTAGCGGCCGTCGTGCCACACCTGGTGCAGGCGCACGCGCAGGACCGGCAGGCGCGACAGCACCACCGGGGTCAGCGTCAGACCGAGATCCGAACCCTCGTTCGGGACGGCGACCACGTAGGCGTAGTCCAGGTCGCGCAGGCGGTCGCGCAGGTCCACGGCGGCGCGGCGGTTCTCGACCTCCTGCAGCGCGAGGACGTCGGCGCCGCCGGGGTGCACGTCGCGCAGCACGGCGGCGATCCGATTCAGGCGCGCCGCGTAGCGCGCCGCATCCCAGCGGCCGGCGCGGAACTCGTCGTACTCGCCGCCCTGCTCGACGGCGTCGAACAGGTTCTGGACGTTGTAGGAGAGCACGCTGATCGCCAGAGTGTCCGCCGCGACCCGCGCGCCGGGCGCGAGAACGAAGAGGACGAGGAGCGCCGCCAACCGGGCCGCGGCCGGCCGGGGAGGGCGCCCGCTCAGCCCGCGGCGGCCAGCTCCGCGCGCATGGCGGCCGACTCCCGCTCCGCGCTCGCGGACTCCGGACGGAACGGCCTGCCGGTCAGGAGCGTGAACGCCTCCACGTAGCGGCGGCCGAGCTCGACGCGCAGGCCGTCCGGAATGACCGGCGGCGTCCCTTCGCCCGAGTAGCCGCGGTCCATCAGCCATTGCCGCAGGTGCTCCTTGTCGAGCGCGTGCTGCCGCTCGCCGGACTCGAACCGCTCCCGGTAGGCGTCCGCGAACCAGTAGCGGCTGGAGTCGGGGGTATGCACCTCGTCCGCGAGCACCAGCTCACCGTCCAGAATTCCCATCTCATACTTGGTGTCCACCAGGATCAGGCCACGCTCGCCGGCGATCCGCCTGCCCCGCTCATAGAGCGCGTGCGCCGTCCGTACCACTTCAGGCCAGAGCTCCGCGGGCACCAGGCCGCGCGCCGTCACCTCCTCCGCGGAGATCGGCCGGTCGTGCTCGCCGCGCTCCGCCTTGGTGGACGGCGTCAGCAGGGGCTCCGGAAACCGCTCGCCTTCGCGCATGCCGGCCGGCAGCCGGATGCCGGACACCGCGCCCGTGCGCCGGTAGTCGCGCCACGCCGAGCCGGCCAGGTAGCCGCGCACCACGATCTCCACCGGCAGCACCCGGCAGCGGCGCACGCGCAGGGTGCGGGCCGTCACCCGGCTGACCACGTGGTTGGGCACGATGTCGGCGGTGCGCTCGAAGTGGAAGAGGGACAGGCCGGTGAGCACCTCGCCCTTCCACGGGATCGTGGTCAGCACGCGGTCGAAGGCCGACACGCGGTCGGTGGCGCAGATCAGCAGATCGCCGCCGCACGCGACGAGGTCGCGCACCTTGGCGCGCTCCGGCCGCAGCCGGTCGTCCACCGCCGCCAGCGTCGCGCCCAGCGCCTCGCCGTCCGGCGGTAAGGTCACTACAGCTCGGAGCGGTTTGCGATGATCCGCGACACCAGCCCGTACTCCTGCGCCTCCTCGGCGCTCAGCCAGTAGTCGCGGTCGGTGTCTTGCTCGACCTTCGCAAGCGACTGGCCGGTCTCCTCGGCGATCATCTGGTTGATCTTCGCGCGCAGCTTCTCCAGCTCGCGGGCGTGGATCTCGATCTCGGTGGCCACGCCGCGGATGCCGGACAGCGGCTGATGGATCAGGTAGTGGGAGTTCGGCAGGCCGATGCGGCGCTCGCCGGGGGCGGCCAGCAGCACGATGGCGGCGGCGCTGGCGACCAGCCCCATGCCGATGGTGACCACCGGCGGGTTGACGAAGCGCAGCATGTCGAAGATCGCGTAGCCGGCATCCGCGTCGCCGCCGGGGGAGTCGATGAACACCCGGATCGGATCGTCGCCGTCCTCTTCCAGCAGGATGAGCTGCTTGATGACACGCTCGGCCAGGCGCTTGTTGATCTCTCCCGAGAGCAGCACCGACCGGCTCTTGAGGAGCCGGTTGGCCAGATCGCCGTCACCTTCGCCGTCGCGATCGCGGTCGCCACGCTCCTCGTCGTGTTCGTGTTCCTCTTCGTCTTCGTCGTCCAAGCGGCGCGGCAGATCGCGACCCGATGCGTGCATTCCAGCCTCCGCCGGCAATATAGCCCCGCGCCCAACGGGCGGCCAAGGAGCCTCAGTTGAGGTTCAGCTCGCCCACGGGGACCGGGAAGTCGGCGGTCGCGTGCGCGCGGAGCTCGCCGTCCGTCCCGGTGACGACCAGCGCCTGCGCGCCGGCGTCGTCCTCGAACCAGCGGAGGCCGGCCGGGCCGGCGACGAACAGCCCGGTGGCCAGGGCGTCGGCCTCCGCGGCGCGCGCGGCGATCACCGTCACCGACACCGATGCGCGCGCCGGCCAGCCGGTCGCGGGATCCAGGATGTGGTGGTAGCGGACGCCGTCGACCTCGAGGTAGCGCTCGTAGTCGCCGGAAGTGACCACGGCGCGGCGCTCGCCGGCGGCGCCGATCTCCAGGATCGCCAGCGCCGCATCGGGCGCGCGCGGGTGCTGTACCCAGATGCGCCAGCGGCGCTCGCCCGGCTTGAGCCCCGCGACCAGGAGATCGCCGCCGGCTTCCACCAGGAACCGCTCGATCCCCTGCCCGGCCAGGTGGTCGGCGATCAGGTCGACCACCGCACCCTTGCCGACGCCGCCCAGGTCCACCTGCTGGCCCGGCGCCAGGGCCAGGGCTCCGGTCACCCGGACCGTCGTGTAGTCCACCAGCGACACGGCGGCTGCCAGCGCCTCGGGCGCGGGCAGCCGCGCATCGCCGCCGGAGTCGGCGGGCCGCCGACCGTCGTCGAAGTCCCACAGCCGCACCACCGGCAGGATGGTCGGGTCGTAGGCGCCTTCCGTGCGGGCCGCCACCCGCACCGCATCGGCGAGCACGCCGCGCAGCAGCGCCTCGCCCTCGCTGCCGGCCGGCAGCATACCTTTCTCATTGAGGATCGCCGTCGCCGAGCCGGTCGCGCGGTGGTCGAGGTGACGGGCCCAGGCCGCGGTCGCCGCGTGCAACTCCTCCCACGACGGCGCGCGGCGGGCGTAGGCCGTCACCTTCACGTACGTGGACATGGACGAGAACTCGTTGCGGAACTCCCGCAGTCCGCAGCCGGCGAGCACCAGCACGGCGGCTGCGATGGCGGCGGCGCGCCCGGCCGGGCGTCCCGCGTTCAGACGGCCTTCGCCTCCCAGGTCGCCAGATCCAGGCGGAAGGTGTCGCGGATGGCCTTGAAGGCCTCCAGCGTCACCGCGACGTCCTCCTCGGTGTGGGCGGCGGTGGGGATCATCCGGTACAGGTGCACGCCGCGCGGGGTCACCGGGTAGGTGACGCCCGAACAGAAGACCCCGAACCGGTCGCGCAGCGTCTGCAGGATCGCCATGCCGGTCTCTTCCTTGTTTGTCGGGACGTACACGGGGGTGATCGGCGACGCGGTGTCGCCCAGGTCGTACCCCAGCTCGCGCAGGCCGTCCTGCAGCAGGCGGGCGATGTGCCACATCCGCTCACGGTATTCCGGGTGCGCCTCGATCTCGTCGAGGGTGGCCGTCAGCGCCTCCACGTACACCATCGGCAGGCTCTTGGCGAACACGTAGGAGCGGGCGTTGTAGCGGATGTAGTCGCAGACCGCAGGCTCCCCGGCGGTCACGCCGCCGATGGCCGCGAACGCCTTGGCGAACGTGCCGAAGTAGAGGTCGATGTCGTCCTGCACGCCGAAGTGCTCGCCGGTGCCCTGGCCGGTGGCGCCCATGACGCCGAAGCCGTGCGCGTCATCGCAGTACACGCGCGCCCCGTACCGCCTGGCGAGGTCGCAGATGCCGGGCAGGTCGGCCAGATCGCCGCGCATGCCGTAGACGCCCTCGACCACCACCATGGTGCCGCCGCGCTCGCGCCGCGCCGAGGCGGAGAGCTGCCGCTCCAGGCTCTCCAGGTCGTTGTGCTTGAAGGGCCGGAAGCGCCTGCCCGCCATCGCCTGCACCGTGCCGTCGATCATCGAGGCATGCGACAGCTTGTCGATGATCACCTCGTCCAGCGGTCCGATCAGCGACGAGATCGTACCGATCACCCCCAGATAGCCGTAGTTGAACAGCACGGCGGCGTCCTTGCCGCAGAACGCGGCGAGCCGTTCCTCGAGATCGATGTGCGCCTGCGTGTTGCCGGTCAGCATGCGCGACCCCATGGGCGAGTAGGTGCCATAGCGCTCCAGGGCCTGCCGCGCCCGCTCGCGGATGCGCTCGTTGCCGGTGAGGCCAAGGTAGCTGTTGACCGACCACATGATCACCGGCCGGCCCTGGAACTCCATGTGCGGGCCCGGCGCGGAGTCCAGGATCGGCTGGGAGAAGTAGCGGTCGCCGGCCGCCCGGAAGCGGCCGAAATACCCTTCGTCTCCGTGGCATTTCTCGAACAAGTCGGTCATGGAAACCCTCGCGAATCCGGCGTAATGTCGCTCCGACCGTCTACCGCGGGCAAGGGCGGAGTCTACGGCCTCCGGCGTCCGCGTCCTGCGTGATCGGCAGCGGGTGTCGTGAGAGTGGCCTGAGGGCTTCCTTTTCGCCCGGGCGCGCGCAACGCGCGTCAGCATCGCGTGCTGGCGGCACTGAATATTTGAACGTAAGATTCAGCGGCTATGCCCGGGACCTCCGAAGTCGATTCCGATCCCAGGGGCCGCCGCGAGCAGCTCCTGCAGGCGGGCGAGCGCCTGTTCGCCGAGTACGGCTACCGGGGCGTCACCATCGCGGAAGTCGCCGCCGCGGTGGGCGTGTCCACCGGGTCGTTCTACAACCACTTCCCGGACAAGGAGACCTTCTTCGGCGTCATCCTCGACCGCCTCACCGATCGGGGGGTGCTCCAGGCGCGAGCGGTCATCGCCCGATTCAAGAACCCGATGAACCAGCTCAAGGCCCTGTACCGGTTCATCACCCTGGGGCTGCGGAGCAATCCGCTGCTGCTCGGCGTCCTGACCGATGAACGGCGCTTCGGCTATCCGTCGCCGGACCAGCGCAACCGCCGGCGGCAGCGGCTGCTCCAGTCCGTCGGGGGCCTGATCGACGACATCCTTGCAGACGGCATCCGCCGCCTGATCTTCCGCGTCGGCCGCTACCACGACACGCGCCGCATGTTGCTTTCCATCTACGGCGCGCTGCTGTCCGCCATCGGCAGCGACCACTTCGAAGAGCTCACCCAGGACATGCTGCTGCTGATGGACCGCGGCCTCCGCCGCCGGCTGACGCTGACCGCCAGAGCCAGCCGCCTGGACCGGCAGCAGGCGCGCACGCAGGAGCGCCGCGATCCCTGACCCGAGCACCGCCGCGCACCGCAGCGGTACGGTCGCCGTCATCGGGAGGCCATCGGCCGGCAAGTCGACGCTGATCAACCGCATGTGCGGCCACGACCTGGCGATCGTCGCTGCGTCGCCGCAGACCACGCGCTCGCGCATCCGCGGCGTCGCCACCCGCGATGCCGGGCAGCTCCTGCTGATCGACACTCCCGGCTTCCAGGACTCGACGCGCCCGTTCGACGCCCGCCTGCAGGCACTCACCGCCGCCACCCTGCAGGAGGTCGACGTCGTGCTGGCCGTGATCGACCCCACCCGCGCGGGCGGGGCGGAAGAGGACGCCATCGTCGCGCTCGCACGCGGCTTCGACGGGCCGGTGGTCGTGGCGCTCAGCAAGGCCGACCTGCACGCGGCCGCCGGGCGCGGCGGCGGCGCCGCGGTTCCGGCCGTTCTCTCGGCCGCGCCGGTGCATCGCATCTCGGCGGCTACCGGCGCCGGGATCGACGGTCTGGTCGGCCGGCTCATCGCACTGAGCCCGCCCGGCCCGCCCATGTACCCGGACGACCGGTACACCGATCAGCCGCAGGCGCTGCGTGTGGGCGAGGTGATCCGCGGCCACGCCATCCGCGCAACCCGGGACGAGCTCCCGCAGGCCATGTACGTGGAGGTGGCCGATCTGGAGACCGGCGACGACCGCGTCTGGATCCGGGCGTTCCTCAACGTCGAGCGCGAGTCGCAGAAGGGGATCGTCATCGGCCGGCGCGGCAGCCTCATCGCCGCGATCCGCTCCGGCGCCCAGGCCGATCTCGCCGAGGTGCTGGGGCTGCCGGTGCGGCTCGACCTGCGCGTCAAGGTGCAGCGCAACTGGCGGCGTGACCGGGCGCTGCTGGAGCGCCTCATCCGCTGAGCGGCGCTCACGCCATGAGCTCGCGCACCGCGTGGCCGGAGTAGGCGCTCCGGGCCGCCCGCGCGGTCAGCCCGCCCAGGGCAACCATCGCCAGGTGTTCGGGGAGCCGCGCTCCGTAGAGGCCGCGAAACGCCGCCACCCCCGACGGTGAGGAGAACGCCACCAGCGAGATGCCGGCCAACTCCTCGCGCACCGGATCGGGACGCGGCACCGTTCGATACACGACCAGGACCGCCACCCGGCAGCCGGCGGCGCGCAGGCCGTCCGCCAGCGTGTCGAGCGCACGATCGGAGGTGGGCACCAGCACGCGCGCGCCGCTGACGCCGGCAGCGGCATAGGCGGCCATCAGTCCCCCGGCACCGCTTCCGTCGCCGATCAGGTCGGCGGCCAGCCCCCGGCGCGAGAGCGCCGCGGCCGTGGCCGTGCCCACGGCCGCGATCGTGAGGCCCGCGAGCGCGCGGGCATCGCGGCCGGCAGCCTGCAGTTCCCGCAGGAAGTGCTCGACCGCGTTCCGGCTCGTGAACGCGACGTGGTCGAACTGGTCCAGCCGCTCGATCGAGCGCCGCACGGCGCTCCGGTCGGCGGCGGGAACGGTGTCGACGAGCGGCGTGTGGATCGGTTCGCCGAGGTGCGCGAACGGCTCCGTCCGCGTCCCGGTCACCAGCACCTTCGGGCGGGCGGCGTACCAGCCGCCCTTCGCCGCATCGAACGCGGCCTCCGCGGCGCCCCCGACGATGACCACGCTGGGCGCGGAGGCGGCGAGGCCGCCGGCGCGGATGCGTTCCAGGCTGGTCAGGGTGCTCTCCTGGTCCGGCAGCGTGGCGTCGCGGACGATGAGGACCGGCGTGGCCGCCGGCCAGCCGGCGGCCAGCACGGCGGCGGCGACCCGCGCCAGCGACGCCGCCGCCATGTAGTAGACGATGGTGTCCACGGCCGGCACCGGGACCGTTTCGGCGTGACCGGTACAGAACGCCACCGACGAGGAGCGGTCCCGGTGCGTCAGCGCCACGCCGCAGTAGGCGGCGGCGCCCAGCGCCGCCGGCACGCCGGGGATCACCTCGTGTTCGACGCCGGCGAGCTGGAGCGCCTCCACCTCCTCGCCGCCGCGCCCGAACAGGAACGGATCGCCGCCCTTGAGCCGGCAGACGCTGCGGCCGGCGCGGGCCAGGTTCACCAGCAGGGCGTTGATCTCGTCCTGCGCCAGCGTGTGCCGGCCGGCCCGCTTGCCCACGTCGTGCCGCCGCGCGCGGCACGACGCCACGATCCGCTCCGACACCAGGGCGTCGTAGACCACGTCGTCGGCGGCCAGCAGCGCGGCGCGTCCGCGCCCGGTCAGCAGGCCGGGGTCGCCCGGGCCGGCGCCGACCAGGGTGACCCGCCCCGCCGCGGCGCCCGCGCCCGCGGCGCTCACCGGGCCGCCGTCCCGGTCACGCGCCGCCGGCCTGCCCGGCGGCGAGCGGCTCGATGACGTCGAGCGGCTCGATGACGCCGCCGCCCCGGCACTCGTCGCCGTCGTAGAGCACGGCGAACTGGCCGGACGCGACCGTCACCGGGCAGTCCGTTCGCACCAGCACCCGGTCGCCGGCGGCCGCGGGCGTGACCGTGCAGTCGTGCGCCGCCGGCCCGTGCCGGACCTTGACGCGGGCCGGCCCCGCCGGGGGATTGCCGCCGATCCAGTTCGCGCCGGTCAGCGCGAAGGCGCCAGCCGCGTGCGCGGCCGGCGTGCGGCTGACCGTGACCCGGTTCTCCGACGGATCCTTGCGCACGACGTACCAGGGTCCGTCACCCAGTCCCAGGCCCTGCCGCTGGCCGACCGTGAAGAAGTGGTGGCCGCGATGCTCGCCGAGCAGGCGGCCGGTCTCCCGCTCCACGATCGGTCCCGGCCGCTCGCCCAGCCGCCGGCGCACGAAGTCGCGGTAGCTGATCCGGCCCAGAAAGCAGATGCCCTGGCTGTCGGCCCGTCCCCGGGTCGGCAGGCCGTGCGCGTCCGCCTCGCCGCGGATGCGGGCCTTCGGCGAGTCCCCGACCGGAAACGCCGCGCGCGCGAGCTGACCTGCGCTCACGTACGCCAGGAAGTAGGTCTGATCCTTGACGGGATCGGGCGCCGTCCGCAGCCGTGGGCCGCCGGCGGAGCGCACCACGCGCGCGTAGTGGCCGGTGGCGACCGTGTCGAAGCCGTCCGCGAAGCGCTCCGCGAACACCCCGAACTTGACGTGGCGGTTGCACATCAGGTCCGGGCTCGGCGTGTTGCCGGCGCGCAGCTCGCGGACGACGTAGTCCAGCACGTGCTCCAGGTAGTCCTGCTGCACGGACACCACGTGCAGCGGCACGCGCCGCTGCTCGCAGACCGCGCGCGCATACTCCAGGTCCTCCTGCCACGGGCAGTCGCCCAAGCCGGCCAGTTCCTCCTCGAGCCAGACTTTCAGATAGAAACAGGTCACGCGCGCGCCGCGCTCCTGCAGCCGTACCAGCGCCACCGAACTGTCGACGCCGCCGGACAGGAGCAGGGCGGCGTGCATGGGCCTACCCCTCGGCTGCCGCCAGCGCGTTCGGGACCGTGTCCTCGGGCGTCACCGGCGACCACGCCCCGCGCAGCCGGCCGTCGGCGCCCACCAGGAAGGAGGAGCGGATCAGCCCCATGCCGGTCTTGCCGAACACCGTGCGCTCGCCCCACGCGCCGTACGCGTCGATCATCGTCCGCTCGGTGTCGCAGAGCAGCGGGAAGCCCAGCGAGAACTTGTCGTCGAACCGCTTCTGCGCGGCGGCGCCGTCGGGGCTGACCCCGACCGCGGCGATGCCCTTCGCGGCCAGCTCGGCCGCGTGGTCGCGGACGGAGCAGGACTGCCGGGTGCAGCCGGGGGTGTCGGCCCGCGGATAGAAGTAGATCAGGAGCTGCCGGCCCGCGTAGTCGGCAAGGCTGTGGGTGTTGCCCTCCTGATCCTGCAGCGAGAAGTCGGGCGCCGGGTCACCTGCGCTCAGCATGTGCATCCTCCCCCGGCCGGTACCGGGTGACGTCGGTTTCGCTCCGGCCGACGAACAGGTCGTCCACCGGTCGCGTGAAGATACCAACGCAGACCACGCCGGGCACAGTGGCGAGCTCGCGCTCCACCGCCTCCGGGTCGAAGGCGCCGGCCGGCTGCACGTCGATGATCAGGTTGCCATGGTCGGTGATCACCGGTCCGGCCTTCCGAACGGCTTCGCGGACCGTGCCGGGCAGCCCCAGCCGGCCCAGCGCACGCTCGGCCACCGCCAAGGCGTCGGGCACGACTTCCACCGGCACCGGGTGGCGGGTTCCGAGCCGCTCGACCAGCTTGCCGTCGTCCACGACGACCGCGTAGCGCGCCGCGGCGGCGGCGACGATCTTCTCGGTCAGCAGCGCGGCGCCGCCGCCCTTGGTCAGCCGCCAGGCGGGATCGACCTCGTCGGCGCCGTCGATCAGCACGTCCACCTCGCCCCGCACCGAGGGGTCGCTCAGTCCCACCGGCGACAGCCCCAGCTCCCAGCAGGCGATCTGCGCCTGCCGGCTGGTGGGCACCACGGTCAGGCCGGACAGCCGGCCGGCCGCGGCCTCGGCGCCGACGCGGCGGATCACCTCCAGCGCGGTCGACCCGGAGCCCAGGCCCAGGCGCTGGCCGTCGCGGATCAGCGCCCGGACCGCGGCGCGGGCGATCTCGGCCTTGAGCCGGTCAGCCATCGCGTACCGTGACGTTCGCCAGCAGCGCGTCGATCCGGGCGACCCCGATGGTGACGATGAACTCGGCCAGGCGAGGCCCGCGGTCCTGGTCGATCAGGACCCGGTACAGCTCCGCGAACAGCTCACGCGCCTCCATGCCGTGCGCGGCCGCCACGTCGTAGATCGCCTGGTTCACGGCCTTCGCGTCGGAGGAGTCGCCGTCCGCCGGTCGCCGGCCGCCGGCCAGCCGCTCACGAAGGTCGGCGACGGCGGCGGCCACCGGCGCGCTCACCGGCACCGGAGGCGCGCCCGGATCGCGCAGCCGGAAGCGGAACCCTTCGGGCGCATGGGTCGTGATCCAGTGCCAGGCGCAGCGGGCGCGGTCCTGCAGCCGGTCGCCGGCGGCGCTGCCGGCGTGGCCGTTCAGCAGGCGTGCCACGACCCCGTCGACGTCCCCGTCGTGGATCTGCAGCAGGCTGCACAGGTGGCGGAACGAGACCTCGACCGGCCCGGCCGGAAGCGTCCCGTCCGGGTCGACCTCGCTCAGCTCGATCGCGCGTCCCTCGCGTATCCGCCGCGCCTCCGCGGCCGGTTCCGTGCCGCGGGCCACGCGCCCTGCCCGGTCGTAGTCCTCGTAGGTCTTCAGCACGTCCAGGTCGAAGGAGATCTCGAACTCGCGGTCGGGGCGCGTGCGCGCGAACAGGTAGCGGACCACCTCCGGCTGATAGACCGCCAGCGCCTCGGCGGGCGAGACCAACTGCCCGCTCGACGAGGCCATGGTGCCCACGCCGCGGACGTTGATCCAGTCGAACTTGAGCGTGGCCGGCGGCGGCGTGCCGAACACCTCGTCCGCGATCGGCGCGGCGGTCTCCCAGGACCCGCCGGCGGTGTGATGGTCCTTGCCGGCCGCCTCGAAATCGACGCCGTGGTGGGCCCAGCGCATGGGCCAGTCGACGCGCCAGCCGAGCTTCACGCCGTCCCCGCGGCGCAGGTCGGCCGCCCGCTCGGCGCCGCAGGCCGCGCAGCGGTAGGTCAGCCCGTAGTCGCCGTCCCAGCCCGCCACGGCGGTGCCCGCAGCGCCGGCGCCGCAGGCGCAGTACACCTCCACCGGCCACCAGTCGTCGGGAAGCGGCGTGGTGCGCTGACGGTCCAGGATCTCGCGCAGCCGCTGCCGGTGGCGCAGCGCGGTGCGCACCCCCTCGGCGTAGGCGCCGCTGCCGTACCTCTCGGCCTGCGAGATCCACTCCGGCTCGATCCCCAGCCGCGCCATCTGCTGTTCGAACACGCCGGCGAAGTGGCGGGCGTAGCTCGCGGCGGCGCCGAACGGATCGGGGATCTCCGAGAGCGGCGCGCCGATGTAGCGGTCCCAGCCGTCGCCCGGCAGGTTGGTCGGCACCTTGCGGAACCGGTCGTAGTCGTCCCACAGGTAGATGAAGCGCACCCCGTACCCCGCCCGGCGCAGGGCGCGCGCGACCAGCTCCGGCGTGATGATCTCGCGCATGTTGCCGAAGTGCACGGTCCCGGACGGGGTGATGCCGGCCGCCAGCACGTAGCGCTCCCGTTCGCCCCGCTGGCGGACGATCCGCTCCGCGGTGGCGTCGGCCCAGTGTCGGGCCTCTTTCGACTGCTTCGCCATCGGTAGGTGCGGGAGTCTGTCGGACCGGCCGCATTTGCGGCAAGTCGTCACGCTCAGGGCAAGCGGCACGACCGAGAGGGGTGCGACCACGGTGGGCTCGGCTTCGATCATCCGGAGGGCATCGTTCAGCCGTGCGGCGCGTGCCGATGGCGGTGGTGGGCTCGGCAGAGGAGGCGGAGATTTCGGGGATCGACGCCGCCGCCGAGCGCATAGGGGAGGATGTGGTCTATCTCGATCAGGTGTCGTGAGTTGCAGCGGCGTCCGGTCCGCCGATCGAGGTAGCTGCAGCGGCCGCCGTCCCGCTGCCAGACCTGTCGCTTCACCGCCGCGGGAATCGCGCGGCCTGCAGCGCACGACTTCGGCGTCGAAGTGGCGGCGTTGGCGGGCTTCGTGCCGGCAGCGACACGGCGGTCGGTCGCTTCCTGTCGGGTCGGCGACGGCGAGGAGGTCGGCCGGGGGCGCGACGTCCCCTCCGGCGTCGGAATCGGGCCGGCGAGGATCGTCGCGTCCGGCACCGTCACGGCGTGACCGGGTTGCGGCGCGGCGTGCTCCTTCGCTGCCGGAGCGGGCTCGGATTCGCCCGGTGCCGCCCCCCTGCCGGTGCGCGCCCGGCGCGGCGGCCGGCTCGGGTCGTGGCGGTCCAGCGCCTCCTGCACGATGCGGCCGAGGAGCTGCCCCACGGTCATGCGGGGGTCCACGTGCGAGAGCAACCCCCGCAGGTGCTCCAGTCCCTGCTGGCAGTCGGTGTCGATAGTGGCCCTCAACTCGTAGCGCCCGTCGCCGAGCGGGCGCACCCGGTCGGCCGGCGGCGCCAGCTCCGGGTCCAGGTCGGCCAGCATGCGACGGACCTGGCGTGCGCTCTTGCCGGACGCCTCCTCGACGAGCTTCCGCCTTCCTGCCGCATCGAGCACCAGTGGTGGCACAGGTTCGGAGTGGCTCGCCGTTGCGGCTGGCGCGACATCGGCCGCCGGATCGTCCGCCCGCGCAGCCTTCGCCGGGGCTGACCCTACCGCACCGTCGGCCAGCGCCGGCGCGATCGACGCGATGGCGGAGATCGACCCGCGCCGCCGTTGCCGGTCGAACGCCCACTGCAGCTCGGCGGCGGCGCTCAGCGTCAGCGAGCCGTCGCGCAGCCGCTCGCGCGCGCCCGGCTGGTCAGCGCACAGCCGCACGGCGCCAAGGCGCCGCCCGGCGGCAGCGTCGCTGTAGCCGAGCTCGCGCACCGCGTAGTCAAACAGGCTGGAGCAGCCTCGGCTCAGAAACAGACGGCGAGCCTCGATCTCGGCCAGGTGGTCGATGATGGCGCCCTGCAGGTGGCGTTCGTGGCGGACCAGGGTGGTGGTCTGACGCAGCAGCGCGCGGTCGGAGAGGGCGCCGACGGTAGAGGTGATTGCCGGGCGGGCGGGGGCGTCAAGAGAGGTAGTCTTCATGGAGCTAATGTAATACCGGTTTTGATATAGCCCTTTTGGTCGAGTCCGCGACCGGCAACGGACCCGCGCTCAGCGGGCACTGAAAGGGGTGCTGGACGGCCGAACGGGCCTCCGAGCTTCCGGGACGTCGGAAGGGTGGCGTACGTGCGGTGACGTGCCACCTCGCAGGCGCGTAACCCCGTCAAGACCCTGCGGAAAGAATCCTCGATCTTTTTCGGCCGCCCGCGGACCGGTCGACCGCGCCGTCGCCGACCTCATGGAGCGATGGGCGCCTGCATGGCAGCCGTGGTGATCGGTTGCCCCATGTCGGGGATGACCTACGACGCCGCAGTACTTGGCGGCCGGCGCGACGATCGATGTGCGGCTGGATGCGAAGGGACAGAGCTCGCCGGCTGGAGCCCGCACGCGGAGGTCGGCCTCAGTCGGGCGGTGAGCATGGTGGCGGCGAACCCGGCGGAGGCTGACGCAGCCGGGCGCAGCCCGGTGCCACCGATTCATGCGGACGCGGCGCTCACGAGGGCGCCGCGTCCGCTTCGGTGCAGGGCGGCCGAGGTCAGCCCGAGGCCAGCGCCGCGCGCATGGCGCGGATGTGCTCCGGCCCCGTTCCGCAGCAGCCGCCGACGATCGTCGCTCCGGCGGCCACCACCTCGGGCGCGTGTGAGGCCATGTGCTCGGGCGTGTGATCGTAGTGGGTGGCGCCGGCGACGATCTTCGGCATGCCGGCGTTGGGATAGGCCATCAGCCGCTTGCCGGCGGTGCCCCGCTGGGCGAGCGCGTCGCGCAGTTGGCGGATCGCCTCGGCCGCGTAGGGCATGCCGGTGTGCTCCGCGCGGCGCTGCTCGGCGCCGCAGTTCACGCCCACGACGTCCACGAACGGCAGCAGGTCGGCGCCGTCCGCCGCGAACCGCCCCGAGGCCAGCAGGTCGAGCAGGTCGGCGCACGAGTGTCCCCAGTCGGTGCGGTACACGGTCGTGCCGCTCTTGCGGTCACGCGTGTACTTGAGCGTGAGGTTGACCGCGACCGGCAGGCCGAACGCGCGCGCCTCGTCGACCGCGATGGCCGCCTCGGTGGCCGAGAACATCGTCTCGATGCACAGCAGGTCGGCACCGGCCGCGGCCAGCGTCCCCGCCACCAGGCGGTGCGCCTCGCGCACCTGGACGTCCGGTATGCCGAAGGTGGTGTCGCCGGCGTCGGCCTCGATGGCGCCCGGCGACGGCCCGATGGAGCCCGCGACGTGAACGGGCCGTCCGCCCTCTTCGACCGCCTCCCGCGCCAGCCGCACCGCGGCGCCGACGATCGCGGCGGAGTCCTCGGCGCTGCGCCCGGCCATCGCCAGGTGCAGCGGCGATGCCACGAAGGTATTGCTCTGCACCAAGTCGCTTCCCGCTTCGATGTAGGCACGCGTGACCTGGCGCACCACGTCGGGATGGAGCTCGTTGGCCAGCGAGCTGTTGGGCAGGTCCACGCCGCGCGCGAACAGCTCCGTCCCGAAGCCGCCGTCGTAGAGCAGCACCCGGCCGGCGGCCAGGACGTCGCGCAACGAGGTCACCGGCCGGCCCCCGTGTCCATCAGCCCCACTGTACGCTGAAGCGCCGGACCGCGCCGCGCGGCAGCTCGGCGACCAGCGCCGACTGCTGCCGGCCTTCCCGTTCCCGGCAGGTGACCGGCAGCGGCTCGCCGTCTACCGTAGCGGAGTCGGCGGCGCCTTCGAACACCAGCGTGGCGCCGTCGACCGCGGCGTCGGCGCGGACCGCGAAGGTGAGCGCTCGCGCCCGCGGGTCCCAGTCCAGCGCTTCCAGGCGCAGCGCCCGGCGGGCGTCGTTGAAGGCGACCCAGCCGACGTCGGAGAAGCGGGGGATGTCCGCGGTGTAGGCCAGCATCGCGTCGAACCACGGCATCAGCCCGCGCGCGTCCAGGCTGATCGGGTGGAAGTAGGGGTGGTAGACGGTGTGGTAGCGCTCGCGCGCGTCGTCGGCCTGCTGCCGGGAGGCGTCGATGCACTCCTCCAGCGACTTCGCCGGCAGGAAGGTCTTGTCGGTCCGCCAGCCGTCGTCGGTGGAGATGGTGACCTGCTCGTACAGGTCGATGAAGCGGCCGTCGGAGTCCATGAACCGGACCGGAAGGCCGCTGCCGTTCAGGTAGCCGCGGTCGAAGTAGCGGATCGGGGCGAAGTTCACGTCCAGCCGGATGCCCTCCGCGGCCAGGTACTCGGCCATCTCCGTCCAGCCCACCCAGATGGTGCTGTGGCCGCGGATGCTCACCGCGCGGCAGCCGTAGCGCCGTTCGAAGGAGGCGAGCTGGTCGCGCAGCCCCAGGCGCATCTCCGCAAGCTCCGGCCGCGGGCCGCTCCAGTTGTGCTGGCCGGCGCCGTGCCCGGCGGCGCGAATCTGCTCGTGGCGCTCGGGCGAGAGCGCGCCGTAGTCGTCGCTCTTCACGTACACGGTGTAGGGGACGCCATGCCGGTCCGCGACGGCCATCGTGGCCTCGTACTGCTCGCGCGACATGCCGTCGGAGTCGCCGTCGAACAGCGCCACCGCGGGCGCGTCGCCGGGGTAGTGCCAGACGCGCGGCAGGGGGTGGGGCGCCAGCCACTGGAGGACGCGCACGAACAGGTCCTGGTGCAGGTCGGCCTGCGGAAGGTCGAGCAGCCGCTCGTCCAGGCAGCCCACGAACAGGTCGTTCGCCTTGTACATGCCGTCGGCGTCGTAGTCGGGATAGGCGCCGGTCGAGGCCTGCTCCGGGCGCCCCTGGTGGAAGCGGACGGTGGAGGCGGCCAGGTCAAACGTGTAGATGACCGCCCGGCCGGCGCCGTGCGCGGTGGCGACGACGGCCGGGTGCGGCGACGGCTGCCCCAGGAACGGGGCCAGCCACAGCGCCACCGCGGCGGGGTCGCCCCGCCACGTGTACAGGTCGGCGCGCTCGTGGAACTGCAGGTCCGCTGCCGGCAGCGCCGCGGTCAGCGCGTTGCCCGGGTTGGCCCGCACGTAGCGGTCGGTCATGCCGCGCAGGATCAGCGGTCCGCCGGCCCGCGGCCATCCGCTGGGCGACAGCGGCTCCAGCGCCTCGAACGGCTCCAGTCCGAAGGCGCGGGCAAGCCGGTGGCCGGGGCGCAGCAGCAGCACCCGCGCGCCGGCCGCTGTCAGCGCGCCGATCTCGTCTTCCTGCTCGGCGGTGAGCGTCACGGCGCAGACCACGACGACCGCGGCGGCGCGCAGCGCCTGGACATCCGGCGGGCCGTCGGCCAGGTCGTGCACCCGGAACCACGGGTAGCCCTCCGACAGCAGGATCTCCTCCACGTAGCGGTGGAAGCGGTTCGGGTCGTCGCGGTGCGTGAGCACGGCGATCGGCGCAGTCGTCATCGGACCTCTCCCGGGTAGAAGCGTTCCGCCCACGCTGCGGGTGACAGCACCTCGGCGCCCGGCTCGTTGCGCTCGAGCAGTCGGCGGATGCGGTCGGTGGCGGCGCAGAAGACCTGGGTGGCGCCGTCGACGTGGTAGGGCGCGGCGAACATGCCGCGGTACCAGGCGTCGCGCTCGGCGTCGTCCCCGAAGCCGGGCACGAACTGCTCGTACCCGCAGAAGTCGCCGGCGACCGCCTCCGAGCTGTCGATGCGCGGCGGCGTGGTCGTGAGCGCCTGCGTGGCGAGGCCCTCGCCGGCCGCGATGCGCGCCGTCACCTCGCGCATGTTGAGATAACCGTCGCCCCCCCGGCCATGGCCGGCCGGGAACACGTGCGCCATGTCGGTGTCGGCCAGCACCCACTTGCGGTGGCGCGGCCAGTAGAACTCCAGCAGGGCGTGGCCATTGTCGTAGGTATTGTAGCGGCCGGTGACGCGGCGGGCGCCCACCACGCGCGCGCGCCAGCCCCGGTCGGTGAGCAGCCGGGCGGCCAGCCGCGCCGCCTCCCCGCAGGTGAGCGACAGCGCGCCGCGCCTGGCGTGGGCGAGCATCGTTTCCAGCGGTTGCCCGTTGTGGGCGGTGCCGTGCACCTGGACGGTCGCCAGCGCCGCCAGCAGGGCCAGCGGGTCGCGCCGGAACAGGATCACGCAGCCGTAGCGCTTGCGCCCTCCCAGCGGGTGCGGGCGGCTGTCACGGCGATCCCAGGCGGCCCGTCCCCAATTCCAGAAGCGATACAGGCCCTCGGCGCGCAGCGGAAAGCAGCGGTCGGCGAAGCGTACCCAGCGCGGCTCGTCGATCAGCAGCGGCAGCCGCTCCACCGGCGTCGCGGTCCTGCCGGCCGGCGGCTCGGCGCGCCCGGTGAGCTGCCGCACCGCCCGCAGCGCATGGTGCTGGGCGGCCACGTCGGGGCGCACGGCATGGTACCGCGGCGCCGCGGCGGCCGGAGCGCTCATCGGTCTGCCCCGTCCATCACGGGCGCACGCCGGCCGGCAACTCCCCCGCCGCGCGGTCGGCTCCGGGGCGGAAGTCGGGCACGTCCTGCGGGGCGCTCTCGGAATCGATCGAGACGGCCGCCAGGATCGCCGGCGCCGCCGTGTCGGCCGCCGCATAGGCGTCGAGCTCCACCGGCACGCCGTGCAACACCGCGTCCGCGAACTGCGCGAACACGTAGTAGTCGCGCCCGCCGTGGCCGCTGGCCGCCGCTTCCGGCGGCGCGTCGCGCGGGGTGGTCGTCCACGGCACCGAGATCGGCTGGTCGATCTCCCAGTCCTCGACCCACAGCTTGGGGGCGCCGTCCGGGGTGCGGTTCCACTCCAGCACGCCGGCAGTGCCCTTCACGTGGTGCCAGTGGGCGCTCTCGCCGCCGCCGGTGTCGCGCGGCATGGCCGCGCTGCTGTGGCCCACCGCCATGCGCAGCACCACGTCCCCGGCGGTGTGCATCAGCGCGACCTGCAGGTCGGCGCGGTGCACCTCCGGGTGGCGGTAGCTCTGCGGGCGCGTGGACATGCCCACCACGCGCGTGACCCGGTCGTCGATCACGTACAACAGCGGCGACAGCTCGTGCGGCAGGTAGACGATGGTCGGCATGGCGTGCCGCCAAGTGTGGGCGGCCCCATGCGCGGCGGCGCGCTCGGGGTAGTGGAAGCGGCCGGCGGCGTCCTGGAAGAAGGCGTCGCCGCCCTTGCAACTGAAGTACTCGCCCTCCACGAACAGCGGCTTGCCGATGACGCCGGCATCGACGATGCGGCGCCAGGCGCGGATGTAGCCGGAGAAGCGCACCTGCTCCATCAGCAGGAAGACCTTCCCGGTCCGCTCCGCGGTGGTCACCACGCGCCAGCAGTCCTCGATCGACGTGCACAGCGGCACCTCGACCATGGCGTGGCACCCCGACTCCATGGCCGCGCAGGCGATCGGGATCTGCACGTCGACGCCGGTGGTGACCGCCACCGCGTCCGGCTCCGCCTCGCGCAGCATGCGCTCGTAGTCCGTGAAGCCGGGCACGCGGCGCCCGTGCTCCCGCTCGACCGCGTCCACCACGCCGGCAACGAGGTTCGCGCGCCGGTCGCAGACCGCGGCCAGTTCGTACTCGGCGTACGCCAGCGCCTTGCCGACCACGTTGCCGCGCCCGCGCGGCCCCAGCCCGATCACGGCCAGCCGGATCGGCCGCTCCACCGGCGGCCGGTCCGCGGGCGACCGGTGGCTGTGCCGGTCGATCAGGGTGGCGCGCTGCTCACCGCCTGCTGCCATCACTCCAATCCGTCGTTTCATTATAGGTGGCCCGCGGCGGTCCCGCGCCTGTGAACGCCCGCCACACGGTGCTTGTAGCGCGCTGTCCGAAGGCGCACGATGCGCTCATGCTGTCGGCCCCGGGCGACTGCCTGCTGGAGCTGGACGCCGACCGGCGCACGGTCGCGGGCGATCCGGCGGCCCTGGCGGCCGCGGTCCGGCGCGGGGCCGACCTGCGCATCTACACCGAGTTCGCCTGGCACGAGCACATCGAGCTCGGCTCCGCCAACACGGAGCTGGTGCGCGAGCTCTCGGAGTTCCGGGTCACCTACCTGCTCGACGACCGCTGGGTGGCGGCGATCATGAACTGGCGCGTGCCGATCACGCCGATGTCGTTCGGTGGGGAGCCGCGCCTGTCGTTCTTCCTCTACAACCAGGACGGATCGCAGGCGTGCGCCTCTCCACGGCTCGACAGCGCCGCCCCGGCGCCGGAGCCCGCCGGGCAGGGCACGTGGCCGATCAAGTACCAGGTCCTGGACGCCCATGACCAGGGGACGCGGGCTCCCAGCCACAACTTCGTGTACCGGTTCGACCGCTACCGCTTCTGCGTCAGCGAACGCTGGCGCGAGGTGCTGGCGCACGACGAGCACGGCGCGGTGCGTTCGGGCTCGGTCGACGCGCTGGGGGAGGCGCTGCGGCAGGGCCGCGAGCTCAAGGTGGCCGTGAGCGGCCTGTGCGCGGACCTGGGAGGGACCACCCCGCACGAGGTGTTCGCGCACGTGGGAGCGAGCTGGCACATGACCGGGTCGGGCACGGTGGTGGCGGGGACGCATCCGCTGGTGCGGGTGGCGCCGGCGATCCCGCTGCGCTACCGGTCGGGCGGCTGGGACTTCGGCTGGCTGCTGGCCGGCACCGACGGGCGGGTGCAGCAGCGGCTGGTGGAACCGGCCACCGGCGCGTTCCGCGAGCGCCAGTCGGCCCACCCCGTGCGGTGGTTCGCCCGCGACGAGGGCGGCGCCTACGGCTCGCGCACCGCCAGCCGGTAGCTGTACAGGGACGCCTGCTCGACCCCGAACACGAGCATCACGGTGCGGTCGCGCAGGCCGCTCACGTCGGCGTGGCCGCGCCACCGCACCCGTTCGCGCAGGTGGTTGCCCTGCACGGGCTCGCAGTCGTCCAGCCCGTACCCGTCGATCGCGGTGCCGTCCGGGTTGAGGATGCCGACGCGCACGCTGCCGCCACGCGGCACCGATTCCCAGCGGGTCTCGACGTTGACCTCCAGGTGGTCGCCGGCGATCACCGCCGGCTTGGTGACGACGATGCCGGTCGGCTCGCGGGTCTTCCAGTGGCCGTGCGCCAGCGACATCCAGCGGTCCAGGCGGATCTTCGCCGCGCCGATCACGCGCGGATGGACGGCCCGCTCGTCGGGCCGCCGCGACGAGCCGGTGTTGAAGTAGAGCAGCAGCTCGTCGTTCACGACGATCGGCTCGTTGTGCAGGGGCATGCCGCCGGCGCGGTAGTACGTTCCCTCCGGCCCGTTGTCCAGGAAGGGCCGGTCCGGGGCGACGCGCCGCCACGGCTGGCCGTCGCGGTGGCTGACCAGCTCGCAGATGCCGGTCGGAAAGGCGCTGTCCTGGATGTCCAGGAAGCCCAGGTCCATGTCGCCGTAGTTGAACGGCGTCAGGCCGTGCCACTCCCACAGGCGGCCGAAGGCGCTCTCCGCGTCGTTCAGGAACAGCGACTCGATCGGCGACCAGGTGCGCAGGTCGGTGGAGGTGGCCAGGCCGACGTTCCGCCGGTGCCGGTGGCCGGCATCCGGGTTCCGGTAGGACGGCGCGCGCATGTTGATCATCCAGCGCGCGTTGCGGTGGTCGCGGACCACCTTGAGGTAGTCGCCGTGGGTGGGCTGGACGAACTCCGGCGACCCGGCGAAGTGGATGCCGTCGGGGCTCTTCCACAGGTGCAGGCCGCTGGCCCGGCTCGCCAGCTCGATCTCCTCGTCGGTGATGTAGCGGTCGTGCTGGTCCGGGTGGGCGCGCGCCCACATGCGGTTGTCGTGCATGAAGGCGATCATCGCGTAGCGCTCGGCCGGCGGAGCGTCGTCGTCGCGGACCATGGTGTAGCCGTCCATGGCGTTGACGTTGCCGGGCGCCAGGTCGTCCGGGAACCGGAAGTAGAGGTTGTTGCGCGTGCTGCCGCGCCACTCGATCAACCCCAGCTCGGGCTTCTCCCAGTGGATGCCGTCGCTGCTCTCCGCGTAGGCGTTGGCCACCTGCCGGTTGACGTAGTCGTTGAGCTGGTACCAGAGCCGCAGGCGGCCGTCCTCCTCGCGGATCACCGAGCCCCAGGCGACGATCCCGCAGCCGAGCTCCCACTCGGCGTCGCCCTGCACCACCGGCTCCGGCGTGAAGGCCGGCCGGTTGAGCACGCGGCGCAGGTTGATGATCTGGTGGATGCGGTCGTCGTCGACGAACAGGTGCAGGTCCGGGTCGTACATGACCGGCAGCTTAGCGCACGGATCGCCGAATGGGCCCACAAGGACTCGAACCTTGGACCAACGGATTATGAGTCCGCCGCTCTAACCGACTGAGCTATGGGCCCGCAGGCATACAGCCAACACGCAATTGGCGTACCGGTCAACGGCCCGGTTGGAGAGGTTCTCGCGGTGGCAGGCGCCCTGGCGCTCCCTACGGCGTTGGGTCGAAGTACGGCACCGGCAGCTCTCCGCGGGCGAGCTTGAATGCCATCGGCACCCGGCGTTCGTGACCGGGGTCCAACGCGGGGAGGTCGTGCTCCGCGAAGAAGCCTGCGCCGGTCGTTTCAGGCGCCGCCATGGGGGTCCGGTCATCGTGGGGCTCTACGAGCCAGACGCTTGCGTAGATGTGAAACTTGCTGCGGGAGCTCCACAGGCGGGAGTCGAAGACGCCGAGCAGCTTCGTGGCGGTCCCCACGACGCCGGTCTCCTCGCGAAGCTCGCGCTCGGCCGACTGCGCCCACGTCTCGCCGACGTCGGTCAATCCGCCCGGCATCGCCCACAGGCCGTTGTCCTCGCGCCTGATCAGGAGCATGCCTCCATCGCGGAAGACGGCCGCCTCCGCGCCGACCAGAGGCGCAACGTGCATGAGGTTCTGCCGGTACTCCTCCATCACGTCGCCTGCCGGCCGCTCCTCGATCGCGGCGACCAGCCGCGCGCTCAACGACAGGGCGCGCTCATACCGTTCCCGGTCGTACTCGTTCCGGGCATGGAACGCTCCCGCGTTGGCGATGCTCCGCAGCTCGTCGGCGATCAGGTACACCTCGTCCTGGAAGGACACCCTCGACTCCTCACATCGGCCGTTCGGCCGCGATGCTATCGTACGTTGAGGCCCGGGCGGGGTCGCCCTCCGCCCTGCTATCGTCGACCCATGAGCACGGACCCGAACGGCGCTCCGGCGCGCAGAAAGAAGATCCTGTTCACGGACTGGCGGGACGTCGACTGCGGCTCGGTCGCCTGGCTGACCGCGGGCGGAGAGCGCTACCGGGTGGGCAACCCGCCGGGGGAGCCGGTGGCCATGTGGGCGGAGCAGCCGTCGGTGCCGCGCGGCATCCGCCTGCAGGCGCAGCCGGCCCGCAAGGCGGGGGTGATCGAGGGCCTCCCGGACGTCGGGCACGTGGTCTGGGAGGACGGCCGCTACCGCTCCTGGTACCTGCAGGTGAACGGCATCTCCCGCTTCGGCACCGGCGCGCCGGCCCATCGGCGGCCGCCGGAGCTGGTGGAGATCTGCTCGGTCGAGTCGCCCGACGGGCTGCACTGGAGCGCCCCGACCCGTTCGCGCATCGAGGCGCCGGCACGCCGCAACTTCGACGGCATGTCGTTCTTCATCGACCCGCACGCGCCGCCGGAGGAGCGCTACAAGTTCATCTACTGCGCCAGCTTCGACGAAGGCGCATTCCAGTCGCACGTCGACGCCTACCGGCGCCGCGAGCCGCGCCACCGGGACGCGCGCATGTCCGGCGAGCGGCGCTACGGGATGTTCGCCGCCGTGTCGCCGGACGGGACCGCGTGGCGCAGCCTGCCGGAGCCGTTCACCCTGCACCCCAGCGACACCGACACCACCGTCTTCCGGGACGAAGCCCTTGGCGTGTACGTGATGTACACCCGCCTGTTCCGCGACGGCCGGCGCTGGATCGGCCGCGCCGAGGCGCCGGACTTCGCGCACTGGGGGCCGGTCGAGCCCATCATCTGGCCGCGCCTGGACGACCCGCCGGACTACGACTACTACCTGAACGGCCACAGCCTCTATCCCGGCGCGCCGGAGTACCGGCTGATGCTGCCGATGCTCTACCACCGCTACACCGAGCGCAGCCACGTGCGCCTGTACTCCAGCGCCGACGGCATCGCCTGGAGCGAGGTTCCCGGCGGGCCGGTGCTGACCCCCGGCGAGCCGGGCGCCTGGGACAGCGAGTTCATCGGCACCGGCAAGGACCTGGTCCCGTTCGGGGACGGCCGCATCGCCATCCCCTATTCCGGGGTCGGCTACCCGCACAAGTATCCGCGCTGGCAGCACGTCTTCGACGCCATGCGCACCGGCTGGGCGTGGTGGCCGGAGGACCGGCTGTGCGCCGTGGTCGCCGACTACGAGGGCGAGTTCCACACCCCGCCGATGCTGCCGGCGGGCCGCAGGATGCGGCTCGACTTCCGCACGCCCGCGGCCGGCCGCGTCCGCATCGGCATCGACGGCGTCGAGGGGCGGTCGGCGGCCGACTGCGATCCGCTGGCAGGCGACCACGCCGGCCGGACGGTGACCTGGTGCGGCGGAGAGTCCGACCTGAGAGTGCCGGCCGACCGGCCCGTCGCCCTGCACGTCACGCTGCGCAGCGCGGAGCTGTTCTCGATCACGTTCGATTGATGCGGCCGGCGCCTCCGGAGAGGATGCCGTGCTCCCGGAGAAACCGGACGACGTCGCGCAGCGGCGTGGGACAGTCGTTGTGCCCGCACGCCATGCGCACCGGCGTGGTGCCGGCCGCGCGCGCGAGTGCCTCGCCGTGCGCGTACGGGATGATCCGATCACGCTCGCCGTGCAGGACCAGCACCGGCGAGTCCCCTGCGGCGACGACCGCGAGGTTGTCGAACCGGTCGAGCATCAGCGCGCGCGGCACGAACCGCGGCATCAGGTCGGCCAGGCGGGTGAAGCTCGATTCCAGGACCAGCGCCGCCACCGGGCGGACGGCGGCCAGGGCGCACGCGGCGCCGCCGCCGATCGACCGCCCGTAGGCGACGATGCGCCCGGCGTCGACCTGCGGCTGAGCGCTCAGGTAGTCGAACGCCGCGACCACGGCGGCGGTGATCGACCGTTGGTTCGGCCTGCCTCCCGAGCGCCCGTAGCCGGGGTATTCGACCAGCAGCACGCCCAGACCCTCCCCGGTCAGCGCGAGCACGTCGGCGTGGTCGTCGATCAGCTCGCCGTTGCCGTGCATGAACATCACCACCGGAAACGGAGCGGAGGCAGCGGGAGCGAGAAACCACGCCTCCACGCTCCTGTCCTGACCGAGCCATACCGTCTCCGCGCCGGCCGGGAGCTGCGGCGGCGCGGGGTGCCGCGGCCGCGGGTAGATCACGCGCCGCTGCAGCCCCATCCATGCGCCGGCGAGCGCCACCACGACGAGCGCCAGGGCGGCGGCGGTCAGCATCGGCCGGACGCCCTGCCCGCTCGACCGGGGCACCATGGAGTGGTCAATGACGGCTGGGCGGCCGGCCGCAGCCGCTACGGCAGCCCGACAGCGCCGTCAGGCTGCCTGCAGCGCCGCCAGGCGCTCGACCAGCGTCGGATGCGAGTAGTGGTAGAAGCTGTACCACGGGTGCGGGGCCAGGTTGGAAAGGTTGTCGCGGCTGAGCTTGATCAGCGCCCCGGACAGCGGCTCCGGCGAATCGACCGCCGTGGCCGCGAAGCGGTCGGCGGCGTACTCGTGCCGGCGCGACCAGAGCGCCGACAGCGGCCCCAGCCAGAACGTGAACGGACCGGCCAGCAGGCTGAACAGCACCAGCGCCGCGTGGTGGCTGGGCTGCCCGATCCCGAACGCCGCGAACAGCGGCGCGTAGTCCAGCACCAGGCTCAGGACCCACAGCGCCGCGACCGTGACCGCCACCGACAGCGCCAGCCGCTGCGGGATGTGGCGCAGGCGCTCGTGGCCGATCTCGTGCGCGACCACGGCCTCGATCTCGCCCGGATCGAGCTGGTCGAGCAGCGTGTCGAACAGCACGATGCGCTTCACCGGTCCCAGGCCCGTGAAGTAGGCGTTGCTGTGCTTGGAGCGCTTGCTGCCGTCCATCACGAAGATGCCGCGCAGGCGGTAGCCCAGCCGCCGCGCGAGCGCCGCCAGCCGCGTGCGCACCTCGCCTTCGTCGACCGGGACGAAGCGGTTGAACAGCGGGGCGATCACGGTCGGGTAGAGCACCATCAGCACGAACTGGAAGGCGATGATGACGCCGCCCGCATACAGCCACCAGAGGCTGCCGGCGCGGTCCATGAAGACGAACAGCACCAGCAGCACGACCGCGCTGATGGCCAGGGAGATGAGCCCGCCCTTCAGGCGGTCCAGCAGGAACAGCCTGAGGGTGGTGCGGTTGAAGCCGAAACGCTCCTCGATCACGAACTGCGAGTAGAGCGCCGCCGGGATGCCCAGCACGGTGAAGAAGGCGCCCACGGCCATGACGTAGATCCCCCCCGCCAGGTAGGGATGCAGGGCAAGCTGCCCCACCGCGCGGTCGAGCGTGCCGAGCACGCCGCTCAGCACCACGGCCAGCACCGCCACGGCCGACACGGCGTCGGTCAGCAGCGCGAAGCGCCCGCGCGTCTGCGTGTAGTCGCGCATGCGCGCGTGGGTGTCGCCGTCGACCGCGGCGGCAAGCGCCGCCGGCGGCGCTTCCTGCGCGCGCCCGTGGCGGAGGTTGAGGACGCCCAGGCCGCCCTCCACCACCCGCTGCAGCACGAACAGCACCAGGTACAGCGCCAGGATCGCCGAGCTCGACATCACCCCGGCCCCTGGCGAACCGCGTGCGAGGAGTCCGCCGGGCTCTGCACGTGGTCGGGCGCCCGGCCGCGAATGGTGGGGTAGGTCTCGATCGGGAGGCCACGCACGCAGGCCATCACCTCGGCCACGACCGACAGCGATCCGGTGGCGATGATGGTGTGCGGCGCTCCGTCCGCCGCGGCGCCGGTCGCGGCGGCGACGTCCTCGTCAATGCCGAGGACCGTGAACCCCTCCCTTTCCAGCGCCGCCGCCACCGCCTCGGGGCGCTCGGCCCGCGGATGGTGCGAGCGCACTGCGAACGCGCGGCCGGCAAGGCGGCGCAACGGCTGCAGGGTCTCCTGCAGGTCATGCCCGCTGAGGGCGCCGACCACGGCAACGGTCCGCGCCGGGTCGACGCGCCCGTCGAGCGCGCCCACCATGCGCTGCATGGCATAGGGGCTGTGGGCGCCGTCGACGATCACCTGCACGCCGCGCCAGCGCATCCGCTCGAGCCGGCCGGGCCAGCGTACGTCCGCCATGCCGCGCAGCACCGCCGCGTGATCCAGGCGCTCGCCCAGGAAGATCTCGGCCGCGGCGACCGCCACCGCGGCGTTCTCCCCCTGGTAGTCGCCGGCCAGCGGCAGGTCGATGCGGTAGCAGCCGCGGCCCGTCTCCACCCGCAGGCGCTGGCAATCCCCCGCCATGCCCTCCACCGACCAGCGGACGTCGCTGCCGACCTGCGTCACCGGCGCGCGTTGCCGGGCGGCCACGCCCAGGGCCACCTCCAGGGCGCCTTCCATCTGCGGCGCGAGCACCACGGGCACCCCCGGCTTGATGATGCCGGCCTTGGCGCGGGCGATGCTCTCGATGGTGGGGCCGAGCACGGCGACGTGGTCGAAGCTGATGTTCGTGATCGCGCAGACCGACGGCGCCACCACGTTGGTGGAGTCGAGCTCGCCTCCCAGGCCGACCTCGATCACCTGCGCGTCGACGCCGGCGTCCCGGAAGTGCAGCAGGGCCATGGCGGTGAGCGCCTCGACCGTGGTCGGCTCCCCGTACGGCGTGTCGCGGGCAACGTGCTGCAGCGGGCCCCAGATCGCGTCCACCAGCCGCGCGAACGTGCCCGGCTCGATCGGGTCCAGGCCGTGGCGGATGCGCTCGGTCACCCGCAGCAGGTGCGGGGAGGTGTACAGCCCGACCCGCAGGCCGTGCGCCTGCAGCATCGAGCTCAGCATCGCCGAGGTGCTGCCCTTGCCGTTGGTGCCGGTGACGTGCAGGGTCGGCACCGCCAGGTGCGGGTTGCCGAGCCGCTCCAGGAGCGCGCGGATGCGGTCCAGCCGGAAGGTGCGGTGCGCGGGGCTGTGGCGGGCGCGCTCGAAGTCGGCCAGCCCCATGAGGCGGTCGACCGCACGGCGGTAATGGCGAGTCTCGCTCATGGGTGATGCCGCCCGGCCGGGCGCCGGACGCGGGAACTCAGTTGCGCGAGAAGTCGTCCCGCTCCCCGGAAGGGGCAGCCAGGGAGTCTTCCTCGTTCCTGCACGCTTCGCCTTCCTCCGCCCCGCACACGCCGCAGGACCCGGATGCCGTACCGGTGCCGCTCAGACCAGGGCCGCTCAGACCGGCAGCGCCGCTCGAACCGGCAGGGCCGGCGGGGTTGAAGCTGCCGCAGCCGAAGCGTTTCACCTCGCGCTCACGACCGAGCAGCACCTTGATCGACAGCGCTGCGGCGACGGCGATCATGATCGCGATGCTCAGGATGATCGTCATCATTGGCTCCTCCCGGAAGGTCCGATCCTACCGATACGTCCAATATAGCGCCGTTCGGCACGGCCGGGAATGCGTCACGGCCGCAACGACGCCGCCTCGTCGATCTCGTCGATGATGCGTTGCGCAGCGACTCGCGGGTTGCTCGCGGTGCGGATCGGTCGGCCGACCACGAGGTAATCAGCACCTTGCCTGACGGCGTCCGCCGGGGTCGTCCAACGCGCGTGATCGTCCTGCGGTGCCCCTGATGGGCGGATCCCGGGACTGACCAGGGTGGCGTCCGGGAAGACCTTCCGACACGCTCCGATCGCCGATCCGGAAACGACCAGACCGTCGCACCCGGCGTCGAGCATCGCGCGTCCGCGATCCACGATGTACCGGTCGACGTCGGCGTCGGGATCGCTGGTCGCGCCCAGGCTCGACGGCAGCGACACCATGAGGAACTGCGGGAACGGCGTCTCCCCCCGCGCCTCCCGTCCGGCTGCGAGCGAGCGTCTGGTGATGGCGGACTCGGCCGCCTCGACAAAGGTGATGAACCGTATCCCCAGCTCCGCGGCGCGGCGCACGAAGCTGACGATCGTGTTCGTGATGTCGCCGGCGATCTTCAGGTCGACGAAGATCGCCGCCTGGTCGCCGCGTGCGGCCCGCAGGCGCCGGAGCAACCCGTAGAGATCGCCGGCAAGGAAGAGCTCGAGGCCGACCTTGAAGAACGACACGTTGTCGAGCGCGTCGACCAGCGCGACCGCCTCGTCGTGCGTCGGCACGTCGAGCGCGACGATCACGCGGTCCTTGCCTTGCAAGGATGTCCCTCCCCGCACCGCCACAGTGTAGCATGGGCGCTTGCCCTGCCGGCCCGGCATGGCGATGATACGCCGGTGAGCACGCAACGGCTGGTGGTCCTCGGTGGGGGACCCGGTGGCTATGCCGCCGCCTTCCTGGCGGCCGACCTCGGGCTGGCGGTGACCCTGATCGACGAGGCGCCGAACCCGGGCGGCGTCTGCCTGTACCGCGGGTGCATCCCCTCGAAGGCGCTCCTGCACGTCGCCAAGGTCATCGGCGACGCCAGGGACGCGGAGGAGTGGGGGGTCCGCTTCACCAAACCCCGCATCGACCTGGACAGGGTGCGCGGCTGGAAGGAGTCCGTGGTCGGGCGCATGACCGGCGGCCTGGGCTCGCTGGCCAGGCAGCGCAAGGTGACGCTGCTGCAGGGCCGCGGCCGCTTCACGGGCTCGCGGGAGATCGCCGTGACCACGGACGCGGGCGAGCAGCGCGTCGGTTTCGACCACGCCATCGTCTCCACGGGATCGCGGCCGGCGGTGGTGCCGGCACTGGCCCTCGACTCCGACCGCGTCCTGGACTCCACGTCCGCGCTGGAGCTGCCCGACGTGCCCAAGCGGCTGCTGGTGGTGGGCGGCGGCTACATCGGGCTGGAGCTCGGCAGCGCCTACGCGGCGCTGGGCAGCGCCGTGACCGTGGTGGAGATGACCGACGGCCTGCTGCCGGGGGTGGACCGCGACCTGGTCGGCATCCTGGAGCGGCGCTTGCGCGGCTCGCTGGCCGCCATTCACACCGGCACCCGCGTGGACGAGGTGAAGGAGACCGAGCGCGGGCTGGCGGTGACCCTGTCGGGCGCGGCCGACGGCACCAAGACCTACGACCGGATGCTGGTGAGCGTCGGCCGCGTGCCGAACACCGGCGACCTCGGCCTGGAGCACACCGGCGCCACGGTCGGTGCGGACGGATTCATCGAGCACGACGACCAGCAGCGCACCGGCGATCCGGCGATCTTCGCGGTCGGCGACGTGGCCGGACAGCCGATGCTGGCGCACAAGGCATCGCACGAAGGGCGCGTCGCCGCCGAGGCGGCGGCCGGCAAGCGGGTCGCCTTCGAGCCGCAGGCGATTCCGGCCGTGGTGTTCACCGATCCCGAGATCGCCTGGTGCGGTCTGACCGAGACCGAGGCCAAGGCGAACGGCCACGACGTGCAGGTGGCACGGTTCCCGTGGGCGGCATCGGGCCGCGCGACCACGCTGGGCCGCTCCGAAGGGCTCACCAAGCTGCTGGTCGACCCCGGCAACGAGCGGGTGCTCGGCTGCGGCATCGCCGGCCCCGGCGCCGGCGAGCTGATCGCGGAGGCGGTGCTCGCCATCGAGATGGGGGCGGTCGCCACCGACGTGCGGCTGACCATCCATCCCCATCCGACCTTGTCGGAGACGCTGATGGAGGCGAGCGAGGTCCTGTTCGGCACCGCCACCCACATCTTCCGGCCGCGGCGGTAACGGGCCCCGGCGGTTTCCATGCAGTCGATCCGCGTTGCCGCCGTCAGCATGAACAGCCCGTTCGGCAAGACCGTTGAGATCCTGGACCGGATCGGCGAATTCAGCGAACAGGCCGCCGCCGAGCGCGCCGAGCTGGTGCTGTTCCCGGAGCTGGTGGTGCACGGCCACTGCAACCCTGACACCTGGGAGCTGGCCGAGCCCGTTCCCGACGGTCCGAGCGTCCGCCGGCTGGCGGAGATCGCGGCGCGCTGCAAGCTGTTCCTTTCCGCCGGGCTCAGCGAGAAGGAGCGCGACGTCGTCTACAACACGCAGGTGTTGCTCGGCCCGGACGGCTTCATCGGCAAGCAGCGCAAGATCCACCTGTCGCGCGACGAGGGGCTGTTCTACGCCGGCGGGCGCGACATCTCCGTGTTCGACATCGGCCCGTGCCGGGTCGGTACCGTCATCTGCTACGACAACCAGTTTCCGGAGCTCGCCCGCATCGTCGCCCTCAAGGGAGCCGACGTCATCCTGATGCCGCACGCCGCGCGCCAGGGGCGCTGGGACCAGACGCCGGCATCGCAGGCCGCCGCACGCCGCCACGTCCGGGATTTCTTCGCGATGTGCTATTCGATGCGGGCGATAGAGAACGCCTGCTTCTGCGTGCTGGCCGACCAGGCCGGTCGCGCGGGAACCGTACCCGACTATCCGAGCGATCACATGAACCAACCGCACCATCCCGGCGCGGCACTGATCTTCTCACCCGAAGGCCCGATCCTCGCCGAAGCGCAGACCGAGACGGTACGGGACGAGATGATCGTCTGCGATCTGGACGCCGGGCTGCTGGCGAAGGCCCGCAGCTACGCCAACTACACGCTGCGCACGCGCCGGCCCGAGCTGTTCGGCGAGCTGGTGCGCGACCAGCGCTCCTCATAGCGTCCTTTCGGGTGGCGCCGCAAGCGAAACTGCGCATCGCGCCCGACCGTCCGGTCGGGACCGTCAGCCCGTACGTCTTCGGTACCGCGACCTACGCTGCCGGCACCGACGCGTATTGGGTCGGCGAGGATTCTCCGATCCCGAACATCCGCGGCTTTCGTCGCGACACGGTGCGCTATCTGCGGCGGCTGTCGCCGCAGGTCACCTCCTACTACCACGGCCTGTTCTGTGATTGGCGGGATGCGGTCGGCCCCCGCGACGGCAGGCCGCCGCTGTTCGACCCGATCGGAAGAGCCGTGTTCGAAGAGACGCCGATGGATCGGGACCCGAGCTTCGGCATCGACGAGTTCCTGCGGTTCTGCGAGCTGATCGGCTCCGAGGCGCTGCTCAGGCTGTCCGACGACGATGTCCGCAGCGCCCGCGACCTGGTCGAGTACTGCAACTACGAAGGGACCTCCCGGTACGCCGAGATGCGCAGGGCCAACGGCCACCCGGAGCCGTATCGCGTCAAGTTCTGGCAGTGGTACGCGTGGTGGGATCCGGCCGCGCACGCGCGCACGCTCAGGGACTTCTCATGGGTCGCCCGCTGCATCGATCCGGACATCCGGGTCCTGTGCGCCCAGCACGGAGCCTACGCCGAGCGCTTCTTCGCGGAGCTCGAGAGCGTGCCCGACCAGGAGATGGGAGGCGCGTCGCTGGTCGACTACATCTGCTCGATCAACTACCTGGGCGGCTTCGATGACGAGCAGGATTTCACCGAGGAGTCGGTGTACCGCGTGATGCACAACGCGGCGGGACTCCGGAAGCTGTTCGTCGACAACGACGCGGCCATTCAGCGGCATGCCGGCGGCAGGAAGCCGTACGGCCGGTTCCGTACCATCGACTGGCTCGGCCGGCCGGGCAGCAACGACCGGATGTGCACGGCGGTCACCGAGTGGGGGATATCGCACCGTTTCAGGACCGGCACGTTCCGCGACGCGCTGGTCTGCGCCAACGTGCTGGACGTCTATTGCCGCCTGTCCGCGGTCGTTCCCCTGGCCACCCTGACCTGGACGGCGAACATGGGCAGCGGCCTGCTGCTCACCGACGGCGAGGCGACCATCCCCACCCCGATGTATCACCTGTTCGACCTGTACCGCGTGCACAAGGGCAACACGGCGCTCGCGGTCACGGTCGAGGCCGACGAGATCCGTCCCACCGCGCAGGTCACGGACGCCGACTCGGTGCCGCTGGCCGGCGACGCCGTGAAGGAGCTGCCGCCGCTTGCCGTTATCGGCGCATCCGCTTCGCTGGATCCGCGCGGCGAGCGGCTGTTCCTGAGCGTGACCAACCGCCATCTGCAGCAGGACGCGGAACTGCAGGTAGCCATCGAGGGAGCCGGGGCGATCACCGAAGGAAGCATCGCGACCCTCAACGCCGACCGCATCGAGGATCGCAACGACGCCTCGGATCCCGAGCGGGTCACGACGACGACCGCGCCGTTCACCCCCCGGCCGGTGCCCTTCGGCATCGTGCTGCCGGCGCACAGCGTCAGCACGCTGGAACTGACGCTGGCGTGAGCGCCGCTCGGGCAGCGTACCAGAGGCTGGCTACCAGAGGCTGGCCTGGTTCAGGCGCCTGCTGACGGCGTTGGCGGCCAGCAGCAGGGTGAAGTTGATGACCGAGTTGAACAGCCCCACGGCGGCGGCGAAGCTCCACTGGAACTCCTGGATGCCCCGCCGGTAGACGTAGGTCTGCACCACGTCGGCGACCTCGTATACGGCGGGATTGTAGAGCAGGACGATCTTCTCGAAGCCCACGTTCATGAGGTTGCCGACCGTGAAGATGAACAGGATGACGATCGTGGGCCGGATGCCGGGCAGGGTGACGTGCCACATCTGCTGCCGCCGCAGCGCGCCATCGATGTGCGCCGCTTCGTAGAGCTCCGGATTGATGGAGCTCATGGCGGCGAGGTAGATGATCGACCCCCAGCCGAAGCCCTGCCAGACCTCGGACGCCACGTACATGGCGCGAAAGTAGCGGGGCTCCAGCAGGAAGAAGATCTTCTCCAGTCCCAGCGCCGCGCGGACCTGGTTGACGTAGCCGTGCTGGACGGAGAGCACCTGGTAGAGGATGCCGACGACGATCACCGTGGAGATGAAGTGCGGCATGTAGCTCACGGTCTGCACGACCCGCTTGAAGCCCGTGCCCGCGATCTCGTTGACGACCAGCGCGAAGATGATCGGAACCGGGAAGCCCACGATCAGCGTCAGCAGGCTCAGGACCACGGTGTTTCGCAGCACTCTCCAGAGGTACATGGAGCTCAGGAACTCCTCGAACCAGCGCAATCCGACCCACGGTGCGGAGGCGAGCGTGTCGCCGAAGCCGAAGTCCTTGAAGGCGATGATGACGCCGTACATGGGCGCGTAGTGGAAGACCGCGAAGAACGCGATGCACGGCACGGACAGCAGCAGGTACTCGCGCTGACTCCACAGCACCGTTCGGAGCGGACGTTTGCGCAAGTGCCCGCCGCGAGCGACGCGGGCACCCCACCGCGGAGCGTCCGGCGCCGCGGCCGGAGAGGTCGCGGGCTCGGACATGCGCTACCGCGCGGGGGGGTGCCAGAGGTCGGCGTCGGTGAGACCCAGGCTCGCGAGCGCCTCGCGGAGCCGCAGGACCTTCGAGTCGTCGTAGCCCGGTCCGTGCGAGTCGGAGCCGATCGAGAACCTGACGCCGGCGTCGCGCAGCAGGTGATGGAACTCCAGGTACCGCTCGCGGGGCGGCGGCGGGAAGAACTCGTCCGCCTGCCCGGTCTTGCTGCCGTCGTGCCGCTCGTGGAAGGAGACGCCGCTCAGCTCGATCGCCGTGCCGTGCTCGCGCGCCGCCGCCGCCAGCTCATCGTGCATGGAGCGCGGAATGACGCCGAAGTCGTACAGCCACGGCATTCCCTGCACGCGGATCGGGTCGAGCGCCACCGTGTACCACCACCACGGGTGCACCAGCACGTCCACGTGCGGGTGGCTGACCAGGCAGAGCTGCTGCTCGTGCCAGTTGCGGACCGCCTCCTGAGTGTCGGCGGGACCCAGGCGGCGGCTGCCCGCCCCGCACACGCCGAGCAGCCAGTGCACGCCGCCGATCACGTAGTCGAAGTCCAGCTCCTCCCTGAGCTCGTCCGGCAGATAGACCTGCGGCGCCCCGACCGGACCGCCGTCGTAGTGCCCGTACGGCGTGGCGCTCTCGCCCCGCTCCCGGTCCACCTGCAGGTCCCACGCGCGCAGCGTCGAGCACTCCACGCCGAAGTGGAATCCTTCCCGGTCGTCGAGCGCGTCGTATTCCGCGCGCGAACCGCGCAGATGGTCGTCGGTCCTCCCGTTGTTCAGGTGATCGGAGATGCCGATCGCCCGCACGCCGGCCGCCCGCGACTCCTCGCGGATGCGCGCCAGCGTCGTGCCGTTGCCGACGTCATGCGAGTGTCCGGAGTGCATGTGAAAGTCACTGCGAACGCGAAAATCCCCGGTTGCCATGGGCTTCACCTCCCCGTGTTCCCGATCGCGACCTCGTTCATCCCCATTTAATTCTTCAGGGCCCCGATCACCACGCCCTTGACGAAGAACCGCTGCAGGAACGGATAGACGCTCAGAATCGGAACGATCGTCACCATGATCGCCACGAACTTCATCTGCTCCGCCTTGCCGCTCTGCGTCGCGAACGTCGCTTCCATCGCCAGCCCCGCGTCGTTGGACGTGCCGATCGTCAGCAGCCGGCTGAGCCACACCTGGATCGGCTGCTTGTCCGGGTCGACCACGAACACCGTCGCCCAGAAGAAGCTGTTCCAGAAGTAGACCGCCGCCCACAGCGCGATCACGGCCATCAGTGGCTTCGACAGCGGCGCCGCGATCGACCACACCATCGTCCACTTCCGCGCACCGTCGACGGCCGCCGACTCGAACAGCTCCTCCGGGATCGAGGCCTGGATGAAGGTCCGGGCGATGATCACGTACAGGGGAGACAGCGCAAACGGCAGCACCAGCGACCAGCGCGTATCGAGAATCCCGAGGGCGCGCACCACCATGTAGAACGGGATCAGTCCGCCCGAGAAGAACATGG
This sequence comes from Spirochaetia bacterium, assembly GCA_964291595.2. Taxonomy (GTDB): domain Bacteria; phylum Spirochaetota; class Spirochaetia; order SZUA-6; family Bin103; genus CATQHW01. The sequence goes on along the minus strand of OZ219913.1, from coordinate 581,836 downwards.
TCATGACGATGAACGCCATCAGATAGTTGCGCAGCACGTACTCGCGCCGCGCCAGCACGAACGCCGTGATGAACGCCAGGACGACGTTGCAGGCGGTGCCGGCGGTGACGATGACGACCGTGTTGGCGTAGTAGCGCAGCACCTGCCCGTTGGACAGGAACAGGCGGTACGAATCCAGATGGACGGCGTCCGGAAAGAAGATGATCTCGTTGTAGAAGATCGCCTCCGGCGTGGAGATCGACCGGAACGCAACATAGAGAAAGGGCGCGAGCGTGACGGCGAACGCGGCGAGCGCGCCGCCGTAGACGAACGCGTCGGTGAGCGGCTCCCTGGCCCTCGACGCCCCTCCCGCCGGCATCACCCTGCTGATCCCCGCGTGCCGTTCTCAGCCGGCCGGGAGAGGACGTCCTCTCCCGGCGCGCGGCGCCTCAGTACGACGATCGCAGGTGCTGGTCGAAATATCCCTGCCGGACCTCGAGCGCCGCCCGAATCTCGGCGCCGGCCTCGTCCTCGATGGTCGCCACGTAACTGTCCCACTCCTCCAACGGCTTGGTGCCGAGGATGAACTTGGTGACGCTCTCGTCGATGAACGTCCGGATGTCCCTGGTGGCCGCGCGGATGACGTCCTGCTGGGCGGCCGTCAACTGCCAGAAGATCGTCGGACGCAGGTATTCCTTCACCCGCTCGTTCCAGTCGCGGACGCCCGCGAACGCCGGATCGTTGTCGACCTTGTGGGTGGTGGCTATCGACCTGAACTGATGCGGGAGATAGCCGATCACCGTGCCGAGGTAGAAGTAGCGGCTGCGCGTGTCGAGATCGGCCAGCTCGCCGATGTACTCGCGGGTGCCGTCGGCCAGCACGCGGTGGTGCACGCCTTCGATGCCGAACTCGGCGATGAGCGGGAAGTCGGGCTCGCCCAGCGTGAAGTCCACGAAGCGCAGCACCGCGTCGACGTTGTCGCTCTTGGCGCTGAGGTAGGTCGACCACAGGGCCGGTCCGAGCCGCGCGTACGTGCGGTCCGCGGGGGTCATGTAGCGCGGATCGATCGGGTGCGCGATGGCGTGGTAGGCCGCGGTCGGCTCGACCGACGACAACTGCTCGCCGATGGGCACGATGTTCTCCGGCCACTGGTTGAGCCCGGCCAGCGTGTTGTTGGTGCTGAGCGTGTTGAACTTGGGGCTGTCGAAGTTGAACTGGTCGGGATGGATCAGGCCTGCTTCCCACAGGCCGTTGACCCATTCCAGCAGCGCCCGGAACCGCTCGTCGGTCGGGATGAACGTGATGCTAGCCCCGTCCACGACCGCCCAGTCGTTGTCCCACGGAAAGTAGTCCAGCCCTCCCAGTCCGAAGCTGCGGTTGAGCATTCTGGTCCAGCCCGCGCCGCTGAAGAAGTTGGCCCAGCCCACCTCATCGGCCTTCCCATTGCCGTTCGGATCGCGGGTGACCGCGGCCTGCAGGTAGTCCCGGTAGTCGTCGACCGTCTCGGGATCCTCGATATCCAGCTTGGCGAGCCAGTCCCCGCGCACGTAATCGCTCCAATACAGCAGGCGGGTGTTGCCCATCCTGGGCAGGTAGTAGATCTTGCCGGTCTCCGCGTCCGTGATCTGATTGACGAACCCCTGGTTCTCGGGGTCCGCGAGCAGCGCTGCCACCTTCGGCATGCGTCCCGCTTCGATGAAGTCGCTCCACGCGAGCGTGATGCCCGCCTCGGCAGCCTCCCGCCGCGTCATGTCGGGAGGCAGCGCCTGGAACAGGTCCGGCAGGTCGCCGCCGGCGGCGATCAGCAGGGCGATGCGGTCCGCCCGTTCGCCCTCGGGAACGAGCTGCCACTCGATCTTCACGTTGGTCTGCTGCTCGGCGTACTCGATCGCCGGTCGCGAGCCGAGCAGGCTGTACTCGGGAAACTCGTAGTCATACCCCAGCACCGTGATGACGTCGGGCCCGGTGCTCGCCTCCTCGGAAGTCGCTGTGCTCCATGCCGTGGCGGCCGCCAGCACCGTGACCAGAACGCATGCGAAGACCTTCGTTACCTTCATCCGGATCACCTCCGTCGGGGTCGTGGAAACCATGACCGTAGGCTTTCGCACGCATCCTGTCAAAGACGCACTACCGAGCAGCGCGCGGGTTTGATCTCGGGTGGAGCGCGTGGTATGCAGTCGTCGACAGGAGGTGCCGGGATGGCGCGGACTCGGCTGAACGATCGGCAGATGGCGTTCTTCGAGACCTTCGGCTTCCTGCGGTTCCCCGCGCTCCTCGCCGACTGCATCGACGGGATCATCGATGAGTTCGAGGCGGTCTGGGAACGGCACGGTGGCGGCCACGACGGCACGCCGCACGACGGCAAGCGCCGCTCATGCCTGGTTCCCTTCATCGACCAAAGCGAACGGCTGTCCGCCCTGCTGGACGACCCGCGGATCCACGACATCGCCGCCAGCATCCTGGGAGACGACTTCGACTACTCGGGCAGCGACGGCAACTACTACGCCGGCGATACCGGCTGGCACTCCGACGGCTGGTACGTGAACCGGCCGCCGTCGATCAAGATAGCCCTGTACCTGGATCCGCTCACCCGCGACACCGGGGCGCTGCGGGTCATTCCGGGCAGCCACCGGCCGGGCGACGGCTATGCCGACCGCCTGCAGGAGCAGGTCAGGGAGAGCGGCTCCCTGTGGGGCGTCGAAGGGCGTGACGTGCCCGCATACGCGCTGGAGTCGGAGCCCGGCGACGTGGTCTGCTTCAACCACAACACCAAGCACGCCTCCTTCGGCGGCAGCCCGCGCCGGCGGATGTTCACGATCAACTGCCATACGCGCTATTCGGAGGACCGTCTGGACGAGCTGCGGGAATACATCGGCCACTCCGCCCGCTTCTGGCTGGAGCGCGTGTATGGGGAGGCGATGATCCGCACCGCCGGCCCCGAGCGGATGGTGCACCTGGAGCAGATGCTGGCCAACGACGGTCACCTGGCCGAGCTGTCCCGCCAGAGGCGCGCCGAGATGACCGAGCGGTCGCGCGGATGACCCTCCTCAGGCGGCGCTCGTGACCGACGCACTGGCGTTGCAGGGCGGCCGGCCCAGCGTGCCAAGCGAGCTGATCGCGCACGATTGGGAGCGGTACCGGAAGGCCGGGGACGATGAGGTCGACGCGGTCACGGCCGTGCTGCGCAGCGGTCACCTGAGCATCGCGGCGGGGGCCGGCATGCCGCAGGCGGACGCCCTGGAAGAGGAGTTTGCCCGGTGGGTCGGGACCGACTATTGCCTGGCGGTGAACACCGGCACCGCGTCGCTGCACTGCGCGGTCGCCGGCGTCGGCGTCGAAGCGGGCGACCAGGTGATCGTGCCGGCCTACACCTTCATCGCATCGGCCATGGTGGTGCTGCAGCACAACGCCGTTCCCGTGTTCGTCGACACCGATCCGCAGACCTATCTCATCGATCCGGACAGGATCGAGGAGAAGATCACGGACAGGACCCGCGCCATCATGGTCGTGCACCTGCACGGCCTGCCGGCCGACATGGAGCGGATCGGTCGCATCGCCAGGCGGCACGGACTCAAGGTCATCGAAGACGCGGCGCAGGCGTACGGCGCCCGCTATCGCGGCAGGAAGACCGGTGCGCTCGGCGATGCGGCCGGCTTCGCGATGACGACCACCAAGCACCTCATGACCGGCGAGGGCGGACTGCTTACCACCGACAGCCCGGAGATCCATGAGCGGGCGGCGATGACCCGGCTGTTCGGCGAGCCCGTCAACATGAAGGATCCGAACCGCGCCTACCTGTCCGAACGGATCGGCTGGAACTACAAGATGCCGGAAGTGATCTCGGCGCTGGCGCGGGTGCGCCTGCGCCACCTGGATGCCTACATCAGCGGGCTGCAGAACAATGCGGAATATCTCACGGAGCGGCTCCGCGACATCGATGGTCTGGCGTGTCCGCTGGTGCCGGAGGGCCGCACCCACAGCTACTACATCTACACCGTCCAGGTCGATCCCGCCAGGCTGAACCTGGATGTCGAACCGGGAAAGCTCAAGGCAGCCGTCATGAAGGCGCTGGCGGCGGAAAACGTCGACCTGATGAGCTGGCAGAGCGTGCCCGTACCCGCGCAGCCGCTGTTCCAGCAGAAGGTCGCCTACGGCAACGGCAGCCCCTGGAATCAGCCCGGCGCCGACGTGTGCTACGACCTGGACGACTATCCGAATGCGTTCGCCGCGATCGACAGCACCTTTGGCGTCCGGCGGCTCGTGCCGCCGAACGGCGTCGAGCTCATGGACCGCTACGCGGAAGCGTTCCGGAAGGTATTCGATTCAATCGATCGGGTGGTCGCGCTTCACGATGAGACCGAGCGCTACGTGCCGCTCGCCGAACGCAAGGCACGCCTGGCGCAGCCGCAGGGAACCGGCACGCGCTGAATGCGCTACCGGACGCTCGGAACCAGCGACGTCGACGTGTCGATCATCGGCCTGGGCGGCAGCGTCTTCGGCCGGCACCAGACGTTCACGCACTACAACGACCGGAAGCAGACCGCCGCACTCATCCACCACGCCGCCGATCTGGGTGTCAATCACCTCGATACCGCCGACATGTACGCGGACGGCGTCTCGGAACGCTACATCGGCGCGGCGATCGCCGGCCGGCGCGACCGCTTCATCGTCGCCAGCAAGGTGGGCATGCCGCGCACCGACGATCCGGGCGATGGCGGACTGTCGCGACGCCGGATCATGGCCGGCATCGAGGGCACCCTGCGCCGTCTGCAGACCGACTACGTGGACCTCTACTACGCGCACCGCCCGGATCCCGCCACGCCGATCGAGGAGACCGTGCGCGCATTCGACGACCTGGTCCGGCAGGGGAAGGCCCGCCATGTCGGCTGCTCGAACTTCTCCCGGGATCAGATCGAGGCGGCTCACGGCGTGGCGGAGTCAGGAGCCTGCCGCCGCTTCGCGGTCAGTCAGTCGCCGTACAACCTCTTCGAACGGTCGCTGGAGGCTGAGATCGCCCCGTGCTGCGCACGCCATGGCATGAGCATCGTCGCGTATGCACCGCTCGCCCAGGGGGTGCTGACCGGCAAGTATCGGCCCGGTGAGCCGATTCGTCCGGGTACCCGTGCCTGGCGGAACCCGAGCCCCAACCTGGCCGTCTATCTGCGGGACGACCGCCTGGAGACGGTGCAACGGCTGGACGCCTGGGCCGGGGATCACGGCCGCCGTGTCGGCGATCTGGCAGTCGCGTGGCTGCTGGCCAAGCCGCTCGTGTGCTCGGTGTTGACCGCGGTGACCAGCCAGGCGCAGCTCGAAGCGAACGCCAGGGCCGCCGATTGGGAGCTCACCCCGGAGCACGTCCGCGAGGTCCAGGACCTGATCCCGGGATGACGAACCGGGCCGATTCACGCCCCGAATCCGTCGCCTCGCGGGCCGCTCACCGGCCCATCCCACCTTGACCCTGCCTGCGCGTTCCACCACCCTGCGCTGGTGACCGGCGCATCCCCGTTCGAGCGAGGCATGCGGTGAGGGCGAATCCCGGCCGCGCCGAGCTGCTGGACCTCCTCCATCACTGGCGCAGCGAGCGATACGTGCACCGGGTGGCGACCAACGTCGACCGCCACCTGTTCAGCTCGTGCTTCACCCGGGTGGAGATCGAGGGTCTGGAGGAGGCCAAGCGCCGCGCGGAAGCCGGCGAACGGCTGGTGTTCGTGGCCAACCATCAGAGCGAGTACGACTGGATGATGGTGCAGGCGTACCTGACGCTGCACGGCATCCGCGCCGCCGTGCAGGCCGGTGACAACCTGTTCATCGGACCGCTGGACACCTTTCTGCGCAAGTGCGGCGGCTTCATGGCGGTGCGCGACCAGCACGCGTTCTACGCCCGCCGGTGGTTCCGCAACTGGATGCTCAAGACGCTCGGCGCGCGCCCGGTCGTCGTCACGCGCGAGCAGTACAACGGCCTGTACCTGGATCAGCTCAAGCGGATCTTCGAGGGCGACGGCCTGCACCTGCTGGTGTTTCCGGGGTACGAGGCCGACGAGTTCTCCGGCGAGGTGAAGTACGGACGGTCCTACTCCGGCCACCTCAACCCCCTGTCACCGCTGGTCTTCCTGGCCGTCCGCAACGCCCTGCGCGACCTGCGCGTGGAGGATGCCAGCTACATCCCGATCAACATCTCCTACGAGCGGGTGCCGGAGGACATGGTGTTCCGCGCCTACCGGTCCGGGTCGCGCACGGGCATGTTCGCGAAGTACGTCTACGACAACTACTACGCGTTCATCAGCGTGCCGCTCAAGCGGCGCGTGCGCAACCAGCGCTCGCGCGTGGTGATCAAGTTCGGCGACGCGATGGCGGCCGACCTGCGAGCCCGCGCCAAGGAAGTGGCGCGCTCCGTGTACGACCGGCTCGCCCGCCTGATCAGGGTGTACGAGAGTACCGCGGTGTTCGCCTCGCTCGACAACCGCTTCCGCATCTCCCGCACGGAGCTGGAAGAGCGCGTCGACCGCACCGTGACCGCGGCCGACGAGGCCGGCCTGGATACCGCCCCGCTGTACCGCGACGGCAAGCGCAAGTCGCTGGACGAACTCCTGGAGCGCACGGCGGAGTTGTTCAACTACCCGCACATCCCGATCATCGCCACCAGGTCATACCAGACCCTGGAGTACGACGACCGGGAGATCTTCATCCACCACCCGCACCTGGCCTCCTACTACGGCAACAAGCTCAGTCATCTGCACGCCGCATGACCGGGGATGCCGCATGAGCGACCTTCCCGTCCCCCGCGCCCTTCGTGCGCTCAGCGACATGTCCGATCCGGGCGAGCGCTACCGCACCCTGCCCGACGGCTACCGGGTCGGCCAGGCGCGCTACATCATCATCACCGGCAGCGTGATGAGCGGCCTGGGCAAGGGCATCTTCTCCGCCGGCCTGGCCCGCCTGCTGGCCGACCGCGGGTTCTCGACGAACCTGATCAAGATGGACGGCTACTACAACGAGGACGCGGGCACCCTGAGCCCGTACCGCCACGGCGAGGTCTTCGTCCTGGACGACGGCACCGAGTGCGACATGGACATCGGCACCTACGAGCGGTTCATGGGCAAGAGCCTGTCGCAGCACAACTACTTCACCAACGGCAAGCTCAGCCAGCGCATCAACGCGCTGGAGCGCGGCGGCCAGTTCTCGGGCTCCGACGTGCAGTTCTTCCCGCACGTCACCGGCGAGCTGGTGCGATTCGTGCGCGAGTCGACGCTTGCCGCCGCGGCCGACATCACGCTGGTCGAGATCGGCGGCACGGTCGGAGACGAGGAAAACCGGACCTACATCTCCGCGATGAGCGACCTGGCATACCAGGAGGGGGAGGGCAACGTCTTCTTCATCAACCTGGTATGGATCATCGAGGCGCGCCACCTGAACGAGCAGAAGAGCAAGGCCGCCCAGCACGGCACGCAGCTCCTCATGCAGATGGGGATCAAGCCGCAGATGCTGGTCTGCCGCGCCGAGAACCCGGTGCAGACCGGCGTCCGCCGGAAGCTGGCCGACCGGCTGCGCATGCCGGTCCCCAACGTCATCGACCTGCACAACCAGAGCTCCATCTACCGGGTGCCCGGTCACCTGCAGGAACAGCGCGTCGACGAGATCTGTCTGGGCTACTTCGGCCTGGATGCCGTCCCGTCCGCCGACGAAGGCACGGACGGCGCCTCCGGGAGGGCGCATTCGGCGGCCGCTGGGCCGGCGGCCGGTGGGCTGCAGCGCTACCTGGAGGCGCTCACCCGGCCGCGGTGCACGGTCCGTATCGGCATCGCCGGCAAGTACCTGGGCCCGCGCGACACCTATGCCAGCATCCACAACGCCCTGGAGCACGCCGGGACCGACCGCCAGGCCAGGGTCGAGGTCGTCGACGTGCCGTCAGACCTGATCGACGCTGCCGGCTCTCCCGCGCAACGGGTGGAGCAGGCGGCCGAGCACCTGCGGGACCTGGACGGACTGGTCGTTCCCGGCGGATTCGGCCGCCGCGGCTGGGAAGGAAAGATCGCCTGCGTGACCTACGCCCGTCTCCACGATCTGCCGATGCTGGGCATCTGCTACGGCTTCCAGGCGGCGATGGTCGAGTTCGCCCGCGACTGCTGCGATCTGCCGGCGGCCAACACGCAGGAGGTGGATCCGCGAACGGATTCGCCGATCATCCTGCTGCTGCCGGAGCAGTACAAGATCGAGGGAATCGGCGGCTCGATGCGCCTTGGCAAGCGCACCGTAGAGCTGCGCGGCGGATCGGCCGCCGCCCGGCTGTACGGGGCGGATCGCATCGAGGAGCGCTTCCGGCATCGCTACGAGCTCAACCCGTTCTACCGGGAGCCGCTGGAGAAGCGCGGCATGGTCTTTTCCGGGTGGGCGCCCGGCCAGCCGATCGTGCAGGTCGCGGAGCTTCCCACGCACCCCTTCTACCTCGGCGTGCAGTACCATCCGGAGTTTCTGAGCCGGCCGGGCGCGCCGAGCCCGCTGTTCTCGGGGCTGATCGACGCCAGCCTGAAGCGCGGATAGTTGCCCGTCAGGCGCCGCCCTGCCTGCGGTACAGCAGCCAGCCCAGCACCAGGCAGATCGCCCCGGCTACGCCCAAGCGCGCCGCCATCTCCGGCGTGGCCGGGTAGCCGTCGAACAGCCGGCGGACCGCGCCGGTGAAGTCCAGGATCGGCAGCGCCAGCGTGAAGGACGCGGCGCTCAGCAGCAGCAGGCCGGCGGCCACCAGCAGGCCGTGCATGGGAAAGCGGGCCTAAAACCCGACGATCGCCTCGACCTCGACCCGGTAGCCGCCGGGCGGCGCGGCGTTGATGGTGCTGCGGGCCGGGCGCGGCTCCGGGAAGTACTGCACGTAGATCTCGTTCAGCCGGGCGAAGTTGTCCATGTCCTCCAGGAACACGGTGGTTTTCAGCACCTTGTCCATGCTGGAGCCGGCGGCCTCCACCTGCGCGCGCAGGTTGCGCAGCACCTGATGGGTCTCGGCCTCGAACGAATCGCGCACCGGCTCTCCGGTAGCCGGATCGAGCGCGACCTGTCCGGAGATGAAGGCCAGGTCTCCGTAGCGGATGATGGGTGAGTAGGGGCCGCCTGCCGGCGGTCCGTCCTTGGAGGCTATCGCTTCACGGTTCATGGCGCGAATCCTACAGGTCGGCGAGTCGGGCCAACAAGCGTGGACGGACCGCCAGGCCCCGGCCGTCGCCAAGCGCCGCGCGGCGCCTGCGGGGTAGGCTGCTCGCCATGGACGCGTATCAGGTAGCGCCGGCCGCCGGTCCGGTGTGCGGCACCGTGACGGTGCCCGGATCGAAGAGCCTCACCAACCGCGCGCTGGTGGTGGCGGCGCTGGCGGCCGGCGACTCGACGCTGCGCGGCGCGCTGTTCAGCGACGACACCGAAGCCTGCCTGGACGGGCTGACGCGGCTCGGCATCGGCGTGGAGGCCGACCCGGCGCACGAGCGCATCGCCGTCGCCGGAGCCGGCGGCCGCATCCCGGCGAAGGCGGCGGCGCTGGACGTGCGTTACTCGGGAACGACGGCGCGCTTCCTGACTGCCGTGGCGGCGGCGGGGCAGGGCGTCTACCGCTTCGACGGCGCTCGGCGCATGCGCGAGCGTCCGATGGGCGACCTTCCGGCCGTGCTGGCCGCCGCCGGCGCGCGCTTCCGCTTCGCGGGTCAGCCCGGGCACCTGCCGTTCGAGATCGAGGCATCCGGCCTCCCGGGCGGGCGCATCGAGATGCGCGCCGCGCATTCGAGCCAGCCGGTATCCGCGCTGCTCCTGTGCGCGCCGGCGGCGGCGGCGGCCACCACGATCGTCGTGGACGGTCAGGTCCCGTCGGAGCCGTTCATCGACCTGTCCGTGCGGGTGATGCGCGACTTCGGCGTCGAAGTGGGACGTCCCGGGCCGGGCGTCTTCGAGATCGCCGCGGACGCCGGCTACCGCGGGCGCACCTACGACGTGGAGCCGGATGCCACCAACGCCTCCTATTTCCTGGCCGCCGCGGCGGTCACCGGCGGCAGCGTGTGCGTCCGCGGGCTTGCCGGCGACTCTTCCCAGGGCGACATCGCCTGCGTGGAGGTCCTGCGGCAGATGGGCTGCGACGTGCGCGAGGAGGCGGACGGCATCACCGTCGCAGGCCCGGAGCGGCTGCGCGGCGTCGAGCTCGACCTCAACGCCGTCTCCGACCTGACGCCGACGTTCGCGGCGATCGCGCCGTTCGCGGACGCGCCGGTGACGATCCGCAACGTCGCGCACATCCGCGTGCAGGAGACCGACCGCATCGCCGCGCTGACCACGGAGCTGCGGCGCCTGGGCGCCACGGTGGAGGAGCGCCCGGACGGCCTGCGCATCGAGCCGTCACGCCTCGCGCCGGCCGCGGTCCGCACCTACGAGGACCACCGCATGGCGATGGCGTTCGCGGTGACCGGCCTGCGTGTGCCCGGCCTCACCATCCTGGAGCCCGGCTGCGCGGCCAAGACCTTCCCGGACTTCTTCGAACGGTTCGCCGCGCTCACGGCAGAGAGCTCGTCTCCGACTGTGTAGCCGGCCCTCCAACGCCTCAGCGGTGGGAGTCGGCCGAGCGGGGGGCGCCTACGCCGTTGTGCATGCGCAGCAGGCGCTTCTGCCGGTCGTTGAGCAGCGGCAGCCACTCCGCCGGGAACCCCTCGTGCGGGTCCACCTGGAAGCGCATGAGGTGCTTGCGGTAATGGCCGAACAGCGCGTGCCGCCGTCCCTGGGAGCGGTTCGCGCCGCCGCCGTGCCAGCACTGGCCGTTGAACACCAGCACGCTCCCGGCGGGCGCCTGCGACTGATGCACGTGCCGGACGCGGAACCCCTCCGGCGGCTCCTGCAGCCCGCTTCGGTGGGAGCCGGGCACGACGCGCGTGCCGCCGTTCTCGGCCGAGAAGTCGTCGAGCATCCACACCGTGTTCATCATCACCGGTGAGGCCATGTTCAACAGGTCCGCGCCGATGTCGCTGTGCAGTCCCTGGTCCCCGTCGCCGGGCCGCACGATGCGCGCGTTGAGGCTGCCCAGGATCAGCGTGTCCCCCAGGTAGTGGACGAGGAGCGGCAGGACCTTCGGATGGTCCAGGCACGAAAAGAACACCGGATCCAGGGTGGGAAGGTTGGCCACGTGGCGGGCCGCGCCGCGGTGACGGTGATCGGTGCCCGCCTCGCGCTCGCAGCGCACCAGCGCTTCCTTCATCGCCGCAACCCGGCCGGCGTCCAGGACGTCGGGCACGACCGTGAACCCGTAGATGTCGAGCTCGGCCAGCGCCTGTTCGCGATCGGTCATGACGATGCCTCCTGGGAGTCCGGCGGGAACACCAGCCGCACGCCGCAGTTGGCCGTGGAGCTGTCCGGCGTGTTGGCGGTGCGCGCGCCCACCCGATAGCGGTTGCAGTACGAATGGTGGCACAGGAACGAGCCGCCCTTCATCACCTTGCCGCGTCCGCGCGCCGGTCCGCGCGGGTCGGCTCGGACCGCCCCGTGGTCGGTGGCGAACCAGTCCGCGCACCACTCCCAGACGTTGCCGGCGGCGTTGTGCAGACCCAATCCGTTGGGCGCGAACGCGTCGACCGGCGCCCGCCCGGCGTACCCGTCGTCGCCCGTGTCGCGATCGGGAAACGTTCCCTGCCATATGTTGCAGCGGTGCTCGCCGCCGGGCTCGAGCTCGTCGCCCCAGCAGTAGACCGCCTGCTCCAGCCCGCCGCGCGCGGCCAGCTCCCACTCCGCCTCGGTGGGCAGGCGTCCCCCTTCGAACCGCGCCAGGGCCACCGCGTCGTTCCAGGAGACGTGCGCGACCGGTTCGTCCAGCCGCCCATCCAGCGTACTGCCGGGTCCCTCCGGCTGCGCCCAGCAGGCGCCCGGCACCCCGCGCCACCAGGCGACGCCCGGGACCTCGCGGACCTCGTACCGGTCGGCGACCGCTTCCGGCACGTGCGCGTGGAACACGAACGACCAGCCGAACAGCTCGGCCTCCGTGACGTAGCCGGTGGCGGCGACGAAGCGCGCGAAGCGATAGCCGTTCACGCAGAACGCGTCGCAGAGGAACGGAGAGACGGTCACCTCGCGCACCGGCCCCTCCCCGTCGGCCGGAAAGCCGTCGGGGTTGTCGGTGCCCATCAGGAAGCCGCCGCCGGGGATCGGGACGCGGCCGGCAAGCGCGTCGCAGCGCCGGCGCTCCGTATCGCCGACGCGGGCCAGCAACCGGCGCGCGGCGTCCGGTCCCGGCGCCGCACCCGGCGTGGGACCGGAGCGGGAGCGGCGCGGCACCGGCGCCGCTGCCGGCCGGGAACGGCCGGGAGTGCAGCAATTCCCTGCTGCCGCCGCCACCCGGTCGGCGGAACTAACCCGGTCATCCGGAATCGACCCGGTCATCGGTCGCCGCTCGGGGAGCTCCGGCGCTTCACCGGCCGTCGCCGGAGTTTCAGAACGAGTAGCGCAGCCCCGCCTCCAGGCTGTGGGTGAGGCCCGCCTTCAACAGTTCCTTCGTATCCGGGATCTCGGCGTCGGTCGTGCCGCGCAGGCGATAGCCCAGAGTGAGGGTCAGGTCTCCCAGGATGAAGCCGATGCCCGCGGCACCCTGGAAGGCCGGCGTCAATACCGACTTGCTCTTCTCCTGCTTGACGGTGGACTGCGACACCCCGCCGCCGACGCCCACGTAGGGGGCGATCAGAATGCCGATGCCGAGGTCGTAGTAGACGCTGGCGATCACGTCGATCGCGGTGATCGACTGATCTTCCCGGTCCTTGACGTTGGTCAGGCGATAGCCGGCCGACAACTCCGGGCGGAAGCCGAGCACGTGGAGACCGATGCCGGCGTGGCCGCCGAGCAGGCCCACGTCGGTCGAGAGCGTCTCCGTGCCGATCGTTCGGTCGGCGGGGAGAGCGATGCCGTAGGCGGCACTGATATAGATGCCGCCGCCCGGCGTCTCTTCCTGCGCGGCCAGGTGGGCGAGCGGCACCAGCACGAACAGCGCGCAGACCGCGGCGCGGAGGCTACAGCGGGCGCCCATCAGAACGAGTAGCGGATCCCCAGCTCGATGTTGTGGCCGAGCGCCATCTCCAGCGTGCCGTCCTCTGCGTTCGGAAAATCGGCTTCCAGCGTGCCGGTCAGGCGGTAGCCCAGCGTGAGGGTCAGATCGTCCGTGAGGACGTAACCGATACCCGCGGCGCCCTGAAGGGCGAGCGCCCATACCGTCTTGCTGTTGCCTTCCTTGACGGTGACGTGCGACATGCCGCCGCCGATGCCGACGTAGGGGACGATCTCGCTGCCGGTATCGATGTCGTAGTACACGCCGGCGATCAGGTCGATGGACGTGACCGACTGTTCATCCTGGTCCTTGATGTTGGCCATGCGGTAGCCGACGGACAGCTCGGGGCGGAATCCGGCGATGGAGTAGCCGACGCCGAACCGGCCGCCCACGAAGCCCAGGTCGGTCGATATCGTGCGACCGTCGATCGTTCGGTCGGCGGGAAGGGCGACGCCGTAGCCGGCGCTGATCGAAAACGATCCGTCGTCCTTCATCATGCCGTGGTCCATGTCATGAGCGGCCAGGATGCCGAGCGGGGCAAGCAGGAGAAAGGGGCAAAGGACGAAACGTAGGCTACGGTTGGTTTTCATGGCAGGGGAATTGTCGGACTCGGGCGGCGACCGTGTCAACTCGCCGCCCGTCAGCGTGCGGCCGGTCGTGTTGCCGCCGTGGTGGAGCTTCAGAGCGAAAAGCGCAGCCCCGCCTCGATGTTGTGGCTGAGCGTCATGCCCGTCTTCGCGTTGCTCGTGCTGTACTTGCTGAACTTGGCTTCCATCGTGCCCACCAGCCGATAGCCTATCGCGAGCGTCAGATCCTCCGTGATGGCGTAGCCGATGCCGACGGCCGCCTGAACGGAAAGCGCCGACGCCGAATCACTGTAGGGCGCAACGTCAACTGCGGCAACCGGCTCCAGCTTCGCCGTTACCAGCGACATTCCTCCGCCGACTCCAAGGTAGAGGGAGAACTCGGAGCCGCCGCCGATGTCGTAATAGACGTTGGCCGCCAGGTCGATCGAAGTGAGGGTGCCTTCCACGGGCAGACTGGCACTCCCGACCGTCAGTGAGTCCACCGTGGCGCTGCGGTAGCCGACGGAGACTTCCGGCCGGAAGCCGGCCACGCCGTAGCCGACGCCGATGCGACCGCCGAGGATGCCGAATTCGGTCCCGATGGCGCCGGTAATGTCCCCGACGGAGACGTCTCTTTCGCCGGGCATGGTCACTGCATAGGCGGCGCTGATGTAGAACCCTTCGTCGTCTTGCATCATGTCGTCCGTCTCCTGCGCGGCCAGGGTGGCGAGCGGGGCCAGCAGGAGAAGGGCGCAGAGCGCGAAACGGAGGCTGCGGTTGGTTATCATGACCGTGCAAATGTCCGCTCTAACGCGGTTGCATGTCAAGCCGCGCGCGCGATCGAGGACCACATGACCGCACCGGTCGGTGCGATCCGCGACGCGGTCACCTACCTGGCGCGCTTCCGCGGCAGTCTGTTCGTGATCAAGGTGGACGACCGCGTGCTGGAGTCGCCGATGGCGGCGGTGCTCGTGCACGACATCGTGCTCCTGCAGCGCATGGGGATCCGCACGGTGGTGGTGACAGGGGCGCGCGGCGCGATCGACCGGGCGCTGGAACGCGCGTCGCTGCCTTCCCGCTACCACCGCGGCCTGCGCGTCACCACCGAGCCGATGATGGAGCACGTCATCCACGCGGTGGCGGCGCTGAGCACGCGGCTCATGTCGCTGTTCAGCGAGTGCGGGGGGCACGCCGCCTCCGGCAACTGGGTGCGCGCCCGCTCGCTGGGCGTGGTCGCCGGCATCGACTATGACCGGTCCGGGCGCGTGGACCGGGTCGACGCCGCGCTGATGCGGACGCTGATCGACCGCGAGGTCGTGCCGATCGTCACCACCATCGGCTGGAACGCGGCCGGCACCGCCTACAACCTGGGCAGCGACGACCTGGCCGTCGCGGTCGCAACCGGCATGCACGCCGCCAAGCTGTTCGTCGCCGCTGCCGCACCCGGCATTCCGGCGCACGGACGGTCCGATCGCCCGGCAGGCGCCCAGCCGCTGCGCGACTCCGGCGCGTTCTCGACGATGACCGTGGAGGAGGCGGCCGCCCTGGCCGCGGACTCCAACCTGGGCGGCGAGGCGCGGGCGATGCTTCGCCTGGCCATCGAAGCCTGCCGCGGCGGCGTCGAGCGCGTGCACGTGATCGACGGCAGGCGCGACGGCGTGCTGCTGGAGGAGATCTTCTCCGTCGGCGGCTCCGGGACGATGGTGTACGCCGATCGCTTCGCGGACTTCGGCGCCGCCACGCCGGAGGACGTGCCGGCCATCATGAGCCTGCTGCAGCCGCTGGTCACCCGCGGCCTGCTGGTGCCGCGCTCGCCGGAGCAGATCGGCGCCGCCATCGACGACTGGGTCGTCTACCGCGTCGACGACACGATCCAGGGATGCAGCGGGCTGGACCGGCTGGGCGGCGGAGACGCCGAGATCTTCGGACTGGCGGTGAACCCGTCGCACCGCGCCGCCAACGTCGGCCGCCGCCTGGTCGAGCTGCTGCTGCGCCGTGCGAGCGACGGCGGCACGCGCCGGGTGTTCGTCCTGACCACGCAGGCGATCGACTTCTTCCGGGAGCTGGGGTTCCGGGACGCCGACCTGGATGCGTTGCCGGCCGCACGGCGCAGGCTCTATGATCGTCAGCGCGGCTCGCGCATCCTCATGATCGATCCGCGTCGGGCGACGTAGCGTCGCTCGCCCGGATGGCGAACCCATGAACAGGTCACGACCCTCCCTCGGCTTCGTCGGCGCCGGCACCATGGCGTCGGGACTGGCGCGGGGCATCCACGCCGCCGGCCTGGCAGGCGCGATCACCGCGTACGATCCGGTCCGGGACGTGATGGACCGGTTCTGTGCCGAGACCGGCGCCACGCCGGCCGCGGACAACGCCGCCGTGGCCCGGGACGCTGAAATCCTGTTCCTGGCGGTCAAGCCGCAGCACCTGCAGACGGCGTCCGCCGAACTGGCCGGGTCAGGTGTCGACCTGGCCGGCCGGCTGGTGGTGTCGATCGCCGCCGGCGTCACCCTGGAGCGGCTTGCGGGCTGGCTTCCGGGCGCGCGCCTGGTCCGCGTGATGCCCAACCTGCCGTGCGTGGTGGGAGAGATGGCGGCCGGCTTCGCCCGCGGCCCGTCCGCCACCGAGAACGACGCCCGCGTCGTCGGCGATCTGCTGCGCGCGCTCGGCGTGGCCCTGGAGGTGGAGGAGGAGCACCTCAACGCCGTTACCGCGGTGTCCGGATCGGGGCCGGCGTTCATCGCCCGGCTGCTGCAGGCGTTCATCGACGCCGGACAGGCGTGCGGCCTGCCGCGGGAGGCGGCGCGCGCGCTCACCCTGCAGACCGCCAGGGGGACGGCAACGCTGCTGCAGGAGCACGGCTACGACACGGCGGACTTCGTCGACATGGTCAGCTCGCCAGGCGGGACGACCGTGGCCGGTCGCGCCGTGCTGGAGTCCTCCGACCTGCAGACCGTGATCGCCGACACCATCGCCGCCGCCGCCGAGCGCGGCCGCGAGCTGGCCGGAGGCTGAATATGACGACCGAGACCCTGACGACCCCGGCAGCGCAGCAGGCGACCATGCAGCAGGCGGCCCGCAGCGCCCGCGAGGCAAGCCGCCGCCTGCGCACCATGCCGGCTACCCTGCGCGACGCCGCCCTGCGCGCCGTCGCCGGGGAGATCGGCCGCAACCGGGACGCGATCCAGGCCGCCAACGCACGCGACCTGGAGCGCGCCCGCGCCGAGGGAGTCGCGCAGCCCCTCATCCACCGGCTCGGCCTGTCGGACGGCAAGATGGCCGCCATCGACGCCAGCCTGCGGGAGGTGGCCGCCGCCCCCGATCCGCTCCGGAACGTCGACCTGGTGCGCGAGCTCGACGACGGCCTCACCCTGACCCGGGTGACCGTGCCGATCGGGGTGCTGGGCGTGATCTTCGAATCGCGGCCCGACGCGCTGGTGCAGATCGCGTCGCTGTGCATCAAGTCCGGCAACGCCGCCATCCTCAAGGGCGGTTCGGAAGCGGCCGAGTCCAACCGGGCGCTGTTCGACTGCATCCGGTCGGCGCTGACCGTTACCGGCCCGGGCTTCGCGGGCGCGCTGCACCTGGCGACCAGCCGCGACCAGATCGACGACCTGCTGCGCATGGACGACCTGGTCGACCTGATCATCCCGCGCGGCTCGCCGGAGCTGGTGCGGAGCATCCAGGACCGTACGCGCATCGCCGTGCTCGGCCACGCCGACGGGATCTGCCACGTGTACGTCGACGCCGCCTGTGACCTGGAGCAGGCGGTGGCGATCGTCACCGACGCCAAGACCGAGTATCCGGCGGTCTGCAATGCGGCCGAGACCGTGCTCGTTCACGCCGACGTCGCGGAGCGACTCCTGCCGCGGCTGCGCGAGTCCATGCCGCAGGTGGAGCTGCGCGGCGACGGGCGGGTGCGCGCGCTGATCGACGCGCTTCCGGCCGCCGACTGTGACTGGGACACCGAGTACCTGGACCTGATCCTGGCGGTCAGGATCGTGGACGGCCTGCAGGAGGCGATCGCCTTCATCAACGCGCACGGCAGCGCCCATACCGATGCGATCGTGACCACCGACCGGCAGGCCGCGGACGACTTCTTCACACAGGTCGACTCCGCCTCCGTGCTGTGCAACTGCTCGACCCGCTTCGCCGACGGCTACCGCTTCGGCCTGGGGGCGGAGGTCGGCATCTCCACCACGCGCATCCACGCGCGCGGCCCGGTCGGCGTCGAAGGGCTGACCACCTACGCCTATCGCCTGCAGGGCGACGGCCACGTGGTCGCCGACTACACCGGCGGCGCGCGCAGCTTCACCCACCGCGACCTGCCGAGGAGCTGAACCGATGCGAGTGCTCATCAAGATCGGCACCGGGGTGATCGGCGCCGGGTCACAGCTCGACCGGCCGTGGCTCCGCGGCAAGGTGGCCGAGATCGCCGAGCTGCTGTGCCACGGCCACGAGGTGCTGCTGGTCAGCTCCGGTGCGGTGGCCGCCGGCATGGAGGTGGTCGGCAGGACCGAGCGGCCCGGCGACCCGCTGGAGCTGCAGATGCTGTCCGGCATCGGCCAGATTCCCCTGGCCCACTGCTACCAGGAGCTCTTCCGGGAGCACGGGGTGCAGGTCGCGCAGGTGCTGCTCACGCACTACAACTTCGACACCCCGCGGGAGGAACGGACGATCCTGCGCATCCTGGACTCGTACCTGTCGCGCGGGATGGTGCCGGTGATCAACGAGAACGACCTGGTCGACAAGGAAGAGTTCGACGTCCGCGGCCACTTCACGGACAACGACATCCTGGCCGCGCTGGTCGCCACCCACGTCAGGCCCGATCTCGCCGTGATCCTGACCAACGTCGACGGCCTGCACGCCGGCGGCGCGGACGGGCCCCTGATCCCGGTGGTGGAGCGGGTCGACGACGACGTCCGCGCGCACGCCTCGTGCGAGTCGAGCCCGCTGGGCCTGGGCGGCATGCTGTCGAAGGTGGACGCCGCCGCCATGATGACCGCGCAGGGGATCGACGTGATCGTCGGCAACGGCAGCGCCGCGCTGGAGCCGCTCATCGACGGGACCGCCCCGCGCACCCTGTTCCGCGCCCAGCGCCGCAGCGCGGCGCGCGGGCCATCGGCCGCGATGGCGCGCGCCTGAGAGGCACCACGGTGCGGGCCAGGTCCCTGATCGAGGCGCTCGTCCTGGCGATCGCCGCGTTCGGGCTCAACCTGCTGGCTCCCGAGGATCCCGGCCTGCTGGACGCCGCCGTCAATCCTTATCTGCTCGCGGCATTCGTGGCAGCCGCCCTGCGCGGCTGGCCGGCCGGCTACCTGGCGCTGGCGGCGGGGGCGGCGCTGGTGTATCTGGCCTTCGAGATCCTGCCCGGCGCGCCGGCCCGGTTCACGATCACGGCCGACTGGGTCGCCGCCGATTCGCTCGCGGATCCTCGGCTGCCCATCCTCGCTCTGGCCGGCGTGCTCGGCGTCCTCCTGTTCGGCCTGGTCCACTTCGCGCACGCCAGGCGGGCGCGGCGGCTGCGGCGCGAGGCAGCCGAGCTCGGCCGCGAGCGCGACGTCGCGGACCGGCAGCGAACGGCGCTGTTGGCCGCCACGAGCGAGCTGGAGCGGCGGGTGAGCGGCCAGCGCGACTCGCTGGCGTACCTGCACGCCCGATGGCGGGAGCTGTCGTCCCAGAACGTGGAGGACACGCTGCTCGTGGTGCTCGACGCGGTGACGGAGCTCACCGGCGCCGAGCGGTGCTCGCTGTGGGAGCTCGATGCCGAGGCCGGCGAGCTCGTGGTCCGGGTCACGGCAGGATGGCGGGACGAGGATCCCGCCGAGCGCCGCCTTCCGGTCGCGGGCAGCATCGAGGGTTGGGCGCTGCGCAACGACCGGCTGTTCTCCGCGAAGCACCTCACGCGTTACGACACGCTGCGCCGCCTGGACCGGGGCACGGTGGTGTATGCGGCGCCGCTGCACGCGGGTGTGCGCGCATGGGGCGTGATCGTCGTCGAGGACCTTCCGTTCGAGCGCTTCAACGCCCACTCCGAGCACCTGCTGCTGCTGGTGGCCGCGGCGGCGGCGGCGCCGCTCGAACAGGCGATCGCCTTCGAGTCGGGCCTGGAACCCGCCGACCGGTCCGCGGAGACCGGCTATCCACGGTTCGAGCAGCTCGCCCGCGTGCTGCCGTCCCAGGTGGCCGGCCGCGCGGCCGACGGCGCAAGCCTGAGCGTCGTCCTCATCGAGATCGTCAACTACCACCGGCTGGTGAGCGCATCCGGCAACGACCGCGCCGCGCGGGTGGTCGCGCGCGTGTTCCTGGCGGCCAAGGAGACGGCGGCGGGTTCCGTGCGCTGCTTCCACTACAAGCACGACGGCCAGTTGGCCGTGGTCTGCCCCGCCCTGGACTTCGACGGCGCGGCGCTGTTCGCGCTGGACTTCCTCAGGTGGGCGGCCGAGACGACCTGGCCGGACGACGTCGGCGAGGTGCGTCCGGAGTTCGCGGTCGGCTACTCGTCGCTGGCGCGTGGAGTCGACGACGCCGACGCGCTCCTGAGCATGGCCGAGAACCTGCTGGTGATGCAGCGCCACACGCCACCACGATGACGGTTCGGCCCGCTGCGGGGCTGTCGAGAATCGGGCTGCGCACCGCCGACGGCTGCTTCTTCCCCTTGATGCTGGAGGGTTCCCGCGGCGTCCGGGAGGTCGTGCTTGCCACTGCGGATCCGGCGCAGACCGCGGCCGACGTCGAGCTGTTTCTGGAGGAGCCGGGAGGCGGCGCGGGCTACCAGCACCTGGGCACCGTGCACGTGGAGACCGCGCATATGGCGGAGGGCGCGGCAGACGCCGCGCGGCCCGACCTGGTGCTGCGCGTCGCCCTGGACGCCGGCCGGGTGCTCACCGCGACCGTCACCGGGCCGGCGGTGCGCGGCGATCTGCGGGTCGCGCTGCAGCGCTACACGGAAAGCGACGCCACGCTGCGTACGCCCGCCCGGCTGGCCGGCGTACGGGAGGCGCTCGAAGCCGGCCACCTCGACAGCGAGCCGGACCGCATGCAGCCGGCGGCGACCGCGTGGCGCGACTCCGGGGGGGCCGCCGACGCCAGCGCCGTGCAGCCGGTCGAGCGCTTCGTGCACCGCTGCACGGCGGTGCGCCCCGTGAACGCGACTCCAGACGACCGCGCGCGCATCGCCTGGCTGGTCGAGCGTCCCGGTCTCCGCCGGGACGAGGCCGATCTGCTCCGTGACGTCTGCGGGCGGATGGCCGGCGGCGACGATCCCGATCGCGCGGGCTTCGCGCGCGCCGCGCTGCGCTCCGTGGACGAGCTGACCGCGGGCGCAACGAAAGATCCCGGAGCGGCCACGGGCGGCGGCGATGCACCTGCCCCGGACCTGCAAGCCGCGTACCGGCGCCGCGACTACCGGGATGTCCTGCGGCTCCTCTCCGCCGCGCGCGAGACCGGCTCCGACGCCGGGGTGCCTGCGGAACTCGCCGACTACTGGCTGGCCGAGTAGTACTCCGTCACATTCCCCCGTCACGTCGACGTCGCCGGTTCGCGCGGTTCGCGGGCGGCCAGGCGATGCACCTGCGCCCCGGTGAACAGGCCGGAGACCGCAAGCGACACGCGTTCGTCGGCGGTCATGACCACTATCTGCCAGCCGGTGCGCTCATGGAATCGGGCGATCAGCCGCAGGGCGCGCCGCATGCGCGCGGTGTCCATGGACTGAAACGGCTCATCCAGGATCAGGAGCCCGGGTTCGCCCACACCACGAGCCCGTTGCGCCCGCTCGGCCAGGGCCAGGCGAGCGGCCAGGCTGTAGGCGTCGCGCGTGCCCTCCGAGAGCTGGTCTGCCGGCCGCGCGACGCCCGAGGCATCGACGATCAGCGGCTCCTCCTCGAGCGCCGCCAGGCTCACCGGGGAGGAGTGGGAGGAGGCGCTCCCCGAGACGGCCGCGTAGCGTGCGCCGATGTCCGCGGACAGCTCGCCGAGCGCCGTGCCGGACTCGTCGGCGATGCGCGCGAAGAGGGAAGCGGCGATGCCGGCCGCACGGCGATCCAGCTCCAGGGCGGCAACTCTGCGACCGGCCGCGGCGATCCGGGTGGTGAGCTCCGCCACCTCGGTGGCGCCGGCGCTCAGGGCCGCCGCCTTCTCGCGGTCTCGTCCCACCCGCTCGTCGAGCTCGTCGAGCCGTTCGCGCAGTTCCGCCGCTCGCGCACGGAGCGCCTCCTCGTCCCCCGGCGGCGCCGGCGCGGGCACCGGCCCGAGGAGCTGCTGCCCGCGCGGCCGGTCGCGAAGCTGTTCGCGCAGGGTGTCGGCGAGTGCATGCAGGTCGTTCAGTCCACGTTCCCGCGCCGCCGCCCGGAGCTCCGTCTCCGCGTCACGCCGGCGCGCTTCATCGGCGCGCGCACCGCCGAGCTGCATCAGGAGCTGCTCGGGAGACTCCGCGCCGTGCCGTGCCAGGAAGTCGCGCAGCTCGCGTTCCACCCCGTCGTGCCGCTCGCGCCGTGCGCGCAACCGCTCCACCGCGCGGTCGGTCTCCTCCCGGACCGCTTCGCCCGCCGCGGCACGCATCCGGATCAGGGCCGCGACCGCCGCGCTGCCGGCCGCCGCCGCGAAGCCGGCGGCCACCGCGGCCGCCACCGGCATGCCCGCGACCAGGGCGACGGCGGCCAGGGCGCCGCCGGCCAGCAGGCCCAGGGCGACCCCCGCCGCGATGCCGCGCACACCTCCTGCCTGGTCGAGGGCCGCGCCGCCCGAAGCGCCGGCAGGGCCGTCCTGCAGGTGCCGGCGCGCCCGCTCCAGCTCGGCGCGCGCACGCTCGACCTCCCGGGCTGCCGCTTCGCTCGCGGCGGTGAGCTCCTGCAGCCGTTCCGACGCCTCGCCGGCGTGCTCGGCACCCTGCCCGGCTCCCCGGGTCAGCTCTTCGAAGCGCTGCAACAGCCGCTCGGCCTCGCGCTGCTCCGCCTGCTGCAGACGGTGCCGTGCATGCCTCTGCCGTTCGTCCAGGGTGCGCGTCAGGCCGTCCAGCTCGTCGGCCAGCCGGCCGCGCTCGGCCATCCGTCCGGCGACGGCAGCATGCGCGGAGCGGCCCGCGGCGACCTGCCCCTGGAGCTGGTCGCGACGCTCTTCAAGCCGGCGCTGGTCGTCGCGGAGCTGCCGGAGCTCGCGGTTGTGGCGGCTGCCGCCGTCGGTGCCCGCCCGCCGCGCCAGCACGGCGTGCAGCCGCTTCGGATCGAGCCCGGCCGTGAACAGATCCGTCTTCAGCGCCTCCACCCAACTGGCTCCCGGCCTGACGTCGAGCGTCAGATCGCCGGACCGGATCGCGAACAGGTCGCCGAACGCGTCTTCCGGGACGGTCATCGGATCCCCGTCGTACGCCGCGGACGCCAGCCGGTCGCTGCCGTAGCGGAGCGCCAGGCGCTTGCCGGCGATACGGTTGGAGCGGGGCTTGCAGAGCACCTCGCACAGCGCGTCGACGATCGTCGTCTTGCCGCTCTCGTTCGGCCCCACGAACAGCGTGACGGCCGCGAACTCCAGCTCGCAGCCCTCGAACGCCCCGAACCGGTCCAGTCGCAGGCGCGTGATCATCGGTCCTCCGCCAGCTCCTGCTTGATCGCCAGCAGTCCGAGCTGGCGCGCACGCAGCCATGCCGGGCGTTCTTCCGTATCGCGCGGCTCGCTCGCCTCCCAGACCTCCAGGAAGCGCCTGGCCAGCGGATGCGAGGCGATTCCCGGCATCGCCTCGCACCCCTTGGCATCGATCTCCAGCCTCCGCACCGCTCCGGCGTATCGCCTGCGCAGATCGTCCAGAACGCCCGCAAGCCCGTTCTCGTCCTCGACCACGCCGGTCGCGCGCAGCACCACCCAGTCGTTGCGGTGCCAGCGTTCCGGCCGCAGCGGCGCCACGTCGACGCTGCCCGACAGCTCCACCGGCACGTCGGCCACCCGGTACCGGCCGGCGGCGCGCAGCGGCACGAATTCGCTGGTCACCCCGTCCCCGCCCGCCGCCAGGCGCCAGACGCCATGCTCTCCGGACTCGCCGCGGCGCCACACCCGCGCGGACCCGGGGTAGCTGAGCGTCACGCCGTCCTCGACCGCCTGGCGCCGGCCGTGCAGGTGGCCGAGCGCGGCGTAATCGGCCTGGAGCTCGCGGAACAGGCGCGGCTCGAGCTGCCCCGGCGGGGTCTCACCCTCCTCCTCCCCCGCCGGCCCCGTGTAGGCCATGCCGGGAACGATCCCATGGGCGAGCACGATGCGCGCCGGCGCTGCCTTGGCCGGCACGCCCCAGCTCCGGTAGTCGTCGTAGACGGGCCGTTCGGGGATGCCCACCACCTCGACCCCTTCCTCCCGGAACCGCACCAGCGAGAACGGCCTCCGGTCAAGCAGCGTCACCGGCCCCAGGTCCAGCGCGCCGAGCCTCCTGCGTCCCCGGCGCTGCTCGTCGTGATTGCCCGGGAGAAACAGCACCCTGCAGCGCACCGCCAGCCGCTCGATGCGGCTCCGAAACGGCTCGCGCAGCGCCTCCGCCGCATCGAAGCTGTCGAAGACGTCGCCGGCCAGCAGCAGCGCCTGCGCCTGCACCTCCACGCACAGGTCGACCAGCTCATCGAGCACCTCCAGGCCGTAGCCGGCGTCCGCTTCGCACAGGTGCAGGTCGGACGCGTGGACGAGGGTCAGGCGTCGCCCTCCGGACCACTCACTCGGCCGATCCAGTCGACCAGCTCGACCCGGATCGATTCCGGATCGCCCGTGGCGTGGCGCGCCCGCCAGCGTCCGCCGCCGTCCTGCAGGCCCACGTCGGCCCGCCACCCGGCCGCGGCGGCCGCCCGCGCCCAGGCGCCGAGCGAGGCGCGGCAACCGCCACCCGTAGCCTGCAGCAGCGTTCGCTCCAGGTCGACCGCCGTGCCGGTCTCCGCATCGTCGAGCCCGGCCAGCGCCGCGAGCACGGCATCGTCGTCCTCGCGCACCTGGACGGCGATCGCGGCCTGGCCCGGAGCCGGCAGCCAGTCCGGGGGATCGAGCGGCACGCTCGACAGCTCCGCCAGCATGGCCTCGATCGCGCCGCCGAGGCGCTCGATGCCCGCCCGCGCCAGCAGCACCGCGTCGACGCTGCCGTCGACACAGCGTTCGATGCGGGTCGGCACGTTGCCGCGGATCGGCACCGCCCGCGCCTGCGGCGCGTGCCGGCGCAGCAACGCCGCGCGGCGCGGCGAGCCGGTGCCCACGACGGCGCCGGACGCCAGTCCCAGCGGCTCGCCGGCGTCCGCGCCGCGCCGCAGCAGGAGATCGCCCACCGGGCCGCGCGGCAGACGCGCGGCCACCCTCAGTCCGGGGAGGGCCGCCACCGCCAGGTCCTTGAGCGCGTGCACGGCCAGGTCGACGTCGCCGGCCAGGAGACGGTGCTCGATGGCGCCGCTGAACGCGCGCGTGCCGGCGAGAGCCTCGAGCGGCCGCGGGTCCGCGTCGGCCCCGACCGTGATCGGCACGATCGTCACCGGCCCCGGCAGGCGGGCGGCGACCATCTCGGCCTGCACGCGCGCCAGGGCGCTGCGCCGCGTTCCCAACCGTAGCGGGCGCGTCACGCCCGCTCGCGGTGCGCCGGGTCGCGGCGCAGGGGATCGAACGACTCGGCGTGCGCGTCGCCGTCGTCGATCTCCGGCTCCGTGCCGGCCGGCAACCCCAGCACGCGGTGGTAGAGCTCCTCGAAGCGCGGCACGATCCGGGCGGGAGGATACTGCTCGGCGACGCGCTCGGCGCCGGCGCGCCCCAGCCGCTGCGCCAGCGTCCGGTCGCGCAGCAGCGCCACGGCCTGCCGGGCCATCCCCTCCACGTCTCCCGGCGGAAGCAAGTACCCCGAGACCCCGTGCCGCACCACCTCAGGCAGGCCGCCCACCCGGCTGGCGACCACCGGCACGCCCGCGGCCAGGGCCTCCAGGGCCACGAGCCCGAACGCCTCGGTCTGGCTCGGCAGCAGCAGCACGTCCGCGCCGCGCAGGTACGGCGCCACGTCGTCGACCACGCCGATCAGCCGGATGCGGTCCAGCACCCCGAGCTCGCGCGCCAGGTCGGTGGCCGGCCCGAGGTCGGGGCCGTCGCCGACCAGCACCAGCCGGGCCGGCACCTCGCCGGCCACCCGCGCGAACACGCGGATCACGTCGGCCGCCCGCTTGACCGGCCGGTAGTTGGAGATGTGCACGATGGTCGGCACGCGCTCGGCGCCGGCACCGGAGCGGTCGCCGGGCCAGACGGCGGGGTGAGCGCTCCGGTAATGCTCGGGATCGACGAAGTTCGGGATCACCTCGATCGGCCGGGCGATCCCGAACACCCGCCCGGTCTCCGCGCGCAGCGCATGCGACACGGCGGTCACCGCATCCGAGCGCTCGATGCAGAAGGCGGTCACCGGCCGGAAGCTGTCGTTGCTGCCCACCAGGGTGATGTCGGTGCCGTGCAGGGTGGTCACCACCTTCAGGTCGAGCTCGGGCGCGATCTGCTTGGCCAGGATGGCCGCCGCCGCGAACGGGATCGCGTAGTGGACGTGCAGGATCCGCAGGCGATGCGAGCGCGCGACCTCCGCGAGCTTGGAGGCCAGCGCCAGCGTGTACGGGAACTGCTTGAGGAGCGGATACTCCTGGATCTCGACCTCGTGAAAGCAGACGCGCGGCGGCAGCACGCTCAGGCGCAGCGGCGCCGAGTAGCTCACGAACGCCACCGAGTGGCCGCGCTCGGCCAGCCGCAGGCCGAGCTCGGTGGCGACCACGCCGCTGCCGCCGTGGGTGGGGTAGCAGGAGATGCCTATTCTCATGGGGCGGTTTCGGGCGCGGCCGGCAGGGTCAGCACCTCATGAGTAAACGCCTCAGCCGGCTCGCCGATCAAGCAGGCATCCAGGAACGGCGCGCCGAAGCGAGCCAGGAAGTGGGGAACGGGAAACACGCGCTCCTGCAGGCGGCCGCGCGGACGGAGCTGGTTGAGCACGCGGTGCAGGGCTGCCGGCGAGTAGCCGCGGCGCGCGAGCACGGCGCGGCCGGTCCGCGCTCGAAGGCGGTTCAGGCCGCGCAGGGCGTGGTCGCGGGACCGCTGCCAGGTACGCTCCAGTCCCGGATCGACGGCGCTGACGCTGCCGGCGAGCGGCTGAAACGCCGTGCGGATCTGCGCCGCGACCCGATCGAACTCGGCCACGTCCCGTTCGCCGAGCAACCGGTCGGTCGCCGCGCCGGGGCGCACGCCGCCGGCCAGCGCTTCCTCCACGGTGATGCCGTAGCGGTCGAGCGCCTCCGCCTCGTCTTCGGTCACGAACGTCATGCTGCGGCGCGGCAGAACCGCCGGCTGCGCTACCCCGAACAGCGCGTAGAGCGGCTTGAGCATGGCGTGGTAGGACAGCTCGCCGGCGCCGACGACGTGGGCCAGGTTGGGCAGCAGCGCGTCGGCGAAGACCGGGCGCAACGCCGCGTCCGTGGACAGGCCGATGGGGTCCACGGCTCCCCGGCGGAGCAGTGCGCCGGCATCCGCGACGCGCACGCGCGTGCCGTCCGCGCCCACGTGGAACGGCGTTCCCGCGGTCGACGGGTCGAGCGGCACGCGGTACCCGGCGGCGCGCAGGTCCCCCGCGACCGCGGCCAGCGCGTCCGCGACGGCGCTGCGGCAGGCGAGCGCCCGCTCGAACAGCTCCCCGCACGCCGGGCGCAGGAGCGCCGGCTCGACGACCACCAGACCCGTGCCGGCGAACAGCCGCATCCAGCTCCGCGCCACCCAGCCGGTGAAGGTGCGCGGCCCGTCCAGCGCGTACGCGCCGCGCGCGCGCCTGAGATCGCCCGCGGGAAGCAGGTGGTCGAAGTACCGCGCCACGCTGCGGCTCACCTCTTCATCGACCGGCAGCCGCCGCAGCTCGCGGCCGCCGGGCGCGCGAAAGGAGACCCGGCCGACCTCGCCATCGGGATTGGTGCCGAAGGTGTGGTTGGCCTCGCCGATGTCGTGATCCTCCGACGCCAGCCAGAACACCGGGACACAGCGACGGCCGGTGCGCTCCGCCACGTGCCGGGCAAGCCGCACCGCGGTGGCGATCTTGTACGCCGTGTACACCGGCCCTCCGAGCAGGCCCGCCTGCTGGCCGGTGACGATGCACGCCGCCCGGCCCGCGGTCAGCACCTCGGCGTTCGCGGCCGCGAGCTCGTCACCATCGCAGCGGCGCTGATGATCGACCAGGGCCTCCGCCACCGCGGCCGGCAGTGACGCGGTGCCCGGCCTGGACCCGGCGGCGGCCGCCGCCGCGGTCGCGAGATCGCCGGGAGCCACGGAGAAGAACCGGGCAGCCGTCCCGGACCCGGCGGCCAGATCGCGCAGCAGCGCATCGCCCTGATGGAGCAGAGCCTGCGGCAGGGTGGCGATGCGGGCGGCCGAGCTCGAAGGCATCTCGTCAGCGCTCGGGCTTTTGCGCCACCAGGATCAGCCGGTCCGAAGTCCGCGGCCGATACGGGTTCAGGCCATAGTCGCCGTAGCGACGCTCGATGCGGAGGCCCGCGTCCTGCAGGTAACCCTGCAGGGTACAGGCGTCCAGCGCCCGCACCCGTTCCTGAAACCTCGGCGGCGGCTTGTCCCCATCCCGCCGCGGGTCGTGGACCGTGATCGTCTTGACGATCGTGCCCTCCCGGATCTCGCGGGTGATGTCGAATGCGATCCCGCCGCGATCGGTCCGCTCGGCGGGCACCAGCTCGGCGACCGTCCGGGCGGCGTTGAGAAAGTCGATCACCAGCTCGCCGCCGGGCCGCAGCGCCCGCTCTATTCCGGCCACCACCTGCCGTTCGTCGTCCTCGTCCCCGAAGTAGCCGAAGCTCGTGAACAGGTTCACGGCCAGATCAAACCGTTCCCGCCACTCGATCGCGCGCATGTCGCGGACCTCGAACCTCAGATTCGCCCTCGTCCGCCGCCTGGCCACGGCGATGCTGGGCGCCGACAAGTCGATCCCCAGCACGTCGTAGCCCAGGTCGCCCAGCACCACCGCATGCCGGCCGGTCCCGCAGGCGACGTCCAGCGCCGCGGCCGGCGGCCGTACCCGCAGGGTTCGCACCAGCCGGCGGATGAACGCGTCGGCCTCCTCCTGGTCTCGGTCGCCATAGAGTATCCCGTAGTACGGGGAATCGAACCAGACGCGATACCAGGGCTCAGCGTCCCGCACGGTTTCGAGCCTACCAGTAATGGCCCACCGGATAATATGGTGAAGCGTGGACCGGTTCGACATCACCATCATCGGCGCCGGCATCATCGGCCTGGCTTCCGCGTACCGCCTGGTGCAGCGCCATCCGTCCCTGTCCGTACTGGTGCTGGAGAAGGAGCGGCAGGTCGGCCTGCACCAGACCGGGCGCAACTCCGGCGTCCTGCACTCCGGTCTCTACTACCGACCCGGCTCGGCGCGGGCGCGCCTGTGCGTGGAGGGACGGGCGCAGATGGTCGACTTCGCCCGCGAGCACGGCATCCCGCACGAGACCTGCGGCAAGGTGGTGATGGCCGTCACCCGGCGCGAATTGGAACGTCTGCCGGCCCTCTGCGCGAACGGACGCCGCAACGGCCTGGACCGGGTCGAGGTGGTCGACCGCGCCGGGCTGCGGGAGATCGAGCCGTACGCCGGCGGCCTGGGCGCCATCTGGGTGCCGTACGCCGGCATCATCGACTACTTCGCCGTGGCGGCGAAGCTGCGCGACCTGCTGCTGGCCGCGGGCGCCACCGTCGCCACGCTGGCCGAGGCGACCGGCATCCGCCGCACCGCGGACGGCATCGAGATCAAGACGCGAGCCGGCCGCCGCGCCAGCCGCCACCTGATCAACTGCGGCGGCCTGTACTCGGACAGGATCGCCCGGCTGGACGGACTGACCCCGCCGGCGCGCATCGTCGCCTTCCGCGGGGACTTCTACGAGCTTGCCCCGTCCGCCCGCCACAAGGTGCGCGGGCTGATCTATCCGGTGCCAGACCCGACGCTGCCGTTCCTGGGCGTGCACCTGACCCGCCGCACCGCGGGCGAGGTGGAGTGCGGACCGAATGCGGTCTTCTCGCTGAAACGGGAAGGCTACGGCAAGACCGACGTCGACGCACGGGACGCGGCGGAGTCGCTCGGCTACCGCGGCACGTGGCGGCTGCTGCTCCGCCACGCCCGCTACGGGATCCGGGAGTACGGACGGGCGTTCTCGCGCCGGCGCTTCGTCGCCGCCGTGCGGCGGCTGGTCCCGTCGCTGACCGACGCGGAAGTGGAGCCCACGCGGGCCGGCGTGCGCGCCCTGGCGCTCCGGCCCGACGGCGCCATGATCGACGACTTCCTCATCGTCCGCGGCGAGCGCTCCGTGCACGTGCTCAACGCGCCGTCGCCGGCGGCGACGGCCGCCCTGTCGATCGGCACCGAGGTCGCCGGCGTGGCCACCTCGGCGTTCGGGCTCTGACCGGCGCCCACCGCCGACGTCGAGCGCATTGCCTTGGCAACCGCAGGTGTGTAACTTCGATACACACATCTGGAGGGAAATGGGCAACCGTCATGGCCAGAGTTCAGTTGGTGATACCGGATGAAGACCGCGACCGCTTCGTCTCCCAGGCAAGGCAGGAGAACATGACGCTGAGCGCGTGGCTCAGAGCCGCTGCCCGAGCGCGCCTCGAACGGCAGCAACGGTCCGAGCCGTTCGAGTCGCCGGAGGACGTGGAAGCGTTCTTCCGCTGGTGCGACACGTTGGAGAACCTCGCATCGGAACCGGACTGGGCCGAGCATCGGGAAGTGATCGAAGCATCGCGTCGGCGCGGGACGTCCGGCACGTGACCTTTGTCGATACCAACGTGCTCATGTATGCCGTAGGGCGGCCGCATCCATTACGGGCCGCCGCCCAGGACTTCTTCAGCAAGGCCAGCCGGGACCGTACTCCCTTGTGTACCTCCGCGGAGGTGCTGCAGGAGTTGGTACATGCCTACCTTCCGGCCGGCCGGACGGCGGCCTTCGACGCGGCGCTGAAGCTGGTGGGGCGCGCGCGCGTGAGGGTGTGGCCCCTGGAGGAGGCGGACGTCACCCTGGCTCGCCGGCTCCATGAGCAGCACCCCGACCTTGACTCCCGCGACCTCTGCCATCTCGCGAGTTGCCGCAGGCGGAACGTGCACGCTCTGAAGACGTTCGACTCCGCTCTCGCGGACGTGGCGACCTCTCTCGGGCTCTGACCGCCTGCGGTTGACTTCCGGGCCGATCGCACCGCACATAAGGGTGTAATGCGCATTTTCGTTCCCAAAGAGACCGAACCCGGCGAGCCGCGCTCCGCGGTCACGCCGGACGCCGTGCAGCGCTACGGACGCAAGGAAGGGGCCGTCGTGGCCGTCGAGTCCGGCGCCGGCGCCGGCTGTCACTTCTCCGACGACCAGTACCGTGAAGCGGGGGCCGAAGTCGTGACCGACCGCACGCGGGAGCTCGGCAAGGCCGACATCGTCCTGCGCGTCCGCCGCCCGCCGGACGACGAGATCGCTCCCATGAAGAAGGGGGCCATCCACATCAGCTTTCTGGACCCGTTCAACGAGCCGGAGCTGATCGACGCCCTGGCGAAGCAGGGAGTGAGCGCGATCAGCGTCGAGCTGGTGCCCCGCTCCACCCGCGCCCAGAAGCTGGACGCCCTGAGCTCCCAGCACAACATCGCCGGCTACGCGATGGTGGTGCTGGCGGCCGAGCGGCTCGGAGCCGTCATGCCGATGATGATGACCCCGTCCGGGACGTTGCAGCCGGCGCGCGCGTTCATCATCGGCGCCGGTGTCGCGGGCCTGCAGGCGATCGCCACCGCCAAGCGCCTCGGCGCGCGCGTGGAGGCGTTCGACACCCGCCCGGTGGTCGAGGAGCAGGTCAAGTCGCTCGGCGCCAAGTTCATCAAGGTCGACCTGGGAGAGACCGGGCAGACCGACCAGGGCTACGCTCAGGAGCTCACCCCGGAGCAGCTCGCCAAGCAGCGCGAGCTGATGGCCGACACCTGCGCCGGCGCCGACATCGTCATCACCACCGCGCAGCTCTTCGGCCGCAAGGCGCCGGTGGTCCTCAGCGCCGACGTGGTGGAGCGGATGAAGTCCGGATCGATCATCGTCGACTACGCGGTCGAGTCGGGCGGCAACGTCGAAGGGTCGGTCGCGGGCGAGGAGGTGCAGGTCAACGGCGTCACGATCGTCGGCCTGCGCAACATCCCCGGCCGCTACGCGGTCTCCGCCAGCTCCATGTACGCCAACAACCTGTACAACTACGTCGACGAGTTCTGGGACGACGAGAGCAAGGGCATGAAGCTCGACCGGGAGGATGAGATCATCGCCGGCAGCCTGGTCACCCACGACGGGCAGATGGTCAACGAGATGGTCCGCAAGATCACCTCGGGATAGCGCCGAACAACACCTTCAGAGAACGGACGCCCCGGCGTCCGCGGACAGGAAAGACAACGGAAAAAGGGTCATGGAAGCCGCACAACTATTTCAGTTTCTGTTCTTCATCTTTGTGCTCGCGATGTTCCTTGGGCTGGAGCTCATCACCAAGGTGCCGTCGCAGTTGCACACGCCGCTGATGTCGGGATCCAACGCGATCTCCGGGATCTCGATCGTGGGCGCCCTGGCGCTCGCCGGACAGGGCGCCTCCAGCACCCTGGTGACCATCTTCGCCGCCGCGGCCGTCGGGTTCGCCACCATCAACGTGGTGGGCGGCTACCTGGTCACCGACCGCATGCTGGAGATGTTCAAGGCCAAGGACTCGGGCGGAGGCGCATCGTGACCTACCTCATCGTGGTCGCCTACATCGTCTCGGCGATCATGTTCGTGTTCGGCCTGAAGATGCTGGGCAAGGCCACCACCGCCCGCCGCGGCAACGGCGTGTCCTCCATGGGCATGCTCATCGCGATCATCGCCACGGTGCTGAGCATCATCGAAAGCATCCAGATCGAATGGGTGGTGCTGGCGGCCGTGATCGGCGCCGGCATCGGCATCGCCGCGTCCCGGCTGGTGAAGATGACCGCCATGCCGGAGATGGTGGCGCTGTTCAACGGCTTCGGCGGCCTGGCCAGCATGCTGGTCGGCTGGGGCACCTTTCAGGCGGCCGTCGACGCCGCCAATCTGACGGGGTCCACCCTGGAGATCGGCGGGTTCACCGCCACGACCATCTACCTGGCCATCCTGATCGGCGGCGTGACCTTCACCGGCAGCATCATCGCCT
Source organism: Spirochaetia bacterium (assembly GCA_964291595.2). Classification (GTDB taxonomy): domain Bacteria; phylum Spirochaetota; class Spirochaetia; order SZUA-6; family Bin103; genus CATQHW01. Next base: position 549,073 of record OZ219913.1, on the reverse strand, counting down.
GGGGCAAGCTGTCCGAGGTGGTCACCTCGCGGCCGGTGCTGTTCCCGCTGCAGCAGGTGGTGAACGCGCTGGTGCTGCTGGCCATCGTCGTCGGCGCCGTCTGGTTCACCGTCGCCCCCGACCAGTACTGGATCGCGGTGGCGGTGACGGGGCTCGCCTTCGTGCTCGGCATCATGGCGGTCATCGCCATCGGCGGCGCCGACATGCCGGTGGTGATCTCGCTGCTGAACAGCTACTCCGGCCTGGCCGCGTGCGCCGCCGGGTTCGTGATCTCCAACAACCTGCTGATCATCACCGGCGCCCTGGTGGGCGCCAGCGGCATCGTGCTGACCTCGATCATGTGCAAGGCCATGAACCGCTCGCTCACCAACGTGCTGTTCAGTGGCTTCGGGGCCGCCGGCGGCTCCTCGACGAGCGCCGGCATCCAGGGCGAGGCCAAGTCGATGACGCCGGAGGACGCCTACTACATCCTGGAGGCGGCCCGCTCGGTGATCTTCGTCCCCGGCTACGGCATGGCCGTGGCGCAGGCCCAGCACGCGGTGCGCGAGCTGGCCGACCTGCTGGAGGAGAACGGCGCCGAGGTCAAGCACGCGATCCATCCGGTCGCCGGCCGCATGCCCGGACACATGAACGTGCTGCTGGCGGAGGCGAACGTGCCCGTACGAGCAGCTCGCGGAGATGGACGCCGTCAACCCGACGATGGAGACCGTCGACGTGGCGATCGTCATCGGCGCCAACGACGTGGTCAATCCCGCGGCGCGCGAGGACGAGGGCAGCCCGATCTACGGCATGCCGATCATCAACGCCGACTCGGCCCGCACCTGCTTCATCCTCAAGCGGTCGATGGCGTCCGGGTTCGCCGGCATCGACAACCCGCTGTTCTTCAAGGACAACTCCTACATGATCTTCGGCGACGCCAAGGCGACCGTGGAATCGATGGTGGGCGAGTTCAAGGAGAGCGCGGCCTAACGGGCCACTCCGGTCGATGGCCCAGGCGACCGCCACGGGCGTCACGATCGACTCCCTGCTCGCGGAGTACCGTGACCGCAACCCCGGTTCGTACGAGTTGTTCCGCCGCTCGCAGTCGGTGCTGCCGGGCGGCAACACCCGGACCGGGGTGTTCGTCGATCCGTTCCCGCTCTACGTCGACCGGGCGGAGGGCACGGACCTCATCGACGTCGACGGCAACCGCCGGCTCGACTTCATCAACAACGCCAGCGCGCTGATCCTCGGGCACGCGCACCCGGCGGTGGTCTCCGCCATCCGCGAGGCCGCCGGGCGCGGCACCGCCTACTTCGCGCCCACGCCGCTGGAGGTGGAGCTGGCCGAGCTCCTCGCCGAGCGGGTGCCGTCCCTGGAGCGCCTGCGCTTCTGCAGCTCCGGCACCGAGGCGGTCCTGGGGGCGATCCGGGCCGCCCGCGCCTTCACCGGCCGGCCGATGATCGCCAAGTTCGAGGGCGCCTATCACGGCATCGACGATCCGGCGCTGATCAGCTACCTGCCGCCGCCCGGCCCGGAGCTCGGCCCGCCGGATCGTCCGCGTTCGGTGCCCTCGTCCGCCGGGCTCGCCCCGGGGACGGAAGAGCAGGTGCTGGTGCTGCCGTTCAACGACGCCCAGGCGTGCGCACGGCTCATCGGCGAGCATGCCGGCCGGCTGGCCGCCGTGATCGTCGATCCCCTGTCCACGGCGGTCGGCCTCACCCTGCCGGAGCCCGGCTTCCTCGAGGAATTGCGCCGCATCACCCGCGAGCACGGCATCGTGCTGATCTTCGACGAGGTAGTGAGCTTCCGCTCCGGCGCCGGCGGCGCACAGGGCGCATTCGGCGTGCGTCCCGACCTCACCTGCCTGGCCAAGGTGGTGGCTGGTGGCACCGCGGGCGGCGCGTTCGGCGGACGGGCCGACATCATGGCGCTCTACGATCCGACCGGCGGTGCGCCGGCGATCCCGCAGTCCGGGACCTACAACGGCAACCCCATCGCCATGGCGGCGGGGCTGGCCACCCTGCGCACCATGACCGCGGAGGCGTACGCCGCCCTCCACGAGCGCACCCGCCGCGTGGCCGACGGGCTCCGCGACGCCTTCCGGCGGTCGGGGGTGCCCGGCTGCGTGGTCACGGCCGGGTCGCTGTTCCAGCTCTATTTCCTGCCGCGCCCGCCGCGCAACTACCGCGAGGCGGCCGGGGACGACTCCGCCCGCCAGCGCTGGCTCTACTTCCGGCTGCTGGCCGACGGCATCGTCACCCGCCGCGGCGGCAACGTGTCGCTGCCCATGACCGACCGGCACGCCGACCGGCTGGTCCAGGCGGTGGAAGCCGCACTGCGCGAGGTGCCGCCGTGACGCACGCGGCCGGGCGATAGCTCCCCCCGAAGTCGACCTCTCCGATCCGCACCCCGACGAACGCACCGTGAGCCTGCTGACCAAGACGACCGCGCTGGCGACGCTGCTCCTGATCTTCATCGGCAGCCTGGTGACCAGCACCGGTTCCGGGTTGGCCGTGCCGGACTGGCCGCTCTCCTACGGGATGCTGTTCCCGCCGATGGTGGGCGGCATCCTGTACGAGCACGGCCATCGCATGGCAGCCGCCGTCGTCGGGCTGCTGGTGGTCGTGCAGGCGCTGGTCATCACCGTGCGCGAGTCGCGCCGGTGGATGCGCGTGCTCGCGTGGGCGGCGGTCGGCGCGATCCTCGCACAGGGACTGCTGGGCGGATTGACGGTGCTGTTCCTGCTGCCGACGCCGATCTCGATGACGCACGCCGTCCTGGCCCAGACGCTGTTCCTGGCGCTGATCCTCATCGCCCACGCCCAGTCCGGCGACTGGCGGCGGCGCCTCCGGGAGCGAACGGCCGTCACCTGGCGCCCGATCGCGGTCCTGCTGGGAATCGTGTACCTGCAACTCCTGCTCGGTGCGCTGATGCGGCACACCGAGTCCGGGCTGGCGATCCCGGACTTCCCGCTGATGGGCGGCACCCTGCTGCCCCGTTTCGACCAGGGCATGCTGGACGCCGTCAACGCCGCGCGCTTCGATCTCCGGTTACCCGCCGTGGCCCGCGGCCAGGTCGTCGTCCACTTCCTGCACCGCCTGGGAGCGCTGGCGACCCTGGTGGCGCTGGTGCTGGTCAACGTGGCGGTGAGACGCCGGCCGGCGCCGCGCCGGGTGCGGCAGCTCCTGGGCGCCATCGACGGACTGGTGATCGTGCAGGTGGCGCTGGGAGCGCTGACCGTGCTCACCGCCCGGTCGCCGATCATCGCCAGCCTCCACGTGCTGGTCGGCGCCGGCCTGCTGGGCGCCACCTGGTGGTGCCTGCTCTGCGCCCGTCCCGTCACGGACGGCCGGCCCGTCCGGGGCCGGCCCGTCCGGGACGGCCGGCCGGTGCGGGAGCGCGCCACGTGAGCGTGTCGCCGGCGGCGGCCCCGCCGCGCACGCGCACGCGCTCCGCGGGACGTTCGGCGGCGATGCGCGGACTGCGGTCCCTGATCAAGACCCGCATCGTGATCATGGTGATGGTGGCGGCCGCGCTGGGCTACTGGGCCGCGACGGGGTCGTTCGGGCCGGTGGGCACGCTGGCGGCGGCACTGGCCGGCACCGCCCTGGCAAGCGCCGGCGCAGGCGTGCTCAACAACGTCATGGAGCGCCACGTGGACGCCCGCATGGTGCGCACTCGCCGGCGCGCGCTCCCGCAGGGATCGGTGTCGCCGTCAGCGGCGGCGTGGTTCGGCGCGGCGCTCACCGCCTGCGGAGCCGGGCTGCTGGCGTGGCAGGGCGGCTTGAGCTCGGCGCTGCTCAGCCTGCTGGCGGCGGCGCTCTACCTGTTCGTCTACACGCCGCTGAAGCCCCGGACCTGGCTCAACACGCCGCTCGGCGCGATTCCGGGCGCCATGCCGCCGCTGATCGGCGGCTCCGCCGCCACCGGCGAATTTCCCGAGATCGGCCCGTGGATCGTGTTCGCGGTGCTGTTTCTCTGGCAGCACCCGCACTTCTACGCCATCGCCTGGGCCTGCCGCGACGACTACCGGCGCGCCGGCCTGCGGATGGCGACGGAGGTGGGCGACGGCGGACGGTTCATGACCGTCCAGGTCATCGGCTCCCTGCTGCTCCTGATTCCGGTCTCGCTGCTGCTGACGGCGGTGGGCGTCGCGAGCGTATGGTATGCCGCCGGCGCTGCGGCGGCCGGGGCGGCGTACCTGGCGGCCGGCATCCGCTTCGCGCGCCGGCTCGACATGCCCGGCTCCCGCCTGCTGCTGCGCGTGTCGGTGCTGTACGTCCCCGCCATGCTGCTGCTTTCGATCGCCGACCGCCTCCTGCCGTCGATGTAGAGGCAAGACCGCGCATCCGGCACAGGACACTGAGCATGGATTGACCTATTCTATGCACTGATCGGATACAGAATATGTCTAATCTCTACGTCCCGCGTCGCCTGGAGCAGGATGTCGCACGCTTCGTCGCCGGCGAGGTGTCCGACCACAAGCCGGTGCTCCTGCTCGACGGGGCACGGCAAGTCGGCAAGACGACTCTCGTGGACGCCGTCCTGGACAAGTCCGCGAAGGACGGGGTACGGATCAACCTGGAGCGGGACACGCTGGTCCGTTCCGCGATCGACGACTGCCGCGACTTCGCCGAGTTCGAGGATCTGCTGGTCGACCGCCTCGGGTTCCGCGGCGATGCCGATCAGGTCCTGTTCGTGGACGAGGCGCAGGAGAGCCGCATGCTCGGCTCGTTCGTGCGCTTCATGAAGGAAGCGTGGGCGCATGCGACGGTCATCCTCTCCGGTTCCACCCTGCGCCGCCTGTTCCGACCGGACACGCGCTATCCGGTCGGCCGGGTTCGCCACCTCGTGCTCGGGCCGTTCTCGTTCTCGGAGTTCCTGCGAGCCCTGGACAAGGCGCACCTTGCCGCGGAGGTGCTGAGCGCCAACACGCAGATCAGCGGCCAGCGACACGAGCTGCTACTGTCGCTGTTCGACCGGTTCCTCGCCGTGGGCGGACTGCCGGCGGTCGTTCAGGCGTACGCGTCCGGTGACGACCACGGCGCGGTGCGGCGCCAGATCATCGCCGACTACGAACAGGACTTCATCCGCATCTTCGGCGAGGAGCTCATCGACATCGTCAAGGCCTGCTTCCGGAGCGTCGCGAACTTCGCCGGCGGCGTGTCCAAGAACACGTCGGTCGTGCCGTCGCCGAGCAGCCGCACGAACGAGCGCATCAACCACGTCTTCGCCAGACTGGAGAGCTGGCACCTGATACACCGGTCCGATCAGCGCGGAAGCAGCGCGCAGGCAAGCCACAACTACCTGCCCAAACGCTACCTGTTCGACACCGGCGTGTTGCGCGAGTTGCGTGAGGCCGCCGTGCCGGCCATCAGCGCGGTCCATACCCTCGCCTCCGCCGCCCGGACACCGCTCGGCGCGGTGATCGAGAACCAGACCGCCATCGAGCTTGCCCGCAGCGGCCGGGAGCTGACCGGGTGGAAGCGAACGCCGTCCGGCGCCGAGATCGACTTCATCGTCAAGCGCAACGGCACCACCGTGCCGGTCGAGTGCAAGGCGGCCCTCTCCGTGAACCGCAAGCACATGCGCGGGCTCGTCGAGTACCTGCGCCTCCACGGCTTGCGCCACGGGTCCGTGGTCAGCTTGGCCCCGTGCTCCACGACCGTGATCGACGGGTTCGAGATCACCAATCTGCCGGCGTACCTGCTCGAGCGTGTCGGGAGCTCGGGTTCGACGGAGCCACGCTAAGACGCCGGCTTCGGTTCAGGGCTGTCCTTCCCCTGTACGCGAGGGCGGGAGCCGCCGCAGTCTTTGCAGACGATGCCGCGCTCGCCCGCGCTGTCGAACGCCCGCGCGGCATCGGTGCCGGGCTCCAGCATGCGGCCGCAGCGCGCGCACCACATCGGCGAGTCGGCCAGACCAACGATCTCACCGTTCAGCCGTGCGGCTCGTGCCGATGGCGGTGGTGGGCATGACAGAGTAATCGGAGATTCCCGGGATCGGCACCACCGCCAAGCGCATGGGGCAGGATGTGGTCTATCTCGATCAGATGTCGTGAGTTGCAGCGTCTCCCGGTCTGCCGATCGAAGTAGCTGCAGCGCCCGCCGTCCCGCTGCCACACCTGTCTTCGCACGGCCGCCGGAATCGCGCGGGCCGCAGCGCACGGCTCCGCCGTCGGAGTACCCGCGCGGGCCGATTTCCGCCCGGCAGCGGCTCGTCGGTCCGTCGCTTCCTGTCTGGTCGGCGAGGGCGGGGAGGTCGGCGTCGGGTATGGCGTCCGCTCCGGCGTCGGAGTCGTGCCGGCGGGGATCGCCGCGTCCTGCACCGCGGCACGGCGTGACCGGGTTCCGGCGTGGCCTGCTCCTTCGCTGCCGGAGCGGGCTCGGACTTCCCCTGCGCCGCACGGCTGCCGGTGCGCGCCCGACGCGGCGGCCGGCTCGGGTCGTGGCGGTCGAGCGCCTCCTGCACGATGCGCCCGACGAGCTGCCCCATGGTCATGCGCGGGTCCACGTGCGAGAGCAGCCCCCGCAACTGCTCCAGTCCCTGCTGACAGTCGGCGTCGATGACGACCTTCAACTCGTAGCGCCCGTCGCCGAGCGGGCGCACGCGGTCGGCCGGCGGCGCCAGCTCCGGGTCCAAGTCGGCGAGCATGCGGCGTACCTGCCGTGCGCTCTTGCCGGCCGCCTCCTCGACCAGCTTCTGTCTTCCTGCCGCATCGAGCACCAGCGGCGGCGCGGCATCGCCGACCGAATCGTCCGCCGACGCGACCTCGGCCGGCGCCAAGCCCAGCGCACCGCCCCCCGGCGCTGGCGCCTCCGTCGGCGCTGAGCCCGGCAGGTCAGCCCTGGCCCCCGCGGCCCCCGGCGCCACAGCCCCCGCCGGCGCGGCCGACGCGATGCCGGCGATCGACCCGCGCCGCCGCTGCCGGTCGAACGCCCACTGCAGCTCCGCCGCGGCGCTCAGCGTCAGCGAGCCGTCGCGCAGCCGCTCGCGCGCGCCCGGCTGGTCGGCGCACAGCCGCACGGCGCCGATACGCCGCCCCGCGGCGGCGTCGCTGTAGCCGAGCTCGCGCACCGCGTAGTCGAACAGGCTGGAGCAGCCGCGCTGCAGATACAACCGGCGGCCTTCGATCTCGGCCAGGTGGTCGATGATGGCGCCCTGCAGGTGGCGTTCGTGGCGGACCAAGGTGCTGGTCTGGCGCAGCAACTCGCGGTCGGAGAGCACGCCGATGGTGGAGGTGATGACGAGGCCGGCGGCGGTGGCAGGAGAGGTGGTCTTCATGGAGTTAATGTAATACTGGTTTCGATATAGCCCCTTTGATCGAGTCCGCGACCGGCAACGGATCCGCGCTCGGCGGGCGCTGAGAGGGGTGCTGGGCGGCCGAACGGGCATCCGAGCTTCCGGGAGGCCGGAAGGGGCGCGTACGTGCGGTGACGTGCCGCCTCGCAGGCGCGAAACCCCGTCAAGACCCTGCGGCAAGAATCCTCGATCTTTTTGCGGCGCACCCCTGCTGGGTCGACACTGGCAGCATCACCTACCGGTCGCCCTCGCCGTCGCCGACACCGTGGCCCTCTTCCACACGAAACTCGGAGAGCCGCGGGATCTCCACGACCCCTGGATGCTCGGCGAGCTCGCTGGAGACCGGCTGGTGCCGGGCGTAGAATGACCCCCGTGGCCAAGCGGAGGCTGCCGGTCGGCATCCAGACCTTCCGAATCATCCGCGAGGAAGGCTTCTACTACGTGGACAAGACCGGCTACATCCGCCGGCTCCTGGACGACGACGGCACCCACTACTTCCTTTCCCGACCGCGCCGGTTCGGCAAGAGCCTGTTCGTGGACACCGTCAAGGAGTTTTTCGAGGGGAGCGAGGAGCTGTTCCGCGGCTTGGCCGCCCACGACGGCTGGAACTGGTCCAGGCGCCACTCCGTGCTGCGGCTGAGCTTCGGCGGCGGCAACTACGGCCGGCCGGGCCAGTTGCTGGCGCGCATGGCGGAGCAGCTTGCGGACCTGGAGCGCGAAGCCGGGGTACCCGCTTCCGAGGGCGCGACGCCGTCGGGCCGCTTCACCCGGCTCCTTGCCGCGTTGCACCGCCAGTCCGGGCGGCGCGTCGTGGTGCTGGTGGACGAGTACGACAAGCCGATCCTGGACGCGGGGGACGATGCCGAGATTGCCAGGGCCAACCGCGACGATCTGCGCGGGCTGTACGGCACGATCAAGGACTGTGACGCCCATATCGAGCTCACGTTCATCACCGGAGTCAGCAAGTTCTCCAAGGTCAGCCTGTTCTCGGACCTGAACAACCTCACCGACCTCACCCTGGACCCCGCCTACTCCGCGATCTGCGGCTATACCGAGGCGGACCTGGACACGGTGTTCGCCGCCGAGCTGCCGGGGCTGGACCGGGAGCGCATCCGCGCCTGGTACAACGGCTACAACTGGCTGGGGGAAGAGAAGCTCTACAACCCCTTCGGCATCCTCAAGCTGTTCGCCAGCCGCCGGTTCCGGGCGCACTGGTTCGAGACCGCCACGCCCCGGTTCCTCATCGACACGCTCCTGAAGCACGGCTTCGCGGCGCCGGACCTGGAAAGCGTCCGCGCCGACGAGGACCTGCTGTCCGCCTTCGACGCGGACGCCATGGCGCCGGAGGCGCTGCTGTTCCAGACCGGCTACCTGACCATCGCGGCCGAGGAGGATGATGCCGACGGCCTTCCCGAGTACCGTCTGCGATATCCGAACCTGGAGGTCCGACGCGGCCTGAACCGCGCCCTGCTGGACGCGCTGGCGCCGAACTGGCGGCGGACCACGGGGAGCGGCGGCGCGCTGCGCCGGCTGCTGGCGGCGGAGAACTGGGCCGGCGTGGAGGAGTTGTTCAGGGCGCTGCTGGCCGGGATTCCCCACGACTGGCACCGGCGCAACGACATCGCCCGCTACGAAGGGTATTGGGCGAGCGTGTTCTATGCCTGGTTCCAGGCGTCCATGGACGGGGTGGTCGTCGAGGACGCCACCAAGCGCGGCCGGCTGGACATGGCCGTGCTCCTTGCCGGCAACGCGTACCTGTTCGAGTTCAAGGTCGCCGAGCGTTCAGAGAAGGGACCGGCGCTGGCACAGCTCAGGGAGCGGGGCTATGCCGAAAAAGCACCGCGCTTACCGGCCGATCCGTCCACCTGATCGGCGTGGAGGTCTCAGCCGAGACCCGCGACCTCGCGGCGTTCCAGACCTGAACCCGCCTGAGTCCCTCGGCGCCGGGCCTGCGCCGGCTCGCTCGCCTTGACGGGGCGGCCGCGCTTCCGGTCTGCTTGCCGGGTCATGAAGCTGTCGAGAACGGGTGCGGGCACCGTGGTGGAGCGGGACGGAGAGCGGTTGCTGCTCCGCGGTCACGACTGGGACGATCTGTTCCGTCAGGACGACCTGGCGGCGTACCTGGACGGCCGGCTCGGCGCGGCGGAGGCTGCGCCGGACGACGCGGACCGCTGGCGCCGGTGGTCGGCCAGGAGATCTGGGCGGCCGGCGTCACCTACTACCGCAGCCGCGACGCGCGTATGGCCGAATCGGAAGAGGCCGGCGGCGGCAGCTTCTACGACCGCGTCTACACCGCCGACCGGCCGGAGCTGTTCTGCAAGGGCTCGGCGCGCACCGTGGTCGCGCCCGACGGCACCGTGCGCATCCGCGCCGACTCGGCCTGGAACGTGCCGGAGCCGGAGCTCACCCTGGCCATCGACCGGGGCGGGCGCATCTTCGGCTACACGATCGGCAACGACATGAGCTCCCGCGACATCGAGGGCGAGAACCCGCTCTACCTGCCGCAGGCCAAGACCTACGACGGGAGCTGCGCGCTGGGAGCCGAGATCCTGGTGCGCGACACCGTCCCCGACCCCGCGACCCGGATCGACATGGAGATCCTCCGCGACGGCGCGGCCGTCTTCAGCGGCGCCACCACGCTGGCCGAGCTGAAGCGCACGCCGCAGGAGCTGGCCTCGTTCCTGTACCGGCACAACTCCTTTCCGGACGGCTGCTTCCTGATGACCGGCACCGGCATCGTGCCCCCGGACGGCTTCACCCTGCAGGCCGGCGACCGCGTCACGATCACGATCGAGTCGATCGGCACCCTCACCAACACGGTGGGCGGCTTCGGCGCCGCGGGATCCTGACCGTGGCCGACGGCCCCGACGCGCACGCCGGCGACCTCGATTCCATCGGCGACCTCGATTCCATCCTGAGCTTCGATGCGCCGGCCCTGCCGGCCACCTCCGGCGAGGGCACGCCGGGTACCATTCCGCTCACCGAGCGCATGCTGCGCGAGGAGCCGAGCGGCAACCTGTTCGCCCTGACCCAGAACGTGGGCATGGGCTGGCAGCCGGACCGCTCCGGCGGCCCCGCCTACCTGCTCCTGTCCACGCACGGCGGCCTGCGCGCCGAGGACGGGTCGCCGGTCGCACTGGGCTACCACACCGGCCACTGGGAGGTGCACCTGCTGGTGCGCGCCGCCGCGGAGGCGCTGGCAGCCGACGGCTGCATCCCGTTCGCCGCGCACGTCACCGACCCCTGCGACGGACGCTCGCAGGGGACGCCGGGCATGATGGACAGCCTGCCCTACCGCAACGACGCCGCCATCGTGATGCGCCGGCTGGCGCGCTCGCTGCCCACCCGGCAGGGCGTCATCGGCGTCGCCTCCTGCGACAAGGGGCTGCCGGCGATGCTGCTGGCGCTGGCCGGCGAGCGGGCGCTGCCGGGAGTGGTGATCCCCGGAGGTGTGACCCTGCCGGCGCGCGGCGCCGAGGACCTGGGCACGGTGCAGACCATCGGCGCCCGCTTCGCGCACGGGCTGATCACGCTGGACGAGGCGGCGACCGCCGGCTGCAAGGCATGCGGCTCGGCCGGCGGCGGCTGCCAGTTCCTGGGCACGGCCGCGACCGCGCAGGTGGTCGCCGAGGGGCTGGGTCTGGCGCTGCCGCACACCGCGCTGGCGCCGTCCGGGCAGCCGATCTGGCTGGACATGGGCCGCCGCGCCGCCGCCGCGGTGGTCGCCCAGCGCGCCGCCGGCCGGTCGATGGGCGACATCCTGGACCGGCGCGCGGTCGACAACGCGATGGTCGTGCACGCCGCCTTCGGGGGCTCCACCAACCTGCTGCTGCACATTCCCGCGTTCGCGCACGCGGCCGGCCTGCCGGTGCCCGGCGTCGCCGACTGGAGCCGGGTCAACCGCGCCACCCCGCGGCTGGTCGACGCGCTGCCCAACGGTCCGGCCAACCACCCGACGGTGCGGGTGTTCGTCGCCGGCGGCGTGCCGGAGGTGATGCTGCACCTGCGCCGCGCCGGCCTGATCGACCCGGCGGCGCTGACCGCGGCCGGGGTGACCTGGGACGAGGCGCTGGACCGCTGGCAGGAGTCGCCGCGCCGCCACGAGCTGCGCCGCCACTGCCTCGACGAGGACGGCGTCGACCCCGACCTGGTGATCATGGACCCGGACACCGCCCGCCGCCGGGGGCTGACCAGCACCGTCGTCTTCCCGAGCGGTTCGCTCGCGCCCGACGGATCGGTCATCAAGGCGACGGCGATCGACCCGAGCGTGGTCGACGCGGACGGCGTCTACCGCCACCGCGGTCCGGTGCGCCTGTTCGGGAGCGAGGGCGCGGCGGTGGCGGCGATCAAGGGCAAGGGCGAGCACCCGGTGCAGGCCGGCGACGTGGTGGTGGTCGCCGGCATCGGCCCCGCCGGCACCGGCATGGAGGAGATCTACCAGGTGACCTCCGCGCTCAAGTTCATCCCCTGGGGCAAGCAGGTGGCGGTGCTCACCGACGGCCGCTTCTCCGGCGTATCCACCGGGGCGTGCGTGGGCCACGTCGGTCCGGAGGCGCTGGCGGGCGGTCCGATCGGCCGGTTGCGGGATGGTGACACGGTGCAGGTCGTGGTCGACCGCGGGGAGCTCACCGGTTCCGTGGAGCTGGTCGCCACGGAGGACGAAGGCGAGTTGACCCCGGCACAGGCCGAGGCGGTGCTGGCCACGCGTCCGACCGCACCGTGCATCGCGCCGCACCCGGGTCTGCCTGACGACACGCGGCTGTGGGCGGCGCTGCAGGCCGCCTCCGGCGGCACGTGGGCCGGCTGCGTCTACGACCCGGACGCGATCATCGCCGCGCTCCGCACCGGCAACGGCGCCGGCCGGGCGGCCGCTACGGCGTCACCGCCAGCGTCCCGGCCGGCACCAGCTCCTCCGCGTAGCTGAAGATCGCCGGCGTGCCGCCGGTGTGCACGAACACGACCGTCTCGTCGGCGCCGACCACGCCGTCCTCGATGCGGTCGATCAAGCCGGCCAGCGCCACGCCGGTGTAGTTGGGATCGACCATCAGCCCGTCGGTGCGCGCCGCCAGCCTCACTGCCTCCAACACGGCGGGCGCGGGCCCGTCCGGCCCGGCGTAGGTCTCCACGATGTCGAAATTCTCCGGCGCGTAGGTGCGCGGCAGGTCCAGCCACTGCCGGATCGTCTCGGCATTGCTGAAGATGTAGTCGTCCAGCGCCGGCGCGGAAGCCACCCGGACGCCCGTGAAGCGCCAGTCGAGCCCCAGGTTGAGCGACGCCAGCGCCAGTCCGCACAGGCTGCGGCCGGCCACCGCCACCACCCGCACCGGACCGCTGACCGCGGCGGCACGGAGTTGATCGGCAAGCTCCAGGCCGGCATCGGCGAAGCCGATCATGCCCGCCAGCTTCGGGAACAGCTCGTCGTTCATGACGTACGGCACGGCCCCCGCGCGGCGCAGCCGCTCGGCCACGCCGCGCGCCAGCTCCATGTCGCGCTCCGACTCCTCGTCGTTCAGCAGGTGCACGGCCGCGCCCAGCAGGTGGTCGACCAGGCTGTTGCCCTGTATCGGCATGCCCGCCGCACGGCGCAGGAAGACGTGGTAGCGGAAGCCGGCGCGCACGCAGGCGGCGGCCGCCAGCCGCGCGTTGTTGGAGTGGAAGCCCATGACGTTGATCACGGTGTCGGCGCCCGCGCGCCGCACCTCCGCCATGAGCAGCTCCATGTGTCGGACCTTGTTGCCGCCGAAGGCCAGGCCGGACAGATCCTCGCGCTTGACCAGCACCGTGCGGCCCAGCTCCCGGCTCAGGCCCGGCGCCGGCTGCAGCGGGGTGGGGTAGGCGCCGAGCGGCAACCTGGGGAAGCGCTCCAGCCGCGCGCGCAACTCCTCCGGAGTCACGGAACCGTCGTCGCTCGTGCTGGCTGAGGTGTCATGCCCGACGCGGCACGGGCTCCAGCGGCTCGGCCTTGATGCCGCGCACGCCGGGGATGATGCGCAGCGGCTTCGCCCAGCGCACGGCGTTGACCAGCACGCGGACGATCTCCGGCTGGTAGTAGATGGGGTAGGTCTCGTGCCCCGGCTGGAAATAGAAGATCCTTCCGTTGCCGCGCCGGTAGGTGACGCCGGAACGGAACACCTCGCCTCCCTCGAACCAGGAGATGAAGATCAGCTCGTCGGGCTGCGGGATGTCGAAGCGCTCGCCGTACAGCTCCTCGTGCTCGATCTCGAAGTAGTCGCCGATGCCCTGCGTGATCGGATGGTTGGGCTCGATGTTCCAGACGCGCTCGCGTTCGCCGATCTCGCGGTGGCGCAGGCTGCAGCGCGTGCCGAGCACCCGCGTCATGATCTTGGAGACGTGCGAGGAGTGCAGCAGGATCAGCCCCATGCCGTCGTTGGCGCGGAGCTGCACCCGGTCGACGGTGGCATCGTCGACGCGGTCGTGCGCCTTGTGGCCCCACCAGATCAGCACGTCGGTGGCTTCGAGCCGTTCCTGCCACAGCCCCTGGTCGGGCTGGTCCAGGCTGGCGGTGGTCACGGCCAGGTCGTCCTCGCGCCGCAGCCCCTCGGCGATCGCCTCGTGGATTCCGTTCGGGTACACCGCCGCGACCTCGGGATCCTCCCGCTCCTGGATGAACTCGCACCACACCGTCACGTTGATCATGGCCGGTACCCTAATGGCATCGGGGTCGGGCGTCGATCTGCCGCGCCTACCTGAGGGCGTCGAGCACCTCCCGGTGGAGGACGCCGTTACTGGCCACGAAGGTGCCGCGGTGCACGGTCTCGACGCCGGCGGCGTCCGACCAGCGTCCGCCCGCCTCGGCGATGATGGCCGCGGCGGCGGCGCAGTCCCACGGGGCGTCGAGCAGGTTGACGCAGAAGTCGATGCGGCCGGTGGCCAGGCAGACGTACGAGTAGGCGTCCATGAACCCGTAGCTGTAGCCGGTGCGGCGCAGCAGCTCGAACAGGCGCGCGCCGAGGGGCTCGCCGGAGCGCTGCAGGAAGCCCAGCCCGCTGCCGATCGCGTCGGCCACGGTGGCGGTCGCCGACACGCGTGCCGGCTCCCCGTTGCAGAAGGCACCGCCGCCGCGGGCCGCCCAGCAGGTCAGGTCCAGGGCCGGCAGGTGGATGACGCCCAGCGCCGGGCCGGCCGCGTCCTCCAACGCGATCAGCGCCGCGTGCGTGACGATGCCCCTGATGTACGGGCGGGTGCCGTCCAGCGGGTCGACGATCCAGGTGCGGCCGCTCGTCCCGCCGGCCGTGCCGGACTCCTCGCCCAGGAAGCCGTCGTCCGGGAAGGCGCCGAGCAGCTCGCCGCGGATCAGCGCCTCGCAGCGGCGGTCCACCTCGGTCACCGGCGACTCGTCGGCCTTGAGGTCGACGGCCTCGGCTCCGTGCCGGGAGAGCTGGATGGCGCCGGCCGCACGCGCGGCCTGCTTGGCCAGATCCAGCTCGGCGTCGAACGGCACCCGTCGCCTCAGCCGCGCCCGATCAGCCGTCGATCGACGGGATGGCCACCTCGGGATCGACCTCCGCGCCGTAGTCGACGCCCGGCATCCCGAAGCCGAACAGCCGCAGGAACTCGCGCTGGTAGCCGTCCACGTCCAGGATCTGCCGGTAGCCCTCGGCGGTCACCTGCTCCCAGCGCTCGCGCACCGCCGCCTGCACCTCGTCCTCCATCTCGTAGTCATCCACGCGGATGCGACCGGCCTCGTCCACGGGGAGGTCTCCCCCGGCGCAGAGCCGCTCCCGGAACAGCCGGTCCATCTGCTCGATGCACCCCTCGTCCGTGCCGCGCGCGCGCAGCAGCGGCGCCAGCATGGCCAGGTAGACGGCCACCGTCGGGATCGCGGCGCTGGCCTGCGTCACCAGGGCGCGGTTGACCGACAGCAGCGCCCGGCCGCCGCGCGCGCGCAGCCGCGCATCCAGCTCGCCGGCGGTCCGCTGCAGGTCCTCCTTGGCCTTGCCGATGGTGCCGTCGCGGTAGATCGGCCACGTGTGCTCCGGGCCCAGATAGGTGTAGGCGAGGGTGCGGCACCCGGAAGCGAGCACGCCGGCAGAGTCCAGCGCGTCGATCCAGCGCCGCCAGTCGTCGCCGCCCATGACCGCCACGGTGTGCTCCACTTCCTGATCCGTAGCCGGCTCGATGCTGGCATCGCCCAGGGCGCCCGAGCGGGCGTCGATGGTCCTGCCCGCGAACGGCGTGCCGATCGGCTTGATGACCGAGTTGAAGGTCTGGCCGCTCTCCGGGTGCACGCGGCGCGGGGACGCCAGGCTGTAGACGACCAAGTCGACCGCGCCGTCCAGACGGGTGCGGATCAGGTCGAGGACGCGCTCCTTGGCCTCCTCGGCGAACGCGTCGCCGTTGTAGCTCCACGCGCCCAGGCCGGCCTCCGCCGCCGCCCGCTCGAACGCCGCCGTGTTGTACCAGCCTGCCGAGGCGGGCCGCCGCGCGGAGCCGGGCCGCTCGAAGAACGCGCCGACCGTCTTCGCTCCGCAGCCGAACGCGGCGACGATCCGCGACGCCAGCCCGTAGCCGGTGGAGGCGCCGACCACCAGCACCGAGCGCGGGCCGTCGATGGAGCCTCGTTCCCGCACGTGGGCGATCTGCTCGCCGACGTTCGCCGCGCAGCCGTCGGGGTGCGACGTCATGCAGATGAAGCCGCGCACCCTGGGTTCGATGATCATGCGTCCGAACCCTTCCGTCTCCGGCTGCCGATGTCAAACGAACCGTCGCCGAGGGCGCGGCGGAGCAGTGCCCCCGCGTTGGGGAGCGAACGGACGGCGTAGCGTGCCGCCAGGATGAGCCGCTGGCCGGCGGTGAGCTCGCCGTCGTCGCCGCAGGCTGCCGCGCGCGAGCGGCGCGCGTGCTGCAGCACCATCGCCACCGCGACGCTGATGTTGAAGCTGCGCGTGAACCCGGCCATCGGGATCGAGAACCAGCCGTCGGCCGCCGCCGCCGTCGCGTCGCTGACGCCCGCGTGCTCGTTGCCGAACACCACCGCGGTCGGACGCGAGAAGTCCACCTGATCGATGGTCGGCCCGTCGCCGACCCGGGTCACCAGCACCCGGTAGCCGTCCGCGTGCAGCCGCTGGAGCCACGGGTCGCCGGCGTTCCACCACGCCACCTCCAGCCACTTGTCCGCGCCCTGGGTGACGCGGTTGGGCGGTCGGGCCGGCGCTCCCGGGTCGGGAGCCGCCCTGACGACGTGCACGACCGGGAAGCCGATCCCTTCGCAGGTGCGCAGCACGGCGGCGATGTTGCCGTCGTCGTGCACGTGCTCCAGCACCGTGGCGACCGCGAAGCTGCGGCCGGCGGCCACCTCACGGATCCGCTGGCGGCGCGCGGGCGTCAGGTGCGGGGCAAGCGCGGACCAGACGGCCGCCGCGGGAAGCGCTGCGCCGTCCACCTGGACGCCGTCCACCTCGACGCCGTCCACCTCGACAGTGTCAGAATGGGGAAATGGGTCCGGGCTCATCGGCGTGTCCAGGGATGGGCAGGGTACGAACCGCGCGCGCCGGCGTCACCACCGACCTCCGGCGTTCTGCCGTGCGGGCCTCCGTGCGCACCCTGCGCGCCTGCGGCACGGTACTGCTGCTGGCTGCCACCGCCTCCCTGGCGGGCGCCGACGCCCTCTGGGAGCGGGCCGTCGCCATGGCCGCGGCCGCCGGACACCTGGTTCCCGGCACCATGATGACGCATACGCGGGAGCACTCCGCGGACGGCAAGCTCAGATCGACGCGCGAGACCGTCATGCGAGCGCGGGTGGTCGACGGCGAGCTGACCTACGAGCTGGTGCGCGACGTCAAGGACGGGGAGGCGGTCGAGCACGCCGAGGAGGCCGAGCCCGACGGCAGGAGCGGCGCCAGCTCCGCGCGCTTCTCCGATGCGTTCCAGGCCGACCTGTCGGCCATGGTGGGGGCGGAGCGGATGGGCGAGCGGCGCACGATCCGCGGCCGGACGGCGGTCGGCTACCGCATCGAGCAGCCGGAGGAGCTGTACACGATCCGCGGGCAGCTCTGGGTCTCCGAGGACGGCGTTCCCCTGGAGTTGCAGTACACGGTCGATCCGCTGCCGCGCTCGGTGCGGGGCATTGCCATCCTCGCGGCCTACGAGCTGCAGGACGGCCTGGCGCTGGTCACGGAGGTCACCGTCCAGGTCGCCGTCAGCGTCACGTTCCTGTACCGCAGGCTGTACACGATCACGGTCGGCCTGGACGACTACTTCGATCCCGACGCCTGACCGACGGCCGCGAGGTCGAAAGCGCCGCCGCCCGCACGGCCGTTAACTCTCGCGAGAGTGCAAACGGACACGGACGCGGCGGATCGCCGCTATGACGATCCGGTGGAAGCGGAGGCGCACGCCACGTTCGGCGTGCCGTACCTCTTCCCGGCGCAGCGGCTGGTCGTGGACAACATCCTGGACGGCTGCAGCCAGATCGTGCTGATGCCCACCGGCAGCGGCAAGTCGCTGTGCTTCCAGCTTCCCGCGCGCCTGTTGGCCGGCCCGACGATGGTGATCGTGCCGCTGCTGTCGCTGCTGCAGGACCAGCTCCGGCGGCTGCGCGAGGGACCGCTGCGGGTCGCGGCGCTGATGGGCGCCCAGGAGATGCCGGAGCGCCGGCAGATCCTGCACCGGCTGGCCGAGCGCGAGATCGACGTGCTGTTCACCACGCCGGAGGCCCTCGCCGGCCGCTTCGGCGAGCAGCTCCCCAGCCTGAGCATCTCCCACTGCGTGATCGACGAGGCGCACTGCATCTCGGAGTGGGGCGACCGCTTCCGGCCCGCCTACGTGGAGCTGGGCGCCGTGATCCGGGCCGCCGGCATCCCGGTCGTGAGCGCCTTCACCGCAACCGCCAGCAGTCCCATCGTTCGGCGCATCCAGGAGGTGATCTACGCCGATGCGCCGGTGTCGGTGGTCTCCGTCGACCCGGATCGCACCAACCTGCGCTACTCGGTCCGGCAGGTCCTGTCCAAGAGGCGCGCGCTGGTCGAGTGCGCCCAGACGATGGCGCGCCCGCTGATCGCATTCGCGTCCAGCCGCGGCGGCACCGAGCACTACGCCCGCCACCTGCAGGCCGCCGGCATCGGCTCCTCCCGCTTCTACCACGCCGGCCTGGACGCCGACGAGCGGCGGGCGATCGAGCAGTGGTTCTTCGACTCCGCCGACGGCGTGCTGGTCGCGACCTCCGCCTACGGGATGGGCGTGGACAAGGGCGACATCCGTTCTGCCGTACACCTGGAACCGCCGCCGTCGATGGAGGCGTACCTGCAGGAGGCGGGGCGCGCCGGACGCGACGGCCGGCCGGCGGAGGCGCTGCTGCTGCACGCCGGCGGAGCCGAGCGGCGCCGGCTGGAGACGATGGCGCCGGCCGACCGGCGGCGCTACACCGGCATGCTGGACTACGCGGCGTCCCGCCGCTGCCGGCGGGAGCAGCTCCTGGCGCCGTTCACCGACGGAGAGGTGGCGTGCAGCGGTTGCGACGTCTGCGACCGGGAAGTGACCGGGCCGCCGCGGGAGGCCGCCGGGATCGCCGACCTCGTGCGCCGCCACCGGGGCCGCTTCGGACTGCGGGAGACGGCACTGCTGTTGAGCGGCCAGCCCACCTACGAGGCGGAGGCCATGGGGCTGCGGCGCACGCGCGGCTTCGGCTACCTGCGCGGCTGGCGCGAGGCGGAGATCGACGAGGCGCTGGCGGCCCTGCTGGCGGCCGGGACGATCGAACGCAGGCGGCGCGGCTTCGTGCCGGCTCGCCTGTGCGCGCCGCGCCGCCGCTCGCTGCTTCCGGTGCAGAACGCCCTGCCGTCGGGCGAAGCGGCGCACCCGGACTCGTCCGGCTTGGCCCCGGTCGGGCGCGCCGGAAGGATCCTGGCTTGGATGCGCGCGCAACCGTGAGCTACCCTTGGTGCATGGCCGCTGCGGAAAGCGCCTCCGTACCCGTTGCCGGACCCGTTGCCGAACCCGCTGCCGCAACACTGCCCGCCCGACGCGCAGACGGCCCGGCCGGCCGGCCGCGCACCGACCCCGAGCCGCCGGCGTTCCCGGGCTGCACGCCCGTCCACCTGCCGCCCGCCGAGCTCGAATCCTTCGAGCGGCGCCTGGAATACTGGGAGGCGGCCACCGAGACCGCCTGGGTGTGCGAGCCGGTCAGCCCCTACCACGAACGCCCGTCCCGTCTCCTGCCTCAGTTGGCGGTTTCCCTAGCCAGAGTGCGCGGCTCGCGCATCGAGTGCTACGGCTCGATGGACCTGCTGCTGCGCGACCACCGCGGCCGGCCGCAGAGCATCATGCAGGCCGACGAGTCCCTGTACCTGCATCCCGTCCGCGCCAAGCTGCCGGCCGCCGCCATGGTGGTGGGCGAAGACGACTTCCCCGACGTGGTGCTGGAAGTCGACCACACCACCGACGCCCGCCGCGGCAAGCTGCCGCTGTACGAGTCGTGGGGGTTCCCGGAGGTGTGGGTGGACGTCCCGGAGGCGCCGTCGCCGAGCCGGCCGCGGTCGCGGCGGCCGGGGTTGACCATCCATCTGCTGGAAGGCGGCCGCTACCGGGTGGCGGCCGAGAGCCGTGCGTTCCCCGGCTGGACGGCGGCGGAGATCCACGCGGCGCTGAACGAGCCGGCGCCGTCGGCGCAGACCAGTGCCGTGCTGGAGCGGGTGGGCGCAGCGCTGGGCGCGCGGGAAGGCACCGGGCCGGACGACGACCCATTGCTGCGTTCGCAGCGGCGGCAGGGGTTCGAGCGCGGCCGTGCGGAAGCGCGCGCGGAGATGGTCCGCCAGATACTGCGGTCGCGGGGCATCGAGGTCTCGACGGAGTTCCCCGGCGACGCAGCGGCGTTCGCCGCATCCACGGAGGCCGTGCTTGTGGCGGCGGCATTCGCCTGCACGGACCAGGCGGACTTCCTGGCCGCACTCGCTCGCGCCGATCGGTGACGGCCGTCCCGGCCGGTCGCGCCGCGCCCGGGTACTCGCGCCGACGACGTCTTCGCTGCCCGACCTGGTAGCTCGTTCCGCCCGCTTCCCATGGAGAGCGAAGCCGTTGTAAAAGAGTCCGCTTCCTTCACAGCAACGACTTCGTCATGCGTCTCCCGCGACGGCGCGGGAGGGTCGGGCGAGGTCGGCGTCCTCACCGCGATTCGGGAGATTCACGATGTCGTCGTC
This sequence comes from Spirochaetia bacterium, assembly GCA_964291595.2. GTDB lineage: Bacteria > Spirochaetota > Spirochaetia > SZUA-6 > Bin103 > CATQHW01. The sequence goes on along the minus strand of OZ219913.1, from coordinate 528,635 downwards.
TTTCGTGCCACCGGTGCGCGTCCACGCCGGTAGGAGACTCGGCAGCTATGCCGCGCTGGCTTCGATGCGGCTGCGCGCGATCCTGCAGTACCGTGCGGCGGCGCTCGCCGCCGTGGGCACGCAGATCTTCTGGGGCCTGCTGCGCTTCATGATCCTGGACGGCTTCTATCGGAGCGCCCCCGACGCGAGCGACTTCACGACCGCCCACCTGGCCTCCTACGTCTGGCTGGGACAGGCTCTGTTCGGGCTGTTCCCGATGAACGTGGACCCGCTGGCGTCCGACCGGATCCGCAGCGGCGCCGTCGCCTACGAGCTGCTCCGCCCGCTCGACCTGTACGCCAACTGGGGCGTCAGCGTCATCGGCTGGAGAATCGGCAGGACCGCGCTGCGCGCCGTGCCGCTGCTGCTGTTCGCGGCCGTGCTGCTGCCGCTCGTCGGCGCCCGCACCTGGGCGCTCGGCCCGCCGGCGGGAGCCACCGCCGCGGTCGGCTTCGCGGTCGCCATCGCGCTGGGGGTGCTCGTCGGCATGGCGATCACCCTGCTCGGCCAGACCGTCATGTTGTGGACGCTCAGCTCCACCGGCTGGAACGCGATCCTGCCGCTCGCCGCCTGGTTCTGCTCCGGGCAGATCGTGCCGTTGCCCTACCTGCCGCAATGGGCACAGTCGGTGCTTGAGCTGCTGCCGTTCGCGGGGCTGATCGACACGCCGTTCCGTATCTACTCGGGACACCTGGCCGGCGCGGAGGCGCTGCGCGCGCTGCTGGTGCAGGCGGCGTGGGTGGTGGCCCTGCTGGCCGCCGGCCACCGTCTGATGGCGCTCGGGATTCGCAAGGTGGTGATCCAGGGTGGCTGATCCAGGAATGGATAGGCCGGATTTCCGCGCCGTGGCCGCCGGCACGAACACGAAGCCCCCGCGACTTCCGAGGACCGGCCCGGGAACGCTGCGCATGGCCGTGCGCTACGCGGCCGCCAACCTGCGCGCGGAGATGCAGTACCGCTCGTCCTTCCTGATGGAGTCGCTCGGCACGCTCGTCTCGGCGGCGATGAACTTCCTGGCCATCTGGGCGCTGTTCGGCCGCTTCGGGAGCATCGGCGGCTGGACCCTGGCGGAGGTGGCGCTGTTCTACGGAGTAGTCCATGTCGTGTTCGCGGTGGCCGAGGCGATCGGGCGCGGATTCGACCTGTTCGGACCGCTCATCAAGGAAGGTGCGCTCGACCGGGTGCTGCTGCGGCCGCGCTCGACGCTGCTGCAGGTGCTGGGCAGCAGCCTCGCTCCGAAGCGGATCGGCCGGCTGCTGCAGGGATCCGTGGTGCTGGGCTGGGCGCTCTCCGCCCTGGAAGGCGGGCCCGCCTTGGGCGACGTCGCGCTGTTGCTGTGGGCATTTCTCGGTGGCGTCGCCGCCTACTTCGCGTTGCTCATGCTCTCCGCCGTCCTGTCGTTCTGGACCACCGAGACGCTGGAGCTCTTCGCCATCGTCACCCACGGCGGCGTGGAGACCACGCAGTATCCGATCCCGGTGTTCCACCGCGCGCTCCGGTACCTGTTCCTGTTCGTGGTGCCGATCGGCAGCGTCACCTACTTCCCGGTCGTGCATGTTCTGGGCCGCCCGGATCCGCTGGGCGCGCCGGCGGCTGTCGCCTGGCTCGCCCCGATGGCGGGGTTCATCTTTCTTGCCTTGACCGCCGGCCTGTGGCAGCTCGGCGTGCGCCACTACACCTCAACCGGCTCGTAGCAACGGAGACGTACGGCGGCGCATTTCAGTCGATGCGCCTCAGCTCCCCCGCGGCATATTGGTGGATGAGCTCCGCGATCAGCGGCTGATAGTCGACTCCAAGCCGACGCGCCTTCGCCTTGATCGCCAGGAGATCGCCCGCCGGCAAGCGGAGCGTGATCTTGGCGTCCTTGCGCTCGCGTTGGGCCGCTTGGGCGAGCGTCTCCCGCATCAGTGCTTCTTCCCGCGCGTCTAGCGCTTCCCCGACGCGCGGGTCATCCTCGATGGCGCTGACGATCGTCCGTTCTTCCTCATCGAGGTACTGCAAGTCAGCCATGGTTCCTCCGTAGTCGATGGTGTTTCCGCGATGGGTAGACCGTTTTCAACGTCAGGGCATCGGCACTACGCACCGCGGGACATACCCACGTATAGGCGCGGAACTCGAAGATCAGCAGGATCTGATTCGGATACCGTTGTCGATCGGGGTGCGCCCGGATCTCGTAGGTGCCTTCCTCCAGCACTTGCTCGACCACCTCGAATCCGATCTTTCGTGCGCCCCACAGGAGCCGATTCTTCGCAGCGTCCCACTCGATCCGCACGTTCCCATGGTACTCGATTGTATGGCTATTGGCAATACATCATGGTCTGGTCAAGCGCGGCCCCGTGCCAGCGATCTGGTTCTCGCCAGATGCCGGCATTCCCAGCAGGGAGGTTCCATCGGCTGCGCCGTTGCGGTAACGTCACCGTTCGCCTCCTTCGCTTTGACGGCCTCGTGATCCGCTGCCCGGACCGGTGCCGGGCGGCAACGGACGAGGTCGCCGTCCTTGACCGATCAGGAGATGTCGCATGAGCTCGTCGTCCGCTTCCGAGATCCACATCCGCGCCGCCGGTCTCACCAAGCGCTTCCGCGTGGCCGAGCGCAGGGCGGGCATGCTCGGCGCGCTTGCCGGCGTGGTCCGGCGCCGCCATCGGCTGGTGACGGCCGTCGAAGACGTCTCCTTCACGGTGCGGCGGGGCGAGCTGGTCGGCTACATCGGCCCCAACGGCGCCGGCAAGAGCACCACCGTGAAGCTGCTGTCGGGCATCCTGGTGCCGGACGCCGGCACCTGCCGGATCGACGGATTGACGCCGTGGATCCACCGGCGCCGCTACGTCGCCTCCATCGGCGCGGTGTTCGGACAACGAACGCAGTTGTTGTGGGACCTGCCGGTCGTGGAGTCGTTCGAGCTGCTGCGCGACATCTACCGGGTACCGCAGAACCGCTACGCAGAGACGCGCGAAGAGCTGACAGAGCTGCTTGGCCTGAAGGACCTTCTGGACACGCCGGCGCGGCAGCTCAGCCTGGGGCAGCGCATGCGCTGCGACCTGGCCGCGGCGCTGCTGCATCGCCCGTCGCTGCTGTTCCTGGACGAGCCGACCATCGGCCTGGACGCCGTCGCCAAGCTGGCGGTGCGCGACTTCATCGGCCGGCTGCGCGATCGCGGCGTGACCGTGATCCTGACCACCCACGACATGGACGACATCGAGACGCTCTGCGACCGGGTGATCGTCATCAGCGCGGGCCGCATCGTCCTGGACGGCTCGGTCACGGAGCTGCGCGCGGCGGTCGCCGGCGAGCGCTATCTGTCGATCGACCTGGAGGACCGGGACTGCGAGCTCTCCATTCCCGACGCCGAGGTGGTGGAGCGGCGCGCCCATCGCGTCCGCGTGCGGTTCGATCCGCGCCGCATCTCGGCGGCAGAACTGATCCGGCAGGTGACCGACCGCTATCCGCTTCGCGACCTGTTCGTCGAGGATCCGCCGATCGAGCGGATCATCGCCGAGCTGTATCGCCGCCATAGCTGAAGACGATGTCGTCAATACACGTCACGAACATCCCTCCCGAGACCATCCTTGCCCTGAAACGTCTGGCACGAAGCCATCACCGGTCCTTGCAGGGAGAGTTGCGGGCCATCCTGGATCGCGCCGCCGCGCTGGCGCCACCGGAACCCGATACCGGACCCTCAATCTGGTCACGGTCAAGACCGGGTACACGGGTGCCTGGAGCAGGGAGCAGATCTATGGCGATGACGGCCGGTGACGTCATGTTCGTCGATACCAACGTGCTGCTGGCCGCTACCGACGAGTCACGACGGGGGAATCGGGACGCACACTCCTTGGTGGGCATTCGCCGACGGCTGTCGCCTGGCTCGCCCCCTCGCCGGGTTCGCCTTCCTGGCCCTGGTCGCTGGTCTCTGGCAGCTCGGTGTGCGCCACTATTACACTTCGGCTCGTGATACGCTCCGGCGACAGTCCTTGCGGGCCACCCGCGGCCTCCGCCCTGACGGCCGCACGCCTGCGCCGGAGTGCTCAAAGGAGTCCCCTCTGAAACCGACGGCCCTAAGTCAGCTCAGCGTCCTGCTGCTCACGGCCGGCCTTGCCTCTCTCATCGCGGCCTGTCGAGGTCCGCTCTACGGTTACGAGGAGCCCCCTGCGAGGTTCTCGCTGGAAATCGTTAATGACTCCGCCGAGCCCATCTGGGTGGAAATCGAGCTCATGAGCAGCGAGTTCCTGTCGCCGCGAGAAGCCGATGGTATTCCTGACCAAAGCGTGGGGACAAACGCGCTCTTTGCCCCGGCTACCTCGTGCGGTCCTCCTTCCATCGGCCGAAGCCCGATCCTCGCCCTGGACAGAGACGAGAGCATGACCTTGGCAGTCAAGACCTATACGGCCCCGTGCGGCGCCGGCAGCCCAGGAAACGATGAAACAAACGTCTTTGTAAGGCAGTTCCGTGCGATACATTTTCTCGGCATCGCCCCCGTCACGAGCTACGAGTACCGGTTGACCGAATGCATCGGTTTCTTCTGCTCGTACCCGGGCGACGACACGCTGGTCGTTCATAAGTCGTCCGACCGTACAACGCACCAGCTCTTTCTGGAGTCGCCGGATCGTCCCTTCTACCTTGAACGGGACACCGACAACCCTCGGTTGGCTCGGGTGGTGGTCACCTTCGTACCGACCCCGGATCGAGTTTCCGCCTCTTCGGGAACCCCTGACTGATGGTGGACATCCCTGACGACGAGGGCGATGCTGCGATGCCGAAACGCACGGTTTCTCGACTCCTTGTCGGCTTGCTCGGCGTGACGGCGTTCGGCTCCATCCTGGCCTCCTGTTCGGTAGAACCGATACCACCCGACCCGCCGACAGGCCCCGCCGTAGCGCGGTTTTTCCTCGAGATTGTCAATGAGTCCAGCGAGCGTGCGCGAGTGCAGGTCGTGATGTTTACAACCTACTTCGAGATTCCCCCGAAGCGCATCGACCGCAGAAGCGGTGTTATCGACCTGGAAAGTAATGGCAAGATGACATTCAAGATGGTGCAGAACCATTCTCTTGACGATGTTTGGGACAGCTTGTACATCCGTTGGTTCAAAGAAGCGCATTTCTACGACGAGGACGCAGATTCCCCGTACAGGAGTTACGTATACGAGTCGTTCGATTGTCTTGGTTTCTATTGCGAGGGACCGGGGGACGACACACTGGTTGTCCACTGGTCGGCCGACGGAACGACGGAGCAGCTCTTCCTGGAGTCACCGGATCGTCCTTTCTATCTCGAACGGGACACTGAGGATCCTCGCCTGGGTCGGGTGGTGATCACGTTTGTCCCAAGCGCCGATCGCGATCCCGACTCATCGGGGATTGCGGCTGATAGTCGACTCCGAGCCGACGCGCCTTCGCCTTGATCGCCAGGAGGTCGTCCGCCGGCAAGCGGAGCGTGATCTTGGCGTCCTTGCGTTCGCGTCGCGCCGCTCGGGCGAGCGCCTCCCGCATCAGCGCTTCTTCCTGCGGGTCCAGCGCGTCCCCGACGCGCGGATCATCCTCGATGGCGCCGACGATCGTCTGTTCTTCCTCATCGAGGTACTGCAGCTCAGTCATGCGTCCTCCGTGGTCGATGGTACGTCCGCGATGGGCAGGGAGTTTGACCACCGTCGCGGTCTGCCGGTAGACTCCGCCTCGCTTCGGGTCCCCGCGGGCCCGTCCCCTCGCCTGCATGCAAGAACGCCTGTTGGAGACGTACCGGACCAGGCGCCGCGAGGCCGAGGCCGGCGGCGGCGAAAAGCGCATCGCGGCGCAGCACGCCAAGGGCAAGATGACGGCGCGCGAGCGGATCGCCGCGCTGGTCGACCCCGATTCCTTCATCGAGCAGCAGCCGTTCGTGACCGTGCGCTCCACCGACTTCGGCATGGACCGGCAGCGCGTTCCCGGCGACGGCGTGGTGACCGGCAGCGCCAAGATCGAGGGCCGCCAGGTGTTCGTGGCCGCGCAGGACTTCACCGTCGTGGGCGGCACCCTGGGGGAGATGCACGCCACGCGCATCGCCCACGCGCAACGGCTCGCCCTGGAGTCAGGGGTGCCGTTCATCCAGATCAACGACTCGGGCGGGGCGCGCATCCAGGAGGGGGTCCTGTCGCTGGACGGCTACGCCAAGATCTTCCGCGCCAACACCCTGTCCTCGGGCGTGATCCCGCAGTTCTCGATCATCCTGGGGCCGTGCGCGGGCGGGGCGGTCTACTCGCCGGCGATCACGGACTTCATCTTCATGGTCGACACGATCAGCAACATGTACATCACCGGCCCGGAGGTCATCCGGGCGGTGACGGGCGAGGAGATCTCGCACGGCGACCTGGGCGGCGCCGCCCCGCACTCGGCGACCAGCGGCGTCGCGCACTTCCGCTTCGCGGACGAGGCGCAGTGCCTGGCCGGCCTGCGGCGCCTGCTGGGCTACCTGCCGCTCAACAACCAGGAGTCGCCGCCGCTGCTGCCGGTCTCGGACCCCATCGACCGCGCCACCGGCGGAATCGCCGATCTGATCCCCGATGACGCGCGCCGGCCGTTCGACGTGCGCGCGATGATCGCGGAGGCGGTGGACTCCGGCTCCTTCATCGAGGTGCAGCCGGAGTTCGCCCAGAACGTCGTGGTCGGCTTCGCCAGGCTGGCCGGCCGCACCGTCGGCCTGTTCGCCAACCAGCCGAGCGTCTACGCCGCCTCCCTGGACATCGACTCCTCGGACAAGGCGGCCCGCTTCCTGCGCTTCTGCGACGCGTTCAACGTGCCGATCGTGTCGCTGGTGGACGTCCCCGGCTTCCTGCCGGGCATCACCCAGGAGCACGGCGGCATCATCCGCCACGGCGCCAAGATCCTGTACGCGATCGCGGAGGCGACCGTCCCCAAGGTGGCGCTGATCATCCGCAAGGCGTACGGCGGCGCCTTCATCGCCATGGCCTCCAAGTCGCTCGGCTACGACCGCGTGCTGGCGTTCCCGAGCGCGGAGATCGCGGTCATGGGGGCCGAGGGCGCGGCCAACATCATCTTCCGCCGCGACATCGCCGCCGCCGAGGACCGCGCCGCCAAGCGGAAGGAAAAGGTGGAGGAGTTCCGGGAGACCGTGATGAACCCGTTCATCGCCGCCGGCCACGGCTTCATCGACGACGTCATCGAGCCGGCCGCCATGCGCATCGAGCTGATCCGCTCCATCGAGATGCTGGCCCGCAAGCGCGAGGACCGGCCGGCCAAGAAGCACGGCAACATCCCCCTGTAGCAGCCATGGATGCCCCTTCCACGCTGTTCGTCGCCGTGCTCGGCATGGGCGTCGTGTTCGTCTTCCTGGTGTTCCTGAGCGCGATGATGGCGGCGCTCACCACGGCTTCCGGCCGGCGCGAGACGGCGCAGGACACCCCGGATGCAGCGGCCCCGGAACCGGCCGGAGCGGGCAGCCCCGGCTGGATCGCCGCGGCAACCGCCGCGTATCTGGCCGCGGCACGGGACGCCGAGCAGGCAGCGGGCACGACGCCGGCGGCAGGAATGCCGAGCGCCGCCGCCTGGCGTCCCTACGACACCGTGGAGGCCGCGCGCTGGCGCCTGCGCATGCCGGCACCGGCGACCGTCGCGCGCCAGGCAACTTCATGAGCACGATCCGCTTCCGCTACGAGGGGGCGCTCTACGAGGTCGAGGTCGTCCGCGACGGAGACGTCCTCACCATCACCCACGAAGGCACCGCCTATCGCGTCGAGCTGGAGCCCGAAGCGGCCCCGGCGGCCGCCACACCCGCACCGCCTGCGGCCGCGCCCGCACCGGCCCCGGCGCCCACCCCCGCGGCTCCTTCGCCGACGCCCACTCCGCCACCCGCACCGGCGCCGGCCGCGGCGGGGCCCGGCGTGCTGCCGGCGCCGATGACCGGCACCGTCAAGGAGGTCAAGGTCGCGGCCGGCGAGCAGGTCAGCGCCGGGCAGCTCGTCGTCGTGATGGAGGCGATGAAGATGGACATCGACGTGACGGCCACGGCCGCGGGCACCGTCTCGGAGGTGCACGTGAGCCCCGGCGACAACCGCGCGGCAGGCCAGCCCCTGCTCACCATCCAGTAGCGGCCGATGGGACTGTTCGAGCAGTTCCTGCAGGCGACCGGCCTGCCCGAGCTGACGCTGGCGCGCGTTGCCATGCTGGCGGTGGCCGGCGTCCTGCTCTACCTGGGCATCGTCCGCCAGTACGAGCCGCTGCTGCTGGTGCCGATCGGCTTCGGCGCGCTGCTGGTCAACCTGCCGGGGGTGGACCTGGTCGATCCCGGCGGACTGCTGGAACAGATCTACGTGTTCGGCATCAAGTCCAGCGTCTTCCCGCCGCTGATCTTCCTGGGCATCGGCGCCATGACCGACTTCACGCCGCTGCTGGCCCGGCCGCAGACCTTCATCCTGGGCGCGGCGGCGCAGTTCGGGATCTTCGCCACGCTGCTGGGCGCAGGCGCCCTCGGCTTCACGCAGACGGAGGCCGCCTCGATCGCGATCATCGGCGGCGCCGACGGTCCGACCGCCATCTACCTGACCGGCAAGCTGGCCGACCACCTGCTGGGCGCGGTCGCCGTGGCCGCCTACTCCTACATGGCGCTGGTGCCGATCATCCAGCCGCCGATCATCCGGCTGCTGACGACCCGCCGCGAGCGCCTGGTGCGCATGGCCGACCTGCGGCCGGTCTCCACCCGGGTGAAGATACTCTTCCCGATCATCACCACCGTGACCGCGGCGCTGGTGGTGCCGGCAGCCGCACCGCTGATCGGCATGCTGATGCTGGGCAACCTCCTCAAGGAGGCCACCGCGCTGGTCCCCAAGCTGGAGCGCCTCTCGCAGTGCGCCCAGAACGAGATGATCAACATCGTCACCATCCTGCTGGGCCTGTCGGTCGGTTCGCGCATGAGCGCCGGCGCGTTCCTGAACCCCAGGACGCTGCAGATCATCGCCCTGGGCCTGGTCGCCTTCGCCATCGGCACCGCCGCCGGCGTGCTGATGGGCAAGCTGATGTGCGTGCTCACCGGCCGGCGCGTGAACCCCATGATCGGCGCGGCCGGCGTCTCCGCCGTGCCGATGGCGGCGCGCGTGGTGCAGAAGGTCGGACAGGACGAGGATCCGGGCAACTTCCTGTTGATGAACGCGATGGGCCCGAACGTGGCCGGCGTGATCGGGTCGGCGGTCGCCGCCGGCGTGCTGATCGCCATCTTCGGATGAGCCGCTTCATCGAGCTGCTCGACCGCGTCCGCGAGCACACGCCGCGGCCGGCCGGCTTCGCCGCCAGCGCCGGGAGCGCGGGCGAGTTCGCGCTGATCGCGCAGGTTTCGCCCGATGCGCTGGCCCACGATCCTGGACTGGCCGACATCGATGCCGACGCCCTCCTGCTGCGGCTCGGCAGTGTCGACCATCCTGACCTGCCCGCGGCCGCCAAGGCGCTCGGCGACCGCATCTGGGGCGTGCGCCTGCCGCTGTTCACCCTGGAGCAGACGCGGGCTCTGGTCGAGATCGGCTGCGACTACGTGATCTTCGATGCCGCCGGCACCGAGGCCGCGCTGCTGACGCTCCAGGACCTCGGCATCGTCATCACCGTCGACCACCGCTCAGACGAGGGAATCATTCGCGCGCTCGCCGAGCTGGCCGTCAACGGCCTGCTGTTCCGGCCGCCGATCCGGGAGTCGCCGCTGTCCTTCCACACCCTGGCGAACATCCAGCGCGTGTGCGGCGTCATCGACCGGCCCATGCTGCTGGAGCTGCCGGAGGGGGTCTGCGGCACCGACCTGGAGGTCCTGCGCAGCGTCGAGACCACCGGCCTGATCGTCGAGGTGCCGCCCGCCGGCCGGCCGGCCGCGGTCAGGCGCTGCATGGCCGAGTTGCCGCCCCGCTCCGAGAGCCGCATGGTGCGCCGCGCCATGCCGTTCAGCGTGGGCGACGACGGACTGTAGGCGCGAGCCGGCCCCTTCAATCCGTGTTCGATCTCCTCAAGAGGCTGGTGGAGCAGCTCACTGGCCTTGGATCGTGAAATCAGTCCTTCCGCGAGAACCCAGTAGCAAAGTCGCTCGAATCGTCGCGGCAGTTCGTGCTGGCCCTTCTCGTCGTCCTCCAACGGTTCCGGTTCGGTGGAGCGCCACGCTCGCGCAAACGTCTGGAACGCGTAGGCAAGCGTCGGCTCATCGATCACTTCCGTCTGCCTGAGGCGCATCAGCAATGCCGCTGCACTCACCCGGTACATTCGCTTGAGCTGAAGGAGTTCCCGATAGCCGAGAGCTGTTCGATGACTGCCGATCTCCTGGACGAGATGTGCACGCGGCACCAGAAACGCACCGGCGAAGATGTTTGCTGTCCGTTCTTGGTCCAACGGTGACTGGCTGTCGATCAGGCGATGCGCCAGCTCGTGGGCAAGCGTGAGGCGTCGCCGTTCGAGCGTGACCTGCTGATTGACAACGATCACCGGCACCTTGTCCTTGCGTCGTTTCCTGCTGACGAGACAGGTCAATCCGGAAACACCTTCGGGCAAAGCGACGACCAGGACCTTGATCCCTCGGTCCTCCAGCAGCGACGTCATGTTCGGAATCGGATCGACACCGAGCTTCCACCTCTCGCGCAAGGTATCGCCGAGAGCCTCGCCATCTTCCTCCGCGGTGAGCAGACGGGGTCGGAACGGACGCCATGCTCCGCTGTCCACGTCCAGGATCTCCTCGATCGTCAGGTACCGTTGCAGCCGATCGATCACTTCCGCCTCGACCCGAGCTCGGTCCCGAGCCGAGGTACGAGAATGCTTGCGGAACTCCACGCCTTCCAGCTCTTCGACCTGATCGCTCAGAAGGCGAGGTCGACCGGCCGCTGATGTTGCCGGCACCGGCCGGCAGCGGGCGCGCCGCGAAAAAAGATCGAGCATTCTTGCCTCATGGGCTTGACGGGGTTCTGCGCCTGCGAGGTGGCACGTCACCGCACGTCCGCGCCCCTTCCGTCCTCCCGGAAGCTCGGATACCCGTTCGGCCGCCCGGCACCCCCTTCAGCGCCCGCTGCGCGCGCATCGCCGACCCGTCCCGGACCGGTCATGAAGTCCTATTTGAAAACCGGTAGTACATTTACCCCATGAAGAACACCACTCATGCGACCGCTGTCCGCCCCGCGATCACCTCCACCATCGGTGTGCTCTCCGACCGCGAGCTGCTGCGCCAGGCCAGCACGCTGGTCCACCACGAGCGCCACCTGCAGGGCGCCATCATCGACCACCTTGCCGAGATCGAGGCCCGCCGGCTGTTCCTGGAGCGAGGCTGCTCCAGCCTGTTCGACTACGCGGTGCGCGAGCTCGGCTACAGCGACGCTGCCGCCGGGCGGCGCATCGGCGCCGTGCGGCTGTGCGCCGACCAGCCGGGCGCGCGCGAGCGGCTGCGCGACGGCTCGCTGACGCTGAGCGCCGCCGCCGAGTTGCAGTGGGCGTTCGACCGGCAGCGGCGGCGCGGGTCGATCGCCGGCACCGCGTCGATCGCGTCGACGGGCTCCGCACCGGCGAGCGGTGCGGTGAGGTCCGCCCCCGCCGAGGCTGCGCGGGCGGACGATCCGGCGACGGACGCCGCGCCGGCCGCAACGCCGAGCCACTCCGAGCCTGCGCCGCCGCTGGTGCTCGATGCGGCAGGCAGACGGAAGCTGGTCGAGGAGGCGTCCGGCAAGAGCGCACGCCAAGTCCGACGGATGCTGGCCGACCTGGACCCGGAACTGGCGCCGCCGGCCGACCGGGTGCGCCCGCTCGGCGACGGGCGCTACGAGTTGAAGGTCGTCATCGACGCCGACTGCCAGCAGGGACTGGAGCACCTGCGGGGGCTGCTCTCGCACGTGGACCCCCGCATGACCATGGGGCAGCTCGTCGGCCGCATCGTGCAGGAGGCGCTCGACCGCCACGACCCGAGCCGGCCGCCGCGGGCGCGCACCGGCAGGCGGGCGGCACAGGGCGAATCCCGGCCCGCTCCGGCGGCGAAGAAGCAGCCCACGGAATCCGGTTACGCCGTGACGGTGCAGGACGCGGTAGTCACCGCCGGCACCACTCCGACGCCGGAGGGGACGCCGCACCCGAGGCCGGCCTCCGTGCCCTCGCGGACGCGGCAGGAAGCGACGGACCGACCAGCGGCTGCCGGGACGAAGCCGGCCGCCACCGCCACTCCGACGGCGAAGCCGTGCGCTGCGGGCCGCGCGATTCCGGCGGCGGTCCGACGGCAGGTGTGGCAGCGGGACGGCGGCCGCTGCAGCTACCTCGACCGGCGGACCGGGCGCCGCTGCAACTCACGACATCTGATCGAGATAGACCACATCCTGCCCCATGCGCTGGGCGGCGGCGCCGATCCTCGAAACCTCCGATTGCTCTGTCATGCCCACCACAGGCATCGGCACGCACCGCACGGCTGAACCGCTCCGGACGGCCAGTCGCGAGGCCGCCGCGGTAGCACCTCTTTCGGTCTCGCCCACACGAAATCCTGAAGATCCCAGTTCGTTACAGCGCCTCGGCCTGCCAGGGCCAAGCGATGCAGGAGTCCACCTGGAACAGGGCGTAGTCGGCGCAGCCGGCGACCACCAGGGTGTGGATGGCGGCGGCGCCGGCCAGAGTGCCGGCTGCGGCGCGCAGCGTGGCGCCGGTGCGCGCCACGTCGTCCACCAGCAGCACCCGCTTGCCGGCCACGTCGAAGGCGGGCGGAGTGACCAGCGGCTCCGCCCGCTCCGGCTGGTGCGCGTCGTCGCGAAAGCGCACCGGAAGGACCCGCAGGTCGCACGCCATCCGCTGTGCGGCAAGCGCAGCGGGCACCACGCCACCGCGGCCGATGCCGACCACCAGATCGATCGGCGGCAACTCCAGCCCGGCCAAGCGCCGGATCAGCTCCAGGAAGCCGATCGCGGTGACGGCGTCGGTCATCGGCGAACGCCCGTCCATGGATCGACGACGGAGGCTCCCGTGTTGCGGAAGTGTCGCGCGTTCCGCGTGACGACGGTAAGGCCTCGACGAACGGCCATTCCGGCGAGCATGGCATCCGGCAGGTGGTCGTCAGGCCGCTCCCCTGCTCGGCGCTTCCGCTCCATCAGTTCGGCGCAGGTGCGAGCATCATCCACCGTCCAATCGAGAACGCGTTCGTCGAACAGGTCGTCGAGAACCCCTTGAAACCGTTCGGCGAGGTCGTCGCGCCGCTTTCCCGGATCAAGGCGTCCCACGCCGTCGAGGACTTCCCAGATGGTAATCGAGGCGAGTCCGAAGCCTCGTTCGTTACTCCGGTCGAGGAACGCCGCAACCCGAGGCTCCGGAGTCGGCCGCATCATTTCCGAGATCACGTTGGCATCCAGGAGGTAAGCGACGATCTGCCTCACACCTCGTTCCCATCGAATTCGACCGGGCGGTATCCATAACTGGATCTCTGCGGCAATTCGACTCCGTGCTCCGGTCCGAAGTAGCGCTTGAATACCTCCGACGGAAGGGTGTGGCGCCGAGTTCTTTCGCGCCGCTCATGGATCAGACGCCGGACCAACTCCTCCATCGAAACACCGAGACGTCGCGCTTCGTACTTGAGCCATGCTTTGTCGCCCGCGTCGATGTCGCGAACCGTGATCGTGGAACTCATCGAAGACCTCGCATCAAATCACCCATTCTCGACGCTCATGATAGCACGATTTGCTGTCAAGGTCGCATGGTCTTGGCGTCAGCCGTCACCGCTCGACCCGTACGCGGACGCGACCGCCGGCGACCCGCGCGGGGTAGGAGCGCACGCGCGTGCCGGAGTCTTCGAACAGCGCCTGGCCGTCGTCCAGCCCGAACGCCCAGCCGTGCCACGGGCACTGCAGGGCGCGCAGGTCGGTCTGCACCCAGCCGCCGTCGTCCCGGTGCATGCGGCAGGTGGAGATCACCCGGCCGGCCGACAGCGCCGCTCCCTGGTGCGGGCAGACGTCGCGCAGCGCGAACACCCGCTCGCCGTCCCTGACCACGACCAGGCGCCGGCGTCCCACGTCGACCGCGACCGGCTCGCCCTGCGGGTAGCCGGTCACCGGGCCCAGGTCGTGCTCGCCTGACTCCTCCCGATCAGAATCCATAGGTCTCCTGGGCATTGGCGGCCAGGATGCGGCGGCGCAGGTCTTCCGGCAGCGTGTGCGGCAGCGCCCGGTCCGGCGAATCGAAGTCCCAGTGCGGGTAGTCGGTGGCGAACATCACGAAGCCGTCCTCGCCGATCATCTCGAACAGCCAGCGCAGGTGCTCGGGATCCTCGGGCTCCTCCATGGGCTGGCTGGTAGCGCGGAAGTGGCGGCGGATGTAGCGGCTCGGCAGGTCGCGCAGCCACGGCACCTCGTCGCGCAGGCCGCGGTAGTTCTTGTCCAGGCGCCACATCAGCGGCGGCAGCCAGCCGAAGCCGCCCTCGATCAGGATCACGCGCGCTTCCGGGATCTCGTCGAACACCCCCTCGCACACCAGGCTCAGCACCTGCGCCTCGAACGCCTGCGACATGGCGGTGTGGTCCTCGATGTAGAACGACGGCCAGCCGACCGCCGTGATCGGGTTGGCGGCCGAGCCGCCGAAGTGCAGCCCGACCGGCAGTCCGGCATCGGCGGCGGCGCGGAAGATCGGCCGGAACTGCGGCCGGCCGTAGGGAGCGCTGGAGCGCACCGGCAGCAGCACCTGCACGAACCGCCCGTCGCGGGCGAACTCCTCGATCACGGCGGGCGCGCCGTCGGGATCCTCCGGATTCACGCACAGCGCGCCGCGCCAGCGTTCGTCGGCGTCCAGCCAGTGGTCCTGCAGCCAGCGGTTCAACGCCGGCGTGATCTCCCGCGCCAGGTGGTGGTTCTTGATGCCGCCCAGGCCGTACAGGTTGTTGAGAATGGCAAGGTCGACCGACCACTCGTCCAGGAGCTGCTCGGCCGCGAACCCGGGGTCGCCGCCCGGACGCTTGCCCGAGGGCGGCCAGGCGTCGCGGCGGGACGCCAGCTCGAACACCTTGGGGTAGACCGGCGGCGGCGGGCCCTGGTAGCCGGTCTGATCGATCCAGCTCCGCCAGCGCTGCGGCAGATAGGGGGTCAGCTCGTGGATGTTGTTGACGTACGGGTGCACGTCACAGTCGACCAGGGCGAGCGCGCGCGGGGCGTCCGCCGGCGCGGTCCGGGTCCGTGCGAGCGGTTCTTCGATCCGGGTGGCCATGGGTCCCTCGCCTTCGCGCGGCGGCTGGTGCAGCGACGGCTCGGCGCTACGGGTCGTCGTGGCTGTCGTCGCGGTAGTGGCACCCGACGCTGCGCGTGTTGTGGTAGGCAGCGTACACGACCAGCAGGGCGGTCTGCACGGCGTTGCGCAGGTTCAGCAGCGGTTTGGAGACCGCGTAGTCGCGGTAGAAGTCGTCGACCTGCGCGTGCAGCTCGCGCAGCATGTCCCGCGCGCGCTGCAGCCGCCGGCCGGTGCGCACCAGGCCGACGTAGTTCCACATGGTGGCCTTGACCAGGTTGAGGTCCTGCTGGATCAGGTCCTCGTCCGCCTGCACGTGGCGCCCCTCCCAGGGCCGCACCTCCGGCGGCTGAAACCGGCGGCCGGCACGTTCGTCCGCGGCCGCGGAGGCGGCCTCGCGGGCCATGGTCACGCACTCCAGGAGCGAGGTGCTGGCCAGGCGGTTGGCGCCGTGGAAGCCCGTGCAGGCGGCCTCTCCCACCGCCGACAGGTCGATGATGTTGGTGCGGCCGTACAGGTCGGTGTACAGCCCGCCGCACGAGTAGTGGGCGGCCGGCACCACCGGGATGGGCTCACGCGTGATGTCGACGCCCGCGTCCAGGCAGTGCCGGTAGATGGTCGGGAACCGGTCGGTCACGTAACCGGGCTCCAGGTCGGACAGGTCGATGAACACCGAGGGCGCGCCGGTGCGGATCATCTCGAACGTGATCGCGCGGGCGATGACGTCGCGCGGCGCCAGCGATCCGTCCGGATGGTGGTCGTCCATGAAGCGGCGGCCGGAGGCGTCCACCAGGTGGCCGCCCTCGCCGCGCACCGCCTCGCTGATCAGGAACGGCGCGGCGTCCTTCCTGGTGAAGACGGTCGGGTGGAACTGGACGTACTCCAGGTCGATCACGCGCGCGCCCACGCGGTAGCCCATCGCCACGCCGTGGCCGTACGCGCTCGGGAAGTTGGTCGAGTGCAGGTAGATCTGGCCCAGGCCGCCGGTCGCCAGCACCGTCTTGCGGGCGACGATCGCGTACACCTCGCCTGAGGCCACGTCCAGCACGTAGGCGCCGAAGCAGGTCAGCGGCTCGTACTGGTGCAGCCGGTCGGTGGAGCTGTGCGACAGGGTGAGCAGGTCGACGGCGACCGTGTGCTGGGCCATCTCGATCCGCGGTGAGGCGGCGACCGCCCGGTGCAGGGCGGTGACGATCGCCCGTCCGGTCTGGTCCTTGGCGAACAGGATGCGCGCCGCCGAGTGGGCGGCCTCGCGCGTCATGCGCAGCGCGCCGCGGCCGTCCCGCTCGAAGGGGACGTCGAGCTCTTCCACCAGCTCGCGGACCGCGGCGCCGCCCCGCTCGACGATGAAGTCGACCGCGCGCGGATTGGCCGCCTGCGCGCTGGCGGTCATGATGTCGCCGCGCAGCGAGTCGGGGTCCACCGCCGGGTCGACGATGCCGCCCTGGGCGCGCGCGCTGTTGCACTCGTCGGCGCTCGGCTCGCCCGACAGCAGGATGCAGTGCAGGCCGGCCTTCGCGGCCTGGTACGCGTAGCCGGCGCCGGCCAGGCCGCAGCCGATCACCAGGCAGTCGGTGCGGACCGTGCGCATCAGTCGGCTTCCAGCTCCAGGCTCAGGTCGACCCGGCGCACCGTGCTGGTCAGCGCGCTGGTGGAGATCATGTCAACCCCGGTTTCCGCGTAGGCGCGGACGTTGTCGAGATTGATCGACCCGGAAGCCTCGGTGATCGCGCGGCCGCCGACCTCCTGCACGGATGCGCGCACCTCGGCCGGCGTCATGTTGTCGAGCAGGATCACCTCGGCGCCGGCGTCCAGCGCCTCCGCGAGCTGCTCCGGCGTCTCCACCTCCACCTCGACGCGGGCGACGTGCGGGGTGCGCGCCCGCACCCGCTCCACGGCCGCCCGCACGCCGCCCGCCGCGGCGATGTGGTTGTCCTTGATCATGGCGCAGTCGGCCAGCGTGCTGCGGTGCGACCGCCCGCCGCCCGCGCGCACGGCGTGCTTCTCCAGCGCCCGCAGTCCCGGCGTCGTCTTGCGGGTGTCGCACACGGCGGCGCCGGTGCCGGCGATGGCGGCACAGAAGGCGGCGGTGACCGTGGCGACCCCCGACAGGTGCTGGAGGAAGTTGAGCGCCACCCGCTCCGCGGCCAGGATCGAGCGGACGGCGCCGGAGATCAGCATCACCTGGCGCGGCGGCACCACGTGGTCGCCGTCGGCGCCGCCGAGCTCGATGGCCAGATCGGGGTCCACCGCCCAGAAGGCGTGCGCGGCGACCTCCGCCCCGCACAGGGTGAGCGGCTCGCGCGCCAGGATGCGGGCGCGGCCACGCCGCGCGGGGCTGACGACCGCCTCCGTGGTGAGGTCGCCGTAGGTCAGGTCTTCCCGCAGCGCCGCGGTGACGGCCGCCTCGATGATGGGGCGGGTAAGCATGCTGCGAGTCTGTGTGGATCGCCGGTGGCGTCGCAAGCTCCCGGTCTCAGGCAGCGGTCCAGAAGGCAGCCTGGTAGTGATCGCGCAGATGCCGGTCGCGGGTGCACAGCGGAGCGGCGAAGGCGATGGCGTGGGCGACGATCAGCCGGTCGAACGGATCGCGCGTCCAACCGAGGTGATCGGCGATCTCGGCGGAGCGCAGCCATCCGGTTTCCTCCACCTGGAGATCGAGATCGCGCTGCAGGGCACTCAGAAACGCCTCTGCCGGGAGCCGCACGCGGCCGATTTCCGCAAGCAGCGACAACTCCAGCCGGACCATCGGCGAGACGAACAACTCGGCTTCATCGATCCGCTGTCGAACCGATGCGGGGATGCGGTCAGCCTCGGCAAACAGCCACACCACCACGTGGGTATCGAGGAACACCACGCCGCTGGACCTATGCGCGCGGACCATCCGAGCGCGCATGCGCGTCGGGATGGTCACGCCACTCGGCCGGAGAGAACCGGTCGAGATCGTCTCCGTCAACCACGACGCCGGGGCGCCGCGGCAGATCGGCGACCTTGACGCGCCGCCGCAACGCGGCGATGCGCACCGTGCGACCCTTGCGCGGCACGTCGATGGCGGTTCCCGCTTCCAGGCACCGATCGAGCAGGCGAAACAGGTCCTTGCGCAATTCGCTTGCCCTGACGGTGATCACTTCATCCGGCGTGTTGTACATATTCCATCGGAAAACGTACAACACGAATCCGGGCGCCGGCAAGCACACCGGTGCCGCGGACGTCTTGCGGCATGAGAAGCGATCAGGTCGAGGACTGGAACAGCAGGCGGATCAGGCGGCCAGCTCGAACATTCGGTCGATGCTGACCTTGGCGGCACGGGCAACCTGGGGATCCACCTCGACCACCTGCTCCGGCTCGGGACGGATGAGCGCGTCGCGGATCTTGGCCAGGCTGTTGAGCTTCATGTACGGGCACAGCCGGCAGGAGCCGATGAAGCGCTTGCCGGGATGCTCCGCCTCCAGCCGGCCGACCAGGCCGCACTCGGTGAGCATCATGAAGTACGGGGCATCGGAGTCCCGCACGTGGTCCATCATCGCCTGCGTGCTGCCGACGAAGTCGCTGGCCTCGGTCACCTCCGGCGCGCACTCCGGGTGGCTGACCACGGACACCCCGGGGAAGCGCACCCGCTCCTCCGCGATGGCGGCGGCCGTGAACTGGTCGTGCACGAGGCAGGTGCCGGAGGAGCTGACGATCTCCTTGTCGACGCCGCGCGCGCAGAGATCGCGCTGCAGGTTGGCGGCCATGATCCGGTCCGGCACGAACAGGATGCGGCGTTCGGGCAGGCGCTCCAGGATCTTGAGAGCGTTGCCGGAGGTGACGCAGACGTCGCTCTCCGCCTTCACCTCCGCGGTGCTGTTGATGTAGCAGACCACGGCGGCATCGGGGTGTTCGGCCTTGAGGGCGCGCAGGTCGTCGGCGGTAAGCGAGTCGGCCAGCGAGCAGCCGGAGGCGATGTCCGGCACCAGCACCTCGGCGTGCGGGCAGAGGATCTTGGCCGTCTCCGCCATGAACACCACGCCGGCGAAGACGATCACCTCGGCGTCGCTGTGGCGCGCCTCCAGGGCGAGCGCGTAGGAGTCGCTCTTGAAGTCGGCAACCCCGTAGACGATCTCCGCGTCCACGTAGGAGTGCGCCAGGATGATCGCGTTGCGCTGCTCCTTGAGCCGGTTGATCTCCAGCGTGAGCGGCGCGATCTCCCGGCAGTGCTCGAGCGTCCAGCGGGTGCCGGGCCGGCAACTCACGTTCATGAGGACGGTGAACAGCCGCTCAGCCTCGCGCTCCACGGCGCCGGCGGACACGCCATCGGTGACCTGTGGTCCGTTGACCATTGGACTAGACGTACTCATGAACCGGAACCGCTGTCAACGGTTTCTCCGCGCCGCGCTCACCCGCCGTGATCCGTTCCGGGCCGCGACCACATCGTGATTCAAGCGGGCGGCGGCTCGGGGTGTTGTCTGTCCACCTGGCTCGATGAGGTCGGCTCAGGCCGACGAGCCGGCTGCTCCCGTGAGTGCCCTCTCTCCGATCACCAGGCAGCGGCCCATGGCGTGCAGAGCGGCCTCGACATGACCGATGTGGGATCGGTGGCCCAGGTCAAGCAGTCGGCGCACGGCGGACTCGCTCACGCCGAGGCGTACCGCCAGCGCGGATCTGGTCACCTCCTGCCGTCGCATGGCGCTGTAGAGGGCGAGTTTGGCGGCGACAACGGACGGAACGGCTACGAGTTCCTGGCCGTCGACGACGGCGCTGGGTACGGGGACTTCTTCGCCGCCGTCCACGTAGGCGCCCAAGGCAACGACCAAGGCATCTTCGGCCATCTCAAGGGCTTCGGATCGACCCTTGCCACAGGTCAGCGCCTCAGGCACGTCCGGAAAGGCCACCGAGTAGCCGCCGTATTCGGCTTCATCCGTTAGGACGCACGGGTAGGCATACCGCATCAGAAGTCCTCCCTGTCAATGCCGATCAATGGTGGTCGGCCAGCGCCAGCATCTGCACCCGGTAGAGCTTGGCGTACACGCCGTCGCGGGCCAGCAGGGTGTCGTGGTCTCCCTCTTCCGCCAGCGCCCCCTCGTGCAGCACCAGGATGCGGTCCACCGAGCGGATGGTCGACAGCCGGTGGGCGATCACGATCGCCGTCCGACCGGCCAGCAGGGTGGCGGTGGCCTCCTCGATCAGCCGCTCCGACTCCGCGTCGATGCTGGAGGTCGCCTCGTCCATGATCACCACGTCCGGATCGCGCACGAACGCGCGCGCGAACGACAGGAGCTGCTTCTGCCCGGTGGACAGCGACTTGCCCTCCTCCAGCACCTGCTCGTCATAGCCGTGCGGCAGCGACCGGATGAAGCCGTCCAGGTTGACCGCGCGCGCCGCCTCCACCACCTGCGCGCGGCTCACCGACCGGTCGAAGAGGGCGATGTTGTCGTGCACGGTCCCGGAGAACAGGAACAGCGACTGCGGGATGGTGACGATCCGCCGGCGGAGCTCGTCCGGCGCGATCAGGCGCACGTCGACGCCGTCCACCTCCACCGCGCCGCTGCCGGCGTCGTACAGGCGGTTGATGAGATTGATCACCGTCGACTTGCCGGAGCCGGTCGAGCCCACCAGCGCGATCCGCTCGCCCGGCCGCACCTGGAACGACAGGTCGGCGAACACCGGGGCCTCCGGAACGTAGGCGAAGCCGACGCCCCGGAACGCCACGCCCCCCGAGCGCTCGGCGCGCGGCAGCACGGGAACCGGGCGCTGCGGCGGCGCGATCGACTCGGTGCGGTCGAGCATGGTGAAGATGCGCTCCGAGGCCGCCATCGCCGACTGGAAGCTGTTGAACTTCTCCGCGAGTTGCCGCAGGGGCATGAACAGCATGGTGATGTAGAACGAGAAGGCGAACACGTCACCCACCTGCACGGAGGCGCCGATGGCGAAGTGGGCGACCGCCATCACCGTGAGCATCCCGACGTGGGCGACCACCTCGATGGTGGGGAAGTACCGGGAGAACGCGCGCACGACCGCCAGGTAGGAGCTCAGGTAGTCGCGGTTGTGCCCCTCGAAACGGGCCAGGCTGCGCGCCTGGTGGTTCAGGACCGTGATCTCCCGGATGCCGGTGACCGTCTCGGACAGCGTCGTGTTGATCGCGGAGTTGGCCGCGCGCACGCCGCGGAACCCGTGGCGCAGGGCGTTGCGGAAGGCGACGGTGGCGATCGCGAACAGCGGCAGGGAGACGAAGGTGACGGCCGCCAGGCCCGGGTTGATCAGCACCATGGCGCCCAGGATGAACAGCACCTTCACCGAGTCGCCGAGGATGTTGACGATGCCGTCGGAGATGAACTGGCGCACCGCCTCCACGTCGTTGGTGACGTTGGTAAGGGTCGCTCCCACCGGCGTTCGGTCGAAGTAGTCGTTGCCAAGGCGCAGCACCTTGCGCAGCAGGTCCATACGCAGGTCGAACAGCAGCCGCTGCCCGAGCATCTCCACGATCACCGTGAACCCCACCTGGGTCGCGAACCGGCCCACCATCGTCGCGGCCAGCAGCAGCGCCGTCGTGCGCAGGCCGCGCAGGTCTCCCGCGGCGACGTCGCGGTCGATGCCGAGCTTGACCAGCGCCGGGACCGTCACCTGCAGCAGGTCGGTCGCCAGCATCGCGGCGAGCGACGCGCCGACCAGGGCCTTGTGTCCCAGCACGTAGGAGGCGAGCCTGCGCGTGAGGCGGAGGTCCAGGCCGCCTTCGCCCCGGCGCCGCCCGCTGCGCCCCGTCTCCGACGCGCTCATCGCAGCGCCGCCTCGAGCTGCTGCAGCTCCGCCAGCCGGGCGTAGCGGCCGCGCGCCCGCAGCAGGCGCTTGTGCGAGCCGGCCTCCACCACGGTGCCGCCCTCCATCACCGCGACGCGGTCGGCGAGCTGCAGCGCCGACACCCGGTGCGAGACGATCACGATCGTGCGCGACGAGCGCAACCCGCGCAGGTTGGTGAGGATCGCCGTCTCGGTGTCGGAGTCCACGGACGACAGCGCGTCGTCCATGATCAGCAGGTCGCTGTCGCGCACCAGCGCCCGGGCGATCGCCACCCGCTGCCGCTGGCCGCCGGACAGCGTGATGCCGCGCTCGCCGACCAGGGTGTCGTACCCGTCCGGGAAGCGGGCGACGTCGTCGTGGACCGCGGCCAGGCGGGCGGCCGCGACGATGCGGTCGCGGGAGACCTCGTCCTCGCTGCCCATGGCGATGTTCTCGGCGACGCTGGCCGAGAACAGGAACGGCTCCTGCGGGACGTAAGCGATGCGGCCCCGATACGCGGACGGATCGATCGCCGTGGCGTCGACACCGTTGAACTTCAGCGTTCCCGCCGACGGCGCGGCGATGCCGGCCAGCAGCAGCACCAGTGAGCTCTTGCCTGAGCCGACGCCGCCGGTGATGCCCAGCGTCCGGCCGGCTCGAAGAGCGAGGTTCACGCCGGTCAGGGCATCCCGGTCGGCGTTCGGGAAACGGTACGACACGCCGTCGGCACTCACGGCCAGCGGCCCGGACGGCACCGGGACGGGATGCGCGGGACGGGCGGCGACCGGGTGGTCGAGGATCGCGCGGATGCGCTCCATGGCGCTCACCCCCTGCTGGATGAGCGAGCTCACCCATCCCAGGGACAGGACCGGGAAGGTCAGCCAGCCCACGATCGCGGCGAACTGCAGCAACTCGCCGATCGTGAGGGTTTCGCGGATCACCGCGCCGCCGCCGAGCAGGAGAAGCAGCAGCGTGGCCAGGCCGTACATGAACTGCAGCAGCGGCCACAGCACGCCGCGCGTGCGCGCCAGCCCCACGTTGGCCGCGATGTAGCTCCGGTTGAGCTCCCGGAAGCGCTCGGTCTCGCTGGCGGCCAGCCCGTACAGCTTGACCGTGTTGATGCCGGTGACGATCTGCCACACGCGGTCGTTGATGGCCGCCACCAGCTCCTGCACGCGGCGGAACCGGGGGCGCAGCCGCGGCGTGATCACCACGATCACGGCGACCAGCGCCACCACCAGCACGCCCAGGGCGCCGGCCATCGTCGCGTGCAGTCCGACCAGCACGGGCGCGAACAGCGCCAGCCGCGACAGCCCGTCCGGCAGGTACATGATGCCGGGTCCGAGCAGCGTGCGCACGTCGTTCAGGTCGTTGGTGCAGCGGGAGATGATGTCGCCGGTGCGGCGCCGCTGGTAGAAGTCGAAGTCGAGCGCCAGCAGCTTGCGGAACAGCAGGTCGCGCAGCTCGTACTCGACGTCGCGCGAGACGCCGATGATGAGCCGGCGCATGCCGTACATGCAGGCGCCCACGGCGACCGCGAAGGCGAACGCCTGCGCGATCAGCCCGAGCACGACCGCGCGTTCGTTGTCGCCCGCGGCGATCTCGTCCAGGAGCTGCCTGAGGAGCTCCGAGCCGCGCAGCAGGGCGTAGTTCTGGCCGACCATGCAGACGAACCCGAGCAGCAGCCGGCCGGCACGGCGCCGCAGCGCCGGAAAGAGGATCGTGAGGCTTTTGATGGGACTTCCGAGCGCCCGCGATTCTAGGCCGTCGGCGGTCCACCGACAAGCGCACATCGTCTGGATCGTGTGCCGACGGCCTTCCGGCCGTTCACTCCAATTGTAGATCGGTCACATATTGTGTTGTAGTACTTGACACGTTTTTGGGATCGTTGTTATGGGTACTCGTGCGGATCATCAGCAAGAGGCGGTTGCGGGAGTTCTGGGAGCGACATCCGAGCACCGCAGCGGGGCTTCGCGCGTGGTTTCGGGAGGTGAAGCAGGCGGATTGGGACAGGCCGGCCAGAGTGAAGGAGCGGTACCGCAGCGCCAGCATCGTGGGAGACAACCGCGTGGTGTTCAACATCAAGGGCAACGACTATCGGTTGGTAGTGAAGATCAACTACCGGCACCGAACGGTGTACGTGCGGTTCGTGGGCACGCACGCGGAATACGACGCGATAGACGTGGAGGAGGTATGACGATGGAGATCAAGCCGATCCGGACCGAGCAGGACTACGAGGCCGCGCTCGCCCGCGTCGACGAACTGATGGACGCCGAGCTCGGAACTCCCGAAGGCGAGGAGCTCGACGTACTGGTCGACTTGGTCGAGGCGTACGAGAGCCGGCACGTGCCGATGGGGTATCCCAGCGCGGTCGAAGCGATCCAGTTCCGCATGGACCAGGACGGACTGAGCCCGCGTGATCTGGTCCCCTTCATCGGCAGCCGCGCGAAGGTCTCGGAGGTGCTCGCCGGGAAGCGTGCGATCACGATGCCGATGGCGCGCGCCCTTCACACACACCTTGGCATTCCGGCAGAAGTGCTGCTCCGCGGCTCGGAAGCAACGGTGGACGATCCGTCAGCCGACCTGGAGTGGAGTCGATTCCCCCTCAAGGAGATGGCCAAGCGAAGCTGGATTCCCGACCTTCCCGACTTGGCGCGTCATGCCAAGCAGCTTGTCGGTGAGCTGATCGAACGGGCGGGCGGCTGGCAGGTTGCCGGTGCCGCCATGTACCGCAAGAACGATCACCTCCGTGCCAACGCAAAGTCCGATCCGTACGCACTTCAGGCTTGGTGCTGGCAGGTGCTGGCCACGGCGAACCGGAATGCACCGTCGACGGCCTGCGAGCCAGGTACCGTCACGCTGGACTTCCTCACGAAGCTCGCACGTCTGAGCGCGTGGGAGGACGGACCACGTCGCGCGCAAGAGTTCCTGGCAGAGCACGGCATCCCGCTTGTCACCGAGCGCCACTTGCCACGAACCCATCTCGACGGTGCCGCACTTCGCCTCGGCGACGGCCGGCCGGTGATCGGGTTGACCCTACGCTACGACCGCATCGACAGCTTCTGGTTCTGCCTTCTCCACGAGCTGGCGCACGTCGGTCGCCACATGGACCACGACTCGGGCGATGCGTTCGTCGACGACCTCTCGCTGTCCAAGGTCGACGCTGAACGCGAAGACCCGCGTGAGAGCGAAGCCGACGAATGGGCGGCCGAAGCGCTCATCCCGCACGATGCCTGGCAGACGAGCACGGCGCATGAAAACCCCACTCCTCTGAGTGTCATGACTCTCGCCCAGGTGCTACACGTTCACCCCGCCATCGTCGCCGGTCGCGTACGTCATGAACGACAGAACTATCGATTGCTCTCCCAATTCGTCGGCACCGGTCAGGTCCGGTCCCAATTCACCATCGCCTGAGGCATCTTGCCTTCGGGAGCGCTCAGCCGAACCAGCCGGGATCCAGGCCGTCGGCGCGCATGGCCGCGTCGTCCCGGATGCGATCGAACGGGATCGCTGTTCGCCGCTCGAGGATCGTCCTCAGCGTCATCGCGTAGCGGTTCGCGGACCGCTCACGCTCCTGCAGAGGACGCCTGAAGTAGAGTTCCGGCGTCGCCCGCCGCCAGTCGACGTGATGACCGATCTCGTGGAGCAGCGTTCGATAGAGTTGCGTGGTCCGCGTGGAGTCGAGGGTCGGCCGAATCGACCACCAGCGGCGGCTCCTCGCGACCCGGTGTCCGTCGGCCGCCAAGGCCGACAACTCCTTCTGCTCATCCGGCGCGAGCGAAGGACTCCACCGGATCTCCTGACGCGGGTCCTGAGCGTCCAGGTGGATCGCGCTGCCGGTGATCCCCGGCACCTGCGCGTCGAACACCAGACGGCCCCACGCCGGCCGCAGAAGATCCTGTTTGCGCGTCGGCTGGCGGAAGACGATGGCGGAGATCCCAGCCCAGTCGTCGATCGGCACCTCGGACAGCAGCCGCGCCACATCGTCGACCGTACAGGCGTAGCAGCAATCGCGGGTCGCCGGTTCGACGAGGAACCTGATCGTCCGCTCCCGGATCGTCCGCGAGCAACGCACCGGATCCTTCAGAACGTGGACGAACGAGCGATCTCCGACCGCGTGCGGCTGTGGGATGACCTGCAAGTTGTCCTGCCCATGACCTCGCCTGGCCGTGCCGTAGTTGCGGTTGCGGCGGCGCGGGTCACGGCCCGGAATGCTTCGCGACGATGGGGGACTCCGTGCGGGCACGCGTCTGAGTCTAGCGGATCCGGCGACCTTGGCTTCCCGTGGGGCTACAATGCGCCGGCGATGCGAGATCCGGATACGTCCACAGGCGCTCGACCGTGAGCACGGCACGGCGCGGACGCCTGATCCGGCTGCCACGAGCGTCAACCTGGGTCGCGATTGCGATCGGGTGGCTCGGTCTCTGGCAACTGGGCCTTGGTGCAGCGCGGATGGTGGCGCCGGAGGTCGAGGAGTTCAGGGCCATCAACGAGAGTGGCAACGAGATCTCGGGACTCGTCAGGATCGTCTACGGCATCTTCCTGCTTCTGCTCGCCAAGGCCTTGATGGAACGCCGGCGCTGGGCGTGGGTGACCGCGCTGTGGCTGTCGCTGGCGCATCTGCCGTTCAACGTGTACCAGACGATCCAGTCCGGCAGCGTCCTTGGCCTGGTACCGACGCTGCTGGTGATCGCCACGCTACTGGCACGCCACCGCGCGTTCTCCGTGCGGGGCTCGATCCGCTTGAGCTACGGACAGGTGGTGGCCATCCTCGCGGTCGCGCTGGCGCTGTCCTACGGAATCGTCGGCGCGTACCTGCTGCGGGACCAGTTCCACGGCATCAATGGCTGGTCGGACGCCGCGTACTTCGCACTCGTCGCGTATGCCACCTTGGGGTACGACTACGATGTCGAGGGGATCTATCCGGTTGGCAGCGATGCCCGCTGGTTCGCGGTCTCGATGTTCCTCATCGGCGTGACGTTGTTCGTCACCGCGCTGTCGGTGACGCTGGGTCCGATCGTCGAAGGACGCATGAAGGGGGTGATGAGCCTGGTGAAACGGTTCCAACGGTTGAGCGACCACGTGGTGGTGTGCGGCTACAGCGGCGTCGCGGCCAGTGTCCTGGACGAGTTGCGCGACCGCAACGTGATGGCCGTGATCGTCGACGACCGCGAGAAGATCGCGCAGAACCTGCGCGGCAAGGGCCATGACGTGCTGGAGGCGGACCCGACGCTGCGGGAGACGCTGCTGGAGGCGAACGTGCTCACGGCGCAGGCGGTGATCGCGGCCTTCGACAGCGACTCGACGAACACGCTGGTGGCCGTGAATGCCAAGGACCTGCGCGACGCCACGCCAAACGCGCGCTTCGCGATCCTGGTCCGCATCGAGGACGAGGAGAACGTCGACAAGGTGCGCCGCCTGGGCGTCGACCAGGTGATCTCTCCCTCGACCCTGGGCGGACGGCTGCTCGCGCAGCAGGCCGTGAGCTCGGACACGGACAGCGACGCGCCGGCCGAGCCGCAACCCGGAGCCTGAGGTGCCGGATCCTCGCTCCCTTCCACTCGACGGACGGATCGCGCTGGTGACCGGCGGCACGCGCGGCCTGGGCCGCCACATCGCCGCGGCGCTCCTGGCCGCCGGCGCGCGCGTGGCGATCACCGGCCGCGACGGGGAGCGTGCGCGGCGCGCTGCCGCAGATCTTCAGGCCTCTCACCCACGGGGGGAATGCGCGGGCTTCGGCTGCGATCAGAGCGACCCGGACGCGATCGCCGCCCTGCCGGCCGCGGTGCGGCGGGCGATCGGCGATCCCGACCTGCTGGTCAACAACGCCGCCGCGTTCGGCGGTGGCCGCGTGGCAACGATGACGCTGGAGGAGTGGAACCGCTCGATCCAGACCAACCTGACCGGCGTGTTCCTCACGACCAGGGCCTTCCTGCCGCCCATGACCGAGCGCCGGCGCGGCGACCTGTTCATGATCGGCTCCATGAGCGGCAAGAAGGGCGACCCCGGCTCCAGCGCCTACGCCGCCGGCAAGTTCGGCCTGCGCGGGTTCGCCCAGGCGCTGCTGTACGAGGTGCGCCGCGACAACATCCGCGTCGTGGTGCTCAACCCCAGCAGCATCGACTCGGGCGCGGACGACGGCCCGCCCGCCGGCCCCGGCCTGCACCTGCACGCGGCCGACATCGGCGCCACCATCGTGCACCTCGCCGCGCTTCCAGGACGGACGCTCATCCGCGACATGGAGATCTGGGGCACCAACCCGTTTCCGGGCTGACAGCGCTCGATCGAAGTCAGGCAGTGTCCGCGCGACCGCGGCCCGAGCGGGACTACTCGCTGAAGAGATCGGCATGGGAGCCGGTACGCACCAAGCGCAATTCATCGCCTACGCCCTGGTAGATCAAGAGCCATTCCGGCTCGACGTGGACCTCCCGGTGCCTCTGCCAGATGCCCCGTAGCGGATGATCGCGGTAGCGAGCCGCCGGTGGCTTCTGTTGGAGCAGAGACGCCAACATCGCCCGCAACTTGCCGAGATCCTTGCCCCGTTTCGCAGCCTTCTTGACGTCGCGCTTGAACTGCGAGGATCGGACCGCCGTCAGCACATCAGATGCCGAGGTCCCGGAAGAGCTCCTCGGCGGTGTCGAACCGCTCGCCTGAGCCCTCGTCCAACTCCTTCATCGCTTCGAGGGTGGCCGCGTTCGGTACCTGCACGGCGAAGGGCAGGCGCTTCTCATCGGCCACCCGCAACAGCAACAGCCGAATGGCGTCGGAGACCGACAGGCCCATGGCGTTGAGTGCCTCCGTAGCGCGCGCTTTGGTTTCGCTGTCGATCCTCGCTCGAACTACGGTGTTGGTGCCCAAGATTGAACCCTCGACGTAGCTCTATTGTAGCCACATTTGAAGAGAACCCGTCAATCTCTGCGAACGGTTGACCGGTGAACCGTCCGGCCGTACTCTACAAATAAGACTCAAGAGGTCCGATTTGCTGAAGATTCACCGCAAGCTCGAATACGCGCTGCTCGCCCTGCAGCACATGCGCATGGTCGGCGCCACCGACGGCGCCGATCGGCTGGTCACCGCACGCGAGCTGTGCGGGATTCATCCCATGCCCTTCGACGTGCTGTCCAAGGTGCTGCAGCGGCTCGCGCGCTGTGGCGTGCTGGCCTCCGCACAGGGGGCCCAGGGCGGCTACCGGCTGCGCGCCGATCTGCGCCGCTATTCGCTGTACGACCTCAGCGAGGCGCTGCTCGGGCCCATGCGCTTCGCGAACTGCATGGACGATCGCTGCGACTGCCAGCTCACCGGCTCCTGCACGGTCATCTCGGCCGTGGTCAACCTGGCCAAGCGGGTGGAGCGGCTCTATCGCGAGGTGAGCGTCGACGAGCTGCTGGAGAGCGAAGAGGTCCACGACGAACGGGAGATCAGGGAGCGATTCACCCGCAGCCAGCAGGCGATGAGCCTCTTGATCCAGGAGACCTGATGGAAATCGTTGCGCACGATCAGCAGAGCGCCCTGCAACCAAGCGAGGAGTACCGCGCCGGCTTCCATACCGAGGTGGAGACCGACGAGGTACCCAAGGGACTGTCGGCAGACACGGTGCGGCTGATCTCGGAGAAGAAGAACGAGCCCGCCTTCATGCTCGACTTCCGCCTGCGGGCGCTCGAGCGGTGGCAGGCGATGGAAGAGCCGTGGTGGCGCTTCGTCGACTACCCGGAGATCGACTACCAGGACATCCGCTACTACTCGGCGCCCAAGCAGATCGGGGCCAATGGGGACGGAT
Source organism: Spirochaetia bacterium (assembly GCA_964291595.2). Lineage (GTDB taxonomy): Bacteria > Spirochaetota > Spirochaetia > SZUA-6 > Bin103 > CATQHW01. The sequence continues at coordinate 498,896 of OZ219913.1, read as the reverse complement.
CAAGTCCGAAATCGCTGGACGAGGTCGACCCGGAGGTGATCGCCACCTTCGAGCGGCTGGGCATCCCGCTCCTTGAGCAGAAGCGGCTGATGGGCGTGGCGATCGACGCCGTGTTCGACTCGGTGTCGGTCGGCACCACCAACCAGGAGCAACTCGAGGAGCTGGGCATCGTGTTCTGCTCCATGGGAGAGGCGGTGCAGAACCATCCGGAGCTGGTGCAGCGCTACCTCGGCTCCGTGGTGCCCACGGGCGACAACTACTTTGCGGCGCTGAACTCCGCGGTCTTCACCGACGGCTCGTTCTGCTACATCCCACGCGGCGTGCAGTGCCCGATCGACCTGTCCACCTACTTCCGCATCAACGCGGCGGAGACCGGGCAGTTCGAGCGCACGCTGCTCATCGCCGAGGAAGGCAGCTCCGTGAACTACGTCGAGGGGTGCACGGCGCCGATGCGCGACCGGAACCAGCTCCACGCCGCCGTCGTCGAGATCGTCGCCCTGGACGAGGCGACCGTGAACTACTCGACGGTCCAGAACTGGTACGCCGGCGACGAGGAGGGGCGCGGCGGCATCTACAACTTCGTCACCAAGCGCGGCCGCTGCCTGGGCCGCCGCTCCAAGATCTCGTGGACGCAGGTGGAGGCCGGCGCCGCCATCACCTGGAAGTACCCGAGCGTCATCCTTTCCGGGGCCGACTCGGTGGGCGAGTTCTACTCGGTCGCGCTCACCAACAACCGCATGCAGGCCGACACCGGCACCAAGATGATCCACATCGGTCCGCGCACCACCAGCACCATCGTCTCCAAGGGCATCTCCGCCGACCGCTCCGTGAACAGCTACCGCGGCCAGGTGCGCGTCCAGCCGGGCGCCGACGGCGCGCGCAACTTCACGCAGTGCGACTCGATGCTGGTGGGCGACGAGTGCGTGGCCAACACCTTCCCGTCCATCGAGGTGCGCAACCCGACCGCCACGGTCGAGCACGAGGCGTCCACCTCCAAGATCGGCGCCGACCAGCTCTTCTACCTGGCGACCCGCGGCATCGACACCGAGGGTGCCATCTCGCTCTTGATCAACGGATTCTGCAAGGAGGTGTTCCGCAAGCTGCCGCTGGAGTTCTCGGTGGAGGCGGTCAAGCTCCTGGAAATGAAGCTCGAAGGGAGCGTGGGCTGATGCTTGCCGCACGCGGCCTGTCCGCCTCCATCGGCGATACCCCGATCCTGCACGGCGTGGACCTGGACATCGGCGCCGGCGAGGTGCACGCGATCATGGGCCCCAACGGCTCCGGCAAGAGCACCCTGGCGCGGGTCATCGGCGGCCACCCCGACTACCGGGTCACGGCCGGCACGCTGGCATACGAGATCAACCTGCGCCCGCGCGACCTGCTGGCCATGGACGCCGACGAGCGCGCCCGCGAGGGGATCTTCATCAGCTTCCAGTACCCGATCGAGATTCCCGGCGTCTCCAACGCCGTGTTCCTGCGCGCCGCCTACAACGAGATCAGCCGCCACAACGGCCTGCCGGAGCTGGACCCGTACGACTTCGACCGCTTCCTGCGCGACAAGGCGCAGTCGGTCGGCATCGACGAAAGCTTCATCGACCGCGACCTGAACGTCGACTTCTCCGGCGGCGAGAAGAAGCGCAACGAGATCCTGCAGATGGCGGTCCTTTCGCCCCGGCTGGCGATCCTGGACGAGACCGACTCCGGACTCGACATCGACTCGCTGCGCGCCGTGGCCGAGAGTATCGACACGCTGCGCACCGACCAGAACGCGATCGTGCTGATCACCCACTACCAGCGCCTGCTGGACTACATCACCCCCGACCGCGTGCACGTCCTGTCGGGCGGCTGCATCGTCCGCTCGGGGGGCGCGGAGCTGGCGCTGGAAGTGGAGCGGCGCGGCTACGACTGGCTGACCGCCTCGGTCGAGCCGGCGCGGGGATAGGTCATGACGGTAGCCGAGCAGGCGCGCTCCTGGATCGCGGAGCTCGTCGAGCGCGCCCGCCGCTTCGACGCCGAGCACGGCGGTCCTCCCTGGCTGCGCGCGCTGCGCGAGGCGGGCCGCGAGCGGCTGGCGTCCGGCGGGCTGCCACTGGCCCGCGACGAGGCGTGGACGTACACCAACGTGCGGCCGCTGCTCCGACAGCGGTTCCAGGAAGCCGACGCGCACGCCGGAGAGGCTGCGGAGACGGGCTGGCAGCCGCTGGCGCTCGTGGACCGGCCACCGGTGAGCGCGGTGAGCGACTTCCCCCGGAACGCCTTCACCGCGATGAATCAGGCGTTCGCCCGCTCCGGCTTCAACGTCATCGTCCACGCCGGCGAGTCGCGCTTCATCGAAATCGTGCACCGCCGGCATCCACGCGCCGGCGGTGGCACGCTGTACGCCGACGCCGTCCGCGTGGAGCTGGCGCCCGGGGCGCGCGCCACGGTGGTGGAGCGCTGGGATCCGGCGGACCGGTCGGCCGATGCGCTGCACGTACCGAGTTCCGAGCTGGTGATCGCGCCGGGCGCTGCGCTGCGCTACTACCGGCTGGCGGATGACGACCCGAAGGCGTTCGGCTTCGGCTCGCTGCGCGCCGCCGTGGGAGCCGAAGCGGAGCTCGACCTGGCGCTGATCGGTGGGGGGATGGCCATCGACCGGATCGAAGTGACCGTCGCGCTGCTCGCCGGCGGTGCGCGCGCCCGCCTGGGCGGCGCCGCCGTGCTGTGGGGCCCCGCGCACGGGGCGATCCACACCTGCGTCCAGCACCGCGCTCCCGAATGCTCCAGCGACCAGCTCTTCAAGACCGTGTTGCTCGACGGTGCGCGGACTGCCTTCCAGGGCACGATCGAAGTGGACCGCGTCGCCCAGGGAACCGACGCCTTCCAACTGAGCAACACGCTCCTGCTGCATCCGGACTCCCGCGCGGACGCACGGCCCCAGCTTCGCATCGGAGCCGACCAGGTGCGGTGCACGCATGGCGCCACCTCGGGACCGCTGGCCCCGGAGCAACTTCACTACCTGCAGAGCCGCGGTCTGTCCCGCGGCACGGCCACCGCCATGCTGGTGCGGGGCTTCCTGGAAGAAGTGAATCGCAGGATCGAGGTGCCCGAGGTCGCGGCGTCCCTGCAGGCGCAGCTTGACCGGGGCCTCTCCGGCCTGGAAGCCGCGTGATGCCCGCCCCCCATGCAGCGGTCGACGTGACCGCCGTGCGCGGCGACTTCCCGATGCTTGAGCGGCTCGTGCACGGCCGGCCGCTCGCCTACCTGGACAACGCCGCGACCACCCTCAAGCCGCGTGCGGTGATCCAGGCGGTGGCCGACCACTACCAGGAGGAGGTCGCCAACATCCACCGCGGCGTCCACTACCTGAGCCAGCGCGCCACCGAGCGGTACGAGGCCACGCGCGAACGCGTCCGCGACCTGATCGGGGCGCGGGAGACGGAGGAGATCATCTTCACCGCAGGCACGACCGCCGCCATCAACCTGGTGGCACAGAGCTGGGGCGACGCCAACCTCCGTGACGGCGACGAGATCGTCGTCACCGAGATGGAGCATCACTCCAACATCGTGCCGTGGCAGATGGCCTGCCAGCGGCGCGGCTGCGCGCTGCGCGTGCTGCCGATCCTGGACGACGGCAGCCTGGACCTCGATGCGGTGGAGCGCGTGCTGTCGCCGCGCACGCGGCTGGTCGCCGTCACGCTGGCCTCCAACGCCCTCGGAACAGTCGTTCCGGTGGCCGGTCTGGCGGCGGCGGCCCACGAGCGCGGCGCCGTCGTGCTGGTCGACGCCGCACAGGCGGTCGCCCACGGGCCGATCGACGTTCAGTCGCTCGATTGCGACTTCCTGGCGTTCTCCGGCCACAAGCTGTACGGGCCGACGGGCGTGGGCGTGCTCTACGGCCGGCGCGAGATCCTGGAAGAGATGCCGCCGGTGACCGGCGGCGGCGACATGATCCGGTCGGTCGCCTTCGAGGGGAGCACCTACGCCGAGTTGCCCAACCGGCTGGAAGCGGGTACGCCGAACATCGCCGGCGTCATCGGCCTGGGCGCCGCGATCGACTACGTGCAGGGCCTGGGCTTCGACTGGATCGAGGAGCGCGAGCGCCGCCTGCTGCGCGCCGCGACCGAAGCGCTGCAGGCGATCGATGCCGTACGCGTGATAGGGACCGCGGCCGACAAGGCGCCGGTGCTGTCGTTCGTGGTCGGCGACATCCATCCGCACGACCTGGGCACCATCGCGGACGGCGAGGGGGTCGCCATCCGCACCGGACACCACTGCGCGCAGCCGGTCATGCAGCGCTTCGGCGTGCCCGCCACGGCGCGCGCCTCGTTTGCGTTCTACAATACGGAAGCGGAGATCGGCGCGCTCACGCGCGCCATCCGCCGCACCATGGAGGTATTCGCGTGAGCGACAGCGCTAATTCCGGGCGGGCTGACTCAGGACGGGCAGAGCTGTACCAGCAGGTGATCCTCGAGCACAACCGCAACCCGCGAAACTACGGGCCGCTCGGTGACGCGACGAACAGCGCCGAGGGCGACAACCCGTTGTGCGGCGACCGGTACACGATCGATCTGCGCCTGGACGACGACGGCACGGTGGCGTCGATCGGCTTCTACGGGGCCGGATGCGCCATCTCCAAGGCGTCCGCGTCCCTGATGACCGAGACGGTCACCGGCATGAGTGCCGAAGAGGTGACCGCGCTGTTCGAGCGCTTTCACGACCTGGTGCGCGGTCGCCTCGATCCCTCCCGGCACGCCGAGCTGGGCAAGCTGCAGGTGTTCTCGGGAATCTGGGAGTACCCGGCGCGGGTGAAGTGCGCGATTCTCTCCTGGCACGCGCTGTCCAGCGCGCTCGCCGGCGGCGGCGCGGTCACCACGGAGAGCTGAGGTCGCCACCATGCCCGTCGCCATCCTCACCCAGTTCACCCCCAACCCGAACGCGATGAAATTCATCCTCAACATGGACGTGAAGAGCACCGGCAAGATCACCTTCGAGGGGCCCGAGCAGGCAACCGGCGTGCCGATGGTGGAGCGGCTGTTCGAGTTGCCGTACGTCCGGCAGGTGCACCTGTTCGAGAACGTCATCACCGTCAGCAAGGACGACGAGACCGACTGGCAGGATGCGGCCGATCGCATCAAGGAGATCGCCGGAAGCGAGATCCACTCCCATGACCCCGACTTCACCCCGCACCAGCCGGAGCGCAGCCGCGACGACCTTCCCGACGACATCAGGTCCATCGAGGAGGTGCTCGACCGCACGGTGAGGCCCTACCTTCAGGGCGACGGCGGCGATCTGGACGTGCTGGCGTACGAGAACAAGCGGGTGGTGGTCAGCTACCAGGGGGCCTGCGGAAGTTGCCCGGCATCGGAGTCCGGGACGCTGAGCGCGATCCAGGGAATCCTCCGCGACGAGATCGACCCGGAGATCGAAGTGGTCTCCGCCGCCCTGTAGATGAACAGGGCCTGACGCAGCGACCGGGATGGCAAGCATACATGCAGAACGGCTCCGCACCCGAGGCGACCCCGACCTCCGAGGCGACCGTGTCCCCCGTGGCGGCCCTGTCCGACGCCGGCTATCAGACCTACCTGGGCAGCTACTCCGCGCTCGACCGTTACTTCCATACCGACGGAGCGGCATCCGAGATCATCCTGACGCGCGGTGACCTGATCGCGCTGGCTCGGCTGTTCGACGAGCTGACCTTCCCCGGCTTTCCGCTGGAGCACGCGGCCACCCGCGCCGGCGGCCGCAGCGTCTTCTTCCGGTGCGCCGACGAGTCCGAGCCGTGGCCGCGCAACCCGTTCACGGTGCTGGACCTGCGCTACGACCCGCGGACCGGGGTGTTCCTCGACCCGCACGGCGTCTACCCGGATCTCCGGCGCCCGGAACTGGTGCCGGTGCCGGGAGTGCACGCACCCGAGGTGTACGCACCCGGGGTGTACGCACCCGGGGTGTACGCGGAGTGGGTGCGTCTGACCGAGGCGGCCCGCCTGGTGTCGCGTTATCACTACGCCGCCGATCCGGACGAACTGACGCTGCGCCGGGAGCCTCCTCCGGTAGCACCGGAATACCAGCGGCAGATCCTCTGCGACATCCTGAGCTCCCCGCACCCGGAGAAGGGTCTGGACCTGCTGCTCCAGGCTGGGCTGGTCGAGCTCTGGTGGCCGGAGCTCAGCGCCCTCGCCGGCGTCGACCACGCCAAGGAACACCATCCGGAAGGAGGCGGCTGGCAGCACACGCTGGCGACCTTCGCCCACCGCAAGCGGGACGACCTGGTCCTGTCGCTGGCGCTGCTGCTGCACGACGTCGGCAAGGCGAGCGCGCGGCCGATCGGCCGCAAGCGCTTCTTCGCTCACGCCGACATCGGCGCGCAGGTGGCGCGCCGGTTCCTGCGGCGGCTCGGTTTCGATCAACCGGTGGTGGAGGAGGTCGGGTTTCTGGTCCGGTACCACATGATGCCGGGCGCGATGCGGGAGGGCGGTGGCAGCCCGGGACGCCGCGCCCTGCTGGAGCGGATCATGGCCGAACCCGCGTTCCCCCGGCTGCTGGAGCTGTTCCGCGCCGACACGCTGGCGACCTTCGCAAGCCCGGAGCCGTACTACCGGGCATGCCGGATCTACCGGAGCTACCGCGGAGAGGGCCCGGCCGGCGAGGCACCGTTCGGAGCGCCCGCGCTGCCGCACCGGACGCGGGCAAAAAAGAATCGGCCGCCGCACGGGCGACGGCCGACAGGATCCAGGCGGCGCCGCGTACGGCGCCGCCCCGGTCAGAACGGGTAGCGGACCGCTACATCTCCATCGGCATCGCCGCGAAGTTGCCGAAGCTGGCCGCCGCCGACGTGGTGCCCACGCCGATCATGTTGTGGCCCTCTCCTTCCAGCGACTGACCCAGGGTGAACGCCCACCACGTGGTCGCGTCGAACGGGTCCTTGACCCACACGTTGCCGTTGCTGGAATCGATGCGGATACGGACCGTCAGCGGGGTGCTCATCACCATCTCCGCCGTGATGCCGGCGATCATCGCGGCCGGGATCTCGAAGCTGTACGTGATGCCCGCGTACTCGTGAATCTCGCCCGCGGCGTTGTACACCTGCGCGTGCAGCCCGGAGCCGCCCAAGTTGGCCGGATCCCAGACCAGACCCATCACGAAGCCGGGCACGATGGCGCCGAAGCCGATGGCGTTGTCCTCCAGACCGCCCAGGTAGGCGACGTCGAAGGAGTACTCGGCCTTGCCTGGGATGCCCATGGGCACCGTGGCACCGGCCAGCCACGCCGAAGCGTCAGTCTGCGCCAAGCGTCCATCGACCTCCTGCCACGAGCCGCCGTCCGTATGGACGTCGACGCCCATGTACATGGCCATGTGGCCATCCGCGAAGGAGAATGAAGCCGCGAGGGCCACGAGAGCCAAAATCGTCACTACACGTTTCATCTTATCTCGCACCTCTTTTGTTGGGAGTTGCGCCCGATCATACCGATAGCATCCCGCGGATGCAACCGCCGTGGCACGAGTGACCTTGACGACCGGCTCCGCGGGCACGACAGTCACCTCCCGTGGAGCGCCTGGCACGGATCGAGGGGGTACTGTTCGAGGCTTTGGCCCTCCTGGAGCCGGGACCGCACGGCCCTGCTCTGACGTCCGAACGCGGCGCCCAGATCGTGGCGCCCGCCCGCCGCCTGATGGAACGGGGGGGCAAGCGCTGGCGCGCCATGTTCATGCAGCTCGCCTGCGAGATGCACGGCGGCGGCGACCGGGCGCTGCCCCTGGTTCCGCTGGTGGAGCTCACCCACGCCGGCAGCCTCATCATCGACGACATCGAGGACGGCGCGCGGACCCGCCGCGGCGGTCCTGCCGCTCACGTCGAGTTCGGGGTGGACGTCGCCGTGAACGCCGGCAACCTGGTCTACTTCCTTCCCACGCGCATGCTCGACCATCCCTCCGCGGATTCGCCCGCCCTGGATGCGGCAGAGGAGCTGCGTGTCTATCGCATGTACGCCGCGACGATGCGCAAACTTCACTACGGGCAGGGATTGGACATCCTCTGGCATCGGCCGGGAGCGCTGCTGCCCAGCGCGACGGACTACGTGTCGATGTGCACGCTGAAGTCGGGCAGCCTTGCCGGGCTCGCTCTGGGAATCGGTGCCGCTCTGGGAGGCGCGAACGCCGCAGCGGTCAACGCATTGGTCGCCATCGGCGAGCGCTTCGGCGTCTCCTTCCAGATCATCGACGACGTCACCAACCTGGAATGCGGCAATCCCGGCAAGGATCGCGGAGACGACCTGATCGAGGGCAAGAAGAGCCTTCCGCTCATCCTGCACCACGAGCGCGGCGGCTCGGGCGAGCTGTGGGAGATCCTGGACCTTGTCCAGAACCGACCCATCGAGCGGGTACGTCCGCAGATCGACCGGGCAGTCGCCCTGCTGCAGGCAAGCGGCAGCCTGCAGGATGCGCGCGCGCGCGCGACCGACCTCTACCGGGAGACGAGGGTGGAGCTTGCCGCCCTCGTTCCGGAGGGGGAGCCCTCCGACCGGTTGCTGGAGACGGCCGACGCCCTGATCGGCGCTTACGCGCCGTCGCCGACGGTTTGACCGCGTACGGGGCGGGCGGTAGCTTGTCGAGGTGAGCGACGGTGGCTCGCTGCGCAAGCCGTTCCCGTACCGGCAGTACAACGCAACCACGTGGCTGATCGGCATCACGGTCGGCACGTATCTCGTGCTTCTGGCCGTCCCGGCGCCCCTGGGGGCGGCGGTCCTGCGCCCGTTGATGGTGGCGCGCGAAGGCGCCGTCTGGCAGCTCGTCACCTATCTGTTCCTGCATGGCGGTCCGCTGCACCTGCTGTTCAACATGCTCATGCTGTTCCTGTTCGGTTCGCCGGTGGAGCGGGAGCTCGGCAGCTCCGAGTTCCTGACCCTCTACCTGACCTGCGGCGTGCTGGCCGGAGTCTTCAGCACCATCCTGGCGGTGGCGTCGGCAGCGCCGGTGGCGATCCTGGGCGCATCGGGCGCCGTGTACGGGGTCATGCTTGCCTACGCGGTGTTGAATCCGAATCAGGTCGTCACGTTCTGGTTCATCCCGATGCGCGCCACGACCATGGTGCTCATCCTGGGCGGGCTGGCGCTGATCTTCCAGGTGACCGGGCAGCGCACGCACATCGCTCACCTGACCCACCTGGGCGGCCTGCTGGCAGGATTCCTCTATCTGCGCGTGCGCCTCGGCATCGACCCGTTGGAATCCTTCCGGCGCCGATGATGAGTCGGGCGGTACCGATGCGACGCGCGCGCACCCTGTCTCGCAGACTGACGGCGGCCGCGCTCGTGGCCGCCGCGCTCGCCGTCACGATCTCCCCCTCGATCGGTGCCGACGAGGCTCCGGCACGGGAGATGGTCGTCGCCTTCCGGACCGTGGACGTGGCTCTCGACCCGTTGCACGCCTTCACCTCAACCGAAGCGCAACTCTTCACGGCGCTGTCGGAAGGCCTGGTTTCCTACCATCCCGAAACCCTCGATCCCGTTCCCGGCGTGGCACACTCCTGGTATGTGTCCGACGACGGGCGGCGCTACCGCTTTCTGCTGCGCGACAACGCCCGTTTCTCCGACGGCACCCAGGTGATCGCGGAGGATTTTCGTGCGTCATGGCTGCGCATCATCAACCCCGGTGAGGAGGCCGAATACTCGGTGCTGTTCGACGTGATCGAGGGCGTCGCCGACTACCGTTCCGGGGCGAACACCGACGAAGAGGCGGTCGGCATCCGCGTGATCTCGCCTGTCGAGCTGGAGGTGGTGCTCGAGCGGCCGGCCGAGCACTTCCTGAGCACGCTGGCGCACCACGCTTTCGCCCCGGTCTACCCTGCCTACCGGGCGCGGGTCGGTTGGGAGCGCGAGGCTCCGGTTATCGGCAACGGTCCGTTCTCCCTGACGCAGCGGAGCGCGGACGAGATGGTATTCGAACGCAATCCGCACTACTGGGCACGATCGACGGTCGAGCTCGACGGCATCCGCATCCGCGCCTTCGAAGACCTGGCCGCGGTCAACGCCGGATTCCTTGCCGGTGAGATTCACTGGGCCGACTCCTTCGACACGAGTGAACGGGAAGCCACGCCGATCAGCCCATTCGTCGTCGCCAACCGGCTGTTCGGTACGACCTACTTCGTGTTCAAGTCGAGCGATCCGCCGTTCGACGACGCTCGCGTGCGGCGGGCGCTCGTCCTGATGATTCCGTGGGAGACGGTGCGCACCCCGCAGCGGGTAGGCTTTCCGACCAGCGGCCTGGTGCCGCGCACGGCGAACTATCCGGCCGTGGAAGGCATCCCGGCCGCGGACATGCGCACGGCGCGGCGTCTGCTGGAACAGGCCGGCTTCGCCGACGGCACGGGGCTCCCGCCGATCACGGTTACGGTGGCGGGCGCCTGGGCTGCGGCGCTGGCCGCCGACCTGGAGACGGCCTGGGAGTCCAACCTGGGGATCGACGTGACCGTGGCGATGATACCGGAGTACGACCAGTACCTGGGAGAGGTGAAGGCGGGCAACTTCACCTTGACGATCAGCAGTTGGATCGGCGACTTCATCGATCCGATCAGCTTCCTGCAGATGTGGACCAGCTCAAGCAACCTCAACGACGCCGGGTACGCGTCCCGCGACTACGATCGGATCATCGACCGGGCCATCGGTTCCACGGGCCTCGACCGCCTGCAGCTTCTGGCGGAGGCGGAGGAGCTGCTGCTGCAGGACGCGGTCATCCTGCCGGTGAATCACCTTGTGTCCCATGCTCTCATCGACCTGCAACGCGTCTCCGGCTGGTCCCCGAATCTGCTGGACATCCACCCGTTCCGCTATCTGGGCTTCCGGCGCGCCGACCTGCCGGCCGGCGTCGCCGCCGTCGCGGAGCTCCTGCCCGGCTGACCGGGTGGCTCCGCCTCCGCGGGCGGCGCGGGCTCATCGAGCCGCGCGAGTCGCTGCAGCACCTCCATGAGGCGGCGGCGCAGCAGGTACCCGGCCACGAAGAACACGACTCCGATTCCCAGGGCGATCGCCACCACCGTCCACTGCCGCTCGGCGGCCGCGTCTCCGGAAATCACGCTCACCGCCACGCCGGGGAGGCGCCCGACCGTGCTGGCCAGCAGGTAGACGCCCAGCCGCAGCCGGCCGATGCCGGCCACGTAGCACAGGACGTCCTTGGGGATCCCCGGAATGAGGTACAGCAGGAACAGAATGCCGACCCCGCGTGGCGAGGCGATCAGATCCTCCACCCGCCTGCTCCGTTTCTCCGACACGATCGCGTGCAGGAAGGGGCGCCCGAGCAGGCGCGCCAGCAGAAACCCGATGGCCGAGCCAAGCGCCGCTCCGCCCAGCGTCAGAACGATGCCGAGCGGGATCCCGAACAGGTACCCGGCGGCCAGTTGCGGGAACTCCCCCGGGATCGCGAACACCACCACCTGCAGCACCTGGACGCCGATGAAGACCGCAGGGGCCGCCACCCCGTAGGACTCCACCCGCACGCGGAGCTCCTCCGGGTCCTTCATCAGGGACAGCAGGGGGTCCCAGAAGACGATGGCGACCACCCCGATCGCTGCGAACAGGGCCGGGTACCCGACGATGCTCAGTACCCGAACCAGGCGGCTGCGGGGCCGTCCGGGAGCGCTCACCGGTGGTTCTGCTTTGACCTGGAACGGTCTGTGTGCGATACTTCGGTCATGGGGTCAGCCGCGTCTGCGAACGAAGACGCGACCAAGTCTACCGAGCCCGCGGAATCGACGCAGCCGCAGGCGGTTGGCGCACCGAAGGCTGCGAAGCGGAAGTCGACCAGCGTTTCCGGGGCGACCAGCGTTTCCGGGGCGACCAGCGTTTCCGGGGCGGCCAGCGGATCCGGGGCGGCGGGGAACGCCGTGAGCAAGCGTCCGGAAGGCGAACCGAAGCGTCCGGAAGGCGAACCGGCCGATGGGACCAATGGCACGGTCGACGATGCCGCCGTCAAGGCGGACTCGTCCCTGGATGACGTGTCACCGGCCAGAAGCGCGCCGAGCAAGCGGAAGCCGTCCAAACGCTCGAAGACGCGCTACTCCGTGGGGCAGCAGATCGTCTACCCCCTTCAGGGCGTCGGCAGGATCGAGCGGCTGGAGGAGCGGGAATTTCAGGGCAGTCCCACGCTCTACTACGTCGTCTACCTGGAAGTCTCCGACATGACGATCATGATTCCCGTCGACAAGGCGGACCGGCTTGGCATCCGCGCCATCGTCAGCAAGCGCAAGGCCGAACGCGCCCTGAAGTTGATCGCCGAGGACTTCGACCCGATCCCCACCGACTGGAAGCTGCGCTACCAGATGAACCTGGATCTCCTGAAGCAGGGCGCGGTCGACGACATCGCCTCGGTCGTTCGCTCGCTGTCCTACCGCAGCAGGATCAAGGAGCTGCCGATCCTGGAGCGCAAGCTGTACGACAGCGCGCTGCGGCTCATGGTGGACGAGGTTTCGTATTCGCTCGGCAAGGACAAGGCCGAGATCGAAACCCTCATCGAAGAGCGGCTGGAGAACGTCAAGCAAAAGGGCGACGAATAGCAGTCGCTACGACGACCCTTCCAGCTCGGTGATGCGGTCGCGCAGCCGCGCCGCCTCCTCGTAGTTCTCTTCCTGGACCGCGATGGCGAGCTCGCGCTTGAGCTTGCCGACCGGATCGCCTTCCGGGGCAGCTTCCGCGTCCTCCGGGTGGTCCGGGTCGTCCTCCTGCGACTCCCCGCTCTCCACCGTCGATACCGGGATCGCAGCCTGCTCGACCACGTCCTCGTCGATGAAGATCGGACACTTGGCGCGCAGGGCGATGGCGATGGCGTCGGACGTGCGCGAATCCACCTCCACCTGCTGTCCGTCCTGGAGCAGCACCAGCCGCGCGAAGAAGGTGCCGTGGCCGCCGACGCTCTTGATCTCCGTGATCTCCACGCGCTCCACGGAAATCTTCATCGCGGCGAGCGTCTGCAGGAACAGATCATGCGTGAGCGGCCGGCTCTGCCTCTCGCCGCGCAGGGCGATGTAGATCGACTGCGCAGTGCAGTGGTCGACGAAGATCGGCACGGCTACGTCCGCACCCGACGGCCGGATCAGCACGGCCGTGCCGTCGGGTGCCCGAGCCATGGTCCATACGTCAGCGGGACGCAGCATTGCGTCAGGCCGACTTCTTCTCGTCGGCGGCGAACGCCACTTCCGGGCTCCGGGACGCCTCTATCACGTCGCGGGTGACCACCACCTTCTTCAGCCCCTCCATCGACGGGATGTTGAACATGATATCCACCATGGCCGCTTCGATGATCGCCCGCAGGCCGCGGGCGCCGGTCTTGCGGTCCATGGCCTTCTCGGCGATGGCGACGATCGCATCGTCCTCGAACGACAGCTCGACGTCGTCCACGCTCAGGGAGGCCTGATACTGGCGGATCACCGAGTTCTTCGGCTCGACGATGATGCGCTTGAGCGAGTCGACGGTCAGCTCGCCGAGCGTGACGACGATCGGCAACCGGCCGATGAACTCCGGAATCATGCCGTAGCGGATCAGGTCGTCCGGCTGCAGGTGCGAGTAGAGGGACAACAGGTTGCGGTCGCGCCGGTTCTCCACTTCGGCGCCGAATCCGAGCGGCGACTGCATCACGCGCGAGGCCACGACCTGATCCAGGCCGATGAACGCCCCGCCGCAGATGAACAGGATGTTCGAGGTGTCGATCTTCAGCATCTCCTGATTGGGATGCTTGCGGCCGCCCTGCGGCGGGACGGAAGCGACCGTACCCTCGACGATCTTGAGCAAGGTCTGCTGCACGCCTTCGCCGGACACGTCGCGGGTGATCGACACGTTCTCACCCTTCTTGGCGATCTTGTCGATCTCGTCGATGTAGATGATGCCGCGCTCGGCGGCGGCGATGTTGTTGCCGGCGTTCTGGATCAGCCGCAGCAGGATGTTCTCCACGTCCTCGCCCACGTACCCGGCCTCGGTGAGCGTGGTGGCGTCGGCGATCGCGAACGGCACCTTCAGCTTGCGCGCCAGCGTCCTGGCCAGATGGGTCTTGCCGGTGCCGGTCGGGCCGATCAGCAGCACGTTGGACTTCTCGATCTCCACGTCGCTGTCACCGCGGTTGCGCATGGTGATCCGCTTGTAGTGGTTGTACACGGCCACGGCCAGCACCTTCTTGGCGTCTTCCTGGCCGATCACGTACTGGTCGAGGTAACTCTTGATCTCTCGCGGCTTCGGGACCTCGTCCCGGAACTCGGCGGAGAACACCTTCTCCTCGTCGTCCAGGATCTTCTTGCAGACGACGACGCACTCGTCGCAGATGTAGACGCCCGGGCCGGCGATCAGGCGGCGTGCGGTGTCGGCGGTCTTGCCGCAGAAGGAGCAGAGCTTGTCGTCAGTCTTCGCGGTCTTGGCCATCAACTCGCCTCATCAGGACCCCGCCTCGTAAGCACCTTGTCGATCAGGCCGTACTCTGCAGCCTCGTGCGACGACATATAGTAGTCCCGTTCCAGGTCGTGGGCAACGACGCTCTCGTCCTTGCCCGTGCACTCCGCGAAGTAGCTGATGATGAGTCGCTTCAGGCGCACCAGCTCGCGCGCCTGGATGCCGATGTCGGCCGCCTGCCCGGAAACGCCGCCCCACGGCTGATGGATCAAGAGCCGGGCCGACGGCAGGGCGGTCCGCTTGCCCTTGGTTCCGGCGGCCAGCAGCAATGCGCCCATCGACGCTGCCTGCCCCAGGCAGATCGTCTGCACGTCGGCGCTGATGTAGCGCAACGTGTCGTAGATGGCCAGTCCGGCGGTCACCATGCCGCCCGGCGAGTTGATGTAGACGTGGATGTCCTTCTCCGGGTCCTGTGACTCCAGGAACAGGAGTTGCGCCACCACCAGATCGGCGGTGATGTCGTAGATCTCACCGTCGATGAAGACGATCCGATCCTTGAGCAGCCGCGAGTAGATGTCGTAGGAGCGTTCGCCACGCCCGGTCTGTTCGATGACGATGGGTACGAGGGCGTTGAGCTGTTCGTTCATGGGCTGCGTTCGTTCATGGGAGTGGGTCGGTCCATGGTGGGTTCGCTGGGCTCGGGGAGGATTCCCCGCCGGCCGACCCAAAGTTAGCTGTTTCCGGATGCCAAGTCCACATAGGGGAGCTCTTCGCCGTCCTTGACCGCGGCCAGCTCGATCAGCCTGTCGTAGAGCTTCTCGTTGCGGAGATCCGCTCGTAGCGACGGCAGCAGGTCGTTGCGCTCGTACGCCTCCCGAAGCTCTTCGACCTCCATCGAGCGCGAGCTCGCGCGGCGCTCCAGCTCCTGCTCCACCTCGTCGTCGGCGACCTCGATGCCCTCGGCGTCGGCCAGCCGGTCCGTGATCAGCATCAGGCGGGTGCGGCGCTCGGCCGCCGGCCGCCACTGCTCGAAGAGCGCGTTGCGGTCGGTCCCGGACCGCTCCAGCGCCAGGGTCACCCGGCGCTCGCTGCCGCCGTAGCGCGACACCATGGCCGACCAGTCGGCGGCCAGGCCGGCGTCCACCAGGGAGCGCGGCAGGGGGACCACCGAAGCCTCCTCCACGGCGGTGATGATCGCCGAGATCAGCCGCTCGCGGACGATCCGGTCGCCGTTGCTCCGCAAGCGCTCGCGGATGTCCGCCTTGAGGTCTTCCAGGGTCTCGAATCGGTCGCTGACGTCCTGCGCCAGTTCGTCGTCGAGCTCCGGCAACTGCTTCTCACGCAAGCGGCGCACCCGGACCCGCAGCGAGACCGAGCGGCCGGCGAGCGCCTCATCCTCGAAGTCGTCGGGGTAGGTCTTGTCGATGTCGCGCTCCTCGTCGACCCGCATGCCGACCAGGTCGTCGTCGATGCGGTGCTGGTTGTAGCCGGTGCCGACCTCGAACACGAACCCTTCGCGCCGCGTGGAAGCGACCGTACGGCCGTTCTCGACCTCCACGTAGTCGATCTCCACCACGTCACCGCTCTCGACCACGTCGGACTGCTTTTCCACCACCACGGCGTTCTGCTCGCGGATGGCGTCCAACTCCCGTTGCAGGTCGGCGTCGTCGACGCGGAAGCGATGACGGGTCACGTCCACGCCCCGGTAGCGGCCCAGGCTGACCTCCGGCCTGGTGTCGTACAGCAGGTCGAAGCGGAACGCGGAGCCGATCGCCAGCGGCTCTTCCGCCTCGACCCGCGGGCGCGAGGAGCGGATCGGCGGATGCTCGGCGGCGTCCAGCGCTGCCTGGGCCGCCTCGCCGATGATGCGCTCGGCGGTCTCAGCCAGCAGTGCATCGCCCGCCTTGCGGATCAGGACGTCACGCGGCACCTTGCCCTTGCGGAAGCCCTTGATGCGGACCGTCCGGCAGTGCTCGGCGACCGTGGCGTCGTACACGCGCTGCACGTCGGGCGCGGCGACGGTGACCGACAGCTTGACCTCGGCGTTTTCCTGAAGTTGCTCGTCCTGCTTCTCTATCACGGGTCAGTCCGGTAGCGGGCCCTTGGGCGTGGCGGCGGACCGGTGCGCCGCCACGATCGCGAGAGAGCGGGAAACGGGATTTGAACCCGCGACTTCCACGTTGGCAACGTGGAGCTCTACCACTGAGCTATTCCCGCGTCGAGGCAATACCGGTCAAGCACCTCTGATCGAACCTGTGCGAGAGAAGGGACTCGAACCCTTATGCCTTGCGGCACCAGATCCTAAATCTGGCGTGTCTGCCAGTTCCACCACTCTCGCAGGCATCGACAGCCATCTCCGTGCGCCCCGGCACACCTCCGTGTACCCGGAACAGTGTACGGCGAGCACCGCCCCGCGTTCAAGGGCGCCAGGAGACGATCGCCTGAGCCGTGAAGGACTCGAACCTTCGACCCGCAGATTAAGAGTCTGCTGCTCTACCAACTGAGCTAACGGCCCGCTACCACGCCCGGCAGGACTCGAACCTGCGACCTACGGATTCGAAGTCCGTCGCTCTATCCAACTGAGCTACAGGCGCATCCTGAGGGCATCGGGTGGGTGATGGGGCTTGAACCCACAACATCCAGATCCACAGTCTGGCGCTCTACCGATTGAACTACACCCACCAGTGGGACGGAGAACTTCAGCCCGGTTTCCCTCCGTTGTCAAGACGCATCGGCCGGCTCGTGGCGGAGCGACGCCGAGTTGATGCAGTAGCGCTTGCCGGTCGGCGCCGGGCCGTCGTCGAACACGTGGCCGAGATGGGCGTCACAGCGGGCGCAGAGCACCTCCGTACGGCGCATGAACAGCGACCGGTCCTCCTCGGTCTGGACCGCGTCCGCGGCGCGTGGCGACGTGAAGCTGGGCCAGCCGGTGCCGGAGTCGAACTTGGTGTCCGAGTCGAACAGGGCGCTCCCGCAGCAGCGGCAGCGGTAGACGCCGGGCTCCTTGCTGCGCCAGTAGCACCCGGTGAACGGCGCCTCGGTCCCCTTGCGGCGCGTCACCTGGTACTCCTCGTCGGACAACTCGCGACGCCACTCGGCGTCGGTCTTGCTCACCTTGTCCATCGTCTGATCCCCTACCTGCAGATCGATCTGCCTACAGGTCGATCTGGGCCGCCACCGGCCGCATGCCGGCGATGACGGCGCCGATCAGGTCGTCGAGGTCGCGGCCCAGCATCGCGCAGCCGCGCTCGATCACGGCACGGTCGACGCCGGCGGCGAAGCCCTTCTGCTTCCACTTCTTGCGGACCGACTTGACCTCCAGGTCGCGCACGCTCTTCGACGGCCGCACCAGCGCGCAGGCGGTGACGAAGCCTGTCAGCTCGTCGACCGCGTACAGGGTCTTCTCCAGCAGGCTCACCGGCTCCACGTCGGTGCAGATCTGCCAGCCGTGCGACATCACGGCGCGGATGTACTCGGCCGGCCATCCCGCCTCGGTGAGGATGGCCTCCGTCTTTCGGCAGTGCTCCTCCGGGAACCGTTCCCAGTCCAGGTCGTGCACCAGGCCGATGACCCCCCACGCGTCGGCGTCCTCGCCGGCTGCCTCCGCCTCGGCGCGCATCACCGCCTCCACGGCCCGGCAGTGATTGCGCAGCGCCGCCGAGTCGATGTAGCGCTGCACCAGGTCCCACGCGTCCGCGCGGGTGGGGACGCCCCCGTTCGCGCCGGTGTTCGATGCCGATGCCATCACGGACCCCCGAACAGCGATCCGACCGCGTCCGCGGCGGCCGGAAACATCGGCTCCAGCATGCGCATCGCCAGCGGAATCGCCTGGTCGGCCGGCAGGCAGTAGCGCATGTCCAGGAAGCGGCCGCGCAGCGCGGTCGCCTCGGAGCGCACGTCCTCGCCGCGCAGCACGACACGCGCGATCAGCCCGGCGACCGCCTCGAAGTCGGCCGGCCGCATGCCGTAGCGGGTCATCTCCTGCACGCCGAGCCGCACCCCGCCCGCGACCGCGAAGCTCGCGTCGTCCGGCAGCGCCTGGTAGTTGGTGATGATGTGGTTGCGCTCCAGGCGCGCGGCCGCCTCGTCGCCGGCCAACGCCGGCGCGACGCGGATGATCACCTGGTGGGTGTGCGTGTAGCCCTCCGACTCACCCCCTTCCACGGCGATCCCGGCGGCGGCAAGCGCCTGCGCGAAGGCGCGCGCGTTGGCGATCACCTGCCGCTGGTAGTCGTCCTTGCAGTCGTTCATCTCGTAGAGCGCCGCCAGGAAGCCGATCAGCGTCCCCAGGTGGTGGTTGCTGGTGGTGCCGGGGCAGGCGCGATGCCGCACGTGCGGCCACAGCGGTCGGGCCGCCCGCGAGCCCAGGACCACGCCGCGCTGCGGGCCGAAGAAGGTCTTGTGGGTGCTGCCGGTGACGACGGCCGCGCCCTCGGCCAGCGGCTCCTGAAATGCGCCGTAGAGGCCCAGGACGTGCGCCATGTCGAACATCAACAGCGGCGGCTCGTCCATGCCGTCCACCAGGGCGGCGACCTCGCGCACCGGCTCCGGATGCAGGAACATGCTCTTGCCGAACACCACCAGGTCCGGACGCCGCTCCCCGACCAGCTTCAGCAGCGCCTCGGTGTCCGCCAGATACGGATTGTCGGCCCGTACGGGGATCGGAAGGGTGCGCTCGGCCCCGTTGTCACGGTCCACCGCGTTGAACAGCGCGCCCATCGCCTGCGCGCTCAGGTGGCCGCCCTGGATCAGTCCGTTGTTGATCACCGACGACAGCCGCCGCATCGGTCCGTCGTTGCCGCGGTTCTTCAGGCGCAGCAACGCTTCGAACACGACGATGTTGGCGAGCTGGCCCGAGACCGGCCGCGCCTCGACCCGGTCGCAGCCGAAGAACCGCTGCGCCTGAGCGTGCACTTCCTCCTCGACCTCCTGAATGAAGTCCGTGCCCTGGTAGAAGTACACCTCTTCGCCCTTGAGGCGGCGATGCTCGGCGTAGCGCCCGGCGGCGTCGGCCACCTCGCACGCCTTTACCAACAGGCTGGGCGTGGTCTCGGACGGAATCAGGTTGATGCACTCGCGCTGGCGCCACCGGTTGTTGCCGGCCACCCGGTCGGCGAGTGCGGTCATGGCATCGAGGAGTGTGTTCATCTGTGGTACATCGTTCGAGGGTGACAGTCGGGTTGACATTTCGGGATGAGAGGACTCGAACCTCCGATCTCCTGCTCCCAAAGCAGGCGCCTTGGCCGCTAGGCTACATCCCGAGGGCGTGCGCCCGGCAAGCGTGGCACGCAGCGTACGGAGAGCGCCCGTGCAGCGTCAACCGAACGCCGGGGCGCGTGGGGGGCGCTCGAGGCGCTTGCCGCGTGAACGGCAGTCCGACAGACTCCCCTGACCGGCTCCCCTGACCGGCCGCGGGCGTCCATAGCTCAGTAGGATAGAGCAGCAGCCTTCTAAGCTGCGGGTCAGAGGTTCGAATCCTCTTGGACGCGTCCGGCGTCGTGCAGGCCGCCAAACACGGATATGGATCAGCGGATAGCAGGACTGGCTCAGGAGAATGACCGGCGCATCGTGCTGCTGGTGTTGGACGGGCTCGGCGGTCTGCCGCGCGAGCCCGGCGGCCGCACCGAGCTGGAGAGCGCGCACACGCCCAACCTGGACGCCGCGGCGGCGGCCGGGGAGTGCGGGCTGCATCTGCCGATCGGCTACGGTGTGGCACCCGGCTCGGCGCCCGGACACCTGGCGCTGTTCGGGTACGATCCGCTGGACGTGCCGGTGGGTCGCGGCGTGGTGGCCGCCCTGGGCATCGGTTTTCCGCTGCAGGACGGCGACGTGGCCGTGCGGCTCAACTTCGCCTCCAGCGACGGCGCGGGCCGCATCACCGACCGCCGCGCGGGCCGGATCCCCACGGAGGTGTGCGCCGAGCTGTGCGAGCTGCTCGACGACATCGAGCTCGCCGGCGCCGAGCTGTTCGTCAGGCCGGTGAAGGACTACCGGGCGATGGTGGTGCTGCGCGCGGCCGGGCTCTCCGACCGGGTCGCCGACACCGACCCGCAGCGCACCGGCGCGGCGCCGCTCGAGCCGCTCCCGCTGGAGCCGGCCGCGGAGCCGACCGCGCGGCTGGTCGCGGAGTTCCTGCGGCAGGGACGGGAACGGCTGGCGGATCGACATCCCGCCAACGATGTGCTGTTGCGCGGCTTCGCGCTGCGCCCGGCGCTGCCCCCGCTGCACGAACGGTTCGCGATGCGCGGCATGGCGATCGCGGTCTATCCCGACTACAAGGGGGTCAGCCGCCTGGTCGGCATGGACGTGATCGAGGATCTGCCTGACCTGGACGCTCAGGTGACCGCGCTCACCGCGGCGTGGTCGGGGGCGCACCGCTTCTTCTTCGTGCATCACAAGTACACCGACTCCGCCGGCGAGGACGGCGATTTCGACGGCAAGGTGGCGGAGATCGAACGGGTGGACGCAGCCCTGCCGGCCATCCTGGCGCTCGAGCCGGACGTGCTGATCGTCACCGGCGACCACTCCACGCCGGCGGTCGCGCGCACCCATACCGAGCACCCGGTGCCGTTCCTGATCCGCTCCGCGGCGGGGCGGCCCGACACCGCCCGTTCGTTCGGAGAACGCGAGTGCGCCGCCGGCGCATGGGGCATCGTGCCCGCCAGCGCCCTGCTCCCCATCGCGACCGGGTATGCGGGCAAGCGGCGCCGATATGGCGCCTGAACAGGCGGCAGCCGGCGTCAACGACGCCCTTCTCGGCGAACAGGAGCGCACCGGCCGTCCCGCGTGGCGGATCTACGAGCCTGACGAGCCGGCGATCGTGTTCGGGGCCGGCGGACGCGAGCAGACCGACGTCTACGGCGACCGCGCCCGGCGGGACGGCGTTCCGTTGCTGCGCCGCCGCGGGGGTGGCGGTACGGTCCTGCTGGCGCCCGGGCAACTCGTGCTGGCGCTGGTGGCGGCGGTCGACTCACCCTACCGCAACCGGGAGCACCTGTGCGCGATCAACGCCTGGGTGACCGAGGCGCTCACCGCTCTGGGAGTGAGGGACCTGCGCCCGCAGGGCATATGCGACGTGGCGATCGACGGCCGCAAGGTTCTGGGCGCATCGCTGTTCCGGCGGCGCACGGTCCTGTTCTACCAGTCCAGCCTGCTCGTGTGCTGCGACCTGACCCTGTTCGGACGCTACCTGCGCCATCCGGCGCGGGAACCGGACTACCGCGCGCACCGCGCGCACGCCGCGTTCTGCACCACGCTCGCCGAGCAGGGCTACCGCCTGACTCCGGGGCAGGTGGCCGACGCGCTGCGGCCGATCGTCATGCGCCGGGTGACCGAGCCGGGACTGGGGATCCCGGCCGCGGCGTGCGGCTGAACGCCCCACGAGCGTCGCCTTCGGCTCCGTTCGTGGCCCAGCCCCCCCTTCCACTTCGGGGTCGTGCTGCTCTTCTCCCCGCCGCTTTCGCGGCGGTGGCTGCGATGCTCCCGGCGCTTGGGTGCTCGGCAGCGATCGACGCCCGCTTCACCGCCGCGGACGGCAGCCAGAGTGCGCTCCGGGTCAGTTCCCACGAGGGCAGCCGCCACGGCCGGCTCGCGGCTGCGGAGGGGGCCTCCGCCACCGGCGTCCTGCACCCGCGCGCGCCGGTGACGGTCGGCGCCGGCCAGGCGTTCTTCCTCCAGTATCGGTCCACGCTGGCCGAGGCGAACGTGAGTTTCCTGGCCGACGATGACAGCGAGCTGGTCCGCTATCCGCTCACGGCCGGAGGTGAAGCGCCGGTGCGAGCGTACCTGCCGGTGCCGGCCGGCCCGCTGCGCGGATTCCGCGTGTGGACGGAGGAGCCGGCCGGCACGCTCGACCTCGACGCCGCGGGCATCGCCGCGCCCGTCTCCGGAGTGACCGTGGCCGACGGCGTCCTGCACGTCGGCATCGACGCCCGGCTTCCGCCCGGTACGCTGGCGGACGCGGGCGGCATCGCCGACCTGGCCGCCCGCCTGCGTACGCCGCGCACGACACCGCAGCCGGGCCACGCGCTGGTCGTGCGCTGGGCCTTCCGGCCGTCGACGGCAGGCGCCGTCGGCGAGCTGCTGCTCACCGTGGCGGACGCTGCCGGTGATCGGCGGGCGATCGTGCAGGCGGCGCTGGCGGCAGGGGAGCGCTCCCTCCATCTGCACGAAGCGGTGCTGGGCTTCGTGCCGGTCGACGTGCAGGTCCTCTCCCGCGCCGGCGGCGCCGTCCGGTTCCTGGTGGTGAGCCGGACGGCGGCAGGCGCGGCGCCACTGCCGGCGGACCTGGACACGATCCTGGTCTATCCGCGCCGTGCATGGCGCGGGGACGACTGGGAGGCGTTCCGCTGGAACGCCCTCCCCGAGGTGCTGATCCTCGACACGGCGAGCTACGCGATCCAGGACGAGATGTTCCGTCGGCTTGCCTACTACACCGAAAAGGCAGGCTTCCGCGGCACGGTGTGGAGCGACGCGGAGCTCGGCAACCGCTACGGGTACCACGCCCACGACTACGCCGCGGCGGATCTCGCGCGATTCTTCACGGAGGCCGGGCGAGCCGGCGTCCAGCTCAACGCCAGGGAGCTGCGGCTGCGCGACTTCCTGGCGCGGGAAGGGGTGATCCGCGCGTCGGCCGGGCAGGGGTCCGAGTCCGCATGGCGCGCCGGCCCGGGTGCGGGCGCGGTGCTGTCGATCAGCCAGGAATCGCCGCCGGCACAGCGCGCCCTGCTGCTGCGCCACGAAGCCGCGCACGGCGTCTACTTCGTCCGCGCCGGTTACCGTGAAGAGATCGCGGCGATCTGGGAGGCGATCGGTGAGCCGGCGCGGCACGCATGGCGTACCTATCTCGCGGCCCTGGCGTACGACTCCTCCGCGGAGGACCTGATGCGCAACGAGTTCCAGGCCTACCTCGCTCACAACGCGCGGCGCAACCTGGGCTACTACTTCGGAGAACTCGTGCCCGCGCGCATACGCGGCCGGATGGCCGCCGAGCCGGAGGCGGCCGCCTGGTTCGAAGCCGGCCGTGAGGCGATACGCAGCCAGTACGACCGGGTCGACGGCGCCTTGCAGGCAGCCGGCGGCATGCGCGCAGGCCGGCTGGCTACCGTGACGGTGCAGACGCCGCGTTGACCGCGCCGGCGCCTCAGGCCGCGACCGGCACCATCCAGCCGTGGCGGTCCTGCAGGCGCCCGAACTGGATGCCCTTGAGCTGCTGCAGGAAGTGGCGCGCGCGCGGGCCGATCCTGCCGTCGCCGAAGGTGACCGTCCGCCCCTCGTGCGTCAGCGAGCCGAAGTGCGCGACGCCGGCGGCGGTGCCGGTCCCGAAGAACTCGACCGCGTCGTCGAGCACTTCCTCCACCGACACGCGGCGCTCCTCGACCGTCATGCCCTGTTCCTCGGCAAGCGTCATGACCGTCTGCCGCGTGATGCCCGGCAGGATCGTGTCTCCCAGGGAGGGCGTCACCAGCGTGCCGCTGGACAACACCGCGAACAGGTTGCAGGACGAGCCCTCCTCCAGGTAGCGGTGCTCGGCGGCGTCCAGGAAGATCGCCTCGATGCAGCCCGCGGCCTCCGCCTCTTTCTTGGCCAGGGCGCTGATCACGTAGTTGCCCGAGCACTTGATCCATCCGGTTCCGCCCGGGGTGGCGCGCACCCGGCGCGTGGTGGTGGTGGTGGCCTCGCTTTCCAGATTGAAATACGAACCGACGGTGGTGTTGATGATGATCACCCAGGGATTCAGCGACAGGTCGACGCCGATCCCGGACTCCGCGTAGGAGAACGGTCGTACGTACACGGTCCTCGCGCTGATGAAGTCATCCTCTTCCCACGCCGGGTCGTAGGCCGGCGTGAAGCCGAGCTCGCGGTTGCGCTCGACCACCTGCTGGACGGCCCGCACGAACGTGTCCGCCGGATAGGGCGGCATGAGCAACCCCTCCATGGAGCGCGCCATGCGCAGGCCGTTGTCGAAGGGCCGGAACAGGGACAGCGATCCGTCCGGCTGCGGAAAGGCCTTGAGGCCCTCGAAACAGGCCAGCCCGTATTGGGTCGTGAAGTTGACCAGCGGGAGTTGCTCGAACCGGTTGCGCTGCAGATACAGTTGTTCGCGCTCGGCGTCCGGCAGGGCCGCTTCGTCCTCCGGGGTCAGATGCCGCTGTTCGGTGAAGTCCTCGCGCCATGTCTCGTCGAACTTGGCGCTGTACACCCACGGGTAGATCGCGAGAGAAAAGCTCTTTGCCACGGCTTCCGATTCTACTATGAGCGCCCGGTGCGCGCGAGCTGGCGCCCGGAAACCGGCGCCTTGATTGAGCTCGCCGATTTCGATATCCTCCGGCCGCTTCACGACCGATGGCTGACTCCCCGGACGCGCCCGCCAAGACCCTGGTCGATCGGATGCAGGACAAGCTGTTGCACCTCAAGCGGGATATCCTGCAGCACCTGGCCGAGGAGGACTCGCTCACCCGCGGGGCGCTGGGCGACCTCGACCCCAAGGACATGGCGGACGTCGCCACCGAGGACATGGACCGCAAGACGCTCGAGACACTCGGTGCCCAGGAGGTGCGGCGGCTCAATCTGATCCAGTCGGCGCTCGCGCGGATCGAGACCGGTCACTACGGCGCGTGCATGCGCTGCGGCAACAGGCTTCCGGACGAGCGGCTCGAGGCGCTGCCGTACGCGCTGTTCTGCATACCGTGCCAATCGGCGGAGGAACGCCGGAACCGCTAGCGCCCCGAAACCGTCGCCTTCGGCTCCGCTTTCGGCCCATCCCCACCTTTCGCGTCGGAGTCTGTCGGCCTTCCCGCTCGCGCGGCAAATCCGACAGACTCCTAGCGCGGTATGTCCGTGGCGGCGCCGCCGCGTGCGGGTCTCGGTTTGTATGCGCAGGCCACCCGCATCCCCGCGCCCACACCGGCCAACCGTACGGCGAACGTCGAACGGTCCGCCCCCCCGGGTGCGTCCGCGTCGTCCAGCAGCAACTCCGGGTGCCAGGCGAAGAGCACCCTTGCCTGCACGTGGTAGTCCAGGAAGTCGGTCGCGAACAGGATCCTCCCGTCCGGGGCAAGCGCGTCGGCCATGCGATCCAGGATCGCGCCGCGCAGAAACCGCCGCCGCCGGTGGCGGCTCTTCGGCCACGGGTCCGGGAAGTAGATGTGGAAGGCGTGGACGGAACCGGGCGGCAGCTCACCCAGGACCTCTTCGGCGCGGCCGTTGATCACGAAGGCGTTGGCGAGTTCCCGCTGCTCTACCTTGCGGAGCGCCTTTTCGCAGCGACGCTTCTTCAGATCGATGCCCAGGCACACGCTGCGCGGCCGTGCTGCCGCGTAGTCGGCCAGAAAGATTCCGTTCCCGCATCCGACCTCGACCTCCAGCGGCCGGCCGGCGGCTGCCGCCAGGGCCGTCCGCAGCACCCGCGCACGAACGGCTGCCGGGTCCGTATCTGCCGCAGGGACGCTCGCAGGCTCCGTCAGGACTTCTTGCTGCGCGCGAAGTCCACGTTCACGCGCCGGCCGTTCAGCGTCTCGCCGGTGATCCGATCGATCGCGGACTGGGCGACCGCCGCGGGCACTTCGATGAACGAGAAATTGTCCAGCACCCGCACCTCGCCGATCTGATCCTGCGGGATGTCGAGCTTGACGACGAACAGGTCGGTCAGCATCTGGCGCGACACCCGCCGGCTTCTTCCCACGCTCACGAACAGGCGTGCCATGTCGCCGTCGCTGCTCCCGGCGGAAGCAGCCGGCGGCTCGGCGGACGTCGGCGCGGCGCTGGCGTCGGCCGTCACGGGCGCCGGCGTCTCGGGCACCCGCCGGGCCGGCTCGGATGCCCGCGGCTTCCCGGACGCCGGTGTGGCGGAGGACTGCTGTGCGGCCGGCGCCTTCGCGTGTGCCGCCGGGGCCTTCGCGGTCCGGGCAGCCGGGGCGGAGCGGTCCCGGCCGGCCGCCGCCCGCGGTACGCCGGCGCCGACCGCCTCCCGCAACAGGTATGCGGGCAGATAGGCGCGGACCGAAAGGGGCAACGCCTTGCGGATCTGGCGGCGGATCACCTTGAGGTGCTCCAGGTCGGCGTTGTCACGGATGTGGCGTTCGAATTCCTCGAGCAGCTCCCTGAATCGAGGATCGGCCGGTTCTTCGCTTGCCAAGGTGGATCTCCGGTTGCTCAACGGCGGGCATCGGCACGGTGCACGATCCGGACGCTCACCGCGGGGACCGCGGAGCCCGGCGACCGGCCTCGATCACGGTAGGGATCGGCCCCCGGTTTGTCAAACTCGCGCCCCGGCGCCGGGGCGTCGTCCGCCGCCGGGGCGCCGCCGGCGGTTGCCGCTCACGCGGCAATCCGACAGACTCCCGGGCGTCGCCCACGGAGGAGCAGAGCCGATGATGCGGTACGTCATCGACACCGACCTCCCGGCGTCCCGCCCACGGAGGAGCACATTGAAGGTCCATTACGACGCCGACATCGACCTGAGCCGGGTACACGGCGCCAAGGTCGCCATCATCGGCTACGGCAGCCAGGGGTTCGCGCACGCCAACAACCTGCGCGATTCGGGAGTGGAGGTCTCCGTCGGGCTGCGCCCCGACAGTGCCAGCGTCGCCAAGGCCGAGGACGCGGGCATACGCGTGCTGCCTACCGCCGACGCGGCCGCCTGGGCGGACATGGTGATGATGCTGATCCCCGACCATCTGCAGGGAGAGATCTACCGCGACGCGATCGCACCCAACCTCGGCCCAGGAAAGACGCTGATGTTCGCCCACGGCTTCAACATCCACTTCGGCCAGATCGAGCCCGACGCGGCCGTCGACGTATCGATGGTCGCCCCCAAGGGACCGGGCCACACCGTGCGCCGCCAGTTCGAGCTGGGGTACGGGGTTCCCTGCCTGGTGGCGATCCACAACGACGCCTCCGGCCATGCCAAGGAGAACGCGCTGGCCTACGCCGGGGCGCTGGGCGGCGGGCGCGCCGGCGTGATCGAGACCAACTTCCGCGAGGAGACCGAGACCGACCTGTTCGGGGAACAGACGGTGCTCTGCGGCGGCGTGTCGCACCTGATGAGGGCCGGATTCGAGACGCTGATCGAGGCCGGCTACGCGCCCGAGATGGCCTACTTCGAGTGCATCCACGAACTGAAGCTGATCGTCGACCTGGTGTACGAGGGCGGCATCTCGCTGATGCGCTACTCGGTTTCCGATACCGCCGAGTACGGCGACTACCAGTCCGGCCCGCGCGTGATCTCCCCCGAGGTGAAGGCGGAGATGCAACGCATCCTCGCCGACATCCAGGATGGAACGTTCGCCAAACGCTGGATGGACGAGAATCGTGCCGGCCGCCGCCGGTTCCTTGCCGATCGCGCCGAGCACGCCGATCACCAGCTCGAACAGGTGGGCAACGAGTTGCGCTCGATGATGCCGTGGATCGACAAGGAACGGCTCGTCGACAAGGGCAAGAACTGAGCGGTTACGCCGACCACGCGTAGCGGCGGGCCACGCGCCCGGCAACGCGGGTGAGCACCTCGTACGGAATCGTGCCCGACCAGGCCGCCACGTCCGCCGCGGTGGGTCCGCCGGGGCCGAACAGGATCGCCCGGTCGCCGACGCGCACCGTGGGGCGCGGACCCACGTCGACCATGCAGTGGTCCATGCATACGCGGCCGGCAAGCGGATAGCGATCGCCGCCGATGCATACCTCCGGCGCCGCTCCGCCACGCCTGCCGGGCCACGGATATCCGTCGCCGTAGCCGGCCGCGACGGTCGCGATCACCGTGTCCCGCGCGGCCCGGTACTCGTACCCGTACGACACGTGATCGCCGGCGCCGACGCGGCGCATCGCGGTCACGCGCGTCGCCAACTCCATCACCGGCTTGATTCGGCCCTGAAGGAGCCCTCCGGACGACGGATCGTAGCCGTAGGCGGCCAGCCCGGCACGCACCAGATCCAGATGCGACGCGGGCACCGCGGCGATCGCCGCCGAGTTGGCCGCGTGCAGGGACAGCGTCGGGTGGCGCGGCCGAAGTGCCTCCGCGCGAGCGACCAGCTCCGCGAGCTGACGCCGGGTCGGTCCCAGGTCCGCTGCATCGGCCGCCGGGAAGTGGGTGCAAAGGCCCTCCAGCCGGACGCCGTCCTGTTCCGCGATCGAGCGGGATATGGCGCCGGCGTCGGCCGGCCGGCAGCCGGAGCGATGCATGCCGGTGTCCAGCTCGAGATGCACCGGCAACACCGGGCCGCCGCGGTTGGCGATGCCGATCGCGCGCGCGGTGGCAACATCGGCGCAGACCGCGGTCAGCCGCCAACGGGCCACCTCACCCGCCTGGTCCGGAACCGTGGGACCGAGCAGCAGTACCTGACAGCGTATGCCCGCCTCCCGCAGCTCGCGCCCCTCGTCGGCCGAACTCACCGCCAGGAGGTCGGCCCCGGCGGCGGACGCGGCCCGCGCCGCACGAACCGCCCCGTGCCCGTACGCGTCGGCCTTGACCACGAAGCACACCCGGGCAGCCCGCGCCACGCACGCGCGAATCGCGGCAAGGTTGTGCCGAAGGTGGTCAAGCCGTATCAGGGCTACGGCGGCTGCCATCGCTGTGAGGAGTCTGTCGGATCGGCCGCATCAACGGCAAACCCTGCCGTGCGGAGGCCGGGTATGCAGCCAGCGGGTGGGACGGTGCAGAGCGCCGCCCCAGATGCTATGACAGGGTATCGAAGCTCAGGAGGGCCCCCCCGTTCAGGGCCCTGACACGATCCTGCTCAAGGCGGGGCTGATCGCCGCCCCGGGCGGGCGGTTCGTCGCCGACCTGTCGATCCGCGACGGCTGGATCGCCGGCGTCGGCGCCGGCGCGACCACCGCGCAACGCGTGATCGACGCCATGGGGAAGGTCGTGCTCCCCGGCTGGGTGCTGCCGCTGCTCCCGGCCGATTCGGCGGCGACGCTCCCGCACGAGTGGCTTGCACGCGCGGGGATCACCGCGGCCGGATGGGCGGGTGCCGAACCGCGCCAACCGTGCTGCGACGTCGTGCCGATGGAGCTGATCGAGACGGCTGCTCAGATCGCCCGCGCGCCGCACACGATCCACGAGCGCGGGCGGACGGCGTTCGTGCTGCCCGCATGCCGCGGAGCGCGGCTGCTCGATGCCGCCGCGCAGGCGCTCTCCCGGCTGCGCGCCACGCTGATCATCTCCGTCGACGGAGACGAGCGCGCGGCGGTGGAGGCCGCCGGGCGCGCCGCGCTGCATGGCGGCCGGGTAGTGGTCGGACCGCTCCGCGAGGCGGCGGCGCTGGACAGCGCCCGAAGCGCGGGGGCGCAGGCCGCCACCGATCCGGCGTGGTTGGTCGACGATCCCATCCTGTGGCGGCAGGTCGCGGGCGGCACCGTGCGGCTGCTGATGAGTTCGTCCGGTCGGCCGCCCGGCGTCGACGTCCTGTATCGATCCGGCCCCGCCCGCGGACACGTCGGACCGGAGGCGCTGGCCGCGCTGCTCGGCGCACGTCCGGCGGCGCTCCTGGGCTGCGGGAGCAAGGGTCTGCTCGCCCCGGGGCGGGAAGCGGACGTCTGCCTGCTTTCGCCCTCCGGCGGGAGCGCTGCCATCGTGGAGACGCTCCTGCGCGGAGTCGATGCGCGCAACCCGCACGGACGGACGGTTCGCGCCGAGCCCGTGGACGGCCTGCCGGCGAACTGACGTCGTCCCTGCCGGACGGCGATCGTCCGCCGGCCCCATCGATGGCCGGTTCACGCGTCACGGACGCCACTCGCGCAGCCGCTCGTCACACGCGGGACAATTCGCAGAATCGGCCTCTTATTCGTGAAGTACCGTTGCTCATAAAGAAATAGCGCCGGAGACTTCAAGGGCTATGAGAGTGGGAAGCAGATCCTGGGTGGTGCCCGGCACGGCAGCCGGAGAAGTTATGGACTGTTTGATCCAATTCGGTCCAAGATAGGCGCGGTCATGGCCAAGCGAGGAAGAAAGCGAACGCCGTTCGATGTCGGCGCCGCCTTGGTCAAGGCGACGCGGCTGTTTCGGATCCACGGATATCGGGGGACATCGATCCAGGACATCGTGGACGGTACCGGCATCAGTCGCGCCCGACTCTACGAGACGTTTGGCGACAAGCAGGGCTTGTTCCTGACGGTGCTGGAGCGCTACGAGCAGGAGTATGAGCTGGGGCGCCTGGCGGAGACAGCCCGTCGAGGGTCGCCGCGGCAGGTCATCCTGAACGCGTTCGAGTCCATCGTGGCGAGCGCCCCCGGGAAGGGTGTCGGCTGCCTGATGATCACCACCGCCTTGGAGGTTTCACCGAGGGACGGAGCTGTCGCGGAGGTAGCTCAGCGTGGCCTCTCGGAAATCGAGCGGAACTTCAGCGCCTCGGTGGAGGCGGGCAAGGCTGCCGGAGAGATCCCAGCGGCGGTGGACGCTCGCCTGACCGCGAGCGCGCTGCTCTCGCTGCTGCTCGGTCTCCACGTGCTCGCGCGCAGCCGGCCCGAGCCGGAAGTGCTGCACGCGGTTGCCGCGCAGGCAGCGATCCTGCTCACGTCGACAGCACCGGAAGACGTCGGGGAATAGGCGTCTGTCGGGTTTGGCGCGTCAGCGGCACGCCCGACGGTCTCCGTAGCCGAAGGCGGGTGGGCCGAGAGCCGAGGCGACGGTTCCGGGGCGCTACCGCAACAGCGTCCGCACCTGGTGCTCGATCGAACGCAGCAACGGCTCATCCGGCCGGCTTCGGACGAGCACCAGCAGCGCGATGGACAGGGCCAGCAAGGTCTGCGCGGTACGCGACGGATCCAGGGTCTGCGGGACTTCGCCGCAGGCCATGGCTCGTTCCAGGTAGCTGCGAAACAGCGTCTCCTGGCCGACGAAGATCTGTTTCACGATCTGCGCGATCTCCTCGTCGTGCGGCGCCAGTTCGAGCGCCGCACCACCAGGCACCCATCGCACGACTCGCCGGTCACCGCCCGTTCGATGAGAAGTTCGAATGCCGACAGGATCGCCTGCTTCGGATTCCGGAAGGCGGGCCCCCTGGAGTGCTCCACCGTTGCTCACGTAGTGTTCCAGGGCGGCGAGGAACAGCGCGCGCTTGTTCCCGAACGCGTTGTAGATGCTCGCCCGGCCGATACCCATGCAGTCCATCAGATCCTCCATGGATGTCGCCTCGTAGCCGTGACGCCAGAAGGCGCTCATCGCGCTGCTCAGCGCCTGCTCGGGTTTGAACTGCTTACTTCTCGGCATGGCCGCAGTCGGTGAAACTAGTCATAACCGTGACGCTCCATTTGGTGTGCACAGCGGTCTCTTGATTCGATCACGAGCCGGCGTCGGCCATGGATCACGCGGATCCGCTCAGGGTTCGGCTTCGAGCCGGCGCTTCAACTCGCGGAGCTCGCGCTCCGTCTGCAGGTCCTGCAACGCCTCCGCGGTCGCATCCGGCTCGCCGGCGATCGACCGGAGGTCGGCAAGAAGCTGCTCGGCATCGACGCCGGACAGCTCCGGTGTGGCGCGCAGCTTCTGTAGCTCCGCCTTCAGCCGATCGATGACGGCCGTCAGCTCGAAATCCTCCGCGCTCAGCCTCTCGCTGGTCTCGCGCGCCTCCTTCAGCCTGCGTTGCGCCCGCTGCTCAAGGTCAAGGTCGCCGGCCTGCCGGGCCAGCAGCGTTCGCTTCTGCCAGAGTTCTTCCTGCTCGCGGGCGGATCGCAGTTGACCCCGCAACTCCCGCGACGAGCTCAGATAGCCGGCCACGACCTCCCGCGCCGCCGCCGGATCGAGGCCTTGAAGATCGATGTCGGCCATCCTTTCCATTGTACAAATCGAAAGAGTCCATGTAAGGGGTTATAGAGACTTCAGGCGTCAGACGTCTCTGCTGCGGCGCCCATCGACTGCTCTTCCTCCTTGATCTCGTCCATCAGGGCGACCAGATCCAGGACATCATGACTTGCCACGGTCCCCAGGAACAGTCCCGAGTCCCGGTCCATGACCGGGATCACCGTCACCGAGTTGCTCGTCATTCGATCCATCACGTCGACGATCAGCTCGTCGGGATCGGCATGCGGCGTGCGTACACGCAGCAGATCCCGCAGCGTCGTCGTGGTCCGCGTGTTCTCCGGAACGGATCGTACCTTGGCTATCGATACGATCCCGGCCACCTTGCCGTCGTCGACCACCAGGTAGTCGCGGTGGCCCGGTACGATCCAGTCATCCAGGAAGCTCTGCACCGTGGTGGCCGGGCCCGGATAGCTTCGGGTCCTGTCCAGCAGGCTGCCGATCTTGACTCCCGAAAGAGCATACCGGACGTAGGACGGGATGATTTGCGGCATCCGCGCGTACTCCGACTTCGCCCGCTTGACCGAGATCCTGATCGCCTGCGGCATCAGCAGGATGTAGCCGAACATGACCAGCACGAACAGCGAGAAGACGCTCTGCTCGATCACTCCGGCCTCCAGCAGCACCAGCAGCAGGGCGATCTCCGCCACGCCCTTGGACATCAGCCCCGTGGCGAGCGTGAACGGCGACTCGATGCGGGTCACGATCGTGCTCAGGAACGAGCCTGCGAACTTGCCTACCAGGGGGATCAGCACGAGCGCGGCGATGGTCGCGATCGGGATCTCCGTGAAGGACAGATCGAACTGCAGGCCGGCCGACGCGAAGAACAGCGGGACGAACAGGCCTTCCGACGCGCTGCGCATCCCCGGCAGGATGTCGTGCCGCACGCCCTCGGGCAGCCCCGAGAGCGCCGCGCCGAACAGCAGCGCCCCGATGGTGCCGTGCAGCCCGATCTTCTCCGCCCCCACCACCACCAGGAACAGCCCGCCGAGCAGCAGGCCGAACGACAGCTCCGGCACCCTGATGAGACGCCGGAGAAACAGGATGGCGGGCGGCAGGAGCTTGGCCGAGAGGACCCAGGTCACGACCACGAATCCCGTGATCTGCGCCAGGAGGATCAGCACGTTCAGCGCCGACAGGTCATGGCCGCCCTCGCCATGGTGATCGCCGATGCTGAACCCCACCACCAGCAGGGCGAACACCTCCGCGATCGTCACGATCGTGAATATCTTGAGGCCGATCGGCTCCTTGAGGTGCCCGTCGTCGGCGAGCACCTTGGCCACCAGCCCCAGGCTCGAGAGCGACAGGATCCCTGCCAGGGCCAGCGCCTCGGTGAAGTCCAGCCCGAGCGCGAAACGAAGATTCAGCAGGTCCGACGTGACGATGAGCGCCGCCAGCAGCGACACCAGGACCGACAGCACGGCCGCCACGAAGTAGCGGCCGCGGCACGTCGCGACGAATCCGGGAATGTCGATCTCGTCCAGGCCGACCAGGAAAAACAGCACCAGGATGCCGATGCCCAGGAAGAGCTGAATCTCGGGCGTCGCCTCCGCTATCCCCAGGACGGGACCGAGCAGCACGCCCGTCGCCGTGTAGGCGACGATCGAACTCAGACCGAACCGGCTGAACACTCCCTCGAGGAGCTTGGCAACCACGACGAGCAGCCCGAGGGTGAGCAGAACCTCGATTGTCATGTGCGATCCGCGCGCAGTGTAGACTACGCGGATGCTGTCGAGCGATGGCTGAAACGGAGCGGCCGGGGCGGGTAGCCGACGCGTTCCGCGGCCACAGGCTGCTCATCGGGCTGTCTTCGGCGTGCGGCCTCCTGTTCGCGGCCACGACGCTGATCCCGCCGCTGTACGTGCGCCGCCTCATCGCCGCCATCACCGGCGGTCCGGCCGGCCCGGACAACGGCGCGGGGACGGATGCCGCCTCCCTGGCTGTCGTCATCGCCGCCCTGGTGGGCGCGTTCCTGCTGCGTGGCGCCGCCCGCTACCTCTATGGGCTGACCTCCCATCAGGCCTCCTACGCGCTGCTGAGCGACCTGCTGCAACGCGTCTACCGCCACCTGCAGCGACTCTCCCACCGCTTCTTTGCCGGCAACCGCACGGGTACCCTGATCGCGCGCTCGGTCAGCGACGTCGAATCGCTGGAGGACTTCGTCGCCCACGGCGTGCCCGAGCTGGTACAGGCGGTCGCCATCCCGCTGGCCATGATCGCGGTGCTGCTGAGCATCGACCCGGTGCTCACCCTGGTGGTGCTCAGCCCTCTGCCGGTGGCGGCCCTGGTGACCTGGCTGGTGACCCGCACCATCCGCGGGACGTGGCGCCGCGTGCGCGAGCGCTACGCGCAGGTGGTGGCGCTGGTGGAGGACAGCCTGCAGGGAATGAGCGAGATCAAGTCCTTCACGCGCGAGGCCGAGCAGGCGCGGCGCGTGGCGCGGGTGGCCGGCCGCTATCGCGACGACATGACCGGCGCCATGCACCGGTCGATGCTGCCGAACGGGATCGTGGAGATGACCGGCGGCGTGGGCGTGGTCCTGGCCGTGGCCGTCGGCGGCGCCACCGCCCTGCGCGGCGACCTGCAGGTGGCCGACCTGTACCTGTTCCTGGCCTACCTGACATTCATCTACCAGCCGTTCCTGAAGCTGGCGGACATCGGCGAGGTGCTGCACCGCGCACTGGCCAGCTACCGGCGCATCGACGAGTTGCTGGCGATCGAGCCGGACATCGTGAGTCCGCCGGGCGCGGTCGTGCCGGACACGTTCTCCGGTTCGGTGGCGCTGGACCGGGTGACGTTCTCCTACCAGCCGGGGATGCCGGTGCTGGACCGGATCAGCCTGGCGCTGGAGCCGGGCGAGGTGGTGTCGCTGGCGGGACCCACCGGCGCCGGGAAGACCACGGTCACGCGCCTGGTGCCGCGCTTCTACGACCCCGATGCCGGCCGCGTGCTGGTCGGCGGACACGACGTGCGCACCCTGGACCTCTCGTTCCTGCGCCGGCAGGTAGCGGTGGTCAGCCAGGAGGTGTTCCTGTTCCACGGCAGCGTGCGCGACAACATCCTGTTCGGGCGCCCCGATGCCGGCGACGGCGCGCTGCGGGCCGCGGCCCGCGCCGCGAACGCCGAGGAGTTCATCCACGCGCTCCCGGACGGCTGGGACACCGTGGTGGGCGACCGCGGCGTTCGCCTCTCCGGCGGCCAGCGCCAGCGCGTGGCGATCGCCCGCGCGCTGCTCAAGGACGCGCCGATCCTGATTCTCGACGAGGCCACCTCGTCGGTGGACGCCGAGACCGAGGATCTGATCCAGCAGGCGATGCAGCGCCTCCTGTCCGGGCGCACCGCGCTGGTGATCGCCCACCGCCGCTCCACCATCGAGCGCGCCGACCGCGTGGTCGTGCTGGAGGCCGGCCGGATCATCGAGTCCGGGACCGCCGGTGAGCTGCTCGCTGCCGAAAGCCGCTATCGCACGCTGGTGGAAGCGCAAGTCGGAGCATCGGTGCCCGCCGGAGTCCCATAGCGCCCGCGGGACCCCGGCCGCAGCGAAACTGCTGTGATCGGGATCGTTCCACGAGAGCGCCGATGCCGGACTCGGTCAACTTCGGACGGGGACG
This sequence comes from Spirochaetia bacterium, assembly GCA_964291595.2. GTDB lineage: Bacteria > Spirochaetota > Spirochaetia > SZUA-6 > Bin103 > CATQHW01. The sequence goes on along the minus strand of OZ219913.1, from coordinate 463,155 downwards.
TTGCGAGGTTCATCCAGCCTCGCTGGACACGGCTTCGGCATGCGCCAGCTCCCAGCCGTGGAACACGACCGCCAGGCCGGTGAACCGCACCGTCGGATACTGCCGCGCCAGGCGCTCGTCCGCCACGTAGCGCCGCACCTGGGCCGCCGCGGCCCGTGCCGCCTTCGCCACGCGCGCCTCGCCGGCCGGATCGCCGCGCTTCAGGTACTTCAACTCGATCACGTAGCCGTGGCGCATGCCGGCGTAGCGCTGCAGGTGCGGCTCCAGGCAGATGTCCGCGTAGCCGCCTCCCAGCTCGCGCTCGGTGTGGAACACGAAGTGCTCGGTCGCGCTCAGGTAGGCGGCCAGGAACCCCTGGACTACCTTCTCGCCGTCGATGTAGTCGCGGATCGAGGTCTGGCCGGCGATCGCATCGCTCAGGAACTCCAGCACCGGCCGCCAGGCGCCGCGGTACGCCATCTCGTGCACCAGCCGGCCGAAGACGTGCCGGTCCAGGGCAAACACGCCCACGTCGCGGTAGCCGTCGCGCAGGTAGCCGTACATCAGCCGGCGCACCGTCTGGTTGGGAATCGCCAGCCGCGGCATGCCGTCGCGCACCTCGCGGATGCTCAGCAGCCCGAAGTAGTGCAGCAGCGACACGAAGTTGTCCCTCTGATCCAGTTCCTCCAGCGGGAATCCGTCGCGCAGCTCCCCGTCCACCCAGCCTTCGCCGATCACGTGGCGCAGCAGGTCGAAGTTGCCGTTGAGCTGCCGGTTGACCGTCAGCAGGTGGCGCAGCTTGCCGTAGTCGATGCGCACGTTGGCGTCGATCAGATCGTCCGGCTTGCCGCGTCCGGGAACCGACGCCTTTACGTAGTAGAGCACCATGTCGGTGTTGTAGACGGTCTGCTGCGCGCGCTTGGCGAAGCGGTAGCCGTCGTACCACTCGGCCATGACGGCCATCGCCTCGTCCACGTCCTGATCGAGCACGCCGTGGTCGCGGTAGGTCTGCAGGACGGCGCGCACCTCGGCGGCGGTGAAGCCGAGCACCTCGGCGAACTCCGGCATCAGGCTGACGTTGGTGGCGATGTTGAAGCCCGAGGTCACGTCGTCCATGGTCACCGGTGACACGCCGGTGACGAACATGCGCTCGACGCCGCCGCCGTGGCCCACGCCGGCCTTGAGGACGGCGAAGAAGTTGCGGTAGAAGCCGCCGCCATGGGTGAACGACTCGTACGCCTGCGCCCCGCGATGCGCCAGGATCGTGTTGGCGAAGTTGTCGTACTCGTCGATCAGCACGTACAGCGGAATGCCGCGCTCGCCGACGTACTCGAACAGTTCGTTCAGTCTGCCGTCGATGGAGGGGTGGGCCAGGATGCGGTCGATCACCGGTTGCGGAAACAGGTCCTGATTTCGTTCCAGCGTGGCGCGGAGCTTGATGAAGCAGTAGGTCTCGAATCGTTCGCGCAGGGTTTCCAGGGTGTCGTCGAACGCGGAGAAGTCGAAGCGCAGGACCACGTAGCGGTGGCGGTTGGCGGTGGGCTGCCGCGCGATGTCGGTGCCGCCGAAGATCGCCTCGAAGCGGTCGGCGCGGTTGCGGTCGTAGTAGCTCGCCAGCAGCGCCACCCAGCACGACTTGCCGAAGCGCCGCGGGCGGATCAGGAAGGCGGTCCGTTCCCGCTCCAGGTCGTGCAGGAAGCGCGTCTTGTCGACGTACAGGGTACGCTCGCGGCGCATCCCCTCGAAGTCGGCCCAGCCGTAGGGTATCTGCGGATACGCCGTGTTCACACCCATGCCTCCTGCCGGTGCGGCCAATGCGCGTCGCGGTCCGACAACGCTCAGCGTAGTCCGCTCAGCCGAGTTTCGTCATCGGGCGCCGGACGATGCGAGCGGTCCCGCGCTCCGATGGCATCCGGTTCCTGCTCGTTGCCAAAGGGACGACACTGTGCTGAAAGTGAAGGAGTCATGGACGCGAGCCTACCACCTGTCCGGGTCGTCTTCCTGGACATCGACGGGGTGTTGCAGCCGACGGCGGTTCGATCACGATCTGGTGGCGTTGCGCGAGGATCTGGCCGAGCGCTACGGCGCCGAGTACCGGGAATTCAACCCGTACGACCTGGGCGCCGTGGTCCATGACTGGCACGCCGGGGCGGTGGAACGGCTGCGCGCCCTGTGCGCGGACCATGCCGCCAGGATCGTGGTCAGCTCCGATTGGCGGCTGCAGCGGTCGGTGGCGCAGCTCCGGGCGCTGTTCCGCCTGCACGACCTGCACCACCTGGTGGCGGACCGCACCTGCGAGCCGCACAACGCCCCGCACTTCCGCGCCGGAGAGGTGCAGCAGTACCTGGACTCGCACCCGGAAGTCGAGCGGTTCGTGATCATCGACGACCGCTATCGCGACGAGTTCGACCGCCTCTTTGCCGAGGACTTCGTCCATACCGATCGCTTCCTCGACGAGTCCGCGGCGCTGCGGGCGCGCCAGATTCTGGCGGGCGGGCCGGTCACGCAGGAGAACAGGCACTACAAGCCGCTGGTATTCGGCCCGTACCGCCACCTCTTTGGGTGAGGGGCGCAATCGCCTCGACGTCGATCGGTCACGGCCCGGATCGGTCCCCGGAGGCGCTTGACGCCGGCCTGCGGGCGCTCGGCGTGGACGCCGACGCGGGCCTGCTGGCGGCGTACGTGGCGGAGCTGGACCGCTGGAACCGGGTCTACGGCTTCGTCAAGGCGGACCGCGAGCAGCTCGTCACCCACCACGTGCTGGACGCGCTGACGGCGGTGCCCGTCGTGCGGCGGCTCGGCCGGCGGGTGGCCGACTTCGGGTCGGGCGCCGGCCTGCCGGCCATCCCGCTGGCGATCGCGCTGCGGCGCATGACCTTCACGCTGATCGAGCGCTCGGAGAAGCGCCGCGCGTTCCTGTCCGCAGTGGTCGCGCACCTGCGGCTGGACAACGCGCGCGTGGTCGAGCGTGCCGGCAGCGATCGCTTCGACCTGGTCACCGCGCGTGCGGTCGCCCCCCTGCCCGAGCTGGCGGACGCCATCGCCGGTGAGCACCTGGCCCCGCGCCTGCTGGTCTATGCCGGCACGCGGGCGGCGATCGACGCGGCGCTGCGGGCGCTGCCGTTCCCGGCGGCCGTGCAGCGCGTCCGGGTGCCGGGTGTGGCCGCCGAGCGCCACCTGGTGACCGTCGAGCTGGCCGACGCGGCAGCCGCTCCGTGAGCACCATCGAGGCGCTCGCACTGGGGGCGTTGCAGGGCGCCACCGAGTTCCTGCCGATCTCCAGCTCCGGCCACCTGGTCGTGGCACGGGAGTGGCTGAGGATCGCCGAGCCTCCGCTCCTGTTCGACGTACTGCTGCACGTCGCCACGCTGTTCGTCGTCTGCTACCAGTTCCGCCGGCGTCTGGCCGCGCTGGTGCGGGTCGGGGCGCTCCTGGTCACCGGCCGTGCCGCCGCCGCGGACCGCGAGGATCTGCGCCTGCTCGCCGCGATCGCGGCCGCTACCGCCGCCACCGCCGCCGCCGGCCTGGCCATCAGCCGTTTCCTGCTGCCGTCGGCCCGTACGCTCACCGCGGTCTCCATCGCCTTCATCGCCACCGCCGCCATCCTGCTCGCCACCCGGCTGCGCCGGCAGCTTCCCGCCGCCCGCGAGCTTTCGCCGTGGCTGGCGATCGCCGTGGGCGTCGCGCAGGGGATCGCCGTTCTGCCGGGGATCTCGCGCGCGGGCGCCACCGTGGCGGTCTGCCTGCTCGCCGGGATGGACCGCCGGCGCGCCGGTGAGTTCGCCTTTCTGGTGTCGGTGCCGGCCGTCCTGGGAGCGCTGGTCCTGAGCGTCGGCGACGCGGGCGGGCTGATCCGGGATACCGGCGCTGCGGCGCTCGCGGCCGGTTTCTTCGCCGCGCTGCTGATGGGAGCGCTCTGCCTGCGCGCGCTGTTGGCCGTGCTGCACCAGGGCAGGCTTGCCTGGTTCGCGGCCTACCTGCTGCCGCTCGGCCTCATCGGCCTGCTGGTTCGCTGACGGGCCTGCCGTCTCAGCCGGCGGCGCCGGCCTGCCGATAAGCAGGGGAGGGGAGGGTGTTGGCTACGCGCGATCCGACGCCGGAGGGCGTCAGCACGCCGGAGCGCGTCGGCCTCATGGAGCGGGTTCCGGACTGGCCCATCTGGGTTCTGGCGCTCGCGTCCGCGGTGGCGGCCAGCGTGTTGAGCCTGTCGACGGTTCTGCAGGCGTTCTCGGGGGAGCAGCTCAGCCTGCAGCCCGGAGCGGCGCTGCTCCTCGCCCCCGGGGCATTCCTGATCCGCAGCCTGGGCTGGGCGGCGATCCTGGTACCCGTGTATCTGTACGTGGTGGCCTACGCGGTCGGCCGGGCGCCGGCCGACGCGCGCGTGCCCACGCTGCACGTGGCCCTGCCGGTGGCGGCGCTGATCATCCCGATCGTCGCGTCCCTGACTCACATCCTGACCCTGGCCGATCCCCCGCCGCTGCCGGCCGCGCTGGTGGCCGGCCTGGGCCGTCCCACCAGCGTGCTGCTGCTGCTGGTGCTGCTGGTCACCGCCGCGGCGGCGGTAGTGCTCTTGAGCGGCGTTGCGCCCAGGCTGGGCGTCCCCGTGGCGCTGCTGGCGCCGCCCGAATCGGCGCACGATGCCCGGGAGGCGCCGCCCCGCGAGGACGAATCTTCCCCGGAACCCGACGATCAGGCCGGCGGTAGCGACCAGGCCGATCGGGGCGTGCAAACCAGTCGGGGCGGCCAGGCCGGTCGGGACGACCGCGACCAGTCGACGATCGTGCAGAGCCGCGAGCCGTTCGCGGCGATCCTGGCCGGTGAGCCGGCCGACGACGACGAGCCGCCCCCACCGCCCGCACCGCCAGAGCCGGCAGCAAGAGAACCACCCCGCCGCGCACGGCCGCGGCGCTCCCGCGCCGCCGGCCGCGACACGCCGGCGGCCAACGGATATCACGTGCCGATCGACCGGCTGCTGGACGAGCACCGCAACCGCCCGGACAGGGAGCTGCAGGCGGAGGCCGAGCAGCATGGCGACGTGCTTACCGAGACGCTGCAGGAGTTCCGCATCAGCGCCAAGGTCACCGGCATCAGCCGCGGGCCGGCGATCACGATGTACGAGATCCTGCCCGCGGCGGGCGTCAAGCTCTCCTCCATCGTCAACCTGGCCGACAACATCGCCCTGCAGCTCGCCGCCTCCCGCGTCCGAATCGTCGCGCCCATCCCGGGCAAGCACGCGGTCGGCATCGAGGTCCCCAACCGCACCCGCGCCATCGTCGGCTTCCGCACGCTGCTGGAGCACAAGGACTTCCGGTCCCGGTCCAACCGCCTTCCGATCGCGCTGGGACAGGGGATCTCCGGAGAGTGCCAGATCATGGATCTGGCGCAGACTCCACATCTGCTGATCGCCGGCGCCACCGGGTCGGGCAAGTCGGTGTGCGTCAACTCGATCATCTGCTCGCTGGTCTGCGCGCGCACGCCGGAGGAGCTCCGCCTGCTGCTCATCGACCCCAAGATCGTGGAGCTCAAGTTCTACAACGACATCCCGCACCTGCTGACGCCGGTGATCACGGAGTCCAAGCGCGCCTTCCAGGCCCTGCAGTACTGCCTGTTCGAGATGGAGCGGCGCTATTCACTGCTGGACGAGGTGGGGGTGCGCGACATCGCCTCCTTCAACCGCAAGGTCGACCAGAACAAGAACGGGGAGAACAAGAACGGGGAGAAACTGCCGTACATCGTCATCATCATCGACGAGCTTGCCGACCTGATGGCGACGACCGGCAAGGAACTGGAAGCGACCCTGGCCCGCCTGGCGGCCATGGCCCGCGCCGTCGGCATGCATATCGTGCTGGCCACGCAGCGGCCGTCGATCGACGTCATCACCGGGCTGATCAAGGCCAACATCCCGTCGCGCATCGCCTTCATGGTGGCCAGCAAGTTCGACTCGCGCATCATCATCGACGGGGTCGGCGCGGAGAAGCTGCTCGGGCGCGGCGACATGTTGTTCGCCTCCGCGTGGGACCCGGCGCCGGTCCGCATCCAGGGCGCCTACCTGTCGGACGAGGAGGTCGAGGCGGTCGCCGACCACGTCCGCACGCTGGGACAGCCCGACTACATCGACGAGGACGTGCTGTTCGAGGAGGAAGAGCAGGAGGGGCCGGTCGCCGAGGGCTCGGACGATCCGATGATGGAACAGGCGCTCGACATCGTGCTGGCGTCCGGCAAGGCGTCCGCGTCGTACCTGCAGCGCAAGCTCAAGATCGGCTACAACCGCGCCGCCCGCCTGGTGGAGGAAATGGAGGCGCGCGGCATCGTCGGCCCCGCGCAGGGAAGCAAGGCGCGCGAGGTCGTGCACGTCCCCAGCCGTCCGGACTGAGCAGCCTACCCTGACGGCGCCGGTTCCGGCGGCACGAAAAAGGTCGCGTCCGCCTCCGCGATCGTCACGCCGCCTGCCGTGAGCCGGGCGGTGGTGGCGACCACGCGGCGCCGCTCGGAGAGGATGCGGCCGGCCGCTTCCACGAGCGTCCCGACCCGCACGGGCTGCCGGAAGCGAACGGAGATCTCGCCCGTGAAGCCGTTCAGCCCCTTGCTGGCGCAGGCATGGGCCATCGTCTCGTCCAGAACCATCGCCAGCAGGCCGCCGTGCACGACCTCCTTCCAGCCCGTGAAGTGGTCGGGAATCGTGAACGACGTGCAGGCCTCGCCCGACTGTGGATAGTGGTAGCGCAGCTTCAGGCCCTGCTGGTTCGACTCCCCGCAGCAGAAGCAGTGCGGATCGAAGGTCGGCCGGTCGGTGACGGGTTCCATCGCCGACAGCATACGGTGGATACTCGTCCACGGCCCGACGCCCGCCCCGCGAGCGCCGGCGAGGAGTCACGTGACATGGGCGCAGCGATCGAGGTTCGCGACCTGAAGTACTCCTACGGCGACGTGCAGGCCGTCCGCGGCATCAGCTTCGAGGTCGCGCCGGGCGAGGTGCTCGGGTTCCTGGGACCCAACGGCGCCGGCAAGTCCACGACGATCAAGATCCTGATCGGCCGCATGCACCCGCAGGCCGGCACCGCCCGCGTGCTGGGCACGGACGTGACCGCCGACGATCCGGCCATGCAGGCGCGCATCGGCGTCTGCTTCGAGGAGAAGAACCTCTACGACTCGATGTCGGCCGAGGAGAACCTGCGCTTCTTCGCCAGCCTGTTCGGCATCAGGCGCCTGGACACCGGCGCGTTGCTGGCCCGCGTCGGGCTGGCCGACCGCGCCCGCGACCGCGTCAGCAAGTACTCCAAGGGGATGCGGCAGCGGCTGATGGTCGCCCGCGCGCTGGTCAACACCCCCGACGTGCTGTTCCTGGACGAGCCCACCGACGGCCTGGACCCCGTCTCCTCCACGGCGATCCGGCGCCTGATCGAGGAGGAGGCGGCGCGCGGCGCGGCGGTCCTGCTGACCACGCACGACATGCACGAGGCCGACGAGCTGTCGGACCGGGTGGCGTTCATCAACGAGGGCACGCTGTACGCCCTCGATACGCCGGAGTCGCTGAAGCTCCGCCACGGCACCCGTTCGGCGCGGGTGCAGGTGCGGCAGGAGGGCGAGCTGGTCGAGCGCCGCGTCGACCTGGACGCCGACGGCGCGGACGAGGCGCTGCGCGCCGCGCTCAGCGCCCCGGAGCTGGTCACCGTGCACACCGAAGAGGCCACGCTGGAGGCGATCTTCATCGAGATGACCGGCCGGCAGCTCGACGGGTAGCCGGCGTCGTGTACCAGGCGCGCACGGTAAGCCGGCCGGCGATCGTCGGCGCGATCATCGCCAAGGATGCCCGCGAGTACGTCCGCGACCGGCTGTGGCTCTTTCTGACCGCGCTCAGCCTGGTGTTCCTGATCGTGGTCTTCTGGGTGCTGCCGAACCGGGTCAACGAGTCGATCACCGTCGGCGTCAGCGGCATCGACGCGGCGGTCCTGCGGGCGGCCGGCGGGGAGGGCGGCGAGGCGGGGCTCCAGGTGGTGCCGGTCGCGAATGCCGCCGACCTGCGCGCGGTGGTCGCCGGCGAGCGCAAGGCGTGGCGTGACGAGTCCGGCTCGCCGGTCGTCGCGGGGAGCGAAGGCGAGCGGGTGCCGCGCGGCGCGGACGCGGTGCGCCTGCCGATCGGCCTGGCGTTTCCGGACGGGTTCTTCGCCGCGCTGCAGGCGGGCCGGCGCGCCACCGTGGAGGTGCTGGTGGACTCCGGTGTGCCGGCCGAGCTGCGCGCGGCGATGTCCGCGCTGGTCCGCGAGCTGGCCTACGGGGTCGCGGGCTCCCCGCCGCCGGTGAGCTTCCCGACCCCCACGGAGCTGTACACGGTGGTCGGCGAGGACCGCGTCGGCTCGCAGGTGACCGCGCGCGAGCTGTTCCGGCCGATCATCGTGGTCATGGTCCTGATCATGGAGCTGCTCGGCATGTCGTCGCTGATCTCCCGCGAGCTGCAGGCCGGCACCGCCACGGCCGTGCTGGTGACGCCGGCCACGGTCGGCGACCTGCTGGCCGCCAAGGGGCTGACGGGCATGGCGCTGGGGCTGGCGCAGGGCGTGGTGCTGCTGGCCGCCATCGGCCTCCTGGGCACGCAGCCGCTGCTGCTCCTGGCGCTGATGATCGCCGGCGCGGCGATGGTGTCGGGCGCGGCGATGATCGCCGGCTGCATCGGCCGCGACATGATGGCCAACCTGATGGGCGGGGTGGTGTTCATGGTGCCGATGATGATCCCGGCGGTGGCGGTGCTGTTTCCGGGCAGCGCCTCGCCGTGGGTGCGGGTGCTGCCGACGTTCGCGCTGGTGGAGGCGCTGGTGAACGTCACCGCGCACGGCGCCGGCTGGCGTGATGCCGCCGGCCACCTGGGCCTGTCGCTCGCCTGGGCGGCCGCCTTCTTCGCGGCCGGCTGGCTCGTCCTGCGGCGGAGGGTGCTGCAATGAGTCTCAACCGCGTGTCGCTGATCCTGGGCAAGGACCTGCGCCTGGGTCCCCGTTCGCCGATGGTCCTGTACGGGCTGCTGGTGCCGGTCGTGCTGACGGTGCTGATCCAGGTGGTGTTCGGATCGCTGTTCGACCCGAAGCCCCGCCTGGGCGTCGTCGACCGCGGCGACTCGCAGATCACCGAAGCGCTCGCCGCGACCGACGGCATCGTGCTCACCCGGCTGGCGGACGACGAGGATCTCCGCGGCCGGCTCGCCGCCCACGACCTGGACGCCGGGCTGGTGCTGCCGGCGGACTTCGACGACCGCGTCCGCGCGGGCGCGCGGCCGCCGCTGGAGCTGTTCGTGGGCGGGCAGGCGCGCGCCGCCGACCGCATCGTGCTGGCGGTCACCGCGCTCGACCTGATTCGCCGCGTGGAGGGATCGCCGCCGCCGGTGGAGGTCGTGGTCACCGCCCTGGGCTCCACCGCGCTGCCCATCGCCGCGCGCCTGACGCCGCTGCTGGTGATGTACGCGCTGATGATCGTCGGGCTCTACCTGCCGGCGCTCAGCCTGACCCAGGAAAAGGAGCAGGGGACGCTGCTGGCGCTGTCGGTGACGCCGGCGCGGCTGGGCGAGGTGGTGGCGGCCAAGGGGATCGCCGGCTTCGTGATGGGCGCCGCCATGTCCCTGGTCACCCTGGGGCTGAACGGCGCGCTCGCCGCCGGGGCGCTGCCGCTGGCGGTCGTGGTGCTGCTTGCCGCGGCGCTGTGCGCCCAGCTCGGGCTCGTCTACGGCACGGCCTGCAAGGACTCGACCGCCCTGTATGCCGTGATCAAGGGCACGGGCTTCCTGCTGCTGGGGCCGACGGTGTTCTACATCTTCCCCCACTGGCCGCAGTGGATCGCCATGCTGCTTCCCACCTACTGGATCATCAACCCGATCTTCGAGGTGACCCTGAACGGCGCCGGCCTGGCCGACGTGTGGTGGCAGCTCGCCGCGGCCGCCGGCATCGTCGCGCTCCTGTGGGTGCCGATCGCGGCGCTCACCCGCCGCCTCGGCACCGGCCTCGCGACGGGCTGACTGCGTTCGGCTTCCACGGCTCGACACGATGAACCGACTGCGGGCGAGCAACGTCGGCCCGGTCACCGAAGCGGACATCCGCTTCGGTGATCTGACCGTCTTCGTCGGGCCGCAAGCCACCGGCAAGAGCATCTTGCTGCAACTGCTCAAGCTGCTCGTCGACAGGCCTGCCATTCACCGGACCATGAAAGCGTTCGGCATCCCGGCACCCGATCCCGAGCGTTTCTTCGATCTCTACTTCGGTGAGGGGATGTCGTCGATCTGGTCGGAGAACAGCGAGCTGATACGCGGACAGGAGCAGAGCCCCACCGACCTCGCTTCCTATGCACGCGCCGGGAGTTCGCGCCAGCCGCAACGGATGTTCTACATACCCGCGCAGCGGGTCATGAGCCTGCGCGACGGGATGACCCGTCCGTTCAACGATTACCGGTCCGGCGATCCGTACGTCCTGCGCCACTTCAGCCAGGAACTTCACGAAGTGGTGCAGAACGAAGTCGATCCGGATGACATCGTCTTTCCGCGCGCACAGCGCCTGTCGAAGCCCTTGCGACAACCGATCATCGATCACATCTTCGGCGGATTCGGATTGCGCACCGACAGTTCCACGTTCCAGCGGCGCCTGGTTCTGAAACGCGGGAGCGGCGCCCCCTTGCCCTATCTGGTATGGTCGGCCGGGCAGCGCGAATTCGTCCCGCTGCTGCTCGGACTCTACTGGCTCATGCCGCCGTCGAGAGCGCCCCGCCGCGAAGACCTCGAGTGGGTGGTGATCGAAGAGCCGGAGATGGGCCTGCACCCGGACGGCATCGGCGCCGTGCTCGGGCTTGTCCTGGAGTTGCGGCGGCGCGGATACCGAATCTGTCTGTCGACCCATTCCCCCCATGTCCTCGACATCGTGTGGGCCCTCAAGCTGTTCCAGAGCAGCGGAGGACAGCCCTCGGACGTGCTGAGACTTCTGGGCCTCAGTTCGGTGCAGCGCACCAGAGAACTTGCCCACCACGCGTTGCAAGGCGATCTGAAGACGTTTTTCTTCGCCCGAGACGGTGAGGTGCGCGACATCTCCGACCTCGACCCCGGTGCCGAGAGTGTCGCCGAAGCAGGCTGGGGCGGGCTTACGGGATTTTCCAGCCAAGTCGGGGATGTCGTCGCCGAAGTCGTCAGCCGTCAGTCGCCTACCGTCCCTTGAGCAAGCGACCGTCGAAGCAGGGGGCCACCCAGGGCCGGCGGCCCGCTACGTTCCGGGATGCCGTGGCGGATGCGCCATCGCCGGCGAATCAGGCGTATCGCCCCGGCAAGCAGGCGTTGGAGAGACGACACCGCACGTTGGTGACCTGCTCCGACACTCAGCGGATCACTGGCAGCATTGATCTCGACGCGACCCTCGCCCCAGAACCCGGCTACGCGAATCAATCGCGTTGGGATTACGGCATCGGCCACAAGCCGACAAGAGGACCTGAACGAGCGGTGTGGGTCGAGGTACACACGGCCACGACGCGGGAAGTGTCCGCCGTCATCAGGAAGCTGGAGTGGCTCCGCACATGGCTGCGCTCCGAGGCCGAGCACCTCAACCGGCTCACGGACGATGTTGACCGGGACAGCTTCGTCTGGATTGCCAGCAACGGAGACCACATCCCACGCAATTCATCGCAGTTTCGGAGATTACAACGGACCGCCATTCGGCAGCCGAGAAAGCGGCTCACTTTGACGTGACGATAGCGGCGTGTTCTTCAGCATGGATCAGTTATCCGGTTCGACTACCTCGCCGCGGGCCGCGATCCGTCGTCGGTCCAGGCGACGCCGGCCAGGTCGAGCTCCTCGGCGAAGTGGCAGGCCGCAGAGCGGCCGTCCGGCAGGGGCGTGAGCGGCGGCTCCTCCTGCGCGCAGATCGGCTGCGCGTAGCGGCAGCGGGGATGGAACTTGCAGCCCGGCGGCGGAGCGGACGGGCTCGGCACGTCGCCTGAGAGCACGATGCGCTCCTTGCGGTGGTCGGGGTCGGCGATCGGGATCGCCGACAGGAGCGCCTCCGTGTAGGGATGGCGCGGGCGCTCGAACAGCTCCCGAGCCTCCGCCATCTCCACGATCTTGCCCAGGTACATCACCGCCACGCGGTCCGAGATGTGCTCGACCACCGACAGGTCGTGGGCGATGAACAGGTAGGTCAGGCCGAGCTCTTCCTGCAGGTCCTCCAGCAGGTTGAGGACCTGCGCCTGGATGGAGACGTCCAGCGCCGACACCGGCTCGTCGGCGACCACCAGCCTGGGCCGCAGCGCCAGCGCCCGCGCGATGCCGATGCGCTGCCGCTGCCCGCCTGAGAACGCGTACGGGTAGCGGTTCATGTGCTGGGCCTTGAGGCCGACCGCCTCCAGCAGCTCCTGGACCTGGCGCTTGAGCGCCGCCCCGGAGGCGACGCGGTGGATGACCAGCGGCTCGGCGACGATCTCGCTGACGGTCATGCGCGGATTCAGCGACGAGAACGGGTCCTGAAAGATGATCTGCATCTCGCGGCGCAGGGCGATCATCTGGTCCTTCGGCAGCGTGGCGAGGTCCACCACGCCGCCGTCCGCGCGGCGGAACAGCACCTGTCCCTCGGTCGCCTCGATCGCCCGCAGGATGACCCGGCCGGTGGTGGTCTTGCCGCAGCCCGATTCGCCGACCAGGCCGAGCGTCTCGCCGGTCCGCAGCGAGAAGTCCACCCCGTCGACCGCCCTGACGTAGCCGACGGTGTGCCGGAACACGCCCCGCTGGATCGGAAAGTGCTTCTTGAGGTTGCGGACTTCCAGCAGCACCTCGTCGGATCGATCCATGGCTCAGCCGCCCTCCTGGTCCAGCTCGTACAACGTGCAGCGCACGTGATGCGCCGGTTCCACTTCCTGCAGCGCCACGGGGGCCTGACACGCCTCCGTCCTGGCGGCCGGACAGCGCGGGTAGAAGGCGCAGCCGGACGGGACCGAGAAGGGGTCGGGGACGCTGCCCGGGATCGGCGCCAGGCGCACCGGCGCGCCGCGGCCGACCTGCGGGATCGAGCGCATCAGGCCCACCGTGTACGGGTGCAGCGGGCGGTGGAACACGGTGCGCACGTCGCCTTCCTCCACCACCTTGCCCATGTACATCACGGCCACCCGGTCCGCCATCTCCGCGATCACCCCCAGGTCGTGGGTGATCAGCATCATGGCCATGCCCAGGTCGCGCTGCAGCGCCTTCATCAGCTCCAGGATCTGCGCCTGGATGGTGACGTCGAGGGCGGTCGTCGGCTCGTCGGCGATCAGCAGCGACGGGTTGCAGGACAGCGCCATCGCGATCATGGCCCGCTGCCGCATGCCGCCGGAGAACTGGTGCGGGTAGCCGGCCAGGCGCTGCTCGGGCATGGCGATGCCGACCTGCTCCATCAGCTCGACCGCGCGCTCGTGCGCCACGGCCCGGTTCACCGCCTGGTGGAGCCGCACCGTCTCCTCGATCTGGTTGCCGATCGTGTGCACGGGCGACAGCGACGTGAGCGGCTCCTGGAAGATCATGGCGATCTCGTTGCCGCGGATGTCGCGGATCAGCTCGCCGTTGGCGTCCAGCCCGGCCATGTCGACCGGCGCGCTGCCGTCACGCCGGTCGAACAGGATCCTGCCGCTGACGATGCGGCTGGTCCGGCGCGGCAGCAGCCGCAGGACGGAGAAGGCGGTGACGCTCTTGCCGCATCCCGACTCCCCGACCACGCCCAGCGTCTCGCCCGGGTGCACCGCGAGCGACACGCCGTCCACCGCCCGTACCACCCCGTCGAGGGTCGTGAAGTGCGTGCGCAGGTCCTCGATGCGCAGCAGCGGCCGTTCGCCGCCCGGCGTGCCGGCGGTCACCGCGTCCGCCGGCCGGTCAGCTCGTGTACGGGTCGGCCGCATCGCGCATCCCGTCGCCCAGGAAGTTGAATGCCAGGATCGCCGCCGCGATGAAGATCGCCGGCGTGAACACCCACGGGTACACGGCGATGGACTGGATGTTCTGCGCCTCCTGCAGCAGCACGCCCCAGCTCGTCAGCGGCGGCTGCAGGCCCAGGCCCAGGAAGCTCAGCGCGGTCTCGCCCAGGATCATGCTGGGCATGGCCAGGGTGGAGACGACGATGATGTGGCCGAGCGTGGCCGGGATCAGGTGCTTGAAGATCACCCGCCGGTCGCCCGCGCCCGCCATCTTGGCGGCCAGCACGAAGTCCTCCGAGCGCAGCGACAGGACCTTGCCGCGCAACTGCCGCGCCAGCCACGTCCAGCCGATCAGCGACAGGATCAGCGTGACCGCGAAGTAGATGCGAAGCTGCGGCCAGGTCAGGGGGAGCGCCGCCGACAGCGCCATCCACAGCGGGATCGACGGAAACGACCGCACCAGCTCGATCACGCGCTGGATGAGGTTGTCGATCGCGCCGCCGAAATAGCCGGACGCCACCCCCAGCACCGAGCCCAGGAACAGGCTGAGCGCGACCCCGATCAGGCCGATGGTCAGGGAGATCTGGCTGCCCAGCACGATGCGGGTGAACATGTCCCGCCCCTGACGGTCGGTGCCGAGGATGGACACCACCCCCTCGTCCACCCCGAACAGGTGGACGTCGGTCTCGAACAGCCCGAACAGCTTGTACGGATCGCCCGCGGCGAAGAACCGCAGCGGGATGACGTGCTCGCGGTCCGGCTCGTAGATCTTCAGCAGCGTCTTCGGGTCGATGCTGCGCTCGATCCCGTAGACGAACGGCCCGAAGCGGCCGTCGTGAAAGAAGTGGATGCGCTGCGGCGGCATGTAGATGTAGTTCCGGTGCCGGGTGTCGAGCGCGTAGGGGGACACGAAGTTGCCGAACAGCGCGACCAGGTAGAAGCAGGCGATGACGATGCCGCCGGCGATGGCGGCGCGGTTGCGGATGAACTTCCGCCACATCAGCCGCCACTGCGAAGCCGCGTAGCGCGCGCCGGCGGCGCGGGGCGCCACACCGGCATCGTCCGCGTCGCCCCGGTCCTCCAGCTCCTCGTAGAGCTTGAACAGCTCCGCCGACCTGGATGCCAGGCTCGCGGGCCGCTCATTCCGAACCGCTCTCGTAGACGATGCGCGGGTCGACCAGGGCCAGCACGATGTCGGCGATCAGGTTGGACACCATCAGCAGCAGGGTCATGAACAGCAGGAAGGTGCCGGCCAGGTACATGTCCTGGGTGCGCAACGCGCGCAGGAACAGCGGCCCGGTCGTCGGCAGCGACATGACGATGCCGATCAGGGCCGATTCGGAGATCATCTTCGGGATCTCCAGCGCCAGCACGCTGATGAGCGGATTGATCGCCACCCGCACCCCGTACTTGTTGATGACCTTGCGCTCCTTCAGGCCCTTGGCGCGGGCGGTGGTGATGAACTGCTGCCCGAACACGTCGAGCATGCTGCCGCGCATGATGCGCTGGAGCTGCGCGGTCGAGGCCAGCCCCAGGATGACCGCCGGCGGCCACAGGTGATTGAGGTAGTCGGCCGCCTTCGCGATGCTGAACGGAGCGTCCTCCATCTCCGGCGACAGCGTTCCCCAGACGTCGATGCGCAGCACCAGGGCGCCGAAGAACATCCAGCCCAGGGCCAGCAGGAAGCCGGGCAGTGACAGCCCCACGAAGCCCACGAACGACAGCAGGTTGTCGCTGATCGCGTACTGGTGGGTGGCGGTGTAGATGCCGATCGGAATGGCGATGAGCATCGTGAACGCGAGCGAGATGCAGCCGAGCAGGACGGTGTATCCCAGCCGGCTGGCCACCAGCGGCCAGACCGGGCTGTTCCACTCCAGCGACCAGCCGAAGTCGCCGCGCAGGAAGCCGGTGATCCACTTCAGGTACTGGACGTACTGCGGCCGGTCCAGCCCGTACTGCTTGCGGAGCGCCTCCAGCGTGCGGGCGTCCTGGCCGCCGCCGGTCTCGGCGATCTCGGCCTGCAGCGAGGTGAAGAAGTCGCCGGGCGGCAACTGGATGATGACGAAGGTGATGATGGAAACGAACAGCAGCAGGGGGATGATCGCCAGCACCCGCTGCACGACGTAGGCGATCATGGGAAGGGTTGCTCCTGATTAACGGAGTCGAGCGGCGGGCGCGGAAGATCGGCGTCTCCCGCACCCGCAACCCGTTGCCGTGGCGTCCGGCGTGCGGACGCTACGACTGGTCGAAGTAGTAGTGGCTCGGATCCTGCGTCCCCGGGGACATGATGAGCCAGTCGGCCGTGAACTCCTCCACCACGTTCTTGAAGTTGTCCTTGACGACGACGATGCCCGGCGCCATGCCGACGGTGCCGATCGTGTACAGCCGCTCGGTGGACAGCCTGACCAGCTTCTTGGCTATCTCGAGCTGCGCCGACGAGTCGACGTTCCCCTTGTACTCGTCGTACAGGTCCATCAACTCCTTCATCTCGGCCGGCGGCTCCTCGCCCAGCTCACCGCCCGTCTTGTACCAGGTGCCGAATGCCGGAGCCATCCATGAACGCTCGTCGAACGGGAACTGGTAGATCGGGTCGACCATCGGCACCAGGCCGCGGTCCGTGCCCCAGGTGGCGATCATGACCTCGTTCGCGCCGGCCCGCGGCCAGTACACGTCGCGCGTCATGGTCTTCAGCACCGTCTTCAGGCCGATGTCGTTGAAGCCCTCGACGGCGATCTCCAGCGCGTCGGTGTTGCCGGTGCCGACCGCTTCGACGATCAGCTCCAGCGGCGAGCCGTCCGCGAAGGTGCGGACGCCGCCGTCGCCGACCGGCAGGCCGAGCTCGTCCAGCAGCGCGCGCGCCCGGTCCAGGTCGTACTCGGCGTAGTAGAACTCGATGTCGGGCTGGAAGAGCGCCGAGTCGTTCACGACCGACTCCGTGCGCGGTGTGCCCAGGCCCAGGTGCACGACCTCGTTGATCAGGTCGCGGTCGATGGCCAGCGACAGCGCCTGCCGGAACTTCAGCTCCTGCATCAGCGCGCGGTACTTGGGGTCGCCGTAGCTCTGATTCGGAAAGAACGTCGCGTGCGATGCGGCGGCATTGCTCCACAGCAGCGTGTGGTACTCGCCCGCCTCGGCGTTCTGCTGGTAGACCGGGAACTTGCTGAGCTGCATGTGCCGGGTCTGCATGTCGATCTCGCCGGCGATGGCCAGCAGGTTGGCCGCCTCGTTGTCCTCGACCAGCGTGAAGTGCAGGCGGTCGATGTACGGGAGCTGGTTGCCCTCGATGTCCACCTTCCAGTAGTAGGGGTTGCGCTCGGCGACCAGCTCGGTCGCGCCGGCGCCCCACTCGGTGACCCGCCAGGGGGTCATGGACGGCCGCTCGATGTTGAAGTCGAACGCCTTGTCCTCGAACTGCTGGTAGTCGCTTACCTCCGAGTTGTACGCGGGGTGGTACTGCTCCAGGTAGTGGCGCGGCGCGAAGAACCCGAAGCGCTCGAAGCCCAGCGGCCACTGGTTGCCGTGGAAAGCCAGCCCGACCGTCTCAGCCAGGCCGTTGGGGCCGGCGAAGGTGAGCGTGATGGTGACGTCGTCGATCTTCGTGAGCTCCATCGGCTGGCCGTCGATCACCCATTCCGCGTGCGGGGCGGCGGTGATGTTGGTGTCGGTCTCGATCGCCTCCCACCAGAAGATGATGTCATCGACCGTGAACGGCGCACCGTCGGACCACTTCAGGCCGCGGCGCAGGTGCAGGGTCAGCTCGGTGCCGTCCTCCGACCACGTCCACTCCCTGGCCAGACCGGGCTGGACCGGGTCCTTGGGATCGCGCGGCCAGCGCAGCATCGGCTCGTAATTGAGTCGGCCGAAGGCGTGGAAGTCCTTGATCCCCTTGAAGGCGCGGCGCCACGTGCCGCCGTACTGGCCGACCGAGTCGACCGGCTCGACCACCAGCGGATCTTCCGGCAGCCGCTCGCCCACCGGCGGCAGATCGCCCGCGGCGACCATCTCCTGAAGCATCGGCGCTTCGTTGTACTGAGCCCATGCCCCGCCGGCGACGAGCGCGAAGCCCGCCAGCAGCGCCAGCAGTTTCCCCTGATTCCTGAGTGTCACTTTTCGACCCTCCATTCTGTTGTTGGCAGCGGAGAAGCCCCGGACGGGGGTCCGCAGCCGGAGGGCAAAGCTAAAGGCACGTCGACGGCCGCGTCAACGACTCAGCGGCCGCTGCGCGTAGCGGAGTTGGCACATCCGTCGCCGAAAGAGCACGTTTCGGTTTCCGTTACCTCGGGACTCTCGCTCAGGTGGATCGGGAACCGCGTGCAGAGGGACGCGACGCGGTGGCGCGCGGCGACCATGGTGGCTGAGGTGGCCGCCGGCGGCAAGGTCCAGGCTCAGGACCGTGTCGCCCGGCTTAAGCAGATCGAAGAACACCGCCAGGTTCGCTTGGCTGCCGGAGTGCGGCTGCACGTTCGCATACGCACAGTCGAACAGCTCCTTGGCGCGGTCGACGGCGGCCCGCTCGACCACGTCGACGTAGCGCCCGCCACCGTGAAAGCGCGCACCCGGATACCCTTCCAGGGTCTTGTTGGTCATCCCGTGGCCGAGCGCGTCGCTGTCAGCGAAGTTGCCTGTCGCGGGAGCGCACGACACCTTCCCCGGCTCCCGGCGTGGATTCATACTGAGCTGACCATGCCCGCCCACCTGTCAGCCGGCGCTGACCTGCACCGCGTCCTGCGCACTGCCGGAGATCTTCTCGCGTGGCTGGAGCCGGATCGCACACCATCCATCCTGGAGCCGATTGCCCGGATCGGTGCTCAGTAGCGCTGCTGCGCGAAAGGGGGCGAAGCGGATGCTGCAACACCATGCCGCTACGTTGGTGACCTGGAACGTCGAGTGGGCCACGCCTCGTTCCTGGAGCCGCCGTGACGAGATCCTGCGCCGGATCGAACGACACACGCCCGATATGGTCTGTCTCACGGAGACCGACGTCAGGCTTCTGTCCGACCAAGCCGGCCATACGATCCACTCACAACCGGACGGAGTGAAGGCGACCGGCGATCTCAGGAAGGTGGTTCTCTGGTCCAGAGAGCCCTGGGAGCAGGTCGATGACCGTGGGGGCGCCTCGCTGCCTCCGGGGAAGTTCGTATCCGGCGTTACACGGACGCCTATAGGCAGGGTGACCGTAATCGGAGTCTGCATCCCCTTTCACGGAGCGCGGACGCGGTGGACCAACGACGGCGTGGTACGCAAGGCATGGGAAGATCACGAACAGTATCTGACCGGCCTATCGGAGGTGCTCGAACGAACGTCGCCGAAGCGCTTGATCGTGACGGGAGATTTCAACCAGCAGGTAGGGCAGCCCGGCTACGCGCCGGCCGCAATGCGCGACGCTCTGCGGGCCGCCATCCCGCCGCACCTGACGATCGCCACCTCGACGCTTGGCTTCGGCGGACGGAGAATCATCGACCACGTTGCGCTGAGCGAGGATCTGTCGGCCCGGTCGCTGACGCTGATCGACCGGTTCCACGGGGACCGAACACTGTCCGACCATCCGGGGATTGTTGCCGATCTCTCGGCACAACGATACACATCACGTCCAGAGTGAACGTCTTGGGAGTTGCCGGCCCGGCTCACTCGGCGTAGAGTCGGGCCGTTCACGACGACCAATTCCCGGAGGGATTCAGATGGCAAGCAATCGAGGCGTAGCCTACATCAAGCCCGGCGTGGTCGAGATCCAATCGATCGACTTCCCCGAGCTGGCGCTCGGCGATCGCAAGTGCGACCACGGCGTGATCCTCAAGATCGTATCGACCAACATCTGCGGCAGCGACCAGCACATGGTGCGCGGTCGCACGACCGCGCCGGAGGGGCTGATCCTGGGCCACGAGATCACCGGCGAGGTGATCGAGGCCGGCCGCGACGTCGAGTTCGTCGGCGTCGGCGATATCGTCAGCGTCCCCTTCAACATCGCCTGCGGCCGCTGCCGCAACTGCAAGGAGACCAAGACCGGCATCTGCCTGAACGTGAACCCGGCCCGTCCCGGCGCCGCCTACGGCTACGTCGACATGGGCGGCTGGGTCGGCGGCCAGGCCGAGTACGTGATGGTGCCGTACGCGGACTTCAACCTGCTGAAGCTGCCCGAGCGCGACGTGGCGATGGCCAAGATCAAGGACCTGACGCTGCTGTCGGACATCTTCCCGACCGGCTTTCACGGCGCGTTCTCCGCCGGCGTGGGACCGGGGTCGATCGTGTACGTGGCCGGCGGCGGCCCGGTCGGCCTGGCGTGCGCGCACTCCTGCCAGCTTCTGGGCGCCGCGGTGGTGATCGTCGGCGACCTGATCGCCGAGCGGCTTGAGCAGGCGCGCAGCTTCGGCTGCGAGACCGTCGACCTGACCCAGGACGCATCCCTCGGCGAGCAGATCGCCGAGATCGTCGGCGAGCCCGAGGTCGACCAGGCGGTCGACTGCGTGGGCTTCGAGGCGCGCGGCCACGGCAAGGACTCCGCCGTCGAGCAGCCGGCCACGGTGCTCAACTCGGTCATGGAGGTGACCCGCGCCGGCGGCGGCATCGGCATTCCCGGCCTGTACGTCACCGGCGACCCGGGCGGCGTCGACGACAACGCCAAGATCGGCAACCTGGGAATCCGCATCGGCCTGGGCTGGGCGAAGTCCCACCACTTCACCACCGGCCAGTGCCCGGTGATGCGTTACCACCGCCAGCTCATGCAGGCGATCCTCTACGACAAGGTGAAGATCGCGGAGGCGGTCAACGCGCAGGTCATCTCCCTGGACGACGCCCCCAACGGCTACCAGGACTTCGACAAGGGCGCGGCGACCAAGTTCGTGATCGACCCGCACGCGATGATCGCCGCGTAGGCCGCGCGCATCGGATAGACCGGGAGGGCGCTGGCGCGGATCGAACTCCGCGTGCGGCGCCCTTTCTTCTCTGAGGCCCGGCGCCTCAGTCGCGGAAGCGGGGCGAGGTGTCCGCCTGCTCGGTGAGCTCGCAGCGGTCCCGCGGGTGGTAGCCGATGGCGCGGCGGCCGTGGTCCAGGTCGTACAGCGGCCACACCGCGTCGGAGACGCCGAAGACGATCTCGAAGCCCACGCCGGGGTGGGTCAGGGCCGCCTCGAACACCCGCACGGCGTCGCCGTGGCTGAGGTCGTGCGGGTGCCGGGTATCGGTCCGGTCGGCGCGGAAGCTGCCGATGCGCACCGCCACGAACTCGATCCCGAACTCGTCGTGGTAGCGGTGGCCGAGCTGTTCCCCGAACGCCTTGCTGACCGAGTAGTCGTCGAACGGCCGCGTCGGCAGGTCGACCGTCCGCGTCAGCCTGCGGGGGTAGCGCTCGACCAGTCCGGCGCGGCTGGCGAACACGAAGCGCCGCACACCGGCGCGCCGTGCCGCCTCCAGCGCGTTGCGCATGCCGACGATGTTGCCCTGAAGCACGGCCTCCCAGCCGTGCGCGCCGCCCACGACGGCCCCCAGGTGGACGATGCCGTCCACCCCTTCCGCCGCCGCGGCCAGCCGCTCCAGGTCCTGCAGGTCGCCGACCACGGAATCCTCGACGCCCGGCGTCGGCTGCAGGTCGTAGCCGCGCAGTCGGTGCCGGTCACCGAGACCGGCGATCAGCACCCGGCCCAGTCTGCCGGCGGAACCGGTGATCAGTACGTGCATTCGCTTCCTCCCGTCGGGGTCACCGCTCGGCAACCAGAGCGTCCATGAAGTCCGACACGGCCATGTCCGCCAGCGCGGCGCCGTCGTCGAACCATGCCAGGATGCGCGCCACCCGCTCGGCGTCGTACGCCGTCGACAGGTTGGCCTCAAGTTTGCGCCGCAGCCGTGGCAGCGCCTCCGCGCGCCGGCGCGGGTGGCCGATCGGGTAGACCACTTCCACACGGTCGGTGTGGGTTCCGTCCCTGAAGTGGACCTGCACGGCGTTGCCAATCGAGCGCTCGGCCGGATCCAGGTAGCCGGCGCTGTACGACGGCTCCTCGGTCACCTGCATCACCGCCCGCAGCCGGTCGATGCGCGGGTCGGCCGCGAATTCGTCGTCGTAGTGATGGTCGGTCAGCTCGCCTGCCAGCAACCCCACCGCGACGATGTATTGCAGGCAATGGTCACGGTCGGCCGGATTGGCCAGCGGACCGGTCTTGTCGATGATCCGCACCGCGGCCTCCTGGGTGCGGATGTCGATGCGCTCGATCTCCTCCAGCCGGTCGCGCACCCGCGGGTGCAGGGCGATCGCCGCCTCGGCCGCGGTCTGCGCGTGGAACTCCGCGGGGAAGTCGACCTTGAACAGCACGTGCTCGACGATGTGGCTGGCCAGCGGCCCGCAGCGCAGCGGCTGCCCGCGCAGCAGCACCGCGTCGAAGCCCCAGCGCGGCGCCTCCACCGCGCGCGGGTAGCCCGGCTCCCCGCGCATCGTCAGGTAGGCGAGCTGCACCGCGCGCGCCGCGGCGTCGCCCGCCGCCCACGACTTGCGCGACCCCGTGTTCGGCGCGTGGCGGTAGGTGCGCAGGGGGCCGGCGTCGACCAGCGCCTGCGACGCGGCGGCCGCCACCGCGTCCGCGTCGCCCGAGAGCAGGGCGGTCACCGTGCACGCGCAGGCCAGCTTCACCAGCAGCACGTGATCGAAGCCGACCCGGTTGAAGCTGTTGTCGATCGCCAGCACGCCCTGGATCTCGTAGGCGCGGACGATCAGCGACTCCAGCTCGCGCATCGTGACGCGGCGCTGCCCCGTGCGGCACAGGTGGTCGGCCACGGCCAGCAGCGCGCCGATGTTGTCGGAGGGGTGACCCCACTCGGCCGCCAGCCACGTGTCGTTGTAGTCCAGCCAGCGGATCAGCGTCGAGATGTTGAACGCCGCCTGGATCGGGTCCAGGGCCAGCGCCGTGCCGGGTACCCGCGCGCCGCGGGGCACCGCGTCGTTCTGACCCGGGACGAAGGGTCCCAACAGGCGCGTGCAGGCGGGGTGGCGCAGCGCCAACGCGGCGCAGCCCAGCGCATCCAGCAGACACAGACGGGCGCCGTCGTGGGCAGCCTGCGGAAACGGCGGCGGCTCCGCCGCGTAGGCGGCCAGCCGCTCCAGCACCTCATCCGTCTTCATGCGATGCACACCATCTCAGAGACGACTCCCGAACTCTGTCGGCGTCTCGATCGGATGGCGGCTTCGCAGCGCCAGGAGATCGTGGTCACCGGTCACCAGGAGGTCGGCCTTCGCCGCCACCAGCGGCGCCAGCACGGGGGAGTCGTTGGGATCCCGCGGCACCTCGGCCGCGGTCGATCCGAGGTCGATCACCTCGGCTCGAACGTGAAGCTGCTTGACGAAGCTCTCGATTCGCTCCCGGTCCCAACACAGCCGGTCGCGGATCTTCGGATACGCCAGGACCCGAGCGACTTCGCTGACCTGATCGAGCGACATCACGAGATCGAACTGTGCGTCGATCCACGCGGCGACGATCCTCCCCGGCAATCCCGCCGGCGTCATCAGGCCCGACAGCAACACGTTCGTGTCGAGCACGACCCTCATCAGGCGTCACGGTGCCGCCGCACGGCCTTGACGGCCTCATCGGTCAGAGCCTGCACGTCGCGTTCGGTCGCATCGGCGAACGCCTGCGCAAACTCGCCCCGCATGCGGTCGAATTCCTCGTCCAGCTTGCGCAGGCGCTCGAACATCGCGATATCGACGAGGGCGGCAACCGGCCTGCCCGCCTTGGTGACGACGATCTTTCCCCTCCGGTACTGAACCTCGTTCAGCAATTCGCCCAGATGCTGCCGCACGGCCATTGCGCTGGCTTCCCGTATCATTTCCCAACCGTATCGATTGATGTGGTCATATGAATCATATCACACGACCGTCATTGCTTGAGCCCGGGCGAGCTGTCCTCCCGATCCATGCAGACCGGTTCCCGAGCGCCGGCGGGTGTGAGACAGTGCCGCCATGCAGGCACACACGACCCTGAGCTCGTTCGAGCCGCTGCAGCGGCTGCTGTTCTACGACGACTTCAACGACGGCGTGAACGGCTGGGGCGCGTTGATCGGCAACTACGAGGACCGCGTCGACGCCATGCTGCCGGAGTACATGGACATGCGCCCGCCGATGCTCAGCAACCTGACCATGTGGGACGCGGGCACCTCCGGGGCGATCGGCGGCGCCTACGCGCTGAAGCTGGCCACGCGCGCCAAGCCCGGCACCTTCTGCACGGCGATCAAGCGCTCCACCTTCCGCACCGCCGGACCGCTGCGCGTGGAGGCGATCGTCACCTTCAAGCCGGAGGCGGACGAGCTGGAGCTGGGGGAAACGGCGGTGCGCGCGTTCGGGGTCCTGCTCGACCTCCAGCACGCCGACGGGCAGGCGGCCGAGCCGTTGCGGATCATGCCGCACATCCGCTACCTCAACGCGTTCGAGGGCCGGCGCGCCGAGCGCTGGCAGTACAAGACCGAGCGGGAGCCGCTCCACGACATCGGCACCCGCGGCAAGACCTGGTCGCACTTCCACTTCAAGTCCCGCAACTGGGTCGACGTCCCGGGCGGCGGCCAGCGGCTCTGCTACAACGAGATCGCCACCAAGCACAACTGGTACTACCTGCGGCTGGACTTCGACCTGGCCGGCATGCGCTTCCTGGGATTCCGCTGCAACGAGCGCGACCTGGACGTGGCCGGCATCGAGCCGATGAAGCTGCCGGCGATGCCCAACCTGTGGTCGATGCTGAACGTCGCCTTCTTCGTGGAGAGCGACGCCGCCACGCGCGCGTTCCTGTACGTGGACAGCGTCGCGGTCTCCACGGCCACGTAAGGGGAGAGGAACGATGAGGCAGAGTCACACTGCGGCGATCGAGCTGGGCACCACCTGGGAAGGCGAGTTCGCCACCGAGCCGTACGAATCGGCATGGGCGCGCGAGGCGATCTTCTTCATCCGCCTGATCGACGGCGAGGCTCCCGCCGGTGCGGTCGCCCGCGTGCAGATCGCGCCGGACGGCATCCACTGGACCGACGAGGGCACGGAGATCGCGCTGCCGAGCACGCCGGGACCGACCGCGTTCGCGCGCCTCCGCCACTTCGGCGGCTGGCTGCGTCTGACCGGCACGCTGCCCGCGGGCGTCGCGCTGCCGGTCATCGTCCACCTGGCGCTCAAGGAGTAGAGCGCTCCGAAAGCGGCACGAACGGGCGGTCTTCGGGGCCGACGTACTCGGCGGTCGGACGGATCAGCTTGTTGTCGGCGAGCTGCTCGATGACGTGCGCGGCCCAGCCGGTCAGGCGGGCGATCACGAACACGGGCGTGAACAGGCGCTGCTCGATGCCGAGCTGGTCGAACACCACGGCGCTGTAGAAGTCCAGGTTCGGGAACAGCCCCTTCTCCCGCCGCATCACCGCCTCGATGCGGCGCGCGACCGCCAGCATGACTGCCCCGCCGTGGCCGGCCACCAGCCGTTCGGCGCACGCCTCGATGATCGGCGAGCGGGGATCGCCGTCGCGGTAGACGCGGTGGCCGAACCCCATGATCAGCTTCTTCTCCCCCAGCGCCCGCATGACGCCGGCTTCCGCCGCTTCGGGATCGTCGAAGGAGCGGATCAGGTCGAGCGCCGCCTCGTTGGCGCCGCCGTGCAGCGGCCCGCGCAGCGTGCCGATGGCGGCCGTGATCGCGGAGTGGAAGTCGGTGAGGGTGGAGGCCGCCGTGCGCGCAGCGAAGGTGGACGCGTTGAACTCGTGCTCGGCGTACAGGGTCATGGCGACGTCCAGGGTGCGCTCGGCCTCGGGCGTCACCGGACCGGCGCCGAGCTGCACCAGGGTGTGGGCGGCGAGCGACCCGGCGCCGGCACCATCCGCGGCGGCGCCGCGCCACGCGCCGATCACGGCCGGCAACTGCGCCAGCAGGGTGTCGGCCGCGTCCACCATGGCGGCGGGATCCACGACCGGGCCGACCGCTCCCAGCGCCGAGCAGCCGGTGCGCAGCACGTCCATCGGGTGGGCGTGACCGGGCAGCCGCTGCATGATCCCGCGGACCGCCTCCGGCAGCGCCCGGCGCGCGGCCAGCCGCTGCCGATACGCGTCGAGCTGGGCGCGTCCCGGCAGCTCGCCGTGAATCAGCAGCCAGGCCACCTCCTCGAAGCAGGCGCCGCCCGCCAGCTCCTCGATCGCGTAGCCGCGATAGCGCAGTCCGTGGCCCTTGCCCACGGTCGCGATCGCCGAGCGGCCGGCGACCACGCCGCTCAGACCGGCGCTCGCCTCAGCCACGGTCTGCGCTCCGGGCCTGGTCCGCCCGGGCCAGGATCGCGTCCGCGCGCGCCTCGTAGCGCTCGTAATCGAGTGTCTCGTACAGCTCCGCTCGTGTCTGCATCTGCGTGATCGTCTCCCTTTGCGTGCCGTCGCGGCGGATCGTCTCGAACACGCCGGCCGCCGCCCTGGCCATGGCGCGGAACCCTGACAGCGGGTAGAGCGCCAGCGCCACGCCGGCCGCCGCGAGCTGCTCGCGCGTCCACAGCGGCGTCTCTCCGAACTCGGTGATGTTGGCCAGCACCGGCACCCCTGCCGCCTCGGCCACGCGGCCGAACTGGTCCAGCGCGGTGGCGCCTTCGAAGAAGATCATGTCCGCTCCGGCTTCCACGTAGCGCCCGCACCGCTCCACCGCCGACTCCAGACCCTCGACCGCCAGCGCGTCGGTGCGCGCCATCACCACGAAGCGCTCGTCGGGCCGGCCGTCTGCGGCCGCGGCGATCCGCTCCTGCATCAGGTCGGCCGCCACGAGCTGCTTGCCGCCGCGGTGCCCGCACCGCTTGGTCTGCACCTGGTCTTCCAGGTGCATGGCGGCGGCGCCGGCGCGCGCCAGCTCGCGGGCGGTGCGGCCGATGGTGAGGCCCTCGCCCCAGCCGGTGTCGGCGTCCACCAGCAACGGCAGGGGCACGGCCCCGGTGATTCGGCGCGTGTCCTCCAGCACGTCCCCCAGGCCGGTCATCGCCAGGTCGGGCAGCGCGAATCCCGCGTTGGCCACGCCCGCGCCGGACAGGTAGATCGCCCGGAACCCTGCCGATCGCGCCTGCACCGCGGCATAGGCATTGATCACGCCGACCACCTGCAGGGGACGCTCGGCGGCCAGGGCCGCACGCAGATCGCCGCTCATCGCCGGCCTCAATTTGCAGATGCCGGAGTCGATAATCAAGTGGATGTATGCCGTTCTCCTGGCATTACTGGCGTTGACAGCCACCGGTGCCGCCGCTCAGGAGCCGTTGAGGGTAGCGTTCACCGCCGCGCCGGGACCGTCCGCGCCGGCAGCACTCTCCGCGGTCACCACCGGTTTCGCCTCCTGGTACGGCTGGCAATTCCACGGCCGACCGACCGCCAGCGGCGAGCAGTACGACATGTTCGCGCTGACCGCCGCGCACCGGACGCTGCCGTTCGACACCCTGGTGAGGGTTTCGCTGATCGGGGACGACTCCAGCGTCGAGGTCCGCATCAACGACCGTGGTCCGTTCGTGGACGACCGCATCATCGACCTGTCCCTGGGCGCCGCCCGCGAGCTGGGGATGTTGCGGTCCGGCGTCGCCCAGGTACGACTGCAGGTGCTGCACCTGCCGCCACCGGCGCGCTACATGCTGCAGATCGGCTTGTTCAGGATCCAGGACAACGCACACGATCTGCTCCACCGGTTGCGGGTACGGGACATCCCGGCCACGCTGGAGCCGATCGGCGAGCTCACACGCGTCGTGACGCAGCCGGCCGCGGCGGCCGAGCTGGCCGCGATCGAGCAGCGGCTGCGCGCCGCCGGAATCGGGGTGTGGGTGCGCCGCTCGTGCGTGGAGCCGCAACCGGAGGCCGCCACGTTGCGGACTCGCCGTCCGTGCCCGAGCGGTGTATAACTGGTGCGTCGCCCCGGCACGCCGGCCGGACGCCGGTGGGTTTGACCGCGGCGCACATGCCCCAGTAGCTCAGGTGGATAGAGCAACGGTTTCCTAAACCGTGGGTCGGACGTTCGAGTCGTCTCTGGGGTAGGAGTTCCCGCAACAGGAGGGGTCGTGCGGATCGCCCTGGCCCAAGTCAACCCGACCATCGGCGACTTCGCCGGCAACGTTGACCGCATCGTGTCAGCCGCGCG
Source organism: Spirochaetia bacterium (assembly GCA_964291595.2). GTDB lineage: Bacteria > Spirochaetota > Spirochaetia > SZUA-6 > Bin103 > CATQHW01. The sequence continues at coordinate 435,197 of OZ219913.1, read as the reverse complement.
GGCGGCGCGAGCCGGCGGCGCCACGCTGATGGTCTGCCCGGAGCTGTCGGTCTGCGGCTACCCGCCGATGGACCTGCTGGATCACCGGTCGTTCGTGACGGCCAACCTCGACGCCGTCGACCGGCTGCGCCGGCTGCTGCCGCCGGGGCTGGGCGTGGTGGCCGGGCACGTCGCCCCGAACCGGACGGGCGTCGGCAAGGCGCTGCACAACGTCGCCACACTGCTGGCCGACGGCGCCGTGGTCGGCTCGCAGGCCAAGAGCCTCCTTCCCACCTACGACGTGTTCGACGAGGCGCGCTACTTCGAGCCGGCCGCCGCCTGCCGGCCGGTGCCGTTCGCCGGAGAGCGGCTGGGGCTGACCATCTGCGAGGACATCTGGTGGGAGTCGGACCCCGATCCCGCAGGCGCCTACGCGCGCGACCCGGTCGCCGAGCAGGCGCGCGCCGGCGCGACGCTGATGCTGGCGCCGTCGGCATCGCCGTACCACCTCGGAAAACCCGCCACGCGCGCCGCGCTGCTGGCGCGGGTGGCGGCCACCGGCGGCTGCCCGATCGTGTACGCCAACGCGGTCGGGGGCAACGACGGGCTGATCTTCGACGGGCAGTCCATGGCGTGCGCGCGCGACGGCCGGCTGACCCACCGGTCGCCCGGGTTCCGGGAGGACGTGGCCGTGGTCGACACCGACTCGACCGGGGCCGCCGCCCCCGCCACGGACGACTACCGGGAGGTCGAAGCCGCGATCGGCATCGGCCTGCGCGACTACCTGGCCAAGACCGGCCACGACCGCGTCTGCCTGGCGGTCTCCGGCGGCATCGACTCCGCGGTGGTGGCCGCCGTCGCCGCGCGGCAACTGGGTGCAGAGCGGGTCACCGGATTCGCGCTGCCGTCGCGCTACTCGTCGCCCGGAAGCCGGCGCGATGCGGAGGACCTGGCACGCGCCCTCGGGATCGAGTTCCACGTGCTGTCGATCGAGCCGGCGTTCTCGGCATACCTGGACACGCTGGGGCCGGTCTTCGCCGGCCGCCCTCCCAACACGGCGGAGGAGAACCTGCAGGCGCGCATCCGCGGCACGCTGGTGATGGCGTTCGCGAACAAGACCGGCGCGCTGGCCCTGGCCACCGGCAACAAGAGCGAGCTGGCCACCGGCTACGCCACCCTGTACGGCGACATGGCCGGCGCCCTGGCGCCGATCGGCGACCTGTGGAAGACGCAGGTGTACGCGCTGGCACGCCGCATCAACGAAGACGGCCCGGCGATCCCGCGGGCGACCATCGACAAGCCGCCGTCGGCGGAGCTGCGGCCCGAGCAGCTCGACAGCGACTCGCTGCCGCCGTACGACGTGCTGGACGCGATCCTGCGGCGCTACGTCGAGGACAGCGAGGGCGCCGAGCAGATCGCCGCCGCCGGCTTCGAGCCCGAGCTGGTCGGGCGCATCCTGCAGATGGTGGCGCGCTCGGAGCACAAGCGGCGCCAGGCCGCGACCGTGATCAAGCTGTCACCGCGCGCCTTCGGCCCCGGCCGCCGGTTCCCGATCGCCCGCTACTGAACGTCGGCAACTTACGACTACGGCCTGGCCATCACGAGGCCGTCCGGCCGTAGAACCCTTTCCGCTCCGTGCTGCTGAAGATAACGCCGGGCGATTCGTAGTAGGAGAACACGGCGATGATCCTTGCGCGCCCGCCATGCACCGGCGTCACACGGTGTGCCGTGTTCCTCCCCCTGAAGACGTTGAGCGTTCCCGGCGCGAGCGGCAGCGTCCTGACGTGTTCGTCACGGCCGGCCAGGAGCCGGGCGACGCCCTCGTAGTTCGGATCCGAGTCGCTCCTCAGTCCGCTGCGGTACTGAAAGCTCCCGCCCGACAACGGCGCCTGCAGCAGAATGGTGACGGTGAATTCGGCCCGATCGAAGTGCCAGTTGAGCTGCTCGCCGGCTCGATAGGCCATGACGTTGATCCGGCCGAGGGGATCGGCCATCGGGTACAGCCGGGGCTTGCCCATCGCTGCGGCCAGGAAGTCGAGCAGCGGCTGCCACTCGTAAATCCGGGTGATCGGGCTTGCCGGGATCTGGTCTCCGCAGATCGTGCGGTTGACGGTGGTGAAGCGTCTGAGTGCCGGATGACCTGCCTTGAGGTCCCGGATTCCGTCATCGAAATAGATGTTGTGGTCACGTGATTGGGTGAAGGCGGAGCAGTCGAAGAGCGGCTCCAGTTCCGCAACACAGGCCCGGAGGGCTTCGGCCCTGACGAACGCGTCAAGGCTGAACATGCCGGATTCGCGCAGATCGTCCCGGCAGCGAGCGATCAACCCCCGACCGCTCACGCCCCCGGGCTGGTCGATGGGCCAGCGATCGAGGTCGAGGGTCTGTCTCAATACATGCTCCTGAAGCTCCGTCAAGCCGACGGAGCCGCCTCTAAAGCCAACTTTCCTCCAGCGGATAGGACGAGAGCTGCTCGCAGCCCTCCGCGGTGATGAGCACCTGCTCTTCGAGCTTGACAGCCTCCCGGCCGCCTGCGGGAGCGGCAAGCGCCTCGACGCACATCACCATACCTTCCTTCAGCACGCCGTCATAGCCCTTCTCGTCCCAGTCCTGCGGATAGCGGATGGCAGGATACTCGTCGCACAGTCCCACGCCATGCATGGCAACGCCATACCGTTGGCGCACGAACTCCTCCCCCAGCGGACGGAGCCTCCCCGTCAGCTCCCGGAACGACAGTCCCGGCTTCAACAGCGCCTTGTTGTGTTCGATCTGGCCATGGGCGTCGGCGTAGATGCGCCGCTGCTCGTCGCTCGGCGGCGCGCCGCACACCCACGAGCGCGAGATGTCGCAGCAATAGCCATAGGGCCCGATGAGATCGGTGTCGAAGCTCACGATGTCGCCGCGCTCGATGACGCGCATCGAGCACTCCCGCGACCACGGATTGGTGCGTGGCCCCGACGACAGCAGGCGCGTCTCGAACCATTCGGCACCGCGGGCAATGCAGCCGTGGTGCAGTCTGGCCCAGAGGGCGTTCTCCGTGATCCCGGGCTCCATCGCCTCGCGCATCTCCTCCATCGCCTGCTCGCACACCGCGATGGAGTGGCGCATGAGCGCGATCTCGCCGGCCGACTTGATCTCGCGGGCAGCCTCCATGACCGCGAAGCCGTCGGCGATCCGGTAGCCCAGGCGCCGCATCTCGATCACGCCCATGGGCGCAATCCGGTCGATGGCGACGCGCCGGTTCCCGCCGCTGCTCTCGCGGATCACCGCGTCCAGATCCGCAGCCCACGCCCTCACCTTCTCCGCCTGCCGCTCCTCGGCCACGAAGTACAGGAACGGAATGCTCGGACGAACCTCGTCCACGGTGGGCAGCCCTTCGCCGAGCAGGCGTTCGCCTCCCATCTCGAACAGCCGAACCGGACCCTCGGTCGGAACGTAGACATAACGCACCTCGTTGTGGCTGCTCCAGATCTGCATGTTGGTCGAGTCGGTCGCGTAGCGGGTGTTCACCGGGTCGTAGAGGACGATGCCGGCGAGGTCGCGCAGGGCAAGGGCCTGGCGTATCCGCCCCAGGCGGTAGCGGCGTACCTCATCGAGGTCGCACGGCGCCTCGCTGTGCTCCATGGCGCCGTGCTGACGAGTGGCACTCGAGATGCGGTTCATGTGCACATGCCATCCTGCGCGGCGACCACGTCATCGCTATGACGAGATGACTGATGCCTCCAGCGTCTCCAGCTCCAGCTCGCAGGCCGCGCACGGCATCTGGATCGCCCACGACGCCAGCGTCTCCGGGTGCAGCTCGCCGATCACGCCGGCCGGCGTATCGTCCGCGCCGACCAGCACCTCGGCGGCACGGCCCGGCGCAAACCTGGGATCGGCGCACGCGCGCAGGCGATAGGGGATGCGCAGGTAGTAGAGCAGCCCGGCCAGGTGCTCGTTGACGTCGTTGAAGCCGGCCGCCCCGTCCGCGATCAGGAACCCCAGGTGGGTGCGCGTCACCGTGCCGGAGTCGTCCCGGGCGTCGCGGCGGGCGACCTTGCCCACCTCGAACAGGCGGTGCGGGTAGGCGGCGTGCGCGCTGGCCGCCTCGCAACGCAGCAGGCTCGGCAGGCTGGAGGCGCGCACCACCGCATAGCTCTCCGAGATCGGGTTGGCGATGCGCAGCACCTGTGCGTCCAGCTCCGGGTCGCCGGCCGCGCGCATCCGGTCGACGTGTTCGCGCTCCGAGCCGAGGTAGCTGACCATCAGCTCCTCGTATCCCAGTCCCACCATCAGCGCCCGCGCGCGCCGGCTGAACAGCTCGACCTCGGTCAGCCGGCCGGCGGTGAAGTCCTCCGGCAGCGTGGGGCGGAACGTCTCCAGGCCGCGGCCGATCACCACCTCCTCGATCACGTCCACGGGATGCAGGAAGTCGTTCCGGAACGGCGGCGGACGCACCGTCAGGGTGTCGCCGGACACCTCCGCCTCGACGCCGGCGCGCCGCAGGGAGTCCAGCGCGTCGCCGGCCGCCACCGGCTCGCCGAGCAGCCGCCCGACGTAGGACAGCTCGACGCGGACCGGTTCCTGGAACGCCAGCGGCGCGGTCACCTCGCGGCCGAACGGCGTGTCGTACGGGTACCTGGTGGTGACCGGATGGATCCGGAAGCCGGCATCGGCCAGGTCGCAGGCGACGACCCCGGTGGCCAGCAGCAGGTGGCCGAGGTCGGTGCCGGTCACCTCGACGAACAGGTCGTCGTCGGCAGGCGTGACCGCCCCCAGCCCGGCGCTGTTGATGACCGGCGGCATGCTCAGCGCGTCGCCCGCGGCATCCACCAGAAACGGAAAGCGGTCGTACCCGGCAATGATCGGGCCGAACTCCACCCCCTTGGGATGGGCGGCGAGCACCTGGCGCAGGCCCATCTCCTGCGGCGGCTCGCCGTCGGCAGGCAGGGGCGCGAACGAGGTGGCGTCCGGGTCGGCGGCGACGTAGCGGATCGGGTAGCGCATGCGGCCGGCCCGGTAGACGCCCATGGCGATCGACCGCCGCTTGCGGCCGAAGCTCCAGCACAGCTTCTCCTGCGTCTGGATCAGGTCGACCAGCAGGCCCTCTCCCACCGCGGGCCCGCTCGCCTGGAAGCCGACGATGTAGGGACGTATCGACTCCAGCCCGGCGTCGACCTCGATGATCCGTTCCTCCGAGAGGAGGGGGGCCCCGGGCTCGGAAAAGCAGTCGTAGGACGGCAGCGGCTCGCCCAGCCGGGCGCGAAGCTGCCGTGCCAGCCCGGCGGTGGACCACAGGTCGGGCCGGTTCGTGTCGTTGAGCTCGATGCGGCGGACGCCGGCGTCCAGGTCGCGCTCGTCCAGCACCGCCTTGGCGCAGGACAGCAGCGGCTCCAGCTCCGCGTCGTCGATCGGCCGTCCCAGGAACCGCTCCAGCAGGCCGTCGGCCACGTCGATCTTGGGCATGCCTACGTCCTCCCGCCGGCTGCCGCGGCGGCGCGCGTGCGCACGCGCTCGAGGTCCTCCGAGAACAGCTCGCGCACCGTGTCCAGCCCCAGCGACAGCAGCGCCATGCGGTCGATGCCGAGCCCCCACGCCAGCACCGGCACGTCCACGCCCATCGGGTCGCACACCTCGGGCCGGAAGATGCCGGCTCCGCCCAGCTCGAACCAGCCGAGCTGCGGGTGCTTGACCCACAGCTCCACCGACGGCTCCGTGAACGGAAAGTAGCCGGGCTCGAAGCGAACCTCCGTCGCCCTGGCCACCTCCCGGGCGAACAGCTCCAGCAGGCCCAGCAGCGAGCGCAGGTTGCCCCGCTCGCTCAGGACGATCCCCTCGGTCTGGTAGAAGTCGGCCAGGTGGGTGGCGTCCACGTCGTCGTACCGGAAGCAGCGCACCACTCCGAAGTACTTGCCCGGCACCTCGGCCCCGGTGAGCGCCTTGGCCGACAGCACCGTACCCTGGCTGCGCAGGATCAGCCGGCGCGTGAAGTCGCGGTCGAAGCGGTAGCCCCAGCCGCGGCTGCCGGTCCGGCCGCCGCGCTCGTGGGCGTCGGCCACCGGGTCCAGGAACTGCTCCGGGATCGAGGCGGTGTGGGTCGGATCCCTGACGTAGAACACGTCGTGGATGTCGCGCGCCGAGTGGGACTGCGGCATGAACAGCGCGTCGCAGTTCCAGAACTCGGTCTCGACCAGCGGGCCGTCGAACTCCTGGAAGCCGAGCGAGACCAGCTTGTCCTTGAGCTCGTCCAGGAAGGTCGCGTACGGGTTGTGGCGGCCGAACAGCACCCGGTTCGGCGGGGTCTCCACGTTGTAGGGCCGCAGGCCCCGTTCCCGCCAGGCGCCGGACGCCAGGATCTCAGGGGTCAGCACGCCGATCGCATCGGCGCCGGCCGGACCGTCAGCGAGTTCCGCCGCGACCTGCGCGCCGTGCCCGGTGAGGCGGTAGAAGACGGTCTCCCGGTCGCTCCCCCGGAACGGCCCGCGCGCCCCGCGCCGGCGGCTGAGGGTCGCCAGGACCTCCCGGTCGCCGTCCGCAAGCGCCGATTCCCGCAACGGTCCGCTCGTCGCGGCGTCCAGCAGCCGGCGCGCGGTCGCGAGCTCCGGCGGCGGATCGCCGATCGCGGTTGCGCGCTTCCGGTCATCCATCCGCACGGCCCGGGCGCGCGCCAGCGCCCCGAACGCCGATCCCACCTCGCGCTGCTCCAGCGCCGTGCGGCCGGCCAGTTCCGGCAACGACAACGGCCCGCCTTCGAGCTGCCGGAGAATCCGCTCCTCCGGCATGCCGTCGCGCTGGTACGAGCGGCCCAGCTCCGTCAGGTCGTGCTCGACCTCGCCGACGCGGCGGGTCTCCGCCAGCCAGCCCTTGCCGGTGAGCCAGGAGATGACCTGGTTGGCCTGCCCCAGGACCAGGCCGGCGGCCGCGGCCAACGCTTCCGGCGTGTACTCGCCGCCCGGCTCCATCTCCCGCAGCGCGGCGGCCTCCAGCGGATGCAGGTCCGCCGGTGCTCGGATGCCATCGTCCCGTGCGTCCTGTGCTTGCATGATCGTCGTGCCTGCCTGTGGTCGGGTTCGGTCGTCAGAGCGCCAGCTCGGCCTCGAACTGGTCGACGGCGTGGCGCATGAAGGCCAGCTTCTCCTTCGCCATCTGCGCCGACACCTCGAAGCAGAACCGCTCCGAGTGCGCAAGGCGCTCGCGCAGGAACGCCAGGACCTCTTCCATGGTCTTCAGATGGTGCCAGAAGAACGCGCCGATCGACAGGCGGGCGAATCCCACCGCACCGATGGTGTCCAGCAGGTTGGCGTCGTACAGCAGCTTCGCCTCCAGTCCCTCCGGCTGCGAGCCGGGGGCGTGCTCGGCGATCGCGTCACACACGGCGTTGACCTTGCTGACGTCGAAGCCGACCTCGCTCAGCAGCACCCGCGCCCGGTCGGTGGCGGCGCCGTGCCCACGCGCCGGCGTCTCGATGTTGTGCAGGAAGCAGGCGGCGTGCAGGACGTCGTCGTCGTAGTCCATGCCCTCGCCGATCTCTCGCGCCAGGTGGTAGACGCGCGCCGAGTGCTCGAATCCCGAGGCCAGACGGCCGGCCGTCAGGTCCTTGACGTACTGCACCAGCAGTTTGCGCATGCTCCAGTATAGGGGTCCCGCGTTTGGGGCGCCAACGCGGGGCCGGCGCGCGGCTACTGGCGGAACACGCGCGCCGTCGTGGATAATCGCCGTTTCATGGTAGTCGTTCTGGCACGCGGCATCTCCGAGTCGCGCCAGCAGGCAGTCCGCCGCGAGCTCCAGGAGCAGGGGTTCACCGTGCGGCAGATCGAGGACGGCGAGCGCACCGTGCTGGCGGCGGTCGGTCCGCGGGTGACCGATCCGGGTGAATACGAGGCGATCGACGGGGTGGAGCAGGTGCTGCCGATCTCCAAGCCGTACAAGCTGGCCTCCCGCGAGGTGCAGCGCGCCGACACGGTGGTGACGGTGGGACCCATCCGCATCGGCGGCCAGCGCATCGCCGTGATCGCCGGCCCGTCCGTGGTGGAGAGCCGCGACCAGATCATGGAGTGTGCCGCGCTGGTGGCCGAATCCGGCGCGGTGCTGCTGCGCGGAGCGGCGTTCAAGCCGCGCACCTCCCCGTACGCCTTCCAGGGGCTGGGGCTGGAGGGCCTGCGCTACCTGCGCGAGGCGGGAGACCGCCACGGGATGCCGGTGGTGTCGGAGGCGTCGTCGCCCGACCACCTGGCGGAGCTGGCCGAGCTGGTCGACGTGCTGCAGATCGGCGCGCGCAACATGCAGAACTTCGACCTGCTGCGACGGGTGGGCGCCCTCGGCAAGCCCGTGATGCTCAAGCGCGGCATGGGCGCAAGGGTCCGTGACCTGCTCATGTCGGCCGAGTACCTGCTGGCCAACGGCGCCGAGGACGTGATCCTGTGCGAGCGCGGCATCCGCACCTTCGAGACCGCCACCCGCAGCACCCTGGACCTGTCGGCGGTGCCGGCCGTGCAGGCGCTTTCGCACCTGCCGATCATCGTCGACCCCAGCCTGGGCACCGGTGTCCGCGGCAGGGTGCCGCCCATGGGGCTGGCGTCGCTGGCCGCCGGCGCGCAGGGGCTGCTGGTCGAAGTGCACCCGGACCCGGAGCGGGCGCTGTCCGACGGGCCGCAGTCGCTGTACCCGGCGCAGTTCGAGAAGCTGATGCGCGACATCGACGGACTGGCCGCCGTGCTCGGCATGGAGGTGGCGCGGCTGCCGCTGGGAGCGGCGAAGACCGTGACGCCGCGTCCCGAGGGCGACGACGGCGAGCTGCCCAGGGTCGCCTTCCAGGGGGAGATGGGCGCCAACAGCGAGATCGCCATCCGCCGCTTCCTGGAACGCGCGGAGCCCGTGCCGTGCCGGGAGTTCCGGGACGTGTTCGAGGCGGTGCTGTCGGGCGCCTGCCGCTACGGCGCCCTGCCCGTGGAGAACTCGCTGACCGGCACCATCCACCAGAACTTCGAGCTGCTGCTGCAGTTCCCGGACCTGACGATCGTCGCCGAGCGCAACATCCGCATCGTCCACAACCTGATCGGCCGGCCGGGCGCTGCCATCGACGGCATCGAGCGCGTCTTCTCCCACCCGCAGGGACTGGCGCAGTGCGAACGCTTCCTGAGCGACCACGCCGACTGGCAGAAGATCCCGTTCTACGACACCGCCGGCGCGGTCGCCCACCTGGCCCGCGAAGGGCAGATGAGCGACGCCACCATCGCCAGCGAGGAGGCGGCGCGCACCTACCGGATGCGCGTGCTCAAGCAGGGGATCGAGGACAACCCCCAGAACTACACCCGCTTCCTGCTGATAGCCGCCGCCGACCACCCGCCGCTGGCGCCCGCCGACAAGGCCTCCCTGGTGTTCTCCACCCCGGACCGCCCCGGCGCGCTCTCCGAGTGCCTGACCGTGTTCGCCCGGCACGACCTGAACATGACCAAGCTGGAGTCGCGCCCCATTCCCGGACGCCCGTGGGAGTACCGGTTCTACGTCGACGTCGCCCTGGGCGCCAACGCCGACGCGCTCGGCAACGCCGAGGCGGAGCTGCGCGAGCTCACCGCCAGCTACCGCATCCTGGGCGTCTACAGCTCGTAGGCGAGTTGGACGGGAGCCCATGGCGAAGCTCGTGCCCGCGCGCATGAACCCTCGACGCCGACTGGGTCTTCTCAAGCAACTGCCGAGTCCGGAAGACTTGGCTGCGCTTACGGACGCGGTCGAAGCCCTGTTGTCACCGGCCGAGCAGGCCGCCCTGAGGGGAGAGCATACTGACTCCCTCGGAGTCGCGCGGCGACAGCCGCACGTTCTCCATGAGGCATTCGATACGCGAACCGACAGGCGTTGTGGTACGGCCGCGGAGGGTAGGAGACCATGCTGACCGATGCTCGGCTGTTCCGGGAATGCGTTCGGCTTGGTGAAGACTCCAGTCTTAGAGCTTAAGCAAGCGAGGTTTCAACGCGACCGCGTTACCGCTCCTCATCGCGACGGACTTGGCGTGTGGTACTGGTAGGCACCGTCAGCCATACGGCAGCGCTTGGGCGACTGAAATGTAGTTGCATGTATCCCAGGACTGCGGCACAGTGGGGCTGTGAGCGGCGCGGCGAAGCTCCTGCAACGGTTCTTGCGCAGACCGAAGGACTTCAGCTACGACGAGTTGACGCGTCTGCTGAAAGCGTTCGGATACGTCGAGGCACCGCGTGGTCACAGCGGAGGGTCGCGGGTGGCGTTCCTAAACCAGGATACGCAAGACGTGATTCGTATGCACCGCCCGCATCCGGCCAACGTCATGAAGACGTATCAACTCGAACTGATTGAGGAACACTTGCGGGAGAAGGGGTACCTAGCGTGAGGGACAGTCTGTCATACAAGGGATTTGTCGGGTCGGTGCACTTCAACGCCGACGATGAGATCTTCTACGGCAAGATAGCGGGGGTCACTGACCTGGTGACCTTCGAGGGGATCACGGTCGCAGGTCTGGCCGCGTCGTTCCGCGAAGCGGTAGAGGACTACCTGGTACTGTGCCGGACCGTCGGGAAGCCGGCTCGCAAGTCGTACAAGGGCAGTTTCAATGTTCGAGTCCCTACATCCCTGCACCGTCGGGCGGCAGAGCAGGCGACGGTACGCGGCATCTCACTGAATCGGCTGGTCCAGGAGGCGCTGGAGCGGGAGGTGGGCGCAGACGCCGGTGGCGGCACCAATGACGTCCCCGTCGATACGGCATCGCGGGACGGCTGACCCCCTTGCCCGGCTCGACCGCATTGATGCCGCAATTTACGAGGCCCAATCGTCGGGTGGACTCCCCTGCGCGAGCATTCTGGCGGAGACGGCGTACGGATCGGTCCTGCTCCCCGAGGATCGTACCGTGCGTTCGTCATTCATCCATGCATAGACGATCACCTTCGCCCTGGCGTCATAGCGGAAGAACAGTCGGAACCTTCTGCCGATCCTGGCGCGCCGCCAGTGGCGGTAGCGTGTCCCGAGCGTATTCCCCTGCCGGTACTCGACCCGGGAGGGTCCTGCGGGATCGTTTCCATCATCGCCCGGTTGACCGCCCGCAGCAGCTTGACGTTCGCATTCGACGCACATCCGTGCGGGTCCTTTCGCCGAGCGCGATCCCTTGCTTCCTTGAGCTTTCCGAGCTGCCTGACCAGTTCCGGATGGAACAGGATCCTCCATCCGTGTCGTTCCATTACAGGTCCACGTCGCCCTCGATGGGCTCATGGAGATCGACGTCGAGCTCCGCGTCTTCCAGCATTGTCCGTGCCAGACCGTCGGGCAGTCGCTCGACCAGGCGTCCGGCCTCAATGTCGCGTTCGAGCAGGTCGAGAAACGCTCCGATGGCTGGGTCTTCGTGCTCGGCGTCAGCGCGGCTCACACTGACCTGTCCGTCTTCGTGCAGCTCGAACGTCACCTTGGCTCCGGCGTCGACGCCGAGTGCCTGGCGGATCGGCTTGGGCACCGTAATCTGGCCTTTCGCGGTCATTGTGGCAACTTCGTGGATGATCGACATGATCGACACTCCTCCCCGTGCGGCGGCATAGTAAGGAACATTCCTTACCTTGTCAACCGGGAGCGCTCCGTCTCTGAATCGCGCCACGGCACTCCGGAGCATGTACATGTGTTGTACGTATCCGGGTTGTGTGCCAGGATCACGATCGAAAGAGCATCGTGGAGGTCGCGAAGTGGAAGACTCCTTGGGAGACGGCGACACCGAGACAACCGCCGCACCCGTTACGATCAGCGAGTTCCGAGCCCGGCTCGCGGAAATGGTCGGTCGCGCCGAACGGGGTCAGGAAGTCGTGATCGCCCGTGGCCGGCAACCGGTGGCGAAGCTCGTGCCCTTGCGGTTGAAACCTCGACGCCGACTGGGACTGCTCAAGCAACTGCTGAGTACCGAAGACCTGGCGGCGCTCACGGAAGCCGTCGAAGCACCCTTGTCACCGGCCGATCAGGCCGCTCTGGAAGGGAAGCACACCGACGCCCTCGGAATCGCCCGTCGACAGGCGCGCAGTTCTCGATGAGGCTTCTTCTCGACAGTCACACCCTCTTCTGGGCGATCTCCGACGATCGGAAACTCTCCGGCACGGCGCAACGGCTCATTCTCGACGACAAGAACGACGTCTTCTACAGTCCGGTGAACCTGTACGAGATCACGTTCAAGGCACATCGTGGTCGGATGCCGCGGGCAGCAAGGCACGTGCCCGAAACGGCGCTGGCGTCGGGCTTCGAGGAGCTCGCCCTGACATCGCTGCATCTCGTCCACGCGGCGCGTCTCGACTGGTCTCACGGCGATCCGTGGGACAGAATTCTCCTGGCCCAGGCAACGCTGGAAGACCTGTATCTGGTTTCGGTCGACGCGGCATTCGATGCGCGAACCGACAGGCGACTGTGGTAACAGCCGAACGCCTTCATCCAGGCCGTGTGTTCGACTATCGCTACGATCGTTGATCGCGGTGGAGTTGCGGGCATGGCTGCAAGAGAGCAAGCGACCTGAGGCATATTCGAACGAAGCTCGCAGAGTTCAGCGCGAGGTAACCGCTGACGAGGGAATTACGATGGTCGTCGGTGGACGCGGCGCGCGCAGGGCGTTGCCGGCGAGGTCGGTGATGCCGCTCTCTGTTGATGTACACGCTGAGCGGGCCTTGAACAGGGACGACGTCCTCGCCTGACACCGACAGGTCGTAGGCTTTCTTCAAGCCGGCAGCCGCCACGGCAACCGTGCCGCCGCCTTCCGGCGCGACGGTGATGGCGGCATCGGCGCCGGAATCGTGAAGTCGCCCCCGCTCAGGTTCCTCACCGCCTCGCTGAAGGTCACCGTCCAGGCGACCTCGTCATGGTTGGTGTGCTCCCGAGCGGGACTCGATCGGACGATGTCGGCGACTCGCGGCGCCACGTTGTCCACTTCCAAGGTGCGCTCGTCCGCGCCTAGGGTGTCGCAACACCGAAGCGATCGGTTGGACGTGTCCCGCACGTTGACCGACATCCAGCTATCCGGGCTGCCGATCGTCAGGAAGGCAAGCCTCACCATGCCGTTGTGGTTCGCGAGCGCGCTGCCGGAGAATGTCACGTCGTACACCGCCTCGGAGCCTTCCGTGGCAAGGATGCTCTCCGTGACCCCGGAAACCGGGACTTGTGACTCGTCGTCCAGCAGAGCTACGGAGCGGACCGCGCCGGGCGAGCTTGAAATGTTGCCCATGGATTGACCATGATGTGGCCATGATTCAGGTCAGCACCGCGGAACTGAAATCGCGGCTCGGAAGGTACCTCGCGATGGTGCGGGCGGGAGCGACCATCGATGTCACCTCCTACCGCCAGAGTGTCGCCAGGCTGGTGCCGGCCGTCCAAGAGCCGGCCGTCGAAGCGGAGGTGCACATCGAAGAGCCGACCGAGTCGCCCGAGACCCTTGCCCAGCTCGACCGGTTGCCGTCCGGCCGAGCGATTCCCGGGGTGGCCGCGCTACTGGCCGACCGCAGGCGGCGATGACCGTCTACCTCGACACGTCGGTGGTGCTGAGCTGGCTGCTCAACCAGGACCCGTCAGTCGCAGGGTGGGGCAGGTGGCATTCCGCCTACACCAGCGAGATCTGCCGGGTCGAGTTTCACCGCACCATCGACCGGCTCCGCCTCGCCGGAGACCTGGACGATCATGAACGTGTCTTCGTCCATGAGCGGTTCGCCACGTTCTGGAGATCCGTCTACCGGGTCCGGGTTTCCGGCCACCTCCTCACCCGCGCCGGCCGGTCCTACCCGACGGTCGTCGGAACGCTGGATGCCATTCACCTGACAAGTGCGCTCACCATCCATGAGCGCCGCAACCGCCGGATCGACGAGTTCCTCACCCACGACGGGCAGTTGGGGACGGCAGCGCGAGCAGTCGGATTCGCGGTGCGGGGGGTGGCGGACGGGGCGTGATGGACTGACTCCTGGAACCGGTCCGGCTCGGTGAACGAAGCGTGTTCGCCTTCGGCGCTATCCGGGACGGCCCGTCCTCCAGTCCCACGGGCGGAACTGAGTGTCGGCGAAGACGTCCGCCTTGCCATAGGGGCTGTCAGCCAGGAACGCGCGCGCGGCCTCCAGGGAAGGCGCTTCGGCGATCAACAGCAAGCCGACGATCGTCTTCGCGTCGTCGGCGAGCGTCGGACCGGCGTTGTGTACGACAACCCCGGGATGACCGGGATGATTTCGCAGATAGTCGATGAAGGCGCCCTGGAGCTCGCTGCCTTGCTGTACCCGGCCCGGCTTGTGTGTGACGAAAGCGACGACGTACATCCGTTATCTCCCTGTGCCCTTGATGTGCTTCGACTACGCTAGGCCCCACATCCGTATTCGTCAACAGGCGTTCTGGAACTCTACATCCCCCGCGACATCCGCGCCCCCGGCGGCTCCACGCGGACGGTCACGATCTCCGTGTCGTGGTACTGCTGATGGCGGACCGACGAGGCGAGGTGGCGCAACAGCCGCAGCGAGACCTCCCGCTCGATCATCGCTCCGGCGCTGGCGTCGCCCAGCAGCGCGATGCGGTCCTCGATGTTCTCCTCGCCTTTCGAGGCAACGAACTCCAGCACCGCTCCGCCGTCCTCGCCGCGCGCCGTGAGGTGCAGCCGCCGGCGTCCGCCGTCCGTACCGGGCTCTTCCGGTTGCTCGAGCGTCAGCAGCGTCTCTTCGCAGACGGCGTCGAGGCGATCCACCATCTGCGCGTCCCAGCCCCTGCGCGATGCGAATGCGCCGATGAACTCCCGGATCTCGCGCAGGGCGGAGGGATCGAGCTCCACCTCCAGCCGGCGGCGGCGCGATTTCGCCAGCTCCACGAACGCGGTCATGACGATCGCCGTGACGCCTCCGGTCAGCATCCCGTTCTTCAGGAGCGCGCTGGCAAACTCCCAGACGTGCTCGGGGATGATCGCGCCGCTCTGAAAGCCCACGCCGATCCAGAACGAGATCCCGGCAACCAGGCCCTTGCGATAGTCGACTCCGTCCTGCGTGATCATCTTCATGCCGATGATGAAGATCGTCGCCATGGTGACGGTGACGAACGCCGTGATGACCGGACCGGGAATCGCCAGGATCACGGCAAGCGCCTTGGGAACGAACGCCAGCACGATCAGCACCGCCCCGAGCGCGAGTCCGATGCGGCGAGAGCTGATCCCGGTGATCTCGACCAGCGACGCCCCCGTCGGCCGGAAGCCGAGCGGCATCGTGCCCGCCAGGCCGGACAGCAGATTGCCCACTCCGTCGGCAGCCACCGCGCCCTGCACCGCGCGGAAATCCACCGCCCGGCTCTCGGCCCACGACACGCGCTGGATCGCGACGGCGCCGCTGATGGTCTGAATCGTGCAGACCAGGGCGATGAACACGAACGCGGGAAGCAGCGCCCAGAAGTCGGCTCCGAAGCGCAGGTCGAGGGCCGACCATGCGGGCCTCGGGATGCCGATCCACGAAGCCCGGACGATGCGGTCCGCGTCGTAGAGACCGAACACACCCGCGACGATCGAGCCCGCGACGATGCCGATGACCGGCGCCCACAGGCGCACCCGTTCCTTCGCCGCCAGCGTGATGCCGGCGATGACGACCAGGGTCGTCAGCGCGCAGAGCGGCGCGGCCAGCGGCGGCGTGCCGCCCGGCACGTTCTTCATCTGCTCGAACATGACCGGCATGACCGTGACCGGCGTGAGCATCAGCACCGTTCCCGTGACGGTCGGCGTCAGGATGCGCCGGAACAGCGAGAGACGCGTGGCGAACGCGAACTGGACCAGGGCCAGGATCACGACCAGGGTCGCGAGCAGCGCCGGGCCGCCCGCGGCGAGGGCGGCGATGCTGACCGCGATGGCGGCGCCGGACGTTCCGATCGCCAGGATGTAGCCGGCGCCGAACCGGCCGATCCGCCGAGCCTGGAGCAGCGCGGTCGCGCCGCAGGCGGCCACGGAGGCGAACACGGCCCACAGCAGGACCTCCTCGGGCTGGCCGGCGGCGCGGAAGACGACCGTCGGAATCATCACCGCGCCGGGCAGCACCAGGCAGGCGATCTGCAGGGCCAGGCCGACGCTGAGCGGAAGCGGGATCTTCGCGTCGGGATGGCGGCGGCCCCCGGAACTCCGGTCCGATTCCTCGACTCCCATGTCCTGACCCCCTGCTACACAAGGCCCGGCAGCCAGAGGCACGTCACGGGCACGGCCAGGAGCATGGCGACGCGGGCGAAATCGACCAACAGGAACGGGAAGATTCCCCGGAACGACTCTCCGAGCGAGACGCCGTCGGCCAGCGAATTGATCACGTAGACGTTGAGGCCGATCGGCGGCGTGATCAGCCCGATCTCGACGACGATCAGCGTCAGGATCCCGAACCAGATTGCGATCTCCGGCTCCGCAAGGCCGAATTCGAGGCCCGTAACCAGGGGAAAGAACACCGGTACGGTCAACAGGATCATGGCCAAGCTGTCCATCACGCAGCCGAGCAGCATGTAGATGAGCAGGATGCCGATCATGATCGTCATCGGCGCCAGCCCCGACGACGCGAGCGCGGCGGACAGCCCGACCGGGAGCTGGGACAACGCGAGGAAGCCGTTGTAGATCTCGGCGCCGATCAGGATCAGGAAAATCGCCGCGGTGGTCTGCGCAGTCTCCAGTATGCTCGACGCGAAGCTCTTCCAACTCAACCGCCCAAGCGCGATCGCCAACAGGGCGGTGGACGCCGCCCCGATCGCGGCTCCCTCGGTCGGGGTGAACACGCCGAGATAGATGCCGCCGAGGACCACCAGGAAAATCGCTGCGACCGGCAACACCGGACCCAGGCTGCGCACGCGCTCGCGGAACGGCAGGGCCGGAACGACGGGGCCGGACTTGGGGAAGATCCGAACGTAAGCGCTGATCGCGGCAGCATATCCGAGCGTCGAGATGACGCCGGGGATCAGGGCGGCCAGGAACAGCTTGCCGATCGACTGCTCGGTGATGACCGCGTAGATCACCAGGATCACCGAGGGAGGGATCAGAATGCCGAGCGTGCCGCCGGCGGCCAGCGCTCCGGTAGCCAGCGCCCCCGAATACCCGTGCCGCTTCATCTCGGGCAGCGCCACCGAAGCCATCGTTGCCGCGGTCGCAAACGACGAGCCGCAGATGGAACCGAACGCCGCGCACCCGTACACGGACGAGATGGCCAGCCCGCCGCGGCGGTGCCCGACCCAGGCGCGGGCCGAGTCGAACAGCGAACGGCTGAGCCCCGCTCGGGAAGCGAACTGGCCCATCAGCAGGAACAACGGCAGCACCGAGAGCGTGTAGCCCGACGCCCGGCTGAACGGAGTGGTGTTGATCAGGTTGAGAAACGCCGGCCATCCCGCGAGCGACGCGAAACCGATGCCGCCGACCACGAACATTGCGATCGCGACGGGCATCCGCAACGCGATCAGCAGCAGGCAGGCGCCGAACAGAAGCCCGGCGAACGCGATGCTCGTCATCGCCGCAGGGCGTGAACGTGGCGGAAGACCACCAGGACGCAGATCGCGGTCAGCAATCCGGCTCCAAGCAGCGCGGCGAAGTAGGCCCAATGGAGCGGAATGCCCAGGAACAGCGTCGTCTCGCCGTCCTGCAGCTTGCGCACGCCGCCGACCAGCAGGCGCCACGTGACCAGGCCGGCAACCACCGTGAACGCGATGCTGTGAACCGTGCCCAGCGCCGTCTTGTGACGCGGACTCAACCTGCCGGTGAAGAACTCAACGACGATGTTGCCGCTCCTGGCGTGGCAGTACGGGAAGAAGGCGAACACCGCGATGCCGCAGGCCAGCTCCGTGATCTCGTAATCGCCCGGGATCGGGGCGTTGAAGAGATAGCGCCCGACGACGCTGATCACGGTCATCAGCACGACCCCGAACATCAGCACGCCCCCGGCGATCGCAACCGTTGCGGCCAGCCGCTCCAGGGGGGCCCCGATGTGGGTTCCGATGTGGGCTCCGATGTGATGGCCCGGCTCCCGTGGGGCCGGGCCGCGAGCCGTGTCGCCCGCCTCCTGGTCCTCTCCCGGCCTACCGGTGGAGGTCATCGCCGTACTCGGCGACCAGGCGTCGTGCATCGGCGAGCATGGCCGCGCCGTCGTGTCCCATGGCGTTGACCTTCTCCACCCAGCCGTCGGTCACCGGCTGCAGGACGGTCCTCCAGCGCTCGCGCTCCGCTTCGGAGAGCGGGACGATCGAATGGCCCCGCTCCAGCGCGATGGCGCGGCCCGGCTGCTCGTCGTCCTGCCACAGGCGGCCCAGTCGCCTGGCCAACGCCATTCCCGTCGTCTCGTCGATGATCGTGCGGATCTCCGCCGGCAATCCCTCGTAGCGCGCCTTGTTCATGGTCATCAGGAACAGGGCGCAGGAGAAGGCGACCTCGGCGTGGTTCCGGGTCACTTCATGCAGGCGGAAGGGCCGCATGATGGTCCATGGGATCAGCGCGCCTTCCACCACGCCCCGCGAGAGCGCCTCGTAGACCTCCGGGACGGGCATGCCGACCGGCACGGCGCCAAGCGCCTCCAGCATCGCCGCGCTGATCCGCGAGGGCGCACGGATCTTCAGCCCTTCGAGGTCTTCCAGCGTGCGCACCTCCCGGTCGGCGGTGTGGATGTGGCCGGGCGCCGCCGAGTGAAACACCAGGGGATGAGTATCGTCGTACTCACCCTGCAGCCACGTCCGGGAGAACTCGTGCAACGCCTGGCTGGTCGCCTCCGCGTCCCCGCAGACGAAGGGCAGCTCGAACGCCTCGGTCAGCGGAAACCGCCCCGGCGAGTAGCCGGGCAGGGTCCAGACGATGTCGACCACCCCGTCCCGTGCCTGCCCGTAGAGATCCCCCGGCCTGCCGCCGAGCTGCATCGCCGGGAACACCTGCACCTCGACCCGGCCCTCGGTTCGCTCCTCGATCTCCTCGGCCCATGGTTGCAGAAACAGTCGAACGGCGATCGACTGGGGCGAGTTGAACGTGTGCAGCCGAAGCGTGATCGGCTCCGCGCCAGCGCCGTTGCCGAGCGCGCAGAACAGCGCCACGACAAGGGGGGAGAGCCGCGCAGAGACGATGGCCCGTCGCTGTCTCCCCCGGGGCCTCATCATCGAGACCAAACGCTCAAACGGTGATCCGTTGGATGTCAACCCATCCATGCATGGACGATCACCTTGCCCTGACGGAACGCTCGCTCACGCCACCGCCTCGCAGTGCGCCAGTTCCCAGCCGTGGAACACCACCGCCAGCCCCGTGAACCGCACCCCCGGAAACTTCCGCGCCAGCCGCTCGTCCGCCAGGTATCGATCGAGCTGCGCGGTCGCTTCGCTCACCGCCGCAGCCAGACCCGCCTCGCCCGCAGGCCCGCCATGCTGAGAGCGCACTGAGCGCTTCAGGTACTTCAGCTCGATCAGGTAGCCGTGCCGCAGGTGCGGAAAGCGCGCCAACAGCGGCTCCAGACTGATGTCCGCGTATCCGTCCCCCAACTCCGCCTCCGAGCGGAACACGTAATAGTCGGTCACGCTCAGATAGGCGGCAAAGAACCCCTGCAGGACCTTCTCCCCCGCGATGTAGTCGCGAATGCCCGTCTGCTGCGCGATCGCGGAGCCCAGGAACTCCAGCGCCGGCCGCCACTCGCCCTGGTTGGCCATCCGCAGCATCAACTGCTCGAACCGGAACAGGTCGACCCGGAACGCCTCCACGTCCCGGTAGCCGTCGCGCAGGTAGCCGTACATCAACTGCTTCACGGTCTGGTTCGGGATCGCCAGCCGCGGCATTCCGTCCACCGCGGCGCGGATGCTCAGCAGCCCGAAGTAGTGCATCAGCGACAGGAAGTTCTGCCGGTCGGTGAGCTGTTTCAGCGGGAAGCTCGGCTGGATGCGCGGCAGGTCCTTCCGCCCCTCGCCGATGACCTCCCGCAGCAGGTCGAAGTTGCCGTTCAACTGCCGCCCCACCACCAGCAGGTGGCGCAGCTTGCCGTAGTCGATGCGCACGTTGGTGTCGATCAGGTACTCCGGCACGCCCCGGTTCGGCATCGAGTGCTTCAGGTAGTAGAGCACCATGTCGGTGTTGTAGAGGTCGGTGTCGGCGTTCCTGGCGAACCGGTAGCCGTTGTACCACTCGCCCATCAGGCCCATGGCTTCATCCACGTCCTGGTCGAACACGCCGTGCTCCCGGTAGGTCTCGACCAGGCGCCGCACCTCCGCCTCGGTGAAGCCGACCATCTCGTTGAAGTCCGGCTCCAGGCTGATGTTGGAGCCGATGTTGAAGCCCGAGGTCACGTCGTCCATGGTGACCGGCGACACCCCGGTGATGAACAGGCGTTCCAGGCCGCCGCCGCTGCGGTCGGCGCCGCCCTTGAGGGTCGCGAAGAAGTTGCGGAAGAAGCCGCCGCCGTGCGTGAAGTCCTCATACGCGTCCGCCCCGTGGTGCGCGAGCACGGTGTTGGCGAAGTTGTCGTACTCGTCGATCAGCACGTACAGGGGAATGTCGTGGTCGCCCGCGTACTGGAACAGCTCGGACAGCTTGTTGGCGATGGAGGGTGGCGCCAGGATGTCCCGCACCGCCGCTTCGGGAAACAGGTCGGGATGGCGCCGCAGCCTGCCCCGGAGCTCTATCATGCAGTAGGTCTCGAACTCGCTCTCCAGGGTCTCCAGCTTGTCGTTGACCATCGAGAAGTTGAAGCGCAGGGTGACGTAGCGGCTCTGCTCCTCGGTCGGGTCGCGCCCGATGTCGGTGCCGGCGAAGGTGGCGTCGAAGCCGTCGGCCCAGAAACGGTCGTAGTAGTTCTCCAGCAGCGACACCCACAGCGACTTGCCGAACCGCCGCGGGCGGATCAGGAAGACGTAGTCTTCCCGTTCCAGGCGCCGCAGGAAGCGCGTCTTGTCGACGTACAGCCACTTGCGCAGGCGGATGCGCCGGAAGTCGGCGTGGCCGTAGGGAATGCGCGGGTGTACGGGAACCACGTCCACTTCCGGAACCTTGCCACTGTCACTCTACCGATACCCGGAAGGCCGCTCAACTCGGAATGTACGGGTGCAGCAGTTCTCGGTGAGCGAGGGAAGCAAGGTCGTCAGCGACCCACCGGCTGATCTATCCCAACCGCACCTACCGGGAGGAGCGCACCGACGCGTTCGGACACGCGGACTTCGAGCTGCACACGCGGCTGCCGATCGCCGTGCTCTGCGCGGCGACGGGATTCGCGTCATGGGTCGCAAGAGACTGCGCGTCCGACGGGCCGATTGACGTATGCATGCGCCCTTCGCCGAACGACGGCTCGCTGATCATCGCCAACCGGACGGGTCATCTCCCCGGAATCCAGGGACGGCTCAACCCCAAGCTCGTGCCGCAGGGTCTTGACGGCAATGTGCGCCTGTGAGGTGGCACGCCATCGCGCCAAGGTAGCTCCCCGCTCCGGATGCTACAACCTGGTACTGTGCCGGACCGTCGGGAAACCGGCTCGCACGTCGTACGACTACATCCGTTCCAGCGGCCGCATGCCGAGGACGAGCATGCCGTTGCGAAGGGTCTGACGCGCGGCGTCGACCAGCAGCAGCCGGCCGTCGCGCACGGGCGCGGGCGCGTCGAGCACCGGGCAGGCGTGGTAGAACGCCGTGAAGGCGCGGGTCAGCCCGTACAGGTAGTCGGCCACCACGTGCGGGCTGGCCTCCCGCAGCGTGCGCGCCACCGCGTCCGGGAAGCCGGCGACCGCCTTGGCCAGCTCCAGCTCGGCGCCGTCGGCCAGCAGGCCGAAGTCGGCGCTCTCCGGGAGCTCCTGCCCGTGGCGGCGCAGCAGCGCGCACATGCGCGCATGGCCGTACAGCAGGTACGGGCCGGTGTCGCCCTCGAAGGCGAGCGCCTCCTCGAAGTCGAAGCGCACCATCTTCTCGTTGGCGACGCGCAGGATGCTGTAGCGCACCGCGCCGTGGGCGACCGCCTCGGCGCGCTCGCGGTTGAAGTCCACGCCGCGCTCCGCGAGCGCCCGTCCGGCGCGCTCCACGGCTTCCGCCATGAACTCCTCCAGCAGCACCACGTTGCCGGAACGGGTCGACATGCTGGCGTCGTCCAGGCTGAGAAACGCGTAGTGCACGACCTCCGGCGCCTGCCCGCCCAGCAGGTCGATGGCGGCGGTGAGCTGCCGGTGGTGCAGCCGCTGGTCCTCGCCCAGCACGATCAGGTTGCGGTCGGCGCCGCTGTCGATCTTGTCCAGGGTGTAGGCGATGTCGCGGAGCTGGTACATGGAGGTACCGTCGGAGCGCTCCAGCACCACCACCGGATTGCGTGACGGCAGGTCGTACCCGTCCAGGTCCAGGACCGAGCGGCCCTCCTCGTCGGTCGACAGCCGGCCGGTGGCGCGCAGGCGCTCGATGACCTCCCGCGTGCGGCCGCTCCACAGGTACGCCGACTCCTTGTCGAAGCGGTCGTGGCGGATGTCCAGCGCCTCCAGGATCGTGCGCTGGCCGGCGACGCAGACGTCGACGATGGCGTCGAAGCGGCGCCGCGTGTCCGCATCGCCCTGCTCCAGCTTGCGCAGGAGATCGAACGTCTGCCGCTCGAGATCCGGGTCCCGCTCCAGGCGGGCGTTGGCCTGCACGTACAGGTCCAGGATCTCCGCGAACGGCACCTGCCGGTCGCCGGCAGCCAGCACCAGCAGCGCGATCTGCTTGCCGACGTCGTTGACGAAGTAGCGCACCTGCAGGTCGTAGCCCTCGAAGCGCAGCAGCCGCGCCAGCACGTCGCCGATCAGCGCGTTGCGCGCCCGCCCCACGTGCGGGGAGGCGTTGGGGTTGATCGAGGTGTGCTCCAACAACGCGGTGCGGCCCGCGCCGGTGCCGTTCGACCCGTAGGCCGGGCCGGCGGCGCGCACGGCGCCGACGACGCCGGCGATCAGGCCGCCCGGATCGATGAAGAAGTTCACGTACGCGCCGTCGGCGGACACGCGCCGGAATGCGGCCGGCAGCTCGACGGCGGCGGCCAGCTCGGCGGCGATCTGCGCCGGCGCACGCCGCAGCACCCGTGGCCAGCGGGAAACAGGGTACGGACAGATCGCCGAGCGACGGGTCGGGGGGCGTGGCGACGCTCAGCGCGCCGGCGTCGGCGCCGGGCGCCAACACGCCGAGAGCGGCGGAGACCGCATCGAGCGCCATGCCGCGGTAGTTCTGCATCGGCGCACGCTACGGCTCCCGGCACGATCCCGCAAGGGGATCACTCGCTCGCGCGGCGGTGCCATAATCACCGTGTGAAGTTGCGCGAGCTCGTGGCCGTCGAGCGGGTGGTGTTCCTGAGCAACCGCGACAAGCGCGCCGCGCTGGCCGAGCTGGTGCATGCGGCCGCCCGCTCCGGCGGCCCGCTGGACGTGGAGGCGGTGATGGACGGCCTTTGGCAACGCGAGCTGGCGCTCAGCTCGCGCATCTCGGACCGCATCGCGTTCCCGCACCTGCAGATTCCCGGTTTCGGGCGGACGGTGGTGGTGATCGGCCGCTCCTTCGACGGCGTGAGCTACGACGCTGGCGAAGACGGCCACGTCGCGCTGATCTTCCTGATCCTTGGCGATTCGCTGGACCCCGACGGGCACGTGGCGCTGCTGGCCGACATCGCCGCCACGCTGCGGGACAAGGGCCTGGTCGAGCGGCTGCTGCAGGCCGACCGTCCGGAGTCGGTGTGCCGGCTGCTCATAGGCCCGGACGGGGCGCCAAGCCGCGCCGGCGCCGACCGGATCTCAGCGCGGGTGCTCGTGCACGCGGGCGCGCTGGCCGCCGAGGTGGAGGCCAGCACGGTCATCCTGCACGTGGACGAAGTCTCCCGGCCGATGGTGCGGGAGTTCGGCGCCGCGGGCGGCTTCGGCATCGAGCGCCGGGCGGTCCTGGCCAGCTCCCACCCGGCTTCGGAAGCGTCGCTGCCGGCAGGGTTCTCGGACCAGGTGCTGATACCGTTCTCGGTGCCTTCGCGGTCCAGCCAGGTGGAGGTCGCCATCCTGCTGGCGCTGTCCCGCGGCGTGATCGACCACGCCGACCGCGTCGTCAGCGTCTTCGGCCTCCCGGACACCGGCGTGCTCGACACGGTGGTGGTCACGGACGTGGGCGTGGAGTTCGAGACCTTCGCGTCGGTCCGCCGGCAGCCGCTCGCGGCGCTGGCGCGGCGCGGGGTGCTGGAGCGGGTGCTGCAGATCGGCCGCGAGCTCGCCACCCAGGGACGGGAAGGCCGGCCGGTGGGCGCGCTGTTCGTGATCGGCGACCACGAGCGCGTGCTCGGCCACACCAGCCAGCTCGTGATGAACCCGTTCCGCGGCTACCCGGACGACGAGCGCAACCTGCTCGACCCGGCGCTGGACGAGACGATCAAGGAGTACGCGCTGATGGACGGCGCCTTCGTCGTTCGCCGGGACGGCGTGGTGGAGTCGGCCGGCGCGTTCCTGAGCGCCCCGGCCTCACCCGCGCAGACCCCCGGACTGGGCGCCCGTCACGCCGCGGCGGCCGCGATCACCGCCGCCACCGATGCGCTCGGCATCGCCGTTTCGGAGTCCTCGGGCGAGATCCGCATCTTCGAGGGCGGCCAGCTCGTCCTCACCATCGGCTGATCGGAGAACCGCCGAGCCGTCAGGAGCGGCCGCACTCTCAAGGGCGGGTGCGCTTGCGATCGCGGGGGAAGAGGGTGGCTTCCTTGACGTTCTCCAGGCCCAGCACCTTCTGGGTGAGGCGCTCCAGGCCGATCGCGAAGCCGCCGTGAGGGGGGCAGCCGTAGCGGAACACCGACAGGTAGTCGGCCAGCGACTCGGTCGACAGGCCTGCGGCCTCGATGCTTTCGGCCAGCAGGTCGTGCTGCTCGATGCGGCGGCCGCCGGTTGTGATCTCCACGCCCCGGAACAGGAGGTCGAACGACATGGTCTTGCCGTCCGGCGCCGGGTGCGTGTAGAAGGGCCGCTTGCGGCGCGGGTCGCCGTACACGAAGCACCCCTCGGCGCCGTGCTCGCGCTCCGCCCAGGAGCAGAGCTCGCGCTCCACCTCCGGAGAGACCTCGTAGACCCGCCGGCCCAGCAGTTCGGAGGCCAGCTTCAGCGCCTGGTCGTGGTCCAGTCTCGGCAGCGCGTCGACCGCCTCCGGCGCCGGCACCGACGCACCCCAGGCGTCGAGCTCGCGGCCGTTGCGCTCGGCGATCGCGGCGAAGATGGTCTTCAGGATGCGCTGCTCCAGGTCCATCAGGTCGTGCTCGCTGTCGATGAAGGCCATCTCCACGTCGAGCGACACGTACTCGTTCAGGTGGCGGGGCGTGTCGTGCTTCTCCGCCCGATAGGCGTGGCCGATCTCGAACACCCGCTCCAGGCCGGAGGCGACCATCGCCTGCTTGTAGAGCTGCGGCGACTGCGCCAGGAACACCTCGCGGTCGAAGTAGCGCACCGCGAACAGGCCGGTGCCGCCCTCGGTGCCCGAGCCGATCAGCTTGGCGGTCTTGATCTCCGTGAACCCCTCGCCGCGCAGGTGGCGGGCAAAGCCGTCGACGATGGTGGCCTGCACCTTGAAGACGTCCAGCAGCTTCGGGATGCGCAGCGCCAGCATGCGGTGGTCGAGCTGCGCGTCCAGCGACAGGTTCTCCGGCCGGCCGTTGACCGCCAGCGGCAGGTCGGCTGCAGCCGTCGACAGCACGCGGTGCTCGGTGACCTGCACCTCGAAGCCGCCGGGCGCGCGGTCGTTGGCCTCCACCGTGCCGGTCGCGGTGATCACGGATTCCGAAGACAGCTCGACCGGGCCGGGGAACACGATCTGAACGATGCCCGAGCGGTCGCGGAGGAGCACGAACGTGACACGGGCAAGCGAGCGCACCCGGTGCACCCAGCCGGCCACCGTGACCTGGCTTCCGCGCCGGCCGCCGATCTCGGCCACAAGGGTCCGTTCGGACCACGATCCGGCGTCCGCCATCACCGTCCTCCCATCCGTTCTGGTCCTCCTATTCGGCCCTGCAGCATGCGCCGCAGGGGTTCCGGCGCCGCGCGCCCGCCGGTCCGCTTCATCACCTCGCCGATCAGGAAACCGACCGGCCGCCCGTCGCCCTGCCGCAACTGCGCGGCCGCCTCCGGGAACGCGGCGATCGCGGCGTCCACGTATGCGCCGAGCTCCGCTTCGTCGGCGATCAGCCGCAACCCCTGCCGCTCGACCACCTCGGCCGGGTCCAGGTCGTCGGCCAGCACCGACTCCAGCACTCCCTTGGCGATCTTGCCGGAGATGGCGCCGGAGTCGATCAGCTCCAGCAGCTCGCTGAGGCGGCCGGCGCTCAGCGGCGACTCCGCCAGCGTCGTGCCGGTCCGGTTCAGCAGCCGGCGCACGTCGCCCGCCAACCAGCGGGCTGCCTGCTGCGCATCGGCGCCGGCGGCGACCGCCCGCTCGAACAGCTCGGCGGTCGCCCGTTCGTCGCTCAGGAACTCGGCCTGCGCACCGGAGAGGCCGTGATCGGCTGCCAACCGGTCGCGGAGTGCCATCGGGAGCTCCACCTGCGCGGCGTCCACCGATTCAAGGAACGCCGCGTCCGGCCGCAGGGGCGGCAGGTCGGGCTCCGGGAAGTAGCGGTAGTCGGAGTCCGACTCCTTCACCCGCATCGATGTCGTCACGTCCCGGTTCTCGTTCCAGTGGCGGGTCTCCACCGGCACGGTCCTTCCTGCCTCCAGCTCCTGCCGCTGCCGGTCGAGCTCGAACTCGATGGCGCGGCCGACGAACTTGAAGGAATTGAGGTTCTTTATCTCCACCTTGCTGCCCAGGCCGGCGCCCGCGTGATTGATGGATACATTGGCGTCGCAGCGCAGCGATCCCTCCTCCATGTTGCCGTCGCATACCCCCAGGTGGCGGACCACGCGGCGGAAGTACTGCAGGAAGGCGATCGCCTCATCGCCCGAGCGCAGGTCCGGCGCGGTCACGATCTCCACCAGCGGCGTCCCGGAACGGTTGAAGTCCAGCAGGGAGACGTCGCCAGCGTGGATCATCTTGCCGGCGTCCTCTTCCAGGTGCACCTCCCGGATCGCCACCGCCCGGGTGGGGGAGAGCGGCGCGGTCAGCGAGCCTCCCGCGCCGATCGGCGCGCCGTACTGGGAGATCTGGTAGTTCTTCGGAAGGTCGGGGTAGAAGTAGTTCTTGCGCTCGAACACCGCTTCGGTCGACAGCGTGCAGCCGACCGCCCGCGCGACCACGTAGGCCATGCGCGACGCCTCCCGGTTCAGCGCCGGCAGCACGCCGGGGAAGCCGAGGCAGATCGGACAGACCCGCGTGTTGGGGTCGCCGCCGAAGGCGACCGGGCAGCCGCAGAACACCTTCGTGCGGGTGTCGAGCTGGATGTGGATTTCCAGCCCCACGAACGCGTCGTAGGCTCCCCGTTCGGCGTGGGCGCCGCTCATCGCCAGTCCTCCGAGTAACCCTGCGGGCGGGCGGGCCGGTGCGCCGCCGCGTACCGGGCGGCAACGTCCAGCAGCAACCGCTCCCCGAAATTGGGTCCGATCAACTGCATCCCGATCGGCACCCGCGACTGCGGGGTGGGGAAGCTCACCGCCGGAGCGCCGGCCAGGTTGGCGACGGTCGTGTACAGGTCGGCGACCTTCTGCTCGAACGGGTCCAGTCGGGCGCTGCCGCGCGCGAACGGCGGCACCGGGTAGACCGGCGTGAGCAGGACGTCGACGTGACCGAAGAGGCCGGCAAGCTCGTCGCGCAGCGCCGTTCGCACGCGTTGCGCGCGCAGGTAGTAGCGGTCGTGAAAGCCGGAGCGCAGCACGTAGGTGCCGGCCAGGACGCGGAGCTTGACCTCGTCCCCGAATCCCTCGGAGCGGGAAGAGATGATCGTCTCGTCCGCCGACTCGGCGGCGGCGCGCGCGCCGTAGCGTACGCCGTCGAAACGGGCCAGGTTGGCGCTGGCCTCCGCGCAGGAGATCACGTAGTAGGCGGCGGCGGCGTAGCGCAACGTGGTCAGGTCGACGTCCACGACGCGGTAGCCCAGGTCGCCGAGCTGTTCGACGGTGGCGTCGAGCGCCGCGCGCACCTGCGGATCGCGCAGCTCCTCCCGGCAGGCGCGCGGCACGCCGATCGTCCGCACCTCGTCCCGGTCCGGCGAGCCGGCGACCGTGGACTGGTCGTGCTCGTCCACGCCGGCGATCACCTGCAGCACCTCACCGCACAGCTCGGCGGATTCGGCGATGATGCCGATCACCTCCAGCGACGATGCGTAGGAGACCAGCCCGAACCGGGAGACCACGCCGTAGGTGGGCTTGAGCCCGAACACTCCGCAGAAGGAGGCCGGCTGCCGGACCGAACCGCCGGTGTCCGATCCCAGGGCGAACGGCACGATGCCGGCCGCAACCGCGGCCGCCGAACCGCCGCTGGACCCGCCGGGCACCAGCTCGGTGTCCCAGGGGTTGGCGCAGCCGCCGTGCACGGACGCCTGCGTGTCGGAGCCCATGCCGAACTCGTCCAGATTGGTCTTGCCGGCCACGATGGCGCCGGCGCGCTGCAGCCGCCGAACACAGGTGGCGCTGAACGCGGCCACGTGCGCGCCGAGCAGCGCCGATCCGCAGGTCAGCGGCTGGCCGGCTACGGCGATGTTGTCCTTGACCGCGCACGGCATGCCGGCGAGCGGCCCGCCGGGGGCGCCCTCCGCGCCACCGGCGGCGTCCGCGTGGGATGCTCCAGCGATGTTGTCCTTGCGTAGGAAACGAAGGCGTTGATCCGCTCGTTCCAGCCGCGGGCGTATGCCAGCCAGCGGCTCCGTCCGCTTTCATCCGCGAATACCGCGCGCCAGCGCGCATCCTGACCCATTCGTCCCCCGCTTCGAACGTTACAGGACGTTCGGAACGACGATGAACCGTTCGTCTCGATCCGGGGCTGCCCGGACCGGGTCGTAGGCGGTGGGCAGGCCGGAGACTTCATCGTCGCGCAATCGGGATCCGGTCAACAGCGGATGGGTCGTCGGCCGCAGGTCGTCCACGTCGGCCTCCGCAAGCAGGGCGAAATAGTCGACGATACGCGACAACTCCGCCTCCAGCCGGGCGCTCTCTCTCGCGCCGAGCCGCAGTCTGGCCATGGCGGCGGTCGCCTGGAGCGTGCCGGGCTCTGTCTGACCCACCGATCGAGTCAAGCACCATTCCCTGCCCCTGTCAATAGTTGCGTTCCCGGCCGCGGGCCGGCTCCGCTTTGACATCGAAACGGCCGGCCGTGCTATGATCACTGGTCGCACTTCCCGCTCTTCTCTTTGCAGGCACCAGTCATCTCCAACGTAGCAGTTCCGCAGCAGGCACCGGTCCTGAGCACCTCACGGGAGGAGCTTCCCCGCCTGATCTACGACCACCAGGCGCTCGTCGACCTGTTCGATGCCACCTGGGAGCTGATGCCCGGCTATTGGCGCCGGGGCGATCCGGGAAGCGGCTTCGACCGGGTGTTCTGCGATCCGGCGCAGGATCGCGTGACCCAGGTGGCGGCCTGCTGTTCCACCTTTTCGCTGGTGTACTCGAACCGGGAGTTTCCGGTGGAGGCGCAACTCGACGCATTCTACGCCAAGCAGCAGCCGTGCGGGGCCATTCACGGCGAATACAGCCTGATCGACGGGCAGCCCATCCTGATCAAGGCGAACCCGCACGGCGTGCAGGCACCCCTGTTCGCGTGGGCGGAATACAACCTCTACCACCGCCTCGGCTCCAAGCGGCGCCTGCGCGAGGTGCTGCCGATCCTGGAGCGCTACTACCAGTGGATCCAGGCCAACTTCCGCCGGGACAACGGCCTGTTGGCGGTTCCGCGGCAGGCGCTGGGCATGGGCAACAGCCCCCGCGACCGCATCGCGTATCCGGTGGACTTCAACGCGCAGCAGGCAGCCAGCGCGTCGTTCATCTCGACGATCGCCGACGCGCTGAACGACAAGGAGGTCGCCTTCCGCTACAAGCGCGAGTACTTCGCCCTGAAGACGCGCATGCAGTCGCTCATGTGGAACGAGGAGGACTCGATCTACTACGACCTGGACCGTTACGGACAGCAGATCATGGTCAAGACGATCGCGGCGTTCTGGACCCTGTTGGCCGAGATTCCGAGCGAGGACAAGGCGAGCCGGCTGATCGGCCACCTGAGTGACCCGCGGACCTTCGGGCGCAGCCACCCGTTCCCGAGCCTGGCGGCGGACGAGGCGCTCTACGATCCGCACGGCGGCGGCTACCGGGGCTCGGTGCTGCCGTTCGTGAACTACGCGATCATCAAGGGGCTGGAGCGCTACGGGCGAATCGGCCTGGCGCGGGAGTTCGCGTTGCGCCACCTGTTCGCCATGCACGACGTGCTGGTCCCGGAACGGGGCGTGGGCGACCTGTGGGACGCCTACGCGCCCGAGCACGAGGCGGCGGCCAAGTGGCACGGCAAGGGCGGGTTTCCCCGCAAGTCGTACCTGCCGTTCGTCGCCCTCTCCACGGTGGCGCTGGTGATCGAGAACGTGCTGGGGCTTTCGATCTCCCTCCCCCGCAAGACCGTGGACTGGACGCTGCCGGTACTGGAGGGCATGGGGATCGAGAACCTGACCTTGAAGCGCAACCTGGTGTCCATCCAGACCCACAACTCGGACCGCGGCTGGGAAGTGCGCCTGGAGTCCGAGAAGCTCTACTACCTGGCGATCCACGTCCTGGGGCGCCGCCGCAAGACCCTGCCCATTCCCTCCGGCAAGTGCGCCATCCTGGTCGACAAGATATAGGGCGACAAGATATAGGGCCTGGTCACCTCTTACGTCACACCGCCGTGCGGCCGTTCAGGGCGCGCGCCAGGGTGAGGCGGTCGGCGTACTCCAGGTCGCCGCCGACCGGCAGGCCCAGGGCGAGCTGCGTGACGGTCAGCCCGGCGCCTTGCTCTCGGGTCGCCAGCAGGCGGTCGCGCAGGAACAGCGCGGTGGTTTCGCCCTCGACCGTCGGGTTGGTTGCCAGGATCACCTCGCGCACGCGGGAGTCGCGCACGCGCCGGATCAGGACGTCGATGGTCAGGTCCGCCGGCCTGATGCCGTCGACCGGTGAGATCGCCCCGCCCAGCACGTGGTAGAGCCCGCGGAAGGTCTGCGTGGACTCGATGGTGATGACGTCCCGAGACTCCTCGACGACGCAGATCGTGTCCGTCTCCCGCGTGGGATCGGTGCAGTACACGCACAGCTCGGCCTCCGCATACACGCCGCAGCGGGTACAGGGCCGGGTGTTGCGCTTGAGAGCGATCAGGTCGCGGGCCAGCGACTCCACGAACTCATCCTTCGCTCCCAGCAGGAAGTACACCAGCCGCTCCGCGCTCTTGCGGCCCAGTCCGGGCAGGCGCGAGAAGCCGTGAACGAGGCGGTCGAGAGTCTGCATCCGAGTGCGGTCAGACGCCGGGAAACCCGGGTGGAAGGTTCAGCCCGCCGCCGACCTGCTGCTTGAGCTCCTCGCGAACCTTGCGCAGCGCATCGCCCATCGCCGCCGTGATCAGGTCCTCCAGCACCGAACGCTCCTCGGGATCGACCACGATCGGGTCGAGCGTCACCTTCACCACCTCCAGGTTGCCGGTGAGCTCCACCTGCACCATGTCGCCGCCGGCCGTACCGGTGACGCGGACGTCGGCAAGCTTGCCCTGTACCTCCGCCATCTGCTTCTGCATTCCCTGGATCATCTTGAACAAGTCGAACGGGTTGTTCGCCATATGCGCGCCTTCAGCCTCCGCCCTTCACGATCTCGCCCCGGAAGATGCTTCTGATCACCTCCACGCCCGGCACCTCCGCGCCCGGCACCTCCGCGCCCCGCGCTGCCGCCCGTCCGTGATGGTCACCGTCCTCCTCGCCCGAGCCCAGTTGTACGCTGAGTGTGCCCGGTCCGGCGAGTCCGTAGGCCGCCGCGACCTCCGCGGCGTGCTGCCGGACCGTGTCCGCCGAGTAGGCGTCTCCCTTCCCGAAGCGGACGTGCAACTCCTCTCCGCGAAGATCGACCGACTCCGCCCGCTCCAGCGCGGAGGCAACCGGCGGCCTGCGTTGGCGCAGGGCGGCGATCGGCTGCCGAGCCGGCTCGGCCGGCTCGCCCGATGCGTCGGAGCCGGTCGCGGCATCGTTCGGCGGAGCCGGTTCCGCGGCCGGCGCAGCGGGTGCCGAGCGCAGCGGGTGCCGAGGCGGGTGACCGCGCGGGAGCGCCCGGGGTCGGATCTCCCGGCGCCGGCGCGCCGACGGCCGCCTGCAACTCGCGCAGACGCTCCAGGAGCTCGGCCGGCGTGATCAGGCGGTCCAGCTCGGCCAGGCGGCTCAGCGCCAGCTCCACCTCGCAGCGCTCGTTCAGGGCACCCTTGAGGTTGCGCTGGGCTGCAAGCAGCAGCTCGACCGCCTTCTCGGCCTGCTCGACGCCGAGCGCGTCCAGAACCTCCCGCGGGAAGGCGTCGGCGGGCGCCGACAGCCATGCGTCCCGGTCCAGGCCGTGCTTGAGGAACAGGACGCTGCGGAAGTACTCGACCAGCTCCGCAAGGAAGTGGTCGACCGCCACCCCTCTGCCAAGGGCTCTATCGAAGGCGGTGAGCGTCCCCGCAACGTCGCGCGCCGCGACCGCCTGCGCGACGCCGTTCAGGTCGTCGAGGCCCAGCAGGCCGATGCTGTCGCGCAACCCCTCCACGGTCACCGTGGCCCGGCCGTCGCCACGGGCGCCCGCGATCACCTGATCCAGGATCATGAACGCGTCTCGCAGCGAGCCCGCCGACTGGCGCGAGATCCAGTGCAACGCGCCGTCGGCCACCTGCGCGTCCAGCTCGGCCGCGGCGTCGCGCAGGCAGCCGGCGATGCGCTCATGCCCGATCAGGCTGAACGCGAAGTGCTGGCAGCGCGAACGAACCGTGGCCGGCACCTTGTGCGGCTCGGTGGTGGCGAACACGAAGGTGACGTAGGGAGGAGGCTCCTCGATCGTCTTCAGCAGGGCGTTGAAGGCCGACGTCGACAGCATGTGCACCTCGTCGATGATGTACACCTTGGTGCGGGCCGAACTCGGGGGGAACACGACCTGGTCGCGCAGCTCACGCACGTCGTCCACTCCCGTGTGGGAGGCGCCGTCGATCTCCACCACGTCCAGCGACTGCGCCCGCGCGATCTCCGTGCACGGCCCGCAGGTGCCGCACGGCGCGTCGGTCGGCCCCTGGTCGCAGTTCAGCGCCTTGGCCAGGATGCGCGCCGCCGAGGTCTTGCCGACGCCCCGCGGGCCGGAGAACAGGAACGCCTGCGCGACGTTGCCCGAGCGCAGCTCGTTCTGCAGCGTCTGCACGACGTACTCCTGCCCCACCAGCTCGGTGAACACCTGCGGCCGGCGCCGGGCGGCGGTGACTTCGTACGCCATCTTCAGACCGTCACAGGCAACAGGTATACTTGTTCTGGCAAGAAAAGGCCCCTCGGGCGAGACCAAGCGTCCTGCGGCTCCCGAGTCGTTCGCTTACCGCTGCTACCTTCCGGTCCTGACGGGGTTGGGCGGCGACCCGTAGCACAGTGCCCGACCTGCGTACCCGAGGGGCCGCCATCGGCAGTGTCCTTCGACGATGTGTCCTTCGACGCAGTGTCCTTTGAGGACGTGTCCTCCACGTATGTCGGAGAGAGTGGGATTCGAACCCACGGTGCCCGGGTAAGGGCACACACGCTTTCCAAGCGTGCACCTTCGGCCTCTCGGTCATCTCTCCCGGCCATCGGTCACGTACGGCCAGAGCGGCGGGCACCGCCTCGGCAGCGCCCGCCGCCCGTGCGGAGAGAGTGGGATTCGAACCCACGGAGCCACCGCAGCGGCTCAACGGATTTCGAGTCCGCCCGATTCAACCGCTCTCGCATCTCTCCGTTCCGTGCCCAAGAGGACTCGAACCTCCGACCTCTAGATCCGCAATCTAGCGCTCTATCCAGCTGAGCTATGGGCACTCAGTCTGTCCGGAGAGGGTGGGATTCGAACCCACGGTACCCCAAGGGTACAACTCCTTAGCAGGGAGCCCGATTCGGCCACTCTCGCACCTCTCCCGGCGGCTGCCCGTCAGCCGCTGTGCGGAGAGGGTGGGATTCGAACCCACGGAGCCGCGAGGGCTCAACGGTTTTCAAGACCGTCTCCTTCGTCCACTCGGACACCTCTCCGATTCTCGGGAACCGAAGACCCGACTATAGGGACGCCGCGCCGTTTCTGTCAAACGCGCGCATCCACCGGTTTCCGGCGACGAAAGCGAGGCCGCCGTTCGGAGCGCTTTCCTGTCGATGGCCCGCGAATGCAGAGGCCTGACGGCCGGCCGGTCCCGCACCATCTCCGTGGCGTCTGCCCCGGTGTGTTATCGTTGCGCCCGTGGTGACCGTCGAAGTCGATGGCGGCGACTCCGAGCGCAGGAAGCGGCGCAAGGCGAAGAAGGCCGAGCAACGGCTCGCCGGCGGCGTCGCCTGCACGTTCGTGTTCGGCGGGCTGTGGGTGATCACCGGCGCCTGGTTCTGGCTCTTTCCGCTGGGCTTCGTCGGCCTGGCCCCCATCGTCGAAGGCCTGCTGGCCCTGCGGCGGGCGCGTGCCGAACGGGCGGGCCAACTGCCGAAGGAGCCGGACCCCGAGCACGAGATCCTGCGCATCGCGCGGGCCCAGGGCGGCAGGATTACCGCCTCGGTGATCGCGGTCGAGTCATCGCTGTCGCTGGCGGAGGCCGAGCGCGTGCTCGACGGGATGGCGCGCGGCGGACACGCCACGGTCTCGGTGACCGACGACGGGCGCGTGGAGTACGAGTTCCGGGAGTTCCTGCCGCCGCCGGCGGCCGGCCCCTGACACACCTGCCCGGACCGGCGTCCGCCGCCCCGCCGAGAACCCGCCGCGGAACGCACAAATCCATGTTCGGTTTCGGTTTACTTTTCTTCGGCGACCCCTTAAGCTATGGGGGTTTAGCAGCCGAAACAGTAAACAAACGGCTCGTATAAACCATTGGGGAGGGGATCAGAGCTCGTGGCGCAAGACTATACCGCGCAGAACATCCAGGTGCTCGAAGGCCTGGAGCACGTCCGCAAGCGGCCCGGCATGTACATCGGCACCACGGGCCCCGAAGGACTGCATCACCTGGTATACGAGGTGGTGGACAACAGCGTCGACGAAGCGCTGATCGGGCATTGCTCCCAGGTGCAGGTCACCATCGAGCCTGGCGAGGTGATCCGCGTCGCCGACGACGGGCGCGGCATTCCGACCGACATCCATCCGACCGAGGGCATCAGCGCCCTCGAGGTGGTGATGACCCGGCTCAACGCCGGCGGCAAGTTCGACAAGAAGAGCTACAAGGTCTCCAGCGGCCTGCACGGCGTCGGCGTCTCCATGGTCAACGCGCTGTCGCGATGGTGCGAAGTGACCGTGCATCGCGACGGGGTGATCCACCAGCAGCGCTACCAGCGCGGCAATCCGGACGCCGCGGTGCGGGAGGTCGGCACCACCGACCGCCACGGCACCATCACCCGGTTCGAGCCCGATCCGGAGATGTTCGCGAAGATCGAGTTCAGCTTCGACATGCTGTCGTCCCGGCTTCGCGAGCTGGCGTTCCTCAACCGCGGGGTCGGCATCGAGCTGATCGACACGCGCGGGGAGGAGCGGCGCTCGAGCACCTTCAAGTTCGACGGGGGCGTGCGGTCGTTCGTGGAGTACCTCCACCAGAACAAGAAGACCATTCACGAGCCGGTGATCGCGTTCCAGGGCGAGCGTGACGACATCCTGATGGATATCGCGCTGGCCTGGAACGACGGCTACGCCGACCAGGTGTTCAGCTTCGCCAACAACGTCAACACGCGCGAGGGCGGCAGCCACCTGAGCGGCTTCCGCGGCGCGCTCACGCGCACCCTGAACGACGCGATGCGCCGCATGAAGCTCGCCAAGAAGGACGACGAAGCGCTCACCGGCGAGGACGTGCGCGAAGGTCTCACGGCGGTGGTTTCGGTCAAGGTGCCGGAGCCGCAGTTCGAGGGCCAGACCAAGCAGAAGCTCGGCAACAGCGAGGTGCGCGGCCTGGTCGAGTCGTTCGTCAACGAAGAGCTGGCCCGCTTCCTGCAGGAATGGCCGCCGGCGGCGCGCGCCATCCTTGAGAAGTGCATGCTGGCCGCCAAGGCCCGCAGCGCTGCGCGCCGCGCCCGTGAGATCACCCGCCGCAAGGGTCTGCTGGAGAGCACCGGCCTGCCCGGCAAGCTGGCCGACTGCTCGGAGACGGATCCGGCCAAGTGCGAGCTGTACATCGTCGAGGGCGACTCCGCCGGCGGCAGCGCCAAGCAGGGGCGGGACCGCCAGTTCCAGGCGGTGCTGCCGCTGTGGGGCAAGATGCTCAACGTGGAGAAGGCGCGGCCGGAGAAGGTGCTGACCAACGAGAAGCTGCTGCCGATCATCACCAGCCTCGGGGTCGGCATGGGATCCGATCTCGACATGTCGCGTCTGCGCTACCACAAGGTGATCCTGATGGCGGACGCCGACGTGGACGGGTCGCACATCCGCACGTTGCTCCTCACGTTCTTCTATCGCCACATGAAGCCGCTGATCGCCAACCGGCACGTCTACATCGCCATGCCGCCGCTCTACAAGATCGAGCATTCCGGCAACGTCGCCTACGCGCACGACGACGCGCAACGCGACCGGATCCTGGAAGGCAACGGCGCCCGGGCGAGCATCCAGCGCTACAAGGGCCTGGGGGAGATGAACCCCGACCAGTTGTGGGAGACCACGATGAATCCGGATACCCGGAGCATCATGCACGTCTCGCTGGACGACGACGTGGAGGCGGAGAGCGCCGTCACCACCCTCATGGGCGAGGCGGTCGAGCCGCGGCGGAAGTTCATCGAGGACTACGCGCTTTCGGTCGGGACGCTCGACATCTGACCGGCGCCGGCGTCCCGGGGGCGGGCTCCGAACCGCCCGCCACGCGGCGCGCCGGCATACATCATCGATACGGGAGGGGCATCGCACATGGTGAGGAGTGTACATGGCTGAGGAGTTGAGCAACCGCGTCATACCGCGGCAGGTGGAGGACGAGGTTCGAACGTCCTACCTGACCTACGCCATGTCGGTCATCGTCAGCCGCGCGCTGCCCGATGCCCGCGACGGCCTGAAACCCGTGCACCGCCGGCTGCTGCACGCCATGAACGAGATGGGGCTGCGCGCGGACCGGCCCTACCGCAAGACAGCGCGCGTCGTCGGCGAGGTGCTCGGCAAGTTCCACCCACACGGCGAGCAGGCGGTCTACGACGCCCTGGTGCGCATGGCGCAGGATTTCTCGCTCCGGTACCCCGTGATCGACGGCCAGGGCAACTTCGGCTCCATCGACGGCGACCCGCCGGCGGCGATGCGCTATACGGAGGCGCGGCTGGCACCGATCGCGCAGGAGATGCTGGCCGACATCGGCAAGGAGACGGTCGACTTTCAGCTCAATTACGACGATTCGCTGGAAGAGCCCGTGGTGCTGCCGGGCGCGTTCCCGTTCCTGCTGGCCAACGGTGCCTCGGGCATCGCCGTAGGCATGGCCACCAATCTGCCGCCGCA
Source organism: Spirochaetia bacterium (assembly GCA_964291595.2). GTDB lineage: Bacteria > Spirochaetota > Spirochaetia > SZUA-6 > Bin103 > CATQHW01. Next base: position 397,791 of record OZ219913.1, on the reverse strand, counting down.
CAACCTGCGCGAGGTGGCGCGTGCGGTCGCGGCATACATCGACAACCCCAGGATCACGATCGACGAGCTCATGCGCTCCGTCACGGGACCGGATTTCCCGACGGGCGGCATCATCTATGGCCGCGACGCCATCGCCGAGGCGTACCGCACCGGGCGGGGGCGGATCCACATCCGCGGCCGCATCGTGTTCGAGACGCTCAAGTCCGGACGGGAGGCGATCGTCGTCACGGAAATCCCGTACCAGGTCAACAAGGCCAACATGGTCGTGCGCATCGCCGACCTGCACCGGAACCGGCGCATCGAAGGCATCGCCGACCTGCGCGACGAATCGGACCGCCGCGGCATGCGCATCGTCATCGAGCTCAAGCGCGGCGCGAACCGCGACGTGACGGTCAATCAGCTCTTCGCGCACACGCAGATGCAGATCACGATGAGCGTCAACGCCCTGGCCCTGGTCAAGGGCCAGCCGCGCGTGCTCGACCTGAAGACGCAGATCGAGCTGTACGTCGACCACCGCCGCGAAGTGGTGACGCGGCGCGCGCGCTTCGACCTGCGCAAGGCGGAGGAGCGCCTCCACATCCTGGACGGTCTGAAGCTGGCGCTGGACCACATCGACGAGGTGATCGGGATCATCCGCGGCTCGCGCGGCACCACCGAGGCACGCATCGGCCTGCGCGAACGCTTCGAGCTGAGCAAGAAGCAGGCCGACGCGATCCTGGACATGCGCCTGCAGCGCCTGACCAGCCTGGAGGTGGAGAAGGTCGAGGCCGAGATCGTGCAGGTCCGCGAGCTGATCGAGTCGCTCAGGGAGCTGCTCGGCGACCGGAGCAAGATCCTGGCGGTGGTGAAGCGCGAGCTCTCCGACATCGCCCGCAAGTACGGCGACGACCGCCGCACGGAGGTGATCGCAACGCCGATCACGGACATCGACCTGGAGGACCTGATTCCCGAAGAGGACGTCGTGGTGCAGATCACCAACCGCGGCATCGTCAAGCGGCTGCCGGTGGCGGCATTCCGGCGGCAGTCGCGGGGCGGCAAGGGCAGCTCGGTGGCCGTGGCCGGCAACGACTTCGTGCGTCACCTGTTCATCGCCTCCACCCACACCTACATCCTGTTCGTGACCGACACCGGCAAGTCGTACTGGGTTCGGGTCCACGAGCTGCCCGACCGGACCCGATCGGCCATCGGCCAGGATCTGCGCTCCCTGCTGGGCATGACCGAGGACGAGCAGGTCACGGCGGTCGCATCGCTCACCGAGTTCGATCGGGACACGTACCTGTTCATGGCGACCGCCCAAGGCGTCGTCAAGAAAGTCAGGACCACCGACTTCGCCAACGCGCGGACCCGTGGCATCGTCGCGATCAACCTGGATCCCGACGACCGCCTGGTGGCCGCGATGCTCACCGACGGCAGTCGCGACGTGGTGCTGGGCACCCGTATGGGCTACGGGTTGCGCTTCTCGGAGTACGGGATCCGCTCGATGGGCCGCGCCACGCGCGGCGTCCGCGGCATGCGGCTGCGGCCGAACGACTCGGTGGTCGGCGCCGTGGCGGTCGACCACCACCAGCGGATGTTCGTGATCTCGGCGAACGGGTACGGAAAGCGGATGGCTTACAGCTCATTCACCCCGCATGGGAGGGGCACGATGGGCCAGATTTGCTACAAGCTCCACGACAGGACCGGCCCGGTCGCGGGCATCACCTCGACCCAAGACGACGACGATGTCGTCTGCATCACCGAGCAGGGCAAGGTGTTGAAGGCCACGTCCGGCGAGGTGCCGGTGCAGGGCCGCAGCAGCTCCGGCGTTCGCGTGGTCCGCATCGATCCGGAGCATCCCGTGGCCGGGATCGCCCGCGCGGCCCAGGAAGACGATCCGGAAGGACCCAGCCTCACGATCGGCTCGCCCGGGGAGTAGCCGCCGGGCGCCCTGTTCCACGTGGAACGTTTCACGTGGAACATGAGCGGTCTACCGTTTGCCCGCACGCCTCCGACTCGCTATCCTCTGCGCGCACCCATGGGCCGCCGATTCGCCTTTGCCAACCAGAAGGGCGGCGTCGGCAAGACCACCACCACCGTCAACCTCGGCGCCTATCTGGCCCTTGCCGGGCGGAAGGTGCTCGTCATCGACTTCGACCCTCAGGGGAACGCCACCAGCAGCGTGGGAGTGCAGCCCTCACCGTCGATCTATCAGGCCGTGATCGGCGCCGTCGACGTCTCCGAGGTCATCGTCCCCACCACCGTTCCCGGCCTGTCGATCGCTCCCGGCGGGATCGAGCTGAGCGGCGCGTCGGTCGAGCTCGCCGACGCCCACGGCCGCGAAGGATACCTGAAGCGCGTGCTCAAGGGCGCAACCGCGCCGTTCGACGACGTTCTGATCGACTGTCCCCCATCACTTGGCTTGCTGACCATCAACGCCCTGGTCGCGGCCAACCGCGTGGTCATCCCGTTGCAGTGCGAATACCTCGCGCTCGAGGGGCTGGCGATGCTGCTCCGCACGATCGAAGGGGTACAGCGCCGCCACAACCGGAAGCTGAGTGTCGGCGGCATCGTGTTCACCATGTACGATGGCCGCACCCGCCTGACTCATGAGGTGGTGAGAGAAGTGACCGGCTATTTTCAGGATCGAGTATTCAGAACAGTGATTCCCAGAAACGTCCGCCTGGCCGAAGCGCCGTCCCACGCGCAGCCGATCTGCGACTACGCCCCGTCGAGCATCGGCGCCCGGAGCTATCGTCAGCTTGCCGAGGAGTTCGTGTCCCGTGTCTAAGCGAGGGAAACGGCCCGCCCTCGGCCGCGGGATCGAGGCGTTGCTCGGCGACAACCCCACGGCGGAGTCGCCGGCCGAGCTCCCGCTCGACGCGATCTCACCCAGCCACGACCAGCCGCGCACCACGTTCGAGGACGAGTCCCTCCGGGAGCTCGCCGACTCGATCGCCACCCACGGTGTCCTCCAGCCGCTCGTCGTTCAACCCGATGGCGACGGCTACCGCATCATCGCCGGCGAGCGGCGCTTTCGAGCGGCGCGGATTGCCGGGCTATCGACCGTGCCGGCCGTGCTGCGCTCGACCACGGGACTCGAGCACCTGGAGCTGGCCCTCGTCGAGAACCTGCAGCGCGCCGATCTCAATCCGGTCGAAGAGGCGCACGGCTACCGCCGGCTCATGGAGGCGGGTGGCCGCACGCAGGAGGAGGTCGCACGGCGCGTCGGCAAGAGCCGCGTCACCGTCACCAACGCCCTGCGCCTGCTGAAGCTCCCTGACGACATGCTCGCCTCGGTCGAACGCGGTCAGATCTCGGCCGGCCATGCCCGGGCGCTCCTGGCCGTCGTCGACGACACCTCCCGCCGCGAGCTGTTCGACCGCGTCCTGGCCGACCAGCTCTCCGTGCGAGCCACCGAGGAAGCGGCTCGGCAGCCCCCGGAGCCCGTGACTCCGGACCCCGCCGGCGCCCGTCAGTCCGCGCGGCCGGTCGACGCCGACCTTGCAGCCTTGCAGGAGCGCCTGATCGAAGCGCTCGGTACCAAGGTCGACGTTCGCGGCTCTGCTCGGCGTGGCCGCATCTCCGTCACCTACTACTCTCCCGACGACCTCGAACGCATCTGCGAACGGATCACCGGCACCCCCATCTCCGACATCGACGCCTGAGCGCGGCTCGGGATCGCACCCCAACCCGTCTCACGCGCACACGGAGCGCGCCGGCTTGCACGCCCCTGTCCCGTGCGCTACACTGAATGCGGTCCGATCGTTGATAACTTGTTCATAACTCCTGAATAAAGAGTGACAAGGAAGGGTTCTCAGCATGTATCGAAACCGTTGCTCGCGCACTCTCTTGACGCGTTCGGACGTCATCGAACAACTGTTTACTGATAAATGATTTGTGATCATAGTACCGTTTTATCGGCTCCCCTCCGGGGCGCCTCGGGGCGTCCGCCCGCGACCGGTCGCTCGCCGACCGCTCCCAACCGATTGTGGAGTTGCTGTGGATAACTTGAGTAGTAACGGCTCCGTATGGGATTACGAGGTCTTCTGGAACGAAGCCGTCACTCACCTTCGCTCCGAGATCACCGAGCAGGAGTACCAGACGTGGTTCTCCGGAATGAGTTACGCCGGCGCCGACGACTCCCAGGTTCGACTGAACGTACCGTCGTCGTTCTACCGGGACCAGGTCGACCAGCGGTATCGAACGAAACTGGAGGAATCGCTGTTCGATCTCTCCGGACAGCACTTGCGCATCACGTTCGAGATTCGGCGGACCAACGGCACCGCTGCTCCGGTCGCGCTCCCGGCCGAGAGCCGGACCCCGGCACCCCCCGTCGAGACGTCCTTCACCCGGGCCGAACGGCCGCGGCATGCCCAACTCAACTCCGAGTACCGTTTCTCCCGCTTCGTCGAAGGTGACGGCAACTCGTTCGCCCTCAACGCCGCGGTGGCGATCGCCAAGAACCCGGGACGTACCTACAATCCCTGCCTGATCTACGGCGGCGTGGGACTGGGCAAGACCCATCTGCTGCAGGCCATCGGCAACGACGTCTACCAGGAGTACCGGGACCTGAAGGTCGTCTACGTCACGGTCGAGACGTTCACCAACGAGTTCATCCAGTCGATCAAGGACAAGACCGGCCACCGTTTCAAGAATCGCTACCGCTCGGCCGACGTGCTGCTGATCGACGACATACAGTTCCTCCAGGGCAAGAACGAAACGCAGCAGGAGCTGTTCCACACCTTCAATGCCCTCTACGACGCCAACAAGCAGATGGTGTTCTCCAGCGATCGCCCCGTTTCCGAGTTGAAGAGCCTCCCCGACCGCCTGATCAACCGCTTCGAGCGCGGCCTCAACATCGACCTGCAGCCGCCGGACTTCGAGACGCGCTTCGCCATCCTGACCCAGAAGATCGACGAGAACGGCGTGTCCGTCCCGACCGACGTGATCGAGCTGATCTGCCAGAACATCCAGAGCAACGTGCGCGACCTCGAAAAGGCGCTTACCAAGCTCACCGCCTATTCCCACCTGGTCAACCGCATGATCACCCTGGACATCGCCTCGCGGGAGCTCAGGGAGTTCTTCTCAGCCCCCACGAATGTCTCTCTCGACACCATCCAGCGGGTCACCGCCGATTACTTCGGCCTCAGTCAGAACGAGCTGAAGGGAAAGAAGCGAACCAGAGCCATCGCTTTTCCCCGCCAGCTCGCCATGTACATCGCCCGAGACGTCACCGAGCTCTCCACCACCGAGATCGGACTGGAGTTCGGCGGACGTGACCACACCACCGTCATGCACGCGTGCCAACGCGTCGTCGAGCGCAAGCGCACCGATCCGACCCTCGAACCGGTCATCTCCCACCTGACACGCACGATCACCCAACGATCCCGGTGAGCCCAATCATGGTGAGCCCCGTGTCGACGTGTGGACAATAGCCGTATAGACCGTGGACTCGTACGGGACAACTCGCCCAGGCGCCGGGGACAGATTCCCCGCCACGAACCGGCAACGAGGAACGGGGATTGTCACAGCCCCTCTATCATTCTCTCAAATAATTCAATAGTAATGAGATACAACGTTATCACCACTATCCACAGTACCGTTCCTACCACCGATACTCTTCCTATGGTAGTTACGGCCGGACCGATCCGTTGCATGATCGGTCATCAGGGCACCGCCAAGGAGGCGCCGACACTATGAAGTTCACCATCGACAAGGACGTGATCCTGCGCGAGACCGCTCACGCCCTGGAGATCATTTCAACCAGAAACGCCATCACGGTCTTGTCAAACGTCTTCCTTGCGGTCGATGAGGGCACGCTCATCCTGCGCGCGTCCGATCTGAAGGTGAACTATCAGGCACGGGTGCCGGTGGAGATGCAGCGTGACGGCGTCACGACGGTGCCGTGCGACAAGCTGGCCGGCATCCTGCGCTCTTCACCGTCCGGTGACATAGAGTTCGAGACCAGCTCGGAAGGTACGCTGGCGGTGCGCCCGCAGGGCAGGCGGATCGACTTCACCCTGAAGACGCTGCCGCCGGACCGGTTTCCGGAGTTCCCGGCGACGCAGGACAGCGAGTTCGTCGAGGTTCCGCAGAGCGACTTCGTCGAGATGATCGCGCACACGATCTTCGCCGTCTCCGACGACGAGACGCGCTACTTCATGAATGGCACCTTCCTGGACCAGACCGGCGGCGAGTTGATGATGGTGGCGACCGATTCGCATCGGCTCGCGTTCTGCACGAAGGAGCTGGGGCCGGCGCTGGAAGGAGCAGGGGTGATCGTCCCGCCGAAGATCCTGACGCTCATTCGCAAGTTCTGCACCGGGGAAGGATCGATGCAGTTGGCGATCGCCGACCGCAACCTGCACGCCCAGGTGGAGCACCGTCGCATCAACTCCGGGTTGATCGACGCTCAGTTTCCCAACGTCAAGAGCGTGATCCCGGAGAGCCAGGAACACCGGTTGGTGGTCGATCGCTCCGCCTTGACGGAAGCGTTGCGCCGGGTGTCGGTACTCGTGGAACAGAAGTCCAGACGCGTGCGCCTGGAGGCGGAATCCGGTCAACTCACCGTGCAGTGCAGCGAGGGCGACGTGGGCACGGCGCGTGAGGAGTTGCCCTGCGAGTACCAGGGACCGGCTTCGTCGCTGGCACTCAACTATCAGTACCTGCTGGACCCGCTGCGCGAGATGGATACCGAGCAGGTGTGCCTGGCGTTCACCGCTCCGAACAAGGCCATCACGCTCTCGGCGGAACCGGAGCGCCGGTACTTTCACATCATCATGCCGATGCAGGTCGGTTAACGACGCCTTGCGACTGCCGGCGCGGCGGGCGCGCCTCTCGGCCGTGCGTCTCGAGCGCTTTCGCAACCTGCAACCGCTCCGCCTGGACGGTCTTGAAGGCCAGGACTGCGTGTTCCTGATCGGAGAGAACGGCCAGGGGAAGACGAACCTGCTCGAAGCGATCTATCTGTTGTGTTTCGGCGGATCGTTTCGAACGCGTCAGGACGGGGATCTGATCCGCGCGGATGCCGAGGAGGCCATAGTCGGGGGCTCGTTCGTTCTCGACGCGCACGCGGGACCGGCAGAGGCCTGGTATCGAGAAGTTGCCGTGCATCTGCGCAAGGACCGCGCAAGAGAGATACGGGTCGACGGCGCGCGCGTGGCGGACCGCGCCGAAGTGGTGGGCGCGGTGCCGTGCATTCTGTTCTCCCACGGCGATCTCCGCGCGGTCGACGGGCCGCCGGCGGAGTTGCGGCGCTTCTTCGATCAGACCGCCACGCTCTCGGAACCGGGCGCGCTGCCGGCCCTGCGCCGCTACCGCCGGGTGCTGATGGAGCGCAACGCCCTGCTGCGCGGTGGGCCGTCGGATGACCTGCTCGATGTGTACGACCGGCAGCTGATAGAAGCCGGCCTGGCGGTCCGGGCCCAGCGCAGCGATCTGATCGGCGACTATGCCGCGCGGTTCGCGGCCATCTTTCACCGCGTGACGGATTCGGACGTCGCGGTCTCCATCGGCTATCAGCCGTCCTGGTCGGGCGCGGCCGCGGACGACGTTGCCGCGCAGATGCGTTCGGCCCGCCCGCGCGATCAAGCCCTGCAGACCACCACGACCGGACCCCATCGCGACCGTTTCCCCTTGCGGATCGACGGGCTCTCGTTTCGCCGGTACGCGTCCACGGGGCAAAAACGGCTGGCGTCGCTGGCGCTGCGCGGCGCGCAGGCCGAGCGGGTTGCCGAGCGCGCCCGGCCGGCTCCGATCCTGCTGCTCGACGATGTGCTGCTCGAGCTGGATGCCGGCAAGCGCGAGCGGTTTCTGGCATCGTTGCCGGCTGCCGACCAGCGGTTCTTCACGTTCCTTCCGGACGAGCCGTTCGAGCGGTACGAATCCGGCCCGACCCTGCGGATCACCGTGCGGGACGGTGCGCTCACATCGTGGAGCGCGTGACCACCGTGGAACGGCTTGGAGAGACGCTGCGCCGCTGGCTTGCCGAGTCGGGCGAGGTGGCCGGCGCCGCCACCCTGTTCCAGGGCTGGCGGGAGATCGTCGGCACCGAGCTGGCCGCGCATACGCACCCGGTAGAGGTCGAGCGAGGCCGGCTCATCGTCGCCGCCGACCATCCGGGATGGGTACAGCTCCTGAAAGCTCGGGAAGCGGCCATCGTCCGGCGGCTCGGCAGCTCGCACGCATCGCTCGGCATAACGCGCATCACCACCGTGCTCGGCGATCGAGGTGATCGGCGAACCGATCGGTCGGGGCGATCGGTTTGACACCGGCGGGCGCTGAACCTACATTGGTGCGGTTCCTCGACCGGATTCCCAATGAAACGGACCTTTCAGCCCAGCCGCGTTCGCCGACGCCGTACCTTCGGATTCCGCGCGCGCATGAAGACACGCGGGGGTCGCCAGGTGCTCAAGCGGCGACGGCGCAAGGGTCGGCACCGGCTGACCGTTTCCGATGAACGCAAGCCGTACTAGGTGGTGTCCGGCTTCAGACGCCCCCTGAGCCGTCGGACGCGTGGACCGCAGGCGCCGCAGGGCCAGGCTCCGATCGGGCAGATTCCATTCGGACAGGTTCCAGTCGGACAGGGGCCAGTCGGACAGGTTCCAGCCAAACATGTTCGACCGCGGCGTGTCGATCGGATGTCCCGCTCCAGCGACATCCAGCGGCTGTTCAGGGCCGGACGTTTTTGCCGGACGCGCGGCCTCAAGCTCGGGTATGCCCCGAACGGCCTGGGTCACCACCGGGTCGCCTTCGCGCCCACCCGCAGCCTCCGCCGGGCGGTCGATCGCAACCGGCAGAAGCGCATCAGCCGCGAAGCCTACCGCGCGCTCGTCGGCGACATCGCCGGCTCCTATGACCTGGTGTTCGTCATCTACGGCGATGCGACCACCACGACACGCGACCGGCGCAGCGACATGGTGACGGTGCTCGGCGCCGCGCGGCTGCTCGAGCGCCGGACACGCTAGCTTCCGCTCGTGAACGGCCACAGACCGCGCCCGGATGACGGTACCGTGCCGGCCGGTCCCGGCGGGGAGGATCATGACGCTGCAAGGGGAGTCTCCGTGTCCTCGCTGCGCGGCGCTCTGCGGCTGGCCGCCGCCGGCGCCGTGCGGATCTACCAGATCGTCGTGTCACCGTGGCTGCCGCCGTCGTGTGGGTTCAGCCCGACCTGCTCGGAGTACGCCCGGCAGGCTCTGATCAGGCATGGCATCCTGCGGGGCACCTGGCTGTCGCTGAGGCGCCTGTCGCGTTGCCATCCCTTCGGCTCCGGAGGCTACGACCCGGTCCCGTAGCAGGACCAGACACCGATCATGGACGTCAAGACCATCCTCGCCGTCGTGCTCTCGGTCGGCGTTATCCTGGCCTACACCCTGTTGTTCGCGCCGGATCCGCTGCCGCTGGAGGAAGGGGCGGAAACCCAGGAACAGACCCAGCCGCAGGCGCCGTCGCTGTTCGGCGGCCGGTCACAGCCGGCCGTCCCGCTCGCCGAGCTGGCGCCCAGCACGGTGACGGCAGTCGACGTGGAGGCGGCCGACTCCGAGTCGGCCGGCACCGTCAGCGACTCGGTGGCGGAGGACCTGATTCACCGGGAGACGGACGTCTTCAGGATCGCCTTCTCCCGTACCGGCGGCACCATCGCGTCGCTCCAGCTCAAGGAGCATGCGGACGTCAACGGCGACCCGGTCGAGCTGGTCCACCGCCCGGAGGACGGCACGGAATACCTGGCCATCGCGTTCGGGGGCGTGGATACGGCGCCGAGCGACGATCCGTTCGCGTTCCGGCAGCTCGAGCCGACGACCTGGGAGTTCAGCCGCGACTTCCTGGCCACCGACGGCACGCCGTTCCGGCTGATCAAGACCTACCGGTTCGACCTGGAGTACCTGTTCGAGTTGCGCGTCAGGATCGAGAACTCCGTGAACGCGGTGCCGGCGCTGGACTTCGGCGGCCTCAGCTACACGCTGGGCATCGCTCCGCAGCTTGGGCCGGACTACGAGAAACTCGACCGGCGCAACGAGTACCGGGAGTACATGCGGTACTACCCGGAGGGCAAGCGCAAACGCCAGCGGCTGCGCAACGATCTCATCGTGGAGGACCGGCGCGTTCGCTGGACCAGCATCGTAGGCAAGTACTTCACGCTGGTGGTGATCCCGGACCAGACCGACTACCGGATCACCTACGACGGCCGCCCCGATCCCGAGATCGACCGGCGCACCGCCCTGTACCTGGGCAGGCCCGCGATCGCCAGCGCCGCCGAGACGGATGTCTTCCGCATCTACGCCGGGCCCAAGGATCGCAGCACGCTCACCCGCTACAACGACCCGGCTCTTCCGGCCGGCGACCAGCTCCACCTGGAGGAAACCGTCAGCACGGCGGCGATCATCGGCTGGCTGGCGAACATCGTGCGCTTCCTGCTGGACGCGTTCTATCGGGTGATCCCCAACTACGGGGTGGCGATCATCCTGCTGACCGTGTTCATCAAGGCGGTGTTCTTCCCGCTGACGCGCAAGAGCTCGGAGTCGAGCAAGCGGATGGCGCAGCTTCAGCCGAAGATCAAGGAGCTGCAGGAGAAGTTCAAGGGAAAGCCCGAGCGCCTGAACCAGGCGACCATGGAGCTGTATCGCCGCGAGAAGGTGAACCCCGTCGGGAGCTGCCTGCCGATGCTGCTGCAGATGCCGATCTTCTTCGCGCTGTACACGGTGCTGATCGAGCACTTCGACCTGCGCGGCGCCGCCTTCATCACGGGGTGGATCGCGGATCTGTCCGCGCCGGAGAGCTTTCTGCCGCTGGGGTTCCAGCTCCCGCTGCTCGGCTGGGACGAGCTGCGGCTGCTGCCGTTCCTCATGCTGGCCTCCACCTTCCTGCAGACCAGGGTCATGCCGACGGCCCCGACCGCGAATGCCAGCCAGATGAAGATGCTGCAGTACGCGATGCCGATCTTCTTCTTCTTCATCCTCTACGACATGCCGTCGGGGCTGGTGCTGTACTGGACGGTGCAGAACATCCTGACGGTCGTGCAGCAGCTCTACATCAACAGCCGTGGCGACACCCCCGACAAGCCGCGGTCCGGAGGAGCGCCGACGCCGAGGAAGAAGCGGCCCGCGTAGTGCGCCCCGCACAGAGCGGGCAATGAACTGACGTGACGGCGCCGTCCTCGAACGGCGCGTGAGGAGTGACGATGGAGGTACACGAGTTCGAAGGGCGCACCGAGAAGGAGGCCATCGCCAACGCGATCGAGGCGATGGGTCTTGATGAGGACGAAATCGACGTCGAGGTGGTCAAGACGCGATCCGGCCTGTTCGGCGGCGGCAAGGTCACCATCCGCGTGCACGTCGGAGAAGACGAGCCTGTCGAAGAGCTGGAGCCGAAGACGGAGCAGGAGTCGGAGGCGGCCGGGTTCGTCTCCGAGCTGCTGCGCCACATGGGGATCGAGGCCGATCTCCGCATCGCCACGCGGGAGGACGACCGGGTGGTCCTGGAGATGGTCTCCGACGACGCGGGAATTCTCATCGGCCGGCACGGCGCCACGCTGGAGGCGATGCAGCTCCTGACCAACATCGCGTGCGGCCGCCGGCACGAGGACGGGCCGCGGGTGATCCTGGACACCGAGGACTACCGCTATCGTCGCGAGCAGAGCCTGACCCGCATGGCGATGCGCGTGGCGCGCGACGTCCAGCGGTCCGGGCGGTCGCAACTGCTCGAGCCGATGAACCCGTTCGAGCGCCGGCTGGTGCATACCACGATCAACGGCCTGGACGACGTGAGCACGGAGAGCGAGGGCGACGGGCCGTACAAGCAGGTCCGGGTCACCTACACGGGGAGCGCGTATCAGCATCGCTGACGCGGCGCCGGAGGCGCCGGGCGAGCAGCGGCCGGACGGCTCAGAGGAGGCGGCCGCCGGCGTGGCTCCTCCGTTGGAGCGGGCGGCGTTCGGCGGGCGTCAGATCGTCATCCTGGGAACCGCGCACGTCTCGCAACGGAGCGTCGAGGACGTGCGCGTGGTCCTGGAACGCGAGCGGCCGGAGGTCGTCTGCGTCGAGCTGGACCAGGCGCGATACCACACGCTCACCAACCCGGACGCATGGCGGGAGCTGGACATCCGCTCCGTGCTCCGCAGCCGGCGCGGGTTCCTGCTGCTGGCCAACATGGTGCTGGGGGCGTTCCAGCGGCGCATGGGCGTGGACGCCCAGGTGCGGCCCGGCGCGGAGATGCTGGCGGCGGTGGAGGAGGCCGAGGCGGCCGGAGCGCGCGTCGAGCTCTGTGACCGGGATGTGCAGGTGACCCTGCGACGGGCCTGGTCGCAGAGCGGGTTGTGGGGCCGTTCGAAGCTGCTGTCGGCGCTGCTGGTCACGGGATTCAGCTCGGAGAAGCCGGATCCGCAGGAGATCGAGCGGCTGAAGACCGACGGGGCGCTGACCAGCATGATCTCCGAGCTCGCCGACTACCTGCCGAAGGCCAAGGCGGTGCTGATCGACGAGCGCGACCGTTACCTGGCCGCCCGCATCGCGCAGGCGGCCCGTGACGCGGGACCGGGCAGCGAGCCGGTCGTGGCGGTGCTTGGCGCAGGCCACAAGGCCGGGGTCGTACGAGCGCTGCAGGAGATCGACTCCGGCGGCGCGTTGCCCGATACCGATGAGCTCGGCGCGCCGCCGCCGAAGTCGACGGTCGGCCGGGTCCTGCCGTGGCTGGTGCCGGCGATCGTCGCCGCCGTGATCGGCGTCGGCTTCGCGCGGTCGGGCATCGATCTGACGCTGACGATGCTCGGCAGGTGGGTCCTGATCAACGGATCGCTCGCCGCCCTGGGGGCGCTGGTCGCCCTGGCGCACCCGGTCACGGTGATCGTCTCGTTCCTGGCGGCGCCCATCACGTCCATGAACCCGACCATCGGCGTGGGGTTCGTCAGCGGCGCCGTGGAGGCCGTGGTCCGCAAGCCGCGCGTGAGCGACTTCGAGTCGCTGCAGGACGACCTGATGAGCGTGCGCGGCTTCTTCCGGAATCGCATCAGCCACGCGCTGGTGGTGTTCCTGGGCGCAACCATCGGAAGCGCGGCCGGAACATTCATCGGGCTGCCGTTGCTGGGGACGTTGCTGTTCCGCTGAACAGCCCCAACGGGCACCTTCATCGGGCTGCCTTTGCTGGGGACGCTGCTGTTCCGCTGAAGAACCTACGGGCCGCCGGCGGCGGCGCGGGCCGGTGCCATGGCCGCCCGTACCGCCTGCCGCACGTCTGCGACCGCGCGCGAGCCGGAGGCATGATCGGCGGGAAGGGGCCCCGGCGCCAGAACGGTGGAGATGCCGATCCCGGCGGCCGCCCGCAGGCGCCGTTCGGCGCCCACCGCGCGCCGCACCTGCCCCGCCAGCGTGATCTCTCCGAAGGCCGCCAGCGTTGCCGACGGGGTGAGCTCGGTGCGCGCCCCGTACAGCGCCAGCGCGATCGGCAGATCGGCGGCCACGTCGTGAAGCCGCAGACCGCCGGCGACGTTCATGTAGATGTCGCGGTCCAGGAACGAGACCTGTACCGAGCGCTGCAGCACGGCGGCGATTCGTGCCACCCGCCCGCCATCGATGCGGTCGGAGACGATGCGCGGGCTCGCGCGCTGCGCGGGCACGACCAGCGCCTGTACCTCCACGCACAGCACCCGCGAACCTTCGTAGATCGCGGCGATCGCCACGCCGGGCGGCGGTCTTCCGCCCGCGTGCTCGACGAACCGTGACTGGGGATCGGCGAGTTGCCGAAGGCCTCGGCCGGTCATCTCGAACAGCGCCACCTCCTCCATCGGGCCGAAGCGGTTCTTCGATGCCCGCAGAAAGCGCAGCTCGGCGTTGCCGGTCTCGAAGGAGAGGACGACGTCAACCATGTGCTCGATCGCCTTGGGGCCGGCGATCCCGCCTTCCTTGGTGACGTGCGCGACCAGCACCGTGATCGCGTTGCGTGCGTGCGTCCAGCCCGTCAGCGCGTCGCAGATCTCCTTGATCTGATTCACGGCTCCCGGCTGGGCGGACGAAGCCGCTGCGGTCAGGGCCTGCAGCGAGTCGACGATGACCGCCGCCGGCCGCGCGGTGTCCAGCAGCCGCAGCAGGTCGCCCAGCTCCGCCCCCGCCCAGACTTCCAGCCGCGGCGCCTCCAGGCGCAGGCGATCGGCGCGCAGCCGCAGGTGCTCGGCGGACTCCTCGGCGCTCACGTAGAGCACGCGTCCGGCGGTCTGCAGCTTCGCGGCGACCTGCAGGAGCAGGGTGGACTTGCCCACCCCCGGCTCGCCGCCGATCAGCGTGGTCGAGCCGCGCATGAACCCGCCCCCGAGCACGCGGTCCAGCTCGCCGTTCCCGGAGGCGACCCGGAGCCCGGGATCGGCTTCGATCGCGGCCAGCGGTACCGCCAGGGGCGCCTCGCCCGCAGCCGCGGCGGAGCCGGAGCCGGCATCGACCTCGCGGAAGCTGTTCCACTCACCGCAGTTGGGGCACCGCCCCAGCCACTTCGGCTCGCGCCGCTCGCAGGAGGTGCAGACGAACAGGCGCTGATCGCGCCCGCCCTGTCTAGACCGGGTGCCCGGTCCCTGCCGCATCGGTCTTCGAATCCAGCAGCACTGCGCGCACGCGGCGCAGGGCCCGGCCCCGGTGCGAGATGGCGTCCTTGGCGGAGCCGTCCATCTCGGCAAAGGTCTCCGTGGCGCCGAGGGGCTGGAAGATCGGATCGTAGCCGAACCCGCCCGTGCCGCGCGGGGCAGCGGCAATGCTGCCCTCGATCGTCTCCTGGACGGTCACCAGCCGCTGATCGGCCAGGATCACTGCCAGGCAGCACACGAACATCGCGGAACGGTCGGCCGCGCCGGCAAGGGTGTCCAGCAGGAGGAGGTTGCGCCGTTCCTGGGAGATGGCGCCACCGTAGCGGGCGGACCGCACGCCCGGGGCGCCGCCGAGCGCCGGAACGACCAGGCCGGAGTCGTCGGCGACCGCGGGCTGACCGGCCATCGCGAACAGGTGGCGCGCCTTGCCGAGCGCGTTGTCGAGGAAGGTGGCGCCCCGCTCGTCGAAGGCAAACTGCAGACCGCGATCCGCGGGGGTCAGCACCTGCACCTCCGGCCACACGCGCCGAAATTCGCGGACCTTGCCGGCGTTGGTGCTGGCCAGTAGCAGCGTCAAGTGACCTGCAGGCTACCGCGGGGGGAAACGGCGCTTCAACCAGAACAGCCCGGTGTCCACCGTTCCCTTGGGGATGCCGAGGAGCTGGGCGATCTGGCGGTTGCTCGGCCCCAGCCGCACCGCCCGGAGCTCCGCCCGGGCGTTGGCTGCCGTCCGGCGGGCGCGCTGCAGCCGCTGCTGCAGAATCCGTCTGCGGTCCGCGTCGACCTCGTCGTGCAGGTGGTCCTCGATCATCCGCGCCTTGGCGAATGCGTGGTTGCTTCGTTCGCGGATCATGCTCCACCGGCGCTGGGAGGCACTGCCCGCCCGGCGGGCCCGCCCGATCAGTGCCTGCAGATCGGCTCGTCCGCACAGGCCGGCCCACGCCGGCACGTGCGTGTCGTGCATCCGCGCGCAGTTCTTGAGCACCGCGAACAGTATCCGCCTGCGGACGGCGGGGCTGCCGGCCGCTGCCGCGACGGCCGGTGCGGTGGGCGCGGCAGCGGATGCCCGGTGCGCCCCCTCCCCGGGAGCCCCGGAGGTGAGCTCAGCCGCTTCAGGATCCCAGAACGGCGGCGTACCGGCGAGACGCCACGCGGCGTCCCGGCGTCCCTTGGCGCGGTGGTAGCTGCGGAGCTGCCAGGTCAGCACCGACTTCAGGTACGCCTCGAACGGCGATCCCTGATCCTGGAAGCGGTCGATCCATCGCTGCAGGCGAGGCCGGCAGTACAGGTAGAATTCGCCGCAGTCGTCGTCGTCCACCGGTCCGCCTTGCCACAACGGAAAGCGATAGACGTAGGCGCCGATTCGGTCGAGCAGATCGCGTTGCCCGGCGCCGGTGCGCTGGTAGCGCAGCACCGCCGGCTTCATCGGGTCATCGAGGGTCCTGGTCGGGATAGTGGTCATGGCGACCAGGAGTAGCAGGAAGCGTGCCATGATCCGGGCGCGTAGGAGGGCATATCTGCCCTTAACGCGCCGCCGTTTACCTGCGCTTACCTGAGGTGGCTGGTGGTGACCGGACCTCCCGGCCCTTCCACGCCGGAAGCGGTTACCGCTGCCTGAGGAGCCGTTCCATCCGGGGAGCCAGCACCGCAAGCGCGGCCTGCCTGGCCTGCTCGACGGTACCGCGGAACGAGCACCCGGCCGCCTGAGGATGGCCGCCGCCGCCCAGCTCGTGCGCGCACGGGCCGACGTCGACGGCGGTGGTCGACCGCATGCTCACCGAGCACTCGCCGGGGCTTTCCTCGCGCACGACCAGCAGCGCCTCGGCGCCGGCGACCGTCTGCAGCAGCGAGTACAGGTCGTCGTCGCCGCGCCCGGCCTCGCCGATCTCCGCCCGGTCGCTTGCGTACTTCGCCGTGTACAGGAGCAGCCCGCCGTAGAGCCGCTCGGTGCGGGCAAGCATGCGGCCCAGCATCACGCGCCGCTCGAACGGGCGTGCCCCGAACATGCTGGTGTAGGCGGCCTCGGTGCTGGCGCCGGCATCCACCAGGCGCGCGACGGCGCGGAAGACGTAGCCGGTGTCCTTGCGCAGGTGACGGAAGAAGCCGGTGTCCGTGCAGGTCGCGAACAGCAGCAGCTCGGCCTCCTCCTTCGTCGGCCGGTCGCCCAGCAGCTCGATCAGGCCCTGCACGAGCAACGCGGTGGCGGGAACCGTCGGCACGATCAGGCGCTCGTCGCCGAACGGATCGCCGGCCGCGTGGTGGTCGATCACCAGCGTCGGCAGACCCCCGATGCCCTTGCCGGGCTCGCCCGTGCGGTCGGCGGTCGAGCAGTCCAGGACGATGGCGGCCGCGTCGCCGGCGCGGTCCTGCGGGGTCACCACGGCGGCGAAGCGCGGCGCGAACGAGGCGATCTCCGGACGGGTGAACGGCCCTTCGCAGAACGTGCGCGCCTGCTTGCCGCGGCGCCGCAGGAAGCTGGCCAGCGCCAGCGGCGAGGCCAGGCAGTCACCGTCGGGGTCCTGGTGGCCGAGGAGGAGGTAGGTGTCGTGGGCGGAGAGAAAGCGCTCGACGCCGGGCGGGACCTCGAACGGATAGCGGTCGGTCACGGGCGCAAGGAGTACGCCGGTGGCGGGGCGCAGCGCAACCGGCCGTTCGCGGGCGCTACGGCAGCGATAACAGGGCCTCCTGGGCCGGACCGCCCGACGCCACGGGTCGGCCGCACCGTATGGAGACGTCGATCTCGGTGCGCATGCCGAACTCGCCCGGGAAGTAGAGGCCGGGCTCGACCGAGAAGCAGGCACCCTCGGTGACCGGGCGCTCGTCCGGGAACTCGAACGAATCCAGGTTTACCCCGGAGCCGTGCAGGTCGGTGTCGATGCTGTGGCCGGTGCGGTGCCGGACCGCGGAGAGCAGATCGCGGTCGGCCAGCTCCCGGCGGCAGGCGCGGTCGACGTCGCTGCCGGCCACCGTGCGGCCCGCCGCCGCGGCGTCGGCCAGGAACGTCACCGCGCGTTCGCGCGCCGCGCGCACCGCGCCGAAGACCTCCCGCTGTCGTGCGGTCGGCTCGGTAGAGGCCACGCCGACCCAGGAAATGTCGGCATAGACCGCTTCCGGCGCGGGTTCCTTGCACCAGAGGTCGAGCTGCACGACCTGGCCCGCGGCGAGCGCCGCGCCCGCGCCGGCCGCGCTGTAGTGGGGATCGGCCGAATGCGCTCCGAAGGCGACGATCGGGTCGTGGTCGGTGACCATGCCGCGCTCATCGAACGCGGCCAGAATGCCGTCGCGCACGGCCCCTTCGGTAGCGGCCTGTCCCGCGGCGCACGTCCGCGCGATCCGCTGCCAGGAGTCGGCGACGATGTCGTGCAGCGCCTGCGCGGCGCGGTCGTGGCTGGCGAGTTGGGCGCCGCTCAGGCCGCCCAGCGTCCACTGCACCAGGTTCTCGGCCGGCTGCAGGGTGAAGCCGGCCCGTTCCAGCAGCCGCGCGGTACCGTGGTCGAGCGTCGACAGGCGCGGCAGGGTGGGCGAGCACTGCGCGGCCAGGACGCTGCCCGGCGGGGCAATGCCGCCGAGCAGCTCGGCGAAGCGGGAACGGGACGCGTAGCGGTGCGTGGTGCCTTCCACGTGGTCCAGGACGCCGCCTTCGATCTCGTGGACGAGCTTCACCACCGGGCCGTCGGCCGGCACCACCGCCAGCCAGGGCCGGCTGTTGCTGGCACCCGCGCCGATCCCGAGCACGGCGTCGGCGATCTGGTCGCGGTGGTAGACGTTGCAGAACAGCCAGCCCGCGCAGCCGGACCGGCGCACCGCGGCGCGCGCCTGCTCCAGGCGGCCGCCGCCGGCCGCTCCCGGAGCGGGGGTCGCTCCGTTCACTCCTGGCCGACCAGCGTCGCCAGCATCAGCGCCTTGGCGGTGTGCTTGCGGTTCTCGGCCTGCTCCCAGACCATCGATCGCGACGACTCGAAGACGCTGTGGGTCACCTCGTTGCCCTTCACCGCCGGCAGGTCGTGCATGAAGATCGCGCTGTCGGCCGCCCGTCCCATCAGCGCGTCGTCGACCTGGTAGCCGGCCAGGAGCTGCAGGCGCTCCGCCTCGCGGTCCTCCTCGCCCATCGAGGCCCACACGTCGGTATAGACGACGTCGGCCCCGTCCACGGCGTCGAGGTCGGCGCTTACCGTGAGGGACGCGCCCGAGCCGTTGCGGCAGGCGGCGACCAGCTCCGGAGCCGGCTGCAGCTCGCTCGGCGCCACCAGCGTGCAGCCCACGCCGGCCATGGAACAGCCGATCATCAGCGAGGCGGCGACGTTGTTGCGGGCGTCGCCCACGTAGGCCAGCGACACGCCGTCGAGCGCGCCGTAGTGCTCGCGGATGGTCAGCAGGTCGGCCAGCACCTGGGTGGGGTGCCGCGCGTCGGTGAGCCCGTTGTACACCGGGATGCCGGCGTAGCGGGCCAGGGTCTCCACCGTCTCCTGGGCGAAGCCCCGGTACTGGATCGCGTCGTACATCCGGCCCAGGACCCTCGCGGTGTCCTCGATCGACTCCTTGGCGCCGAGCTGCATCTCGTCCTTGTTCATCACGACCGGACAGCCTCCCTCCTCGCCGAACGCGGTCGCGAAGGCGGAGCGGGTACGGGTGGACGGCTTCTCGTACAGCATCGCCAGCGTCAGCCCGGTGAAGCGCCGATGCCGCTCGCCGGAGCGGCGCTGGCGCTTGACGACCGCCGACAGGTCGAGAAGCCCTGCCAGCTCGTCGCGGGAAAGGTCATGCAGCGTCAGCAGCGACCGTCCGATCAGGTTCATGTCCAACCCCCGAATCCCGGTGGAGTGCTCCCGGCGGAGCGCGGAGAAGCGCGTAACCTACCGAATGTCGCACCGCCGCGGCAACCCCGGACGCGCGGAAGATTGACGCCGGGAAACCCCGTTTCCTATAGTGCGTGCCGGCCCACCCGATACGGAGCGCTGCGGTGGTGGAATTGGTAGACACGCTAGCTTGAGGGGCTAGTGGGAGTTAAATCCCGTGAAGGTTCAAGTCCTTTCCGCAGCAATCATTACGATGAACTGATCACGATGGCCGAGCGCGCTCCGCCCGCCCGGCCCGAACCAGAAGGCGTACACCTCGGCCTGCCAGAGCGAGAGGCGGAGGCGTACGCGAGCGCCCTGCAGCTCGGCCAGGCTGCCGCGGTCGCGCCAGCGCACGACGTGGTCGGTGCTGTCGACGACGGCGGGGACGCACTCCTCGGCCGCGTAGCCGGGGAGCGCCGCGCCGTGCTCGTCGGTGACCTCCGCGAGCACCCGTCCGCGCCACGCGTCCACGTTGAGGTGGAGCTCGGGTCCGGTCACCTCCAGCGGCACCGTGAGCACCGAGCCCCACTCGACGCCGCCCTTCAGCGACACGAAGCCGTCCAGCCGCAGGCGGGCCATGCAGATCGCGGCGGAGTCCAGGAAGCCGTGGAACGCCGCCTCCGCGATCGGCACCCCGCGGCGCCGGGCCGCGGTGTAGTAGATCCACAGCTCGCCGTTGCGCCGCAGCACGCCGTTCGTGGAGCCGATCTGCCCGGTGTCGTAGCGGCTGCCGTCGCCGGCCGGCGACAGCTCCAGGAACGGAGCGCGATTCGCTACCCGCTCCCACTGCCGGAGATCCCGGCTGCAGGCCAGCTCCATCGTCTTGCGGCTGTCCACGTTCTCGAACAGCGGCGGGCGCTTGCCCGCCCAGTGGTGCATGACCGGCAGACCCAGGTAGAGATCCTCGTAGCGGAGGACCGGGAAGTGGTACACGTCGGTGCGCCATTCCTCGGGACGGTTGTGCACCGGGGCCAGCAACGCCGGATCCTCGAAGAAGCGGCGCAGGCGCTGGAAGCCGTTCTCCTGGTCGGTCTGGTCGGCGTGGAAGATCAGCTCCTGCTCGCTCCAGCTCCGGAAGTCCGCGCTGGTCGACAGGTAGAATGAGCGGCCGTACGGACCGCGGTGCTTGACCGTGGAGACGAACAGGTCGCGCGCCTCGTCCAGGTACAGCTCCGAAACGTCGGCGCTCGGCTGCGGCGGCACGTCCAGCTCCTGCCACTGGATGCAGTCGGCGGAGACCAGCGTGTACAGGTGGCCGTCCCGGTAGGTCAGCGCCTTGAAGCGCCGTGCCGGATCCGCTTCCCGCGCGTGGTACACCGGTCCGCGGATCTGGCCGCGGATCGACGGCAGGATGTTGTTCTCCCCGCCGACCGGGGTGCCCTTCCACGTCAGTCCCGGATAGTCGTACAGGTGGAGGAACGGCTTCTCCCAGTTGACGCCGTCGGCGGAGGTGGCATAGCAGGAGTGGTTGCCGCTGGCGCCGGCATCCCCGCCGGCGTCGAGCTTGAGGGCGGCGCCGGTGCCGATGGTCGCGTCGTCCGGAGCCGCGGTGCCCAGGTAGATCATCTTGAAGATCTCCTCCTCCGCGTCCCAGACCGGCGCCCCCCACGTGCGGATGTACATGTTCTCCCAGCGGTGCTCGGGCCGCAGCACCGCGTTGCCCTCGAACCTGCGTGGCTGGTGGAGCTTCCTGGCGAGATTGTCGATGCGGTCGACGTGGTGATCGTCGATGAACAGGTATTTCATGGCGCTGATCCCTGGCCGTCCCCACGGCAGCTTAGACCGGGGCGGCCGTGCCTTGCTTGCTTGGCAGCGCGCGCGATCGCGGATACGCTGCGACCCATCGAAACGCCGGGGGGATGCCCCGGGGCGGTCCCCGGTCCTCAGGAGGTGCGTCATGAACGCCAGGAGAATGGCGGCGGTGGGAGTGCTCGCCGCCGGTTCGCTGTTTCTCTCCGCCACCGTGCTGTACGCCGCGAGCGCCGCGGAGACGGCCGCCGCGGAGAAGGCCACGATCCAGATGCCGGGGCGGCTGGTCTACGAGGTGTGGACTCCCGCGCCGTGGTCGCACCGCAACGACGGCCACTGGCCGCAGTGGTGGCTGGTCTTCGACCGGTTGCTGGAGAACAACGGCCAGCACATACCGGAGATACCGAGCCTGGCGACGAGCTGGGACGTCTCCGGGGACGGCCTGCAGTACACGTTCCATCTGCGCGACGACGTGGTGTTCCACGACGGCACGCCGTTCACGGCGCATGACGTGAAGGCCACCTTCGAGATCATTCTGGACGGCCACGTCACCAGCCCGACCTGGATCGGCAATCTGCTGAACCTGGACGGCGTGGACGCCCACCGGTCGGGTGGCGCCGACGGCATCTCCGGGATCGAGGTGGCCGACGACCACACCGTGCGGTTCCACCTGACCCAGCGGACCCCCGGATTCCTCCGCAACGTCTCCATCACCTCGATCATGTCGAAGGCGCAGGTGGAGCTGGTCGGCGAAGGCAGCAAGGTCGAGGGCCACCCGACCTGGAGCGTTCCCAACGGCACCGGCCCGTTCAAGGTCGTGGAGACCGAGCCGTTCCAGTTCATCCGGCTGGAGAAGCACGATGCCTACCACCGCGGCACGCCCAAGATCGACGAGATCATCATCCACGCCAAGGATCCGGCGCTCGCCGCGGCCAACCACGAAGCCGACTTCGCGTTCTTCCAGATCACGCCCACCAGCGCCAAGGAGGTCGCCAAGCTCGAGCACATGGAGGTCTTCGCGCAGGTGCTCAACCACCTGACGGCGATGAGCGTCAACATCAGCCGGCCGGAGCTCAACGATCCGCGCGTGCGGCGCGCGTTGATGATGGCGATCGACCGGCAGACGATCGCCGACAGCCTGTACGGCGACTACGGCGACCCGATCGTGCCGCAGGGCATCCTGCCGGCGATCGGCTGGCGCAATCCCAACCTGACGCCCGTGAACTACGATCCGGACGGCGCCAAGGCGCTCCTGGCGGAGGCGGGCTGGGACTTCGGGACCACCGTCACCATCCTGCTGCGCGACATCGACGCGGGCGGCATCCGCCTGGAGCTGGCCACGATCGTGCAGGACTACTGGAAGGAGATCGGCATCGCCGCCGAGGTCGAGCTGGTCGAGGTGGCGGTGATCGGCGCCAGGCTGAACGAACTGGACTTCGACTTCTACATGGGCGGCTGGTCCGCCGTGACCCCGGAGGCGCTGCTGCGGCTGCGCTCCGACAGCCCGGCGCCGATCGGCAGGGGCTACTCGAATCCGGAGGTGGACCGGATCGCCGAACAGATCACCACGACGTACGACATGGACGAGCTGCGCGCGCTCTACGACGAGCTGCAGGTGCACGCGTGGAACGACATGGTCTACATGCCGGTGATCAACACGATGGGGCTGAAGGCGCGTTCCAGCCGCCTGAGCACGCCGGGGGTCATTCCCGACATCCTCAACTTCCCCATCGACATCTCCTGGCACGAATGGGAGGTCGTCGAGTAACGGCGGCGGAGGGAAGATCGATGGCATGGGTGCGGCGGGTTGTGCTCCGTCGCACCCGTGCGTGACGACCGCGTTGACGGCGCGGGCCAGACGGCGCGCCGTCGCGCGCGCTGCTGAATCGCGTTCGCGCTGAGGTTCGCCGTTCTCCATGGGCACCTATCTGGTCAGGCGCGTCGTGTCGATGATCCCGACCCTGCTCGGCATCACCGTCATCGTCTTCGTCTTCATCGAGCTGGCGCCGGGTGACGCCGCCATGGCCATCCTCGCCGGGCGGGTGGAAGAGGAAGAGATCGCCTTCACCGAGGAAGAGCTCGCCAAGATCCGGCGCGAGATGGGGCTGGACCGCCCGGCGCCGATCCGCTACCTGGAGTGGCTGGGCAACCTGGTGCGCGCCGATCTCGGCGTGAGCCTGTCGACCCGGCGCCCGGTCGCCGATCTGGTCAGCTTTCGCCTGGGCCCGACGCTGGAGCTGATGGCGGCGGCGTTCCTGATCTCGTCGGTGCTGGGCCTGTCCCTCGGCGTCGTGTCCGCCCTGAAGCGCTACAGCCCCATCGACCACGCGCTGACGGTCGCCGGCATGATGGGCATATCCACCCCCACCTTCTACGTCGGGCTGCTCGCCCTGTTCCTGCTGAGCGTTCAGTTGGACCTGTTCCCGCTCGGCGGCCGCGTCTCTCCCGGCGCGACCGATGCCGCCGCCCGGCTGCACCACCTGGTGCTGCCGGCGTTCATCCTGGGGCTCGACCTGACCGCGGCGCTCATGCGCTACACGCGCTCCAGCGTGCTGGAGGTGCTGCGCCGCGACTTCGTCACCACGGCGCGCAGCAAGGGGCTGCCGGCGTGGCGCGTCATCCTCGTGCACGCGTTCCGCAACGCCCTGATCCCGATCATCGTCGTCATAGGGCTGCGGCTGCCGATCCTGATCGGCGGCTCGGTGGTCATCGAGACCGTCTTCAACTGGCCCGGCATGGGCGCGTTCTACATCGGCTCGGTGCGCGGCCGCGACTATCCGATCATCATGGCGGTGACGCTGTTCTCGGCGCTCGCCGTGCTGGCGGCCAGCATCCTGGTCGACCTGCTCACCGTGTTGGCCGACCCGCGGGTGCGGCTGCACAGCCGCGGCGAGGCCGGGCGATGAGCGTGGCCGCCGGTCCGGTCCGGCAGCCGGCCGCCGGCGAGCGACGGCAGGGCAGGGGCGTGCTGCGCCGGCTGGCCAGACACCGGCTGGGGGCGATCGCGTTCGCCGTGTTCGTGGTGCTGGTGCTGGCCGTGATTGCGGCCCCCGTGATCGCCGGACACGATCCCAACGACGTGGTCCTGCAGCAGCGCAACCAGGCACCGAGCGCCAGCCACTGGCTCGGCACCGACCACCTGGGCCGCGACGTGTTCGCGCGTGTGCTGTACGGCGGACGGGTGTCGCTGTCGGTCGGGCTGGCCGGGATCACCATCGCGGTGACCATCGGCGTGGTGGTCGGCACCATCTCCGGGTTCGTCGGCGGCAAGGTCGACGCGGCGCTGCTGAAGTTCTCGGAGATCGTGATCAGCTTTCCCGGCTTCATCATCATCCTGACGCTGGTCAGCCTGCTCGGTCCGAACCTGTTCACGGTGATGGCGGTGCTGGGGTTCATCCAGTGGACGGACATCTACCGCATCGTGCGCAACCAGCTCCTGGCGCTGCGCGAGCAGGAGTTCGTGCTGGCGGCCCGGTCGCTGGGCGCGCACTGGGCCGTACTGGCGTTCCGGCACCTGCTGCCGAACGCGCTGGCGCCGGTGATCGTCGCGGCGACGCTGGGCACGGCGGGCATGATCCTGACCGAGGCCGGCCTGAGCTTTCTGGGCGTGGGCGTGCAGGTGCCCACCCCGTCGTGGGGCAACATGCTGACGGCCGCGCAGAACCTGACCGCCCTGGTCAACTACTGGTGGCAGTGGGTGCCGCCGGGGGTGGCCATCACCGTCGCCGTGCTGTGCATCAACTTCATCGGCGACGCGCTGCGCGACGCCCAGGATCCGCGGCAGAAGATCTAGAGGCAGAAGATAGAGAGGCACGGAGGAATGCGATGAGCCCGACGAGCACCGACGCCACCGCCGGCACCTGGCAGCCCGGCTCCGCGGCCGGCGGCATGAGGCCCGAGCCCTTCCTGGACTGGCAGGCCGTGTGGCCGGGGACCAGCGGCTACGAGCCGGACGGTCGCGCCTATCTGGCGGGCGCGCCGCGCGGTGTGCGCCTGGCGGTGCAGCAGGCCGGCACGTCCGCGCGACTCATCGAGTTCGACCGCCCCTGGGAA
Source organism: Spirochaetia bacterium (assembly GCA_964291595.2). Classification (GTDB taxonomy): domain Bacteria; phylum Spirochaetota; class Spirochaetia; order SZUA-6; family Bin103; genus CATQHW01. The sequence goes on along the minus strand of OZ219913.1, from coordinate 372,612 downwards.
CAGCGGCGGCCGACCTATCCGTGCGTGGTGCGGCACGACGGGACCTGCCACCTCTGGTACGGCATCGGGACGTCGGAGCAGTATCCGCACGGAGCTCTCTGTTATGCGTACAGCGACGACGGCTTCACCTGGCACCGGCCCGAGCTCGATCTCTTTCCGTACGGCGACCACCGGAAGACCAACATCGTCTACCCGAACCGGCTGGAGGGATCGGTGTTCCGCGATCCGCGGGACGGGGACTTCAAGCTGGTCACCATGGAGTCCCGCTGGCGCTACGGCGACCGGGTGCTCTCCGGTGACGCCGAGGCGCTGCCGCTGCGCACGCGGCTGCGCGAGCAGGGCATGCCGGACCGGGAGCTGCGCGAGCTCCTGCGCCTGACCGGGGAGCTGCGCGGCGCCTCGTCGCCGGACGGCATCCATTGGACGCGGCTGGATGCGACGCTCATGGACCGTTTCTGCGATACCCAGAACGTCGCGCTGTACGACGAGGAGCGCCGCCGCTACGTCGCCTACGTGCGGATGAGCCGGGGATTCCGCCGGGCGGTCGGCCGCTCGGAGTCGCCGGAGTTCGCCACCGAGTGGCCGGAGCCGCAGGTGGTGCTGGAGGCGGATCCGCAGGATCCTCCTACCGACGACCTGTACACCAACGGCTACAGCCGCTATCCGGGGGGCGGGCCGTTCCACCTGATGTTCCCGGCCGTCTACTACCGGACCCGCGACGTGCTCGACGTCCACCTGGCGGTGAGCCGCGACGGCGTCCTCTGGCACCGTCCCGAACGCACGCCGATCATCCCGATGGGGCCGGCGGGAGGGCCGGAGGACTCCGGCATGTACGCCAGCCCCGGCGTGATCCCCCTTGCCGGCGGCCTGTGGGGGGTCCTGTGCCGGGGGATCCGCAGCCGCCACAACGAAGGCTACGCGGGGCTTCCGACCGAACGGGGCGCGGTGCTCCGCTGGGCGACGTGGCAGCCCGACCGGCTGGTGGCGCTGCAGGCGGACACCGACGGCGAGCTGACGCTCGGGCCGCGGGAGTGCGCGGGCCGGGAGTTGCGCCTGAACTACCGGACGGAGCCCAACGGCTGGATCAAGGCGGAACTGATTCCGCCGACGCTGTGGCCGGCCGAGCACCTGGCGCCGCTCGCCGGGCACTCGTTCGCGGAGTGCGCGCCGTTGCGCGGCGACAGCCTGTCCGCACCGGTGGCCTGGAACGGCCGCAGCGACCTGGCGGCGCTGCGCGACGAGCGGATCGCGATCCGCATCCGCATGTCGCGTGCCAAGCTGTTCTCGGTGGCGTGCTAGTGGAGCAGCACGAGGGCGCACCGCACGTGCCGCTGCTGTCGGTGCGCGACCTGCGCACGTACTTCCACACCGAGGACGGCGTGGTGCCGGCGGTGGACGGGGTGAGCTTCGACCTGCCGGCCGGCGGCACGCTCGGGATCGTCGGCGAGTCCGGCTGCGGCAAGTCGGTCACGGCGCTGACGGTGCTGCGGCTGGTCGCCTCGCCGCCCGGCCGCATCGAGAGCGGCCGCATCCTGTTCGAGGGGCAGGACCTGCTGCGCTTCCCGGAGGCGCGCATGCGCGAGATCCGCGGCAACGAGATCTCGATGATCTTCCAGGAGCCGATGTCGAGCCTGAACCCGGTGTTCAGCGTCGGCTTCCAGATCGCCGAGAACATCATCCAGCATCAACGTCTCGGCAAGCGCGAGGCGTACGGCCGCGCCGTGGAGATGCTGGAGCTGGTCGGCATACCCGCCCCGGAGAAGCGGGTCCGCGACTACCCGCACGAGATGAGCGGCGGCATGCGGCAGCGGGTGATGATCGCCATGGCGCTGTCGTGCCACCCGAAGATCCTGATCGCGGACGAGCCGTCCACGGCGCTGGATACCACCATCCAGGCGCAGATCCTGGACCTGATGCGCCAGCTCCGCGCGGAGCTGGGCATGGCGATCATCCTGATCACCCACGACCTGGGCGTGGTGGCCGAGATGGTCCAGCAGGTGGTGGTGATGTACGCCGGCAAGATCGTGGAGCGGGCCGACGTGGTCACCCTGTTTCGCGAGGGCCGCCACCCGTACACGGAGGGCCTCCTGGGATCGCTGCCGAACCCTGCCGAAGAGCGCGACGAGCTGGTGGCGATCGAGGGCGTGGTGCCGAGCCCGCACGCCATGCCGGAGGGGTGCCGGTTCCACCCGCGCTGCCCGTACGCGCAGGAGATCTGCAGGAGCGACCAGCCGCCGCTGCACGAGTTCTGGTCCGGGCACGAGGCGGCCTGCTTCCGCTACTCGGACTTCCGGCCGATGCGAACGGCGGGCTCGGCCGGCGCCGCGGCGGGACAGCCATGAGCACCTCGGCCGCGGCCCCCGAAACCCCGCTGGTGGAGGTGCGCGACCTCGCCAAGCACTTCCCCGTTCGCTCGGGCCTCCTGTCGCGGCGCACCGGGGCCGTGCATGCGGTCGACGGGGTGAGCTTCAACTTGCAGCGGGGCGAGTGCATGGGCCTGGTCGGGGAGTCAGGCTCCGGCAAGACCACCGTCGGCCGCCTGCTGCTGCGCCTGCTGGAGCCGACCGGGGGCCGGGTCCTGTTCGAGGGCCGGGACGTGTCCCACGCGGATGCCGAGGAGCTGCGGGCGCTGCGGCGCCAGATGCAGATGATCTTCCAGGATCCCTATTCCTCGCTGAACCCGCGCATGACGGTGGAGCAGATGATCCGCGAGCCGCTGGCCATCCACCGCCTGGCGCAGGGGAGCGAGCGGGCGCGTCGCGTCGCGGAGCTGCTGGACGTGGTCGGCCTCCGGGCCGAGCACGCGCGCCGTTACCCGCACGAGTTCTCCGGCGGCCAGCGCCAGCGCATCGGCATCGCCCGCGCGCTGGCGGTCAACCCCAAGCTGCTGGTCTGCGACGAGCCGGTGTCGGCGCTCGACGTGTCGATCCAGGCGCAGGTGATCAACCTGCTGCGGGCGCTGCAGCGGGAGTTCCGCCTGACCTACCTGTTCATCGCCCACGACTTGGGCGTCGTGCGCCACATCGCCGACCGGGTGGCGGTGATGTACCTGGGCAAGGTGGTGGAGATGGCCGCCAAGCCGGCGCTGTTCGCGCGCCCGCTGCACCCCTACACGCAGGCGCTGTTCTCGGCGATACCGATCCCGGATCCCGAAGCCGCGCGCGAGCGCATCATCCTGCAGGGCGACGTACCGACGCCGATCGACCCGCCGTCAGGCTGCCGCTTCCACACCCGTTGCCCGTTCGCGGAGGAGGTCTGCCGCCAACGTGAGCCGCCGCTGGCGGAGGTCGCGCCGGGCCATCGCGCCGCCTGTCACCTCGTGACCCCGGAGCGGCTGGCCGCCGGTGACGTGCCCACCCCGAGCGCCGCCGCGCGGGCGGCAACGAGCGTCAGCGCCCCGAAACCGTCGCCTCCGGCTCCGCTTTCGGCCCATCCCCACCTTCCCGCGTCGGAGTCTGTCGGCCCTCCCGCTGGCGCGGCAGATCCGACAGACTCCTAGCGGAACCGAAATCCGTAGAGCCTGAACTACCGTGCGGACGAGGCTTCAAGCGCCCTGGAACAACTCAAGGCGACGTGGCGTCCGCAAGTATGCCGTCGAGCATCGCATCCGCGCCGGCTCGCAGCTCGGAACCGGCCTGTTGGGCTACCTCAAGCAGTCCGTTCTCGAACGCAATCAGAGGCAATCTGTGCCGCAGCGAGTCGAAGACGTTCGACTCCCCGTTTCCGAAGGAAACGAACTGGCGGGCCAGCGCGACCAGATTCGGCGCCAATTCGGGGCCTCCCGTTTCTTCCAGAGCCTCGATGCTCCTCTCAAGCCGATGAGACGCCGTGATGAAGCGTTCTTCGCCTTCCCCGATCAGCGTGGGCTCCGTCATGATGATGGCGATGATCAACCCTGAGAACGTGCGAAACAGCGAGTGGTAGGCCGACGCCAAGTGCCTGTAGCGCAAGAACTCCACGTGTGACAACGGGTCCGAACCGGCATCGCCCGCGTTCCGGAACTCGCTCCTGCCGGTCAGCATGTAGTACAACTGGTTGTCCAGGCTGGAGACCACGGCGGGCTCCAGTTGGTAATCCACGAAGGCCCTCAGCTCCGCCCGCTGTTGCCCGGCCGATCGCAGGGCCGCGGCCAGCTCGGGACGGCCGTTCAGAATTCGCTCGGTCACGGAATCCAGTCGGTCGATCTCCGGGTACAGGCGCGCCACAGCGGCGCCGTAGCCCAGGTCCTCTAACGTGTCCAACGCTTGGCGCATGCCGGAAAGGTGGTCCGCGAGCGCCTCGCGAACCCCCGGAAGACCGGCCAACGGCGTTCTGGCGGTGGTTTGGCCGGCCGCGAGGGGTGCGGCGGCGGACGCATGCTGCTTTACCGCCAGGGCGGCCCGTAGAGCCCTGGCTGTCCCGGCGGTGGCATCCATGAGTTCCATTGCGCCGATCGCCTGTTCAAGCGCCGCGTCCGCCTCGTTTCGCAGGGAGGCCGAGACGCTGGCGACCGCGGCGGCAAGCCTCTCTTCCTGATCCGTCAGCCGAAAGCGAGTCTTCATGAGATCGATGAGGTTCGCTTCTCCGTATGCGGCATCTACGAGGTCACGGGCAAGGGAGAGCAGCGCGGGATCCAGGTGGTCGTGAGCGACGTTGGCGAGGCTCTCGATGTTCTCCCGGAGCTGGTACATTGCCATGTTCGCGTTCTCTTCCAGGGTGGCCATGAACTCGCTGTCGGGGAGCCGCGTGGTGATTTCCAGCGCGATGTAGCCTTGGTCCACCTGCTGGTTCAATAGCGCCAGACGCGCATAGAGCAGCAGGTCCTCGACCGAAATGGTGCCGGAAACCATGCGGTAGAACAGATCGTCCTCGCTGACGACAACGGCGGGCAGCAGTTGCCAATTGGCTGTGGCGATGAGCTCCCGGCGGCGGCTCTGCGACTCCTGCAGGACCTGCGCGACCCCCGGCCTACCGTCTTCGAGCCACCGGGCATTGAGCGTCAGGTCGTCGAGCAACCCGCGCATGCGGCCCGCGACCTCCTCATGACCGGCGCTTGCGAGCAGATCGATGTGCCGGCGGATCTCCGTCGCATGGGCGTCGATGGACGCCTTCGACTCCGCCATCGCTTCGGAGGTCGTTCCGGCACGGGTCCGCACGGAGGCCGTGGTGGCCAACGATTCCGCGCCGCGCGCCACGGCCAGCGCGGCGGCAGTCGCACGGATGTGGGAAGACGCGTGGTCCGCGGAATCCGAATTCGCGCCCTCCTGCCCGTTCGCCACGACGCCGCCAAGCACGAGCAGGGCAACCGTCGCGACAGCCGCCGATCTGGCCGACACAGGCAAGCGTTCCATTACAGCGTCTCGTCGAGACGGGCCACCTGCACGAGTCTGCCCTGTTCGTCGATCACCGTCAGGATCACTTCGTCAGAGCCCTGGTTGTCGCCTGGCCCGTATTGCAGTCTTATGCCGGAAAGATCGATCAACTGCGACTCCAGAAGGGCAGCCAGGAAACAGCCGCGAGTCAAATGTTCACAGGATTCAAGTCCGAAGATCGCGAGCCGCCCGGCCAGGTAGCCCTCGAGGGAGACGAATCCGGGTTCGGCATCGGCGTCGAACGAGTCGAGCGCGGCGAGATACTCCGCCACTACCGGCGTGCCGCCATCGTCAGGCGCCGGGACCACCTGAGTAACGAAGACACCGGGCGCTTCATCCCCCAGTTCGCGCGCCAGAGCGTTGCTGCCGACGAACGAGACAGCGAGGAAGATGGGGTCGATGTCGACTCGAAGCAGAGAAATGGCCCGGGCGACCGGCTGGTAGGCGCCGATCATGATGACGGCCTCGGGATTGGCCGCCGCGATGTGGTACACGGCAGCCTTGACCGCGCTTGAGTTGCGTTCGTAGTACCAGGTTGCAACGGGTTCGAGTCCGCGCCGACCCAGGGCCTCGAGAACACCGGTCAAACCCGACTGGCCGTAGGAGTCGTTCTGGTACATGACGGCGACTCTGGTCACGTCCAGATCCGCCGTCAGCCGTTCGACCATGTGCTCGGTCTCCTGTGCGTACGACGCGCGCAGGTTCACCACCGACATCAATTCGGGGTTCCGCAGAAAGCCGGCGCCCGTGAATGGCGCCAGAAACGGCACCTCTTCCGAATCGGCCAGCGGGGCGGCGGAACGCGATGTGGGTGTGCCTACCGCTCCGATCAGCCCGAACACCTGCTCCTTGGCGATCAGATCTCTGGTGTTCGCGTAGGCGAAGCCCGGTTCATACCGGTCATCCATGCTGACCAGTTCCAGCGTGCGGCCGTGCACGCCGCCCGCGGCGTTCCGTTCATTGAACGCCGCTTCGATGCCCAATCGCATGGCCTGGCCCAAGGCTTGCGCGGGGCCGGAGAAGGCGGCGGACTGCCCGAACACGACGCGATCGTCGAAAACTCCCGGACTCGCGTCGGTCATCTCGGAGCCCACCATCTGAGCTCCCGCGGCGGCAGCCACGGCCAGAAGCAGGACGGCCGTCAGAACGGTCGCGATCGGGTTACTGCGTACATGCTTCACACGCTGTCTCCTTGAGTTGGAGCGATTCTCCATGGCATGGAACCTGCTGGGCAGGCCGGCACGACCACGCCCCCGTAAACGCTCGCATGGTGGCAGCGGCGGGCGAATTGTCAAGGCTCCGCATTGCGGAACCGGAATCCGTAGAGCTTGACCCAGCCTCCCAGGAAGCGCAGCCGAACGCGCCGGCCGCGCAGGGCGGACAGGTCGGCGCGGCCGTTCCAGGTGACGGTGCGGCGCAGGTCGTTGGCCGTCAGCCGGTCGGCGTCGGCGGCCGCGTAGCCCCACAGCGCGTGGCCGCTGGCGTCCAGGATCTCGACCTGCAGCCAGCCGCGCGAGCTGGCGTCCATGTTCACCTGCAGGCGGTCGCCGGCCAGCTCGAACGGCACCGTCGTGAGGCTGGCGCGCTCGCCTTCGGCGTCCTGCGACACGAAGCCGTCGCGCCGCAGCCGCAGCCGGCCGATCGCCGCGGGCCGGGCATCGCCGCTGCGCTTGGCGTCGACGTCGATGTCGTGGCGGGTGCTGACGCCGCCGTAGTAGAGGTACAGCTCGTCGTCGCCGGCGGCGATGCCGCTGGCCATATACAGCCCCTTGGCGTCGAAGGCGCCCGCGGGTCCCAGGCGGACGAACGGCGTCTGCCAGCGCGTGAAGGCGATCCCGTCGCGGCTGGTCGCGAGCTGCACGTCCAGCGTGTCGCTGGTGTGGTGGTACGCGGAGGTGAAGATGAAGTAGCTGTTCGCCGCGCACGGGTACTTGATGGCGGCGCTGTTGTAGAGCCCGCCGCCGGCCAGGTCATCGTCGGCGCCCTGGCTGAAGTCGGGCTCCAGGACCTTGGTCGGCTCCGGGAACCGCGAGAAGTCGGACGACTCCGCGCGCGCCACGGCCCGGTAGTCGAACGATCCGACCTGCCGTCCGTCCGCATCGAGACGGAGGTGCTCGTTCCATCGCACGAAGGCGACGTAGCGTTGCAGGCGCTCGTCCCGGAAGGCGACGTTCTGGGTGTCCGTGTACCACGGCATGATCGGCGCCGGGTACTTCGTCCACGCGATGCCGTCGGGCGAGCTGGCGCCGATCACGGCCGGATAGACCCAGGTGTCCAGCTCTTCCTTGAAGTACCGGAACCGCGCGCCGCCGCAATTGACGCTGGTGACGCCCCAGGGGGTGCGGTCTTCGCCGATGAACTTGAACCGTTCCCCCGCCGGCCCGGCCGGATCGACGAAGACGCTGCCGGTGGCTCCGCGCATCACGATGTTGGTGGCGCCGCTGCCGGCATGCTCCACCACGCCCAGGTCGGGCCGATGCCACTCGACGCCGTCGTCCGAGACGGCAACGCACAGCGAGGTCGAGCCGTCCTCTGCCGTTGCCGAGTAGTACAGCCGGTGCCCGTCCGGGACGGCGACGACGCTGGCGTGGTGGACGCCGCGCGCCTCCCAGGGCCGCTCGGGCCGGAGCGCCGGCGCCTCGGCGCGCTCGGGTGGATTCAGGGTCAGGGTGAAGCCGCTCTTGCCGGCGACCAGCGCGTCGTCGAACAGGAGCTGGTTGCCGGTGCCGATCGTCAGGCTGCTGTCGTCTTCCATGTCGGGATGTTATGCCAATCGGGCGACGAGCACCTCGTGCAATTCGACCTTGGGCACCAGCACGCCGTGCGGTGAATCGCTGACCTCCAGTTCGACCTGCGCAAGCGGTAAACGAGCCGAGCGCACGCGATGGTCGTTGAACACGACGGCGACGTCGTGAATGGGAGGAACCTCCTGCAGGGCGAAGAAGGTCGTGACGTCGCTGCTCGCCGCGGGCCCCTCCGCCTCGTCAAAGATGGAAGGAGGCAGCATGGGCGTCGGATGGTTGAGAAGATGGACCATCAGCAGGTCGCCGCCGACCGTCGCCGCGGTGACCTCGATCGCCTGCGGAGCGCTGACCTCGATCGGCGGCGTCACGTTGGTGACCAGGTTGGCGATGAAGCGCTTGAGTTGCGGGTAGGCGTTGCGGGCGTAGCCGCCGCCGACGTCGGCGCTGACGTAGATCGCCCGCCCCGTCCCGTACCGATGGAGCGTCACGGCCGGCGCCCCCGAGTCGTACTCGGAGCGGGGATCGAAGTCGCTGAGGGGCGCGGTCCAGCGCCGGCTGCCGGCGCCGGGAGGGCGCGCCCGCAGGCTGCTTCGCGTGCAGAGAACCCGGGTCCCGCTGTCGCCGCGCAGGGACACGGTCGACTCGGCGGCGACCAGGCAGGTCAGGGGGCCGAGCGCGCGCCGCAGCCGCTGCTGGTGGTTGACGTAGACGACCGCGTCGGGCCGCTCGGTGCGGACTCCCCGGTAGCTCACGCCCAGCACGTCGGCAAGGGCAAAGTCGTCGCGCGCCTGCCCGAGCTCGTCCAGCAACGAGGTCTGGTGGGTGGCGATCAGGGTACCCCCGGCGCGCACGTAGTCCCGGATCTGCTCGCACTGCCGGTCGGACAGGCAGGCGCTGTCGGACAGCAAGAGCACCGGGTAGCGGGACAGGTGGTCGAGACGGAGTTGATCGTCGAGCACGGCGTCGACCAGCAGGTGCGACCGGTTGAGCGCTTCGTACGCGCCGGTGACCCCCGGTTGGCCGATCTCCATAAAGTGGGTCTCGAGGGTGTTCCTGGCACGCTCGGCCGGTTTGAAGTCGCGGTTCTGCTGAGAGACGTGCAGCGCGACGTACGGGAGCGTGTCCCCGTCCAGGTAGGGGACGCGCTGCTTCAGCTCGGCGAAGACCTCCTTCATCACCGGTGCGCCGAGGGCCAGCGGGCCCGGGAAGTCGCCGAAGATGGGCGCCCCGCCGTTGACGATCGCGGACAGCCCGTGCAGCAGCGCGGGACAGGGCTCGGGGCTGGGAGCCGAGCCGCCGGTGACCTCCGACAGATTCTGGAACGAGTTTCTCCAGATGCCGAACGGCCTCCCCATGGCGCGGCCGACCTTGGCCGTGAAGCCGGACTCGCGCATCGTGCGGTGCGTCTCGATGAAGTAGTGCCCGCCGAGGTCGTTCACCCCGACGGGAGCGAGCGGGTGGCCGTCCGCCCAGGTGGTGGTCGGGCGGGCGTAGTACTGCAGGTCCATGATGACGCCCGGATGGGCGTCGAGGACGGCGCGGTAGACGTGATGCAGGACATCCAGCCACGTGCGATAGCGCCAGTTGACGAAGTGTCTGAACTCGCTCGAATCGAAGTCGACGCGCCGCGGGATGGCAAGCCCCGTCTCCTGGGCGAACAGCCGCTCGCAGTATCGGCAACAGCACGACGGATGGAACGGGCGGCCCTCGTGTGAGCCCCAGTTCGTGTCGTCGAAATAGAAGCCGTCCAGGTCGAGGTGGTCCAGGAATTCGATCAGGTAGCGCGGCAGCCAGTCGCGGAACGGGGAGTTGAAGCAGAACCATCCCAGGTTCTCGATCGGCTCGCGCCCGTCGTCGAGAAACTCCATCAGCCACTCGGGGTGGATCTGCCTGAGCGGCTTGTTGTACATGAACGAGTAGTAGGTCAGGACGATGATTCCCTTCTCGTGCGCCGCCTGCAGGAACGCCGGCAGCCGATCCTCGTCCACGCGTGGATGGGGCGGGAGCAGCCGGGAATGGAAACGCGGCGTGCCGCGATCGACCTCGGCCGACACCACGGTCATTTCGACGCCCATGTCGTGGGCGCGCTCCACCCACTCCTGAACGGAGGGACCGGTCACCGCTTCTCCGGTGACCGGGGGCGGTTGGGGAAAGTGGAACTCCGCGCGGCACACCCGCCGGTGGTACGGCAGCCGGGCGAGACGATTCGCCGTGGAGCCGACGCGGCGCATGCCGCCGCTCATCGATCGCGCATGATCCGGCTGCCTCCCGGATCTACACTACCGCCTTGCGGAGGGCGACGGTGGCGGCGTGGCCGTTGACGGTGAGGGCCTGCGATTCGGCGGCGCCGTCCGGGAGCGAGCCGATGCGGAGGTCGACGGCCAGGGTCTCGCCGCTCACGTAGTCGCGGTGGCCGGCGACCGCCGATTCCACCGGATCCGTGCCCTGCACGCCGAGCTCGATGCGGTCGGAGACCTCCAGGCCGGCTGACTTGCGCAGGTTCTGGATGCGGTTGACCAGCTCGCGGGCCAGCCCCTCGGCTTCCAACTCCGCGTCGAGCTGGGTGTCCAGGCCGACGGCCAGGTTGTTCTCCACCGCGGCGACGATGCCGGGCTTCTCCGTGCGCTGCACGTCAAGGTCGTCGATCGTGATGCGGCCGCCGGCGACCTCGATGCCGCCGCCGCCCTTGAGCTCGGCGACGTCGGCGGGGGTGAGCGAGCGCACGCGCGCGGCCACGTCCTTCATGCCGGTGCGGAAGCGGGGGCCCAGGCGGCGGAAGTCGGGCTTGTAGGAGACCTCGCTGAGCTCGGTCTCGTCCTCCACCAGGACGACCTCCTTGACGTTGAGCTCTTCGGCGATCAGGTCGCGCATGGGATCGAGCTCCTGCCGGCTCTCCTCGTCGGCCGGCAGCAGGTAGAGGCGTCGCAGCGGTTGGCGGACCTTGAGGTCGTGCCTGCTGCGCAGCGAGCGGCCCAGCACGACCGCGCGCGTGGCCAGCTCCATGCTGCGCTCCAGGGCGCGGTCGCGCAGCTCCTCGCGCGCCTGCGGCATGTCGCACAGGTGGATGCTCTCCGGAGCGGCGGGGTCGGCGGCGCGCACCAGGTTCTGGTAGATGCGCTCGGTCACGAACGGCAGCACCGGCGCCAGCGCCTTCACGAAGGCGGTCAGCACCTCGTAGAGCGTCGCGTAGGCGGCCGCCTTGTCGGCGTCGTCCTCGGACTTCCAGAAGCGGCGGCGGCTGCGGCGGATGTACCAGTTGGTGAGCCGTTCCACGAACGCGACCATGGCCGGCACCGTGCGGTAGAGGCGGTAGGCCTCCATCTCGCGGTTGACGTCGCGGAGCAGGGTCTGCAGCGAGGAGACGATCCAGCGGTCCAGGCGGTTGGCGGACCGGGTGCCTTGCGCAGGAGCGCTCGCGTCCACGCCGGCGGCCGGCGTCCAGCCGTCGATGCGGGCGTAGGTGACGAAGAAGCTGTAGGCGTTCCAGAGCGGGATGATCACGTCGCGCAGGCTCTGACTCATGCCCGACTCGCTCAGGCGCAGCTCCTCCGCCTTCATGGCCGACGAGTTCAGCAGGTAGAGCCGCATCGCGTCGGCGCCGTAGGTGGCAAGCATCTTCGCCGGGTCGGGGTAGTTGCGCAGGCGCTTGGAGAGCTTGCGGCCGTCCTCGGCGAGCAGCATGCCGCCGACGATGCAGTTGTGGAACGCCGGCCCGTCGAACAGGGCCGCGGCCAGCACCGTGAGCGTGTAGAACCAGCCGCGCGTCTGGTCCAGGTTCTCGGAGATGAAGTCGGCGGGAAAGCTCGCCTCGAAGTCCTCGGCCCGCCCGAACGGGTAGTGGCTCTGCGCGTACGGCATCGACCCCGACTCGAACCAGCAGTCCAGGACCTCCGGGATGCGCCGCAGCGCGCCCGAGCCCGACGGCGCCGGGATCTCCAGGTCGTCGATGCGGTGCTTGTGCAGGTCGTCGACCGGCCGGCCGGTCAGCTCCTGAAGCTCCTGGATGCTGCCCACGCAGACCGCCTCGCCGGTTTCCTCGTCGCGCCAGATCGGCAGCGGCGTGCCCCAGTAGCGGTTGCGGCTGATCGCCCAGTCGCGGGCGCCCTCCAGCCAGCGGCCGAAGCGGCCGTCGCGGATGTGCTCCGGAACCCAGCGGATGCGCTGGTTGGCGGCCAGCATCCGCTCCTTGAGCTCGCCCTCGACACGGACGAACCAGGTGGAGACGGTGCGGTAGATCAGCGGCGCGTCGCAGCGCCAGCAGAACGGGTAGTTGTGGACGATGGTGCCCTCGGAGAACAGCGTGCCGGCCGCGCGCAGGGCGCGGGTGATCGGCGTGTCGGCGTCCTTGACGAACTGCCCGGCGTAGTCGGCCACCTCGTCCGTGAAGCGGCAGTCGGCGTCGATCGGGCAGACCACGGGAATGCCGGCGCGCTGGCCGAGCAGGTGGTCGTCCTCGCCGAATCCGGGGGCGATGTGGACGATGCCGGTGCCGTCCTCGGTGGACACGAAGTCGGCGGCCACGACCCGGAACGCGCCCTCGCCGCGCAGCTCGGCGAAGTCGCCGAACAGCGGCTCGTAGGTCATGGCCAGGAGCTCGTCCAGCGGCTGCTCGGCGACGGAGGCGATCTGGGCCGCGCGCTTGCCGAACACGGCGTCCAGGCGGGCGCGCGCGGTGATCAGCGATTCGCCGTCGGTGGTGGTGACCCGCACGTAGTCGATATCCTCGCCCACGGCCAGCGCCATGTTCGACGGCAGCGTCCAGGGCGTGGTGGTCCAGGCCAGGATGGACAGGCCGGGCGTGCCGCGCACGCGGAAGCGGACGGTGATCGACGGGTCCTGCGTGTCCTGGTAGCCCAGGTTGACCTCGAAGTTGGACAGCGGCGTCGCGCAGCGCGGGCAGTAGGCCAGCGACTTGAAGCCCTCGTAGATCAGGCCCTTGTCCCAGAGCGACTTGAACACCCACCAGACCGACTCCATGAAGTCGGTGTCCATGGTCCGGTACTGGTGGTCCCAGTCGACCCAGCGGCCCAGGCGCTGGATCAGCGTCTGCCACTCGGCGGTGTAGCGCAGCACCACCTGCCGGCAGTACTCGTTGAAGGGGCCGATGCCGTAGTCGATGATGTCGCCGCGCGTCTTCAGGCCGAGCTGGCTCTCCGCCTCGTTCTCCACCGGCAGGCCGTGGCAGTCCCAGCCCCAGCGGCGCTCCACGCGGTAGCCGCGCATGGTCCAGTAGCGCGGCACCACGTCCTTGGAGATGGAGGCGAGCAGGTGCCCGTAGTGCGGCAGGCCGGTGGCGAACGGCGGCCCGTCGTAGAAGCGGAACGGCCGGCCGGCGGGCCGGTTCTCGACCGACTTCCGGTACAGGTCGCCATCGTTCCAGAAGGCCAGGATCTCCTCTTCGATGGCCGGGAAGTCGACCTGGCTCTCCACCGGCTGGAAGACGGACGCGGGTGCTGTTGCGGTGCTCATGGCTCTTACACGGTTTATCGGATTATCAGGGGTTGGTCCGCGATTCTACCGAAATCGGCGAGCGGTGGCTCCGGCGCCGGGAGGGCAGGGTGCCGGCCCGTGATACGCTGTGTCGCGGGCAGACGTCGAGGCCGGCAGGGTGCCGGCCGTCCGCTGTCTGCGCCAACCAACCCCCTACGGGAGACGAACATGACGAAACGACTGACAGCGCTCGCCTGCGCGTGCCTGATCGGCGCCGCCTCCGGCTTTGCCGCGGGCCAGGAAGACGCCGGCGCGCCCGCGCCCAAGGAGATCTCGTGGCAGGTGTGGGTGACCCCCAACCTGAGCCTGGAGTTCTGGCAGGAGATCGCGGACGCCTTCGTGGCCGAGAACCCGGACGTCACCATCGAGCTGATCGAGGCCAACGCCGCCGTCACCCCGGCCGCCGACGACTTCATCAAGACGCGCATCGCCGCCGGCGACGTGCCCGACCTGATGTCCAACATCACCATCAACGTGTTCGCGGACGCCGGCATCCTGTGGCCGCTGCCCGACGACGACCCGGACCTCGCGCGCATCCGCAACCTGGACTCGGCGCGCTACAAGGGAGTGCTGTACGGCCTTCCCACGGCGGTGCAGCCGCAGGGCCTGCTGTTCTACAACAAGTCGCTGTGGGCCCAGGCCGGCCTGGGCGATCCGCCTGCGACCTGGGACGAGTTCGCGGCCGCGTGCGAGACGCTGAAGGCAGCCGGGATCACGCCCATCATCACCGGCGGCGAATGGGTTGCCGGCTACGCGTTCTCGATCTTCACGTCCGCCGAGGTCTTCCATCACAACCCGCGCTGGTACGCCGACCGCTGGGCCGGCGAGGTGTCGTTCGAGGAGGGCTTCGCGGAGGCCGCGGAGTACTACCAGCAGCTCGTCGACAGCGAGTGCTTCAACAAGGGCGCGCTCTCGGTCGGCTACGCCGACCTGGAGCAGCAGTTCCTGGCCGGCACGGCGGCGATCTACCCCATGGGGAGCTGGTTCACGGCCGCCGAGGCCGCCGCCGACAAGGACTTCGAGGTGGGGGTCTTCTACGCGCCGTCGTCGGACGGCGTTCCGCACCTGCTGCAGAGCCTGAGCTACGGCTCGGGCGGCATCTACATCGAGTCCGACCATCCCGAGGTGGCCTTCGAGCTGCTCAAGTTCACGACCATGGACGAGGTGTACGGCACCAGGCTGCTGCAGGTGGACGGGTTGTTCTCCGCCCTGGATCCGCCGCTGACCTACCCCATGTCGGTGCTCCAGCAGGAGATGATGGACATGCTCTCGGTGCCGCCGACCACCTCCGGCCTGTACGGCCTGATCGTCGGCGAGGCACCGCCGGGCGGTATCAACGCGATCTACGACCGGGTCGGACAGGCATTCCTGGCCGGCAGCGTCACCGACGTGCGGGAGACGCTCCGGGAGTTCGACGAGTTCTGGGACAGCGCGGGGCAATGACCCGAAGGGGTTCCCGGCTCGTGGCGCCGGCGGCCGGTAGCGTGCCGACCGGCGCCGGCGCCGTCCAGGCGCGCCGATCTACGTGGTCAGGCGGTCGAGCAGGCCGGGAAGCTCGCGCAGGGAGATGATCTCCGCGTCCGCAACCGGATCTCCGGCCGCGAGCACCGCGCCCGTGCGGTTGATCCAGACCGACGTCATGCCGGCGCCGTTGGCGCCGGCGACGTCCCTGGCCGGGGAATCGCCGACGTAGACCGACCGCGACGGCGCGGCACCCAGGGTCGCCAGCGCGTGGTCGAAGATCGCCCGCAGCGGCTTGCCGGCGCCGACGTCGGTGGTGGTCACCGAGCCGAAGTAGGCGCGCAGGCCCGACGCCTCCACCTTGGGGAGATGGGTGGCCGTCGATCCGTTGGTCAGCACGCCCAGCCGGAATCGGCCGCGCAGCGCGTCCAGGCACTCGATCACGTCGTCGTAGATGGGAACGTCAGTTCTGCTGAGAGCGGTCCAGGTCTCCGCTGCCAGGGCGGCGTCATCGCGGGATGCGTCCGGCCCCAGGGCTCGGCCCCACACCTGCTGCAGGATGCGGCGTTCGTCCATGTTCCCCCACGGCGGCGCAAGGATATCGTTGAGCTCTTCCCAGAGATGCTCCGCCGCCGCTTGGTAGGCGGCCGTCAAACCGGCGACATCGACACGGGAATCGCGGCGGACCATCGCCTCGGCCGTGGCGGCCATGCAGCGCCGCCAGCTCGCATCGTGGTCCATCAGCGTCCCGTCCCAGTCGAAGACGACGGCGTCGATCACGTGGCGTTCCGGGCGTCGAGCAGGACCTCGCGCGGGACGTTCCGGGGGTGGGCTTGCGCTCCGTGCCGGTGGCGGTGATGTGCGAAACACAGAAGCCTGAGGTTCTGCAGCTCCGCGCCACCTCCGAGCGCGTACGGGAGGACGTGATCGACCTGGAGCAGGTGCCGGGAGCCGCAGCGGCGCCCGCTGACCGGATTCTCATAGCTGCAGCGGCCCTGGTCGCGCTCCCATACCCGTCGCCTGATGCCGGCCGGAATCGTCCGTCCGATCGTGGCGCACCGCTTCGGCGCCGAAGTGATGCCGCGCGCCACCGGTGCGGCCGGGTTGGGCGTCGACGGGATCGGTTGATCGGGTTCGCAGGGCCTGTTCAAGGGCGAAGCGTCCGTGCCCTTCGTCGGCCCACGCCGCTTCGACGCCGAAGTGGCTCCGGGGTCCGGGTTGCGAGCTGCCTTCGACGGCGAACTGGCCGGGTTTGGCGGCGGCGCAGGGGGCTTCGGCGCCGAAGCAGGGACAGCCGCCGATCGGGTTGCCGTAGGCGTCAGGGGCCGCTTGGCCGGCGCCACCGCCGGGATTCCGCGATCCTGTGACGGCAGCATGGGTTCCGGCTCCGCCGGAGCGGTAGCGGTGTCATGCGAGGCAATCTGCTCGCCGGCCGCCCGCGCCGTCGCGTCCGCACACTTCGCGGTCTGCTCGACTGCGGGGACATCGCCGTCCGAGGGTGCCCCGTCCTTCGGCGCCGAAGTTCGCTCTGCGGCCGAGGCCGGAGTGCGGTGCGCCCGGCGGCGCGGGGGTCGGCTCGGGTCGTAGCGGTCGAGCCCATCGCTGACGAGGCGCCCCACGAGCTGCCCCAGCGTCATGCGTGGATCGACGTGGGAGAGGAACCCCTTGAGCTGCTCCAGTCCGCGCTGACACTCCTCGTCGATGACCGCCTTCAGCTCCCAGCGCCCCTCGCTCAGAGGCCGCATCCTGTCGGCCGGCACCGCCAACGCCGGATCGACCGCGGCCAGCATCTGCATCACCTGCCGGGTGCTCTTGCCGGCGGCCTGCTCGACCAGCGCCTTCCGCGCCGACAGGTCCAGCACCGGCGCCGGCTTCGGCTCCGGGGGATGTGCCGGGGCCGATGCCGCCCTTCCGTTCGGCTTCGCGGCCCCCGCCGTCCCGGCCCTCGCCCCGCGCGCCAGGCGCGCGTGCTGCCGATCACGGCGCTCGAAGGCGGCCTGCAACTGCGCGGCCGCATCCAGCGTGAGCGAACCGTCCCGCAGCCGGTCGCGCGTCCCCTCGATCCGCGCGCACAGCTTCATCGCGGCGATCCGGCGCCATGCGGCGCCGTCGCTGTAGCCGAGCCCGCGGGTCACGTAGGCGAACAGGTTCGAATAGCCGCGACTCAGGTACAGCCCCCGCGCCTCGATCTCGAGCAGATGATCGATGACGAAGACCTGAACCTCGTGGTCGAGGAGAGCCAGCTTCGTGGTCTGCTCCAACAGGCGGTCGTCGGACAGGGCGGAGACGGTGGATGCGAGCTCTCTTCCGGCGGCGTCCAGCATGAGTTAAATCAAATCAATAAAATGATTTGAGGCAAGTGTCCGGCCTGAATTCGCGCGTTGTCCGAGGCACCATTCGGGGCGCATCCCCCGGCGGCTCGGTGAGTCGCAATGGGCAGCGTTCGGCCTGAGAGCGTCGCGGATCGCAGCGCTCCCGCTACGGGTGCTCGCCGGCCCCGGTGAGCCGTCGCTGGATCTCGGCGTAGGTATCTTCGCGCACCGGGCCGCGCTCGGCGGCCGCCAGGTTTTCGGCGAGGTGCCGGGGATCGCTCGTTCCGACGATGGTCGTGTGCATCCCGGGGTGGGTGATCGTGAGCCGCAGCAGGAACGCCGATCGTGACTCGCCCTCTGCCACGAACTCGTCGAGGTTGCAGGTCTCCCACAGCTTCCAGCGATTCGCCATCCGGGTGGAGTGCTCGCCCTTGGCGACGCCGCCGCGGATGATCACGCCCGCGCCGGCCGCCGCGACCTCGCGGATCACCAGCTCGTGCTCCCGCTGCAGCGCGGAATACGGGATCTGGTAGGTGGCGAAGGCACGCCGCAGCAGGTAGCTGCGGATGTCCGGAAGCGTGGAAGAGATCGACACGTGGCGGGCCTTGCCGGTGGCCTTCACCTCGTCCATGACCTCCAGCAGCCCGCCGCCGTCCACGTCCTCGACCCGCGCGCCGTGGAGCTGCCAGATGTCGACGTGATCGGTGCGCAGCCGCCGCAGCGACTGCTCGATGTTGCGGAGGAGCTGCTCCCGCGTCCAGACGTGGCGGGGTTCGCGGCCGGTCCCGCGGTCGTCCACGTTGCAGCCGCACTTGGTGGCCAGCACGTAGTCGCTGCGCCGATGGCAGAGGTACTTGCCGACGCGATCCTCGGACACGCCGTAGTCGGGACTGGTGTCGATGAAGTTGATGCCGCCGTCGAGGACGGCGCCGAGCAGGCGGTCCGCCTCGCGGTCGCTCACCCGCCCGGGATCTCGCAGCTCCATGGCGCCGTAGCCGAGCACCGTGGCACGCAGCCGGGTCTTTCCGAGGATCCTCCGTTTCATCCCGGGCAGCGTACTACGCGCCGGCATCCTGCGGCGCTCCGCCACCGGCAGGGGCGGTTCTGACGAGAGGCTTCACGCCGCGCATGCCCCCGACCATGATTGCAGCAGGGGGAACTCCATGGGCAGCGATGGCAATCGACGCGTGACGACGGGCATCGGCGGCGGCACCTATCTTCTGGTCGGGATCGGCGTGGGCATCGCCTCGGCGGCATGGGAGTCCGCCGTCGTGGCCATCATCTCCGGTGCGTTCTGGCCGGCCACGCTCGGCTACTGGGCGATCCGGGCCCTGCGGCACTTCGCTCTGGGCAACTGAGGCAGGGACGCGGGCCGACGGCCACGGCCCACGGATCAGCCGCTCTCCAGCGTCAGGCGCGGAGGGTCCGCGTCGGCGCCGGCCATGCCGGGCGAAGAAATGAATTGACTTCAATAATGAAGTGATATACAGTATTGATCGTGTCCGGATTGATTTCGATTCGCAACGTCAGCAAGGTGTATCGGAGCGGCACGACGGAAGTCGCCGCGTTGCGTGGCGTCAGCCTGGAGGTGAAGCGCGGGGAGTTCCTTGCCATCGCGGGACCCTCGGGATCGGGCAAGTCCACGCTGCTCAACCTGATCGGCTGCCTCGACGCGGCCACCGCCGGCGAGGTGCTGATCGACGACCAGGCGGTGTCGGGCCTGAACCGCAAGCAGCTCGCCCTGTTCCGGCGGAATCACCTGGGATTCGTGTTCCAGTCGTTCAACCTGATTCCGGTTCTGACCGCGTACGAGAATGTCTCGCTGGCCCTGTCGCTGCTCACCCTTGACGCCGGCGAGGTGCGCACGCGGAGCCTGGAGATGCTCACGGAAGTCGGCCTGCAGGACATGACCGGGCGCCGGCCGGGCGAACTCTCCGGCGGCCAGCAGCAACGGGTGGCCATCGCCCGGGCGCTGGTCAAGGAGCCGCAGATCGTGCTGGCGGACGAGCCCACCGCCAACCTCGACTCCGAGATCGGCGAGGGGTTGCTGGAGCTGATGCGGCGGCTCAACCGTCAGCTCGGCTCGACCTTCATCTTCTCCACCCACGACGCCATGGTGATGGACTACGCGGACCGGCTGGTGCGGTTGCAGGACGGCCGCATCGTCGCCGACGAGAGCCGGGCCCGGGCCGAGTGAACGGAGGCGGCGCATGAGGTTGTGGCGCATCGCCCTGCGCAACGTGGCGCGCAACAAGCGCCGCTCGCTGCTGTCCGGCTCCGCCATCACCGTGGCGACGCTTTCGGTGGTGCTGGGGTTTTCACTGCTCGGAGGCATGCTCGGCGACCTGGTGGCCACCACCCTGACCTACGACAGCGGTCACGCGCGGGTACGCCACGCCGAGTACGGCCGCTACGAGACCCTCAGCCCCGTGCACCTCGCGGTGACCGGCGCCGGCACCCTGGCAGCGCGGCTGCAGGAGCTGCCCGAAGTGACGGGCGTGCTGCCGCGGGTGCGCTTCGCGGGCGCCATCTACCGCGAGGATCGCAATCACGGCGCCTTCGGCCTGGGCCTCGATTTCGCCCGAGAGATCGAGGTGGCACGCGCCCGGCTGCCGCAGATGGGCGGCAGGGCCGCTGGCAGCGCTGCCGGCAGCCCCACCCTGGAGGAGTTCGCCCGCGCCTGGCAGCTCGACGTGCACGGCGGCAGCCTGCCGCGCGCCGGCGAGCGCGAGGTGCTGATCGGTGCGGCGCAAGCCGAGGAGCTGGGCCTGGCGGTGGGCGACAAGCTGACGATCCTCACCCGCACCGCAGTGCTGAGCACCCAGGCGTGGACCTTCACGGTGAGCGGCGTGATCGGGACTCCGACCGGCCGTCTGCGCGGCATGCTGCTGGCGCCGCTGGACACCGTGCAGCGCTTCCTGAAGTTGAACGCGGCCGACGGCGTGACCGAGATCCTGTTGTACACCGGCAGCGAACAGGAGGTGCCGGCGCTCACTGCCGCGCTGGCGGATGCGCTGCCGGACCGCGATCCCGGTCTGGCGGTGCAGGCGTGGACGGAGACCAACGAGCTGTTCTCGACGCTGCAGCTCAGCACCTGGGTCTTCAACATCATCGCACTGTTCTTCTTCCTGCTGGCCACCACGGCGATCGTCAACACCACGATGATGGTGGTGTTCGAGCGCACGAAGGAGATCGGCACGATTGCCGCGCTCGGCATGACGGCAGCCCAGATCTCGCGCCTGTTCTTCCTCGAGTCGCTGTTCATCGGCATCGCCGCGGCGCTGGCCGGTGTGGCGCTGGGCAGCGCCATCGTGCTGCCCCTGTCGCAGGCAGGGATCGACTACAGCGCCGCCATGGAGGGAGTGGAGTTGAACCTGTCTGACGTGTTGTACCCGCGCCTCAACGCGCGCTCCACCGTGCTGGTGTTCTGCTACGCCATCGCGGTGACCGCCGCCGCCTCCTACTGGCCGGCGCGCAAGGCGTCCCGGCTGCTCCCGGCGGTGGCGCTGCGCGGGGCCCTGAGTCGATGACGGCGACCCTGTTGCGGCTGGCGCTGCGCAACCTCGGCCGTCACCGCCGCCGCACGGCCATCACCGCCGCGGCGCTGGCTGCCGGGATCGCGCTGTTCGTCTTCATGGATTCGATGCTGCGCGGGATGGACGCCGAGTCGCAGCGCAACCTGGTGTGGTACGAGACCGGCTCCGGGCGCGTCGTCTCGAGCGCGCAGCACGTGGACCTGGAACGCCCGGAACTGAAACACGAGATGGTCGAGTACCGCCCGCTGCTCGCCGCGCTCATCGAGCGGGGAGTGGCCGCGGCCCCCCGTATCCGCTTCACCGGCGAGCTGTTCTTCGGCGAGGGCTCGCTGCCGGTGCGCCTCGTCGGCATCGACCCGGTGCTCGATCCCGAGGTGTTCCGGCTGCCCGCAAGCGTGCTGCCCGGCGGCGCGTACCTGGAGCGCGGCGTGCCGGGGCTGCTGCTGGGCGTCTGGACGGCCGCCGACCTGGAGATCGCGGTCGGCGACTTCGTCGACGTGCGGACCCGCACCCGCCACGGCGCGGTGCAGATCCTGGAGCTGGAGCTGGTGGGTATCGTGAGCAGCCCGAACCCCACCATCAACCGGGGAGTGGGCTTCCTGCCCCTCGACGTCGCCCAGCTCGACCTCGACCTGGAGGGGGTCACGGAGATCTCGCTCGGCGCGCTGCGCACCCGGCTCGGACGCACGCTCCAGGTGCCGGCCGGAGCGCCCCTGGAACGCGAGATCCGGCGCCTGAACGAGGATCTGGCAACCGCCTTTCCGGGCGTGGTGGCGGTGGGCTGGACGGAGCTGGCGCGGGACTACCTGGCGTTGCTGGAGTCGGACACCGCCGGCAACAGCATCATGCTGTTCCTGGTCTTTCTGATCGCCGCGGTGGGCGTGTCCAACACCATGCTGATCGCCGTGTACGAACGGATCCGCGAGTTCGGCACGCTGCGCGCGCTGGGCATGGACGACGGCGCGATTCGCGCCACGATGGTGCTGGAGGCGGGGGCGATCGGTCTGCTGGGGTCGCTGGCGGGGGTGGCGGTGGGCGCCGTGGCCACCTGGTGGCTGGTGAACTGGGGCATCGACCTGAGCGGACTGTACGGCGACGTGAACATCGGCTACCGGGTGACCGGCGTCTTCCGCGGCGCCTGGAACCCGGGGACGATGGTGGCGGCCGTGATCTTCGGGATCGCGGCCAGCATGGCGATCGCGCTGCTGCCGGCGCGCCGCGCGCTCAAGCTCGACGTCGTGGAGTGTCTGCGCCATGAGTAGCGGGCGCGCCGGCACCAGCAGGTTCGATGACACAATTCGATGACACGAGGAGAGGACCATGAAGACCCGGCGATGCGCTCGCGGCGGCTTGCTGCTGTCGCTGTTGCTGATGACCGGCGCCGTTCCGCTCGGCGCCCTGACCGGCGCGGAGGTGATCCGGAAGATGGAGCGCAACGAACGCCATGCCTCCATGCACTCCACCGGCTCGCTCGAGATCAGCGACCGGTTCGGCACCCGTACCAAGACGTTCATCTCCACGGCCGTGGGCGACGACCGTGCGTTGCTGGAGTTCACCAACCCGGAGGAGGCGGGACAGAAGATCCTGCGCCTGGACGACGAGATCTATCTCTATTTCCCGGAGGCGGAGGAGGTCATCCACCTGCAGGCGGCCGCGCTGCGCGACAACGTCCTCGGCTCCGACTTCTCGTATGAGGACATGACCGGCGAGGGCAGCCTGCTCGACGACTACGAGGTGGAGCTGGAGGGCACCGAGCCGATCGACGGCCACGACTGCCATCGGCTGCGGCTCACCGCGACCCGGCGCGACGTGGTGTATCCGATTCAGGTCGTGTGGATCGACGCCGAGCTGTTCGTCACCCGCCGCATCGAGCAGTTCTCCCTGCGCGGCCGGCCGCTGAAGCAGATGGCCATCTCCGACTACCGCGAGGTGGGGGACAAGCTGATCCCGGTGCGGCTGGAGATGTCGGATCTGATGAAGAAGGACTCGCGCACGGTGTTTCTGATCGACACCATCGAGGTGGACATCGAGGTGGACGAGAACCTGTTCTCCCTTGAGGAGCTGACCTTTTGAGCAGTCGGCGCGGCGCGAAGACGGTGATGACGGCGGTCCTGCTGGGTCTGCTGGCGGCGGCTCCGGCGGCCGCTGACGTGCGCACGGCCGTGACCCTGGAGGCACTGCTCGCCGGGCTGTCCGATCCGGACGCCGGGATGCTGCTGGGAGGCGGCGGCAGTGCCCGGCTCGATCTGGCGGCGACCGGCAACCGCAACGTGCGCGGCCAGCTCAGCCTGCGCGCCGAGCTGCTTCAGGAAGGGGGCGACGACGGCGCGGCGGTGCCCGGCGGCACGGTGGCCGGCGGCACGGTAGCCGGCGTCGAGGTGGAGCGCGCCTTTCTGCGGGCCCGGCTGCCGGGGTTCCGCCTCACGGCGGGAAAGACGCGGCTGGCGTGGGGCCAGGGCCGGTTCTTCAACGCCGGCGACATCCTGTTCGGACAGTCGCCGGCGTTCGCAGCCGGTGCCGGCGAGTTCCTGACCGCCGCCGAATGGCTGGTGGCGGCGTACGTGCCGTTGGGCCGCCTGTCCTTCCTGGAGCTGGTCGCGCTGCCCCCGCTTCATCCGCTCGGCATCGAGCGCACCGACGCCGGCGGCCGTGCCGTGGTGCGGCTGGGCGAGCTGACCGTGGAGGGCGGCTACCTCTATGCCGCGGCGAGCGCGGCGGACGCGGAGCCGCACGAGCGCGAGCACCGCGCCTACCTCGGCCTGAAGGGGGCGTCCGCCGGCGTCGATTGGCACCTGAGCGGCGGCACGGCGCTGCCCGCCGCGGCGGGCGTCGACCTGCGCCGCGCCGCCGGGCAGCGCCTGTTCCTGACCGGCGGCGGGCTCGCGTTCCTGGACCTCGGCCCGGAGGTTGGCGTCGTCACCGTGCTGCTCGAAGCCGGCGTGCGTCCCTGGCGGGCGTGGGACGCCGCGACACCCGCGCCGGCGGGGGCGCTCGACCACTACGGCGTGTACCTGTTTCCCGAACTGGGCTACCGCCCGGCCGACGCGTGGAACCTGTCACTGAGCGGCGTTCTGTCGCCGGTCGACGGCTCCGGGGTCGCTGCCGCCGGCGCCTCCTGGAACATCCACCAGGGACTGACGCTCGGCCTGTATACGGCGGTGATGCTCGGCGAAGGGGACGACACCTTCGCCTGGGAGCGTCCGGGCGGAATCTCCGCCACTCTGCTCGCCCGCTACGTATTCGGATCCTCGTAGCCTGAGGCCGATGCGGTACGGTTTCGGTCGTGTCCGGGCTGCGTGAGCGCAAGAAGGCGCGAACCCGCGCGCAGATCCTGGCGGCGGCCCGCCGGGTGATCGAGGAGCAGGGCTTCGCGGCGACGACCATCGAGGGTATCGCCGCCGCCGCGGAGGTAGCTGCCGGATCGGTCTACAATTACTTCGGCTCCAAGAATGCGCTGCTTGCCGCGTTGTGGTGGGACGTGGCGCGCGAGACGCTCGCGGCAGCAGACGAGCGGGTGCGGCGCGCGCCTGGCGGTGCCGCGCAGTGCGTGGAGTTGCTCGCGTCGTTCGTCGAGGCCGCCGTGCTGTTCGAGCCGCCGGTGCTGCGCGAGATCCTCATCAGCGCCTTCGCCGCGCCGCCCGCCGAGCTGGCGCGATTCAAGCGCATCGACGAGGCGTTCATGGCGCGCCTGGCGGCCCTGCTCGACGAGTTGCGGGACGCCGGCGATATCCGCGCCGACGTCGACCCCGACACGGCCGCCACGCTGCTCTACGGGGCGGTCATGAGCCGGTTGCTGATCGACCTCGAGCGCCCGGGCGATCACGACGCGGCACTCGCACGGGCAGCGCTGGCCGAACAGGTTGACCTGCTGTTCCGGGGATTGCAGCCATGATCGCCTGCGCTGCCGAGAAAGGCGTACCATGCTCACGAGCGCAGAGAGATGGCGGTACGCGAGCGGTGGAAGGGAACGAAACCCGTCGGCTTGTCGACCAGTGAGTGCGTCGACCTCCTGTTGCCGGCAACGGTAGCCGATGCGCGCATTGAGGCCGTCTACCTGTTCGGCTCCCGCGCTGCCGGCGAAGGGCACGCCGACTCGGACGTGGACCTCGCCGTATACACCACGGACGACTACGAGTGGGATGACCTGTTCGCGTTGCGCGGGACGCTCACCGGCCTGCTGCGCACCGAACGGCTGGATCTGATCTGGCTCAACCACGCCAACGCGGGAGTGGCGTTCTCGGTGATCCGGGACGGCCGACTCCTTCACTACGCGGACGCCGATCGACTGAACGAATTCGAACGATGGGTGATCTGGCGGTATCGCGACCGCGTGTTGTATCTGCAAGGGCGCAGGAACCGGCGTCATGGTGTATCGGCCTAGGAGCCTCCTGGAGAGGCTCGAGCTGCTCCGGCAGTACGGTGCGGATCTCGCTCAGTGGGGTAGCCTTTCGCTGGACGACTACCTGGCAAGCCGGACGACCCGGTATGCCGTCGAGCGCCTGCTCTTCCTCATTGCCGGGAGCGTCCTCGACATCCTGGACCACGTGCTGAGCGCACGGCACGAAGTGGTCAGCGACACGTACGAGGAGATCCTGACCAACGCGCGCCGGCACGCCCTGCTCTCTGCGGATCTCCACGGTGCGCTGCGCGGGCTGGGCGGGTTCCGGAATGTCCTGGCCCACGAGTACGTGGGCTTGGCCGATGCCACGGTGCACGAGCACCTCGTCAAGATGAATCGCGTATTCAGCGCACTCATGCGAGAGCTCGAACTGCTCGTGGAATCCAGCGACGCGCCGTAAGGCGGACGCGAGGGGGAGACGCGGGTCCCAGCCCAAGGTTCGTTGCGTCAGGCCAAGTCCAGGTGCAGCCAGACGCGGACTTCGGCTGTTGATCTTAATTGTCATTTCCATAACGATTTAACGAGATTACCCCTCTGCAGCGTCGGCATGGGCAACCGGATCAAGGGGTGCCGGCGCTCGCAACTCACTCCTCTCCTCATCCAACAACTTGACAATCTCAATGATACTCCGTATCAATGTGATACTAAATGGGACACAGTCTCATGATGAGGAGATGCTGATGAGAAAACGCTACCCGGTCCACAGCGACCGAGAATACCTGGGGACTCCAAACAGGACTCGAAACCACCGAGAGGGGCTTCCTATGGGCAAGAAGCATCCGAGGGCAGGCACCCTGTTGCTCTGCGCCGTTCTGGCCGTCGTCGCGGCTGTGCCCGCCGTCTTCGCTGCGGGTGGTCAGGAAGCAACGGTCGAGTCGTCACCCCAAGCCGAGACGATCGTCCTGACCGACAACATGGGACGCCGCGTCGAGCTTCCCCACCCCGTGAGCAGGGCCGTGGCCGCCAACCGGTACAACAGCGAGTTGATCAGGGCGTCCGGCGCGATCGACTACATGATCGGGGCGGATCTCAACACGATTCAGGACCGGGAATACTGGAAGCACTACGATCCGGACAGCGTCATCGGGAAGAGTCAGCGTGAGCTCAACTACGAGAAGATCATCGAACTGGACCCGCAGGTGGTGATCCTTCCCCACAACGGGGCCGTCGAAGAGGCGGAAGAGAAGCTGGCACCTTTTGGCATCAAGGTGTTCGTGATCTCCGGATATGACACCGGCGACTTCGAGAACCAGATCACGAACATAGGAAAGATGTTCGCCACCGAGGAGGAGGCGCAGCATTTCCTCGACACCTTCACCGAGCCGCTGGACTACATCCGGGAGCAGCTCGACGGCGTGCCGAAGAAGACGGTCTACTTCGAGACGACCCGGGAGCTGGGGACGACCTTCCCCGGCGGGTACTACTTCACGATGATCGAATACGCAGGCGGACAGAACATCTTTGCCAATCCGCCGGCCAACCTCACGGAGTCGGCCATCGACCCGGAGGCTGTCATCACGATGAACCCCGAGTACATCGTCAAGAACATCACACCGGACACGGCACGGGCAGGCACCGGTGTCTACGCGCCGCCGTCGCTGGAGCAGAGAGAAGAGGAGATCCGGAAGATCAAGAGCAGGCCGGGGTGGGACGAGATCGACGCGGTCAAGAACGACAATGTATACGTCATGTCCCAGTTTGGTCACGGCGGAGCGTCAAAGATCGTCGGAGCTCTCTACGTTGCGAAATGGATGTACCCGGAGAGGTTGCCCGATCTGGAGCCGGGTGAGTACTTCCGAGCGTGGCTGGAGGACTTCCAGGGATTCAATAACCTGGACGGACACTTCTTTCCCGAACCGTAACGAGGGCTGACGAAGGCAGGGGTACCGTTGCGCGATGGGCGGCGGCGCCCTTGTCGCCATACTCGCCATGGATGTGAAGACGTCGCCCGGAACGATCGAGCTCAAGGCCCGCTACGAGCTGAAGCGGGTCGTGAGCCTTCTGGCTCTGACCGGCGCGTTTGGCGTGCTTGTGTCGGTATCGCTCGTCTCGCTGCAGGTGGGCATCGCGGACGTCTCGCTCGGCGAGACCGCGGATGCTCTCATGAAGCTTGCGCGGCGCGAGGCAGGCATCACCGTAGAGCAGAAGATCGTGCTCCTCCTGCGGCTCCCGCGGGTCGTTCTGGCTGTTCTGGCCGGTGCGGCGCTTTCGGTCTCCGGTGTCGTGATGCAGGCGGTTACGCGCAACCCGCTGGTCAGCCCGTTCACCATCGGCATATCGTCCTCCGCCGCGTTCGGCGCGAGTGTCGCCATCGTGTTCGGGTTCGCCATCGTACCCGGCACCGTCGGCGGCGTTGTCGTCAACGCGTTCTTCTTTGCGGTTCTCTGCGCGCTGCTGGTCTACGCAATCTCCTGGAAGCTCGGGATGTCGCCGGAAACACTGATCCTGACCGGCATCGCCTTGAACTACCTCTTCGCGGCCCTGACGTCCACCGTCCAGTACGTCGCCGAGGAGCACCAGCTTGCCGCCGCGGTACAGTGGGCGTTCGGCAGTCTGAACGACGCGTCATGGGGCCAGAACCTGTTTCTGGCCGTGGTTCTGGCGGTCTCGCTGCCGGTTCTCCAACGGTTCTCGCTGAGCTTCAATGCCCTCACCGCCGGAGGAGACGAGCTGACCAAATCCATCGGCGCGAACCCGACGAGCATCAAGGCCATCACCGGAATGGCGGCGGTTCTCCTGACCGCCTCAACGATCAGTTTCACCGGTGTCATCGGATTCGTGGGGCTGGTCGGACCACACATCGCGAGGCTTCTGATCGGCGGCGATCACCCGCGGCTTCTGCCTTTCTCCGCGATCATCGGCGCCATCCTGGTCGTGCTTTCCGACACGATCGGCCGCACGCTCCTCTCCCCGGTCGTCATTCCCGTGGGGATCGTCATTTCGTTTCTCGGTGTGCCGCTCTTTCTGAACCTCATCATCGCACGCAGGACGAGGTACTTCGGATGAGCCTCTCCGTGCGGGGCGTGCACTACGCCTACCGCCGGAGGGAGGTGTTGAAAGGGGTCAGCTTCGAGGCCAGGGCGCGACAGATTCTGACGATCATGGGGCCGAACGGGTCGGGAAAGACGACGCTGCTCAAATGCCTCAATCGAATCCACGACCCAGAGGCAGGAACGATCAGCTACGAAGGAGAAGACGTAAGGCGCATGCCGCGGAGAACGCTGGCCCGCTACATGAGCTACGTCCCGCAGGACCACGGAACGGTGTTTCCGATCTCCGTGGTCGATACGATCGTGATGGGCCGGATCCCTCACGCCGGGATGAGGATCAGCAAAGCCGACAGGGACGTTGCGTTCGAAGCCCTGGAGCTGATGGGACTACACGCCCTTGCATTCCGCCCCATCAACGAGTTGAGCGGTGGAGAGAGACAGCGAGTGGTCATCGCACGGGCCCTGGCCCAGCAGGCGCCCATCGTGCTGATGGACGAACCGACGGGCAGCCTCGACGTCCGGAACCAGTTGGAGACCATGAGCCTCCTGCACAGCGTCGTGGAGGACAACGGTCTGATCGCGATCCTGTCCCTGCACGACATCAACCTGGCTTCCATGTTCTCTCACCGCGTGGCCATGCTCAAGGAAGGCCGTCTTCTCGAGTCCGGCCCGGTCGAGCAGGTTATCAACGAGCCGAACCTGAAGTCCGTCTACGGTGTCGACACCGTCGTGAACAACCGCTCTTCCGAGATCCATGTCAGGTTGCTGAAACCGACGGCGCCAAACGAGGGACCGAACGATGAACGGCGGTAGTCGGGTGAGCGGGCGGCGGGAACGAACATGACACACGACCTGCGGGCGTTTCAAAACCTATGGGAGCAAGCGGTCCGGGCGGCCCGATCCGACCGGCTCGACGCCACGACGGACCGGACCTTCTGGGAACGCTACGCAGCGCACTATGATGAACGTACCGGCTCCGGCGGCGAGCGCGTTACGCTCGAGTATCTGAAGAAGATCGTCCGTCCGACCGATTCGCTTCTTGATGTCGGAGCCGGCACGGGCCGTTTCGCGCTCCCGCTGTCCGAAAGCGTGGAACGGATCACCGCCGTGGACCATTCACCGGACATGCTCGGGATACTGCGACGAAAGACGACTGCAGCGGGCATCGCCACGATCGACACCGTGCAAGGCGAGTGGCCTCATGTGGACGTGGAGCCCCACGACGTGGTGCTCGCTGCGTGGTCGCTGTATCGCGCCATCGACCTCGCGGCCGCACTCACCGCGTGTGTCGCTGCCACGCGTCGATCACTCGTGATCGTTGTTGGCGTGGGTGGCTCGCCGCCGCACCGCCGCCACGTGGAGGAGATCTGCGGCAGATGGAGTGAGTCAACCGTTCCCGCGCACCTCTACATCGCCGGCGTACTCTGGGAGATGGGCCTGTTGGCCGAGGCCTGCATCCTACCGGCACGTCGCCGAGTCATTGGAGAGACGCCAACCACGGTCGCCCGTGCACTTGCGCCGCTCGACGCCCGCGATGCGGATGTAGAAGAGCTGGCCGTCGCGCTCCGTTCACACATCCACGCAGGGGACTCCGGTTTCGAGTATCTATTCCACTACGGTGTAGGGGTGGTCACGTGGCGCAGGAACCGTGACGAGTCGGGTTTTCGTGGGAATCCCGGGGATCATGTCTGAGCGGGGAGTCGAAACGGAATCGAAACGTGAAAAACGGTGGCCGTCCAGGGTCGCCGGAATCCGCAACAGCGCACCCTCCTGCTGGCACCCGACCGCCCATTCGACCAATGTCTCGTATTGCCAATCCTCGGAAAGCCCGCCGAACCACCGCCCGGTTCCGTCGCTTGCCAGCACATAGACAACGTTGGCCACATCGCAGGGGCCAAGGCAGCCACTGATCGTGAGCTGGATCGTTCCGTTGAGGTTGAGGCTCTTCCAGGACTCTTTCATCATCGCCTTTGGCAATGGCGGGAATCCTCTGTCGGCTCGCCCACAACAACAGCCTTCACAAAGGAAAATCTGCCCCAGGCGCTCGGCGCGCCGCGTCGTCAGGCATGCCCCCTGCTGAACGGTGTGGCGCAGTCGTCGTGTTTGTGCGTTGAAGTTCGGGCGATTCAGTGATTCGTCCTGCATCGACCTCAACCTGCGGCCGCCGACAGGACCTCGAAGATGACGACCGTGCCATCTTCCTGCCCAGCCGCAAGCTTGCCGCCTCCGCACCACCGCAAGCAACTCGCAGATGATGAAAGGGCAACGTCTCCAATGACGCGGTCGTGCTTCAAAGGATCCCACAGAAAGAGGTTCGCATCAGCATCCGCCGAGGCCAGCAACTGCCCGTCTGGCTGAAAGACCAATTGCGTCAGGTTGTCGGAATGCGCGTCGTACTGACGAGGCTTCCGCCCCATCGGCCCCTTGCCGCTGCAATCCCACAGACAAGCCGATGCGCCGCCACCGGTCGCCAGCCACCGCCCGCTGGGATCCCAACTCAACTCGCGGACCTTGGTGGGGAAGCCCCACATCTGCGCATCCTTGCCGGACGTGACATGCCAAAAATGGACCGTCGAATCCTGCTCGCCGGTCGCCATGTACTTCCCATCGGGACTCCATGCCAACACAAGGCTCGAGCCTTTCCACGTGTACTTCCGCGGCTGCCCCTGCTTGCCAGGGACATGCAACGTGATCCCATTGTAGGCAGCCGCCGCCACCCCGGAGCCGTCCGGACTCCATCCTGCATCCGCGATCGTGCTCGAGTGATCCGAGGACACGTAGACCTCTTCGCGCCGTTCGTCCCACAACCGGAGATGGCGGCCCGCAGCCGTGGCCAACACGTTGCCACGAGGACTGTAAGCAGCCTTGGCAACCCAGGAGTCCTGCGCTTCGAGCGAGCTGAGTTGTTGCCCGGAACTCCCATCCCACACCTTGGCCAGCCCGTCATGTCCTGCGGTTGCGAACTCCGCCCCATCGCTGCGCCAGGACAGCGAGTTGGCCCCATCGGCATGTCGACCTATGAGCCGGGAGTGTCCCGAAGCGCCGTGATCGTCGATCAGGAACACCGCTCCTTCCACCGATACCGCGGCCAGTTTCGAGCGGTCCGGAGACCATGCGAGATCGATGACGTAGTCGCCCAACGCTACACGCCATGACTCTGCAAGCAGCTCGCTATCCGGCATCGCAACGCCTACGTCAAGCAGGACTCGAATCCCGCGTTCAACGCTTCGCGATTCAAGTTGCGGCCGATGAAGATAAGGGAATTCGCCCTCTCGCCGTCGCGCCAGGGCCGATCCATGCGCCCATCGAAGAGCATGTGAACCCCCTGGAACACGTAGCGTGCCTTGGCGCCCCGGAACGACAATACCCCTTTCATCCGGAAGATATCCGGCCCTTGATTGGCAAGCAGGTCACCTAACCACTTATTGAATTTGCGAAGATCGAGATCACCCGGCGTGTTGATTCCGACGGATATCACCTCCTCGTCGTGCTCATGGTCCGGCTTGTACTCACGTGTCAGGAGGGATTCGACGCGGTTTCCCCCGGCATCGCTGACAAACGCTTCGAACTCATCGGGATGATGCTCGGTGAACAGCACATAGGGACCTGCCGATGGGACCCGCAATAGGTAGTCAAGCTGCTCTCCCTCAAGACTGATCTGACTCAGCCGGTCGCCTGGCGCGATCGCTGCACCAGGATCCAGAGCGACTTCACGGTCCGAGAAGACTCGAACCGCCTCTTCGACCGTGTCGCGCATGGCGGACTCGTTGGCATCGGTAGCGGCCCTGAAATTGAGATTCATCGCTGGATCAGGGCCAGGCTTCAGAACCAGCCGATAGTCGCCTGCCTGGAGCTCATACAGACCACTCCACTCGAATGGATACTCGGGTTCCATGAACTTGGGATCGACCTCGAGGGCGCGATCGAGGTCAAAACCCCCGAGGTTGAGCACCATGTCCATATCCACGGCCGCATCGCGTGTGCGATAGATCCTGGCAGCCGAATTCATGGAGTGGATTCGAGCTTCCAATCGATCGATCTCTTGCGATGAGACCAGATCGATCTTGTTCAACAGGATGACATCGGCGAACGCGATCTGCTCTTTGACTTCATCGTTGTCGTCGATGTGCAGCAACACATGCTTGGCATCGACCATCGTTACGACCCCGTCCAGGCTGAGCGCTTCTTGCAGCTCGTCATCCATGAAGAATGTCTGCGCGACGGGACCGGGATCAGCCATCCCGGTGGTTTCGATCATGATGTGATCAAACTTGTCACGACGTTTCATCAGATTGCCAAGGATGCGAATCAGATCTCCACGGACGGTGCAACAGATGCAGCCGTTGTTCATTTCGAAGATCTCTTCTTCGGCCCCGATCACAAGATCGTTGTCCACACCGATCTCGCCGAACTCGTTCTCGATCACGGCGATTCGTTTGCCGTGATTCTCCGACAGAATGCGATTGAGCAGCGTGGTCTTGCCCGAGCCCAGGAAACCGGTGAGCACAGTCACCGGAACGGTGGAGGTCGTGTCTGACATCGGCATCGTGTCCTTTCCGAATGATACTGTGTATCATAGGGTCGGGCGTCGGAGATGTCAAGTGAATGAGACGGAGTATCGTGCTATCGGGCAGGCGATGGTGCTACTCTGTGCTCGTGAGTACCGTTCACCATGAGGCTGAGCTCCGGTACGCCGTGGAGCGGCTGTCCGAATCGGGGGCCAAGGTGACTCGTGCCCGGCGCGCCGTCTTGGAGGTGATGGCCGACTCCAGGAAGCACCTGAGCTCGACGGAGATCGTTGCGCGCGTGCTGGAGAGGGCGCCGAGTGTGGGACGGGCGAGCGTCTTCCGCACCCTCGACCTTCTCTCCCGGCTGGCGATCGTGCGACCGACCTTCCTCTCGGGGCGCGCCCCGGTGTACGTGCTGATGTCCGAGGACGGCCACCACGCACACATCGTCTGCCCCCGGTGCCTGAATGTGATCGAGATCGACGAGTGTCACCTGTCCCACGCGTTGAACAAGATTGCGCAGGACCATGACATCCACGTGGTGGGCCACCTGTTGGAGGTGTACGGCTTGTGTGCCCCGTGCCGGTAGGCACTGGAGGACGACGAGCGCTGACCGACTCCTGTCACCAACCGGCAGGGCCGGACGCCCATTCACCGACGCACCCACGAAAGCGGCCGGCCGGCCAGCGAGGCCGCCACGGCGTCGAGCTCCTCGCGAGACACCTCCAGGTGGCGGGTGCCGAAGGCGAGGCGGCCCTCCTCGACGCGGATGTGCCGGCCGGAGGTGATGTCGGTCGGCTCGTGCTGGGGGACGACCAGCAGATGGGCGTGCGGGACGCCGAATCCGTGCACGACCAGGCCGACGCGCCGCGGGCGCAGCGTGCGGCGGATCGTCCGCGACAGCCGCTGGGCGACCAGCAGGATGTGGGCCGCCAGGTCGTCCGGGAGGTCGCAGAAGTGGTCGATGTGCTGCTTGGGAATGACCATCAGCTCGCCCGGCCGCGCCGGGCGGATGCCCATGAAGCCGAGCGAGATGTCGTCCTCGTGCACGCGGCTGCACGGTTCGCCGCCGGCGACGATCCGGCAGAAGACGCAGCCGCCGTCCGTCATCCCTTGACCGCGCCCAGCACCAGCCCCTTCGTGAAGTAGCGCTGCAGGAACGGATACACCAGCAGGATCGGCACCATGCCGATGAAGATCTGCGCCGCCTTCGAGTTCTCGTCGGAGATGAACCGGAAGAAGTCCTCGTCCGCGTAGTCCAGGTCGACGGAGGTGAGGTCGATCAGGATGGTGCGCAGGTAGGTGGCGAGCGGGAACTTGCGCGGGTCGTTCAGGTAGATCAGGCCGAAGAACCACTCGTTCCAGTGGAACACCAGCACGAACAGGGAGATGGTGGCGATGGCCGCGGTGGAGACCGGCAGGTACACCCGCCACAGGATCTGCAGGTGGCCGGCGCCGTCGATGAACGCCGCCTCCTCCAGCTCCACCGGGACGCGGCGGAAGAAGTTGAGCAGCAGGATGATGTTGAACACCTGCGACGGCAGCAGCGGGATCAACAGCGACCAGAAGCGGTTGATCAGGCCCATCTTCAGCACC
The DNA here is from genome assembly GCA_964291595.2 of Spirochaetia bacterium. GTDB lineage: Bacteria > Spirochaetota > Spirochaetia > SZUA-6 > Bin103 > CATQHW01. The sequence continues at coordinate 338,225 of OZ219913.1, read as the reverse complement.
ACGAAGTAGGTCGGGATCAGGCCGCCTGAGAACAGCATGGTGACGAACAGGAACCAGATGTAGGCGGTGCGCCAGGGGAACAGCTTCTCGCGCTTGGACAGCGCGTAGGCGGTGATGCAGTTGAACACCATGTACACCGGCAGGGCCGCCCCCAGGCGCAGGAAGGAGACGCCGACCGAGCGCAGGAACTCCACCCGGGTGGCGACGAACTCGTAGGCCTTGGTGTTGAACCCCACCGGCCACAGCCCGACCAGGTTGGCCGTGGCGGCGGCGCCGGTGCTGAAGGACACGGCCAGGATGTGCAGCAGCGGGATCAGGCACACGGCGGCGTAGAGCGCCATGAGCGTGTAGTTGCCGGCCTGGAAGGCGATCCGTCCCGGCCCGACCCGCTTGCGCAGCCGGCGCGGGGAGCCGGCCCGCGCGTCTTCCAGTGCCCGGGTCGCCATCAGAAGATCCGTCCCATCAGAAGATCCGGTAGTCGGCGTAGCGCACCGCCAGCCAGTACGACACGCTGATCAGCACCAGCGAGACCACGGACTGGAACAGCCCGACCGCCGCCGCCACGCTGTACTGCGCCTCCAGCAGGCCGACCCGGTACACGAAGGTGCCGATGATGTCGCCGGTCTCGTACACCACCGGGCTGTACAGGTTGAAGATCTGGTCGAAGCCGGCCTGCAGCGCCTGGCCCAGGCTGAGGACGCCGAGCAGCACGATGACGTGGCTGATTCCGGGCAGGGTGACGTAGCGGCTCTGCTGCAGGCGGCTGGCGCCGTCGATGGAGGCGGCCGCGTAGAGGTTCTCGTCGATGCCGGTGAGCGCCGCCAGGTAGATGATCGTGCCCCAGCCCACCTCCTTCCACAGGTGGGTGGTGATGACCGTGAAGCGGAACCAGTCGTTGCTGCCCAGGAAGAAGATCGGCTCGATGCCCAGCCAGCCCAGGGCGCTGTTCACGATGCCGCTGGTCGGTGACAGGATCACCAGGAAGATGCCGCCCAGGATGACCCACGACAGGAAGTGGGGCATGTAGATCACCGACTGGATGGTGCGCTTGGCCGGCATGCTGCCCATCTCGTTGAGCAGCAGCGCCACCCCCACCGGCAGCGCCAGCCCGAGCACGATCTTCCAGGCGGAGATCACGAAGGTGTTGACGATGACGTTGCCGAAGTTGGGCAGCGAGAAGACGTAGCGGAAGTTGTCCCAGCCCACCCAGGGCTGCCGGCCGAACAGCCCCAGCGCCGGGTCGAAGTACTGGAACGCCATGGTGGCGCCGTACATCGGCAGGTAGGCGAAGATCGCCACCACCACCACGGCCGGCACCATCATCAGGTGCAGCGGCGCCGCCGGCGGCCGGTCGCGCCGGCGGCGCCAGAAGCGGCGGAGCTCGGGGCGCACGGTGGCGCTCACGTCCCGCTCCGCCGCCGCAAGGTCGGACCGATTACCGAAGGCCCCCTACTGCGTGGTCTGCCACCACTCGTTGACCTCGTCGGTGACGTCCTGGCCGCCGAGCCGGTACCAGTCCTCGACGAAGGTGTCGAAGGCCTCCAGGGGCTCCTCGCCGATGATGATCTTGGCGAAGATCTCCTCCTTCATGGAGTTGAGGGTGGCGCCGCGCTGGATGTAGGTGGTGCCGAGCGGGCCGTAGAACTGGTTGTACACGAAGTGGTCGGAATCGTAGAGCTCGCCCACCGTGATCATGGGGCCGCCGGGACCGTTGACGCGGTAGCCGATCCAGTTGTCGACCACCCCCGTCTCGCCGTCGGCGTAGCCCTTGACCTGGTTGTACGTCCGCATCTCCGGACCCTCCGACAGCCGCGAGGTGTCACCGTCCTCCAGGGTGGCGTTGATGCGCACGGCCAGATCGTGGCCGGCGAACATGCGGATGTTGTGGAACAGCCGGACGTGGTTGATGGTGATGTTGTCGGCGTACACGTTGAGATCGGCCTCGCGGGTCGATCCGTGCACGTAGGTGTGGTTGTAGAGCTTGATCATCGCCTCCGGGTTGGGGTAGTCGGCCCGCACCGCGAAGAAGGTGGGCGGCTTGAGGTTGGACGGCGAGCGCGCCACCGATCCGTCCTCCGAAGGCAGGTCGACCCAGTGCCAGTCCTCGTCGGGATGGTTCTCCCGGAACTGCCGCAGCGGCCACGCCGGGTTCCAGCGCTCGCCGTACAGCAGGCCGTACTTGCCGGCGGCCACATCGCCGTAGGCGGCGCCGCGGTCCTTGACCACGAACTCCGGATCGAGCAGCCCGTCGTCGAACATCTCGCGCAGCTTGCCGAGCGCGGTGCGCACCTCCGGCTGCACGCCGGCGAACTCCAGCCGGCCGTCGCGCTCCAGCCACATGTCGGCGATGAAGTTGGCCGGGTAGGCGCCGTAGCCGGCGAAGAAGCCCTCGCCCAGGAACTTGAAGTCCTTGTCCAGCGGCAGGCCGAAGGTGTCGTCCTTGCCGTTGCCGTCCGGGTCCTGCGTGGCGAACGCGCGCGCCAGCTCGATCACGTCGTCCATGGTCTCGGGATCGGGCAGGCCGACCGCGTCCTGCCAGTCGTCGCGGATCCACAGGTACTTGGCGAACGGCTGCCGGTTGTAGTCGGGGAGCGCATAGAGCTCGCCGTCCACGGAGCCGGCCTCCAGGGTGATCGGGCTCCAGTCCAGGTGCTCGCGCAGCTCCGGCAGGATGTACTCCTCGTAGAGGGCGCCCAGCGGCGCCAGCTTGCCGGCGCGCGCCAGCGACACCAGCTTGTCCTGCTCCAGCAGCATGATGTCGGGCAGGTCGCCGGAGGCGATGGTGACCGCGATCTTCTGGTCGAACTGATCGTCGGTGCGGGCGATCCAGAGCGGATTCACCTGGATGCCGAGCTCGTCCAGCCAGCTCCGCGTCCAGGGGTTGTTCTCGAAGCTGTCGCCGTCGGCGAACTGCTGGTCCACCAGGACCTGGGCGACGATGCTGACCTCGATCGGCGGGTCGTACTTGCCGAGCGGCCCCGGCGCCATGGCGACGGCGGCCTCCTCCGACGCCGGTGCGGCAAAGGCGATGCCGCTCGCGACACATGCCACCAGCAGCGCGATGGCCATACGTGACTTCATGGTTCGGTGATCCTCCTCGTCTGCCGCTTGTCGTCTTCGACGCGGCCGGGTGGGATTATAGACGAGCAGGCCCGCCGGCGGCCTACGGCAGGCGGTAGGGCCGGTACGGGGCCAGGTGGGAGGGGCCGGCGGTGGCCCACAGGGTGCGCGCGCGCAGGTCCAGCACCAGCGAGGACAGGGTCTCCAGGGAGGTGATCCGCGTGTCGCCGGGCCGCGGCGTCTGGCAGATGCGGTCGTCGCCTTCCCGGTCGGCCAGCCAGGATTCGAGCGTCCCCGGCGACACGTCGCCGGCGACGGCGGTCAGCTCGCTCCAGCGCCGGCCGCGCCGCAGGCTGTTCTGGAATCCGGACGGCTCGCCGGCCTCACGGCAGTGGTTGGTGTGCCAGTAGAGCTCGGCCGGCGCCAGGTCGCGCCGGACCGGGCCGGCCGGCGTGTACTCGATCTCGCAGCCGGCGCCCGCGTCCTCTGCCGCGATCACGTTCACGGTGGCCAGCGGCGGGTTCGCGGCGAGGATTGCCCCGGCCTCCTCGATCGACTCGCACTGCAGCGCCGTGCGCTTGAGGCCGACGTAGAGCTGGTCGCCGGTCGCGTGCCTGGCCGTGCAGTCCAGGCCGGCCGCCACCAGGCCGAGCCCGGCGGAGTTCAGGCCGAACTTCCCCGGCTGCCCGCACTCGCTGATCATCACGTGGTCGGGCCCGTCGTCGCACAAGCTGCGCAGGATCACCCGGAACGCGGCCACCTCCGGCCGCCAGTCCCAGTTCTGGCCGAGCAGCGTGGCGCCGGTCGTCGACCGTTCCGCGCCGACGAACACGTTCGAGCACTCGCCGAGCGCCACCTCCGTGAAGGCGATCTCGTAGCGCGCCGACAGCGCGTAGACGTCGTGCAGGTGGCAGCGCGCCCCCTCGGCGATCCCCTCGAACTCGGCGGCCAGCAGCGGGTTCAGCCGGTGCGTGGGCTCGACGAAGCGCGCGGCGCGGCGGCGCGCCTCGGCCGCGGACAGCCCCAGCCGGCCGAACAGCCCGGCGTAGAACTCGACCGCCCGCTCGATCTGGCGGCGGAGTGCGCGCCCGTGCTGCCGCCCGCGCTCGGCGCTGGACCCGCGGAGGTCGACGACCGGCAGGTCAGCCATGAGCGGCCGTTCGTGGCGGAGCTTGAAAGGGAAGTGTCAAAAGCGTTATACCTTGGAGGAAACGGAGCCGTGCCCTCTAAGAATCCCAGCATCAACATCGTCGTCGATCCCGCAGTCTATGCGCAGATCGAGCAGCTTGCAGAGAGGCGGGGAATATCGCTGTCGACGGCAGCGCGCGATCTCATCCGGGATGCGCTGGACATGGAAGAGGACGTGGCGCTGGCGGAGCTGGCGGATGAGCGCAAAGCGTCGTTCTTGGGAGGACGCGGCGCTCCCGCACGAAGAGGTCTGGGAGCCCGACCCGTCAGCTCGCGATGTACATCGCCCGCGACATCTGACCGCCCGATCTCTCGTTGACGCAGCGCGCGGGGCGCCGGTTCAATGGGAGGTCATGGAGGTCGCCAACCCCATCTACGACGTGGTCTTCAAGTACCTGATGCAGGACCAGCGGGTCGCGCGGCTGCTGATCGGCAGGATCACGGGGCTGGCGGTGGAGTCGCTCACCGTCAGCCCGCAGGAGACTTCGGTGCGCCGCACGCCGGAGTCCCCGGAGCAGGAGGCGCCGCTGACGCTGCTGCGGATGGACTTTGCGGCACGCGTGCGAAGCGCCGACGGAGGCGAGCGGCAGGTGCTGATCGAGATTCAGAAGGCCAACGCGCCGACGGTGATCGAGCGCTTCCGGCGCTACCTGGGCCAGCAGATCGGCAGCGCCGACAACATCCTCACCCACCCTTCGGGCCGCACCGAGGCGGTGCCGATCGTGACGATCTACTTTCTGGGCTACGCCCTGGATCACCTGTCGGACGAGGCGGTGATCGACGTATGCCCGCGGGTGACCGAGCGGCGCACGGGGCGAGAGCTTGCGGCGAGCCATCCGCTGGTGGAAGGCATCCATCACCGCAGCCACATCATTCAGATACCGCGGCTGGCGAGCCGGCGGCGCGACGAGCTGGAGCGGGTGCTGGCGATCTTCGACCAGGGTCTGGTGAAGGGCAACGGGCGTGGTGACGCGCACGTGCTGACGATCGAGGAAGAGGAGTATCCGGCGGAATGCGCCTTCGTGCTGCGGCAGTTGCGGGAGGCGATAGCGGAGGAGGACGTGCGGCGCACCATGGAGGGTGAGGACCTGCTGCTGCGGGACTCGATGCTGTTGGCGCGGCAGGTGGAGCATCAGGAGCGGCGCGCGGAGCAGGCCGAGCATGAGCGGCAGCAGGCCGAGCAGCGGCTGACGCGCGCCATCCGCCGGCTGCACGGCCTCGGTGAGGATGCCGAGGCGATCGCCGCGGCGCTTTCGGTCGACGTGGAACAGGTGCGGCGGGTGCTCTCGGCGTAGACGCCAAGGGGCGCCGACGGATGCCCCTCCTCTACCTAGCCGGCCCTCGATCTAGCCGGCCCTCGATCTAGCCGGCATGGAAGCGGCCGGTGTTGGCTGCGTCGTGGTACTTGTTGATGCCGGGGACCTCGCGCATGCCGTGCCAGACGCCGCGGAACAGGGTGCGGCGCAAGGGCGGCATGGCGGCGATCACCTCCGGCGGCGGACAGCCCTTGCCCCACTTGGCGTTGACGGTGTTGTAGCAGGTGAACAGGGTCAGCCGGTCGCGCGTGGTGTTGGTCCAGCGCGTGCCGCTGTGGCAGAGCGCCTCGGTGAAGATGACCGCCGAGCCGGCCGGGCAGGAGTAGGTCTCCCACAGCGCGCTGTCGCGTCCGGACAGCGCCTCCGGGCGCGGAAAGGCGCTCTTGTGGCTGCCGGACAGGAACAGCGTGCCGCCCTCGCCGGCGGCGACCTCGTTCAGCTCCCACACCACGCGCACCAGGCCGGCGTGGATGCGGCCGGGGTGCATCTGGTAGAGATGGGAGTCGCCGGGGAAGTTGAACAGGCCGCCGCCGCCGTGCGGGTTGAAGTTGTCGTGCCCGGCCTGGCGGTGGCTGGTGTAGGTGTGGTCGAAGCGGAATCCGTAGCAGTCCTCTGCCGCCAGCGGCGGGTGGGCGATGATCTCGTTGAGCACGCCGGCCACCGCCGGCGCGTCCAGCAGCACCTGCGACGGGCCGCCGTGGTTGTCGCGCTCTTCCGGCGGCAGCTCCTCCGGGTGGTACAGGAAGCGCATCTGGTGCTCGCGGATCGGCTCGAGCTGCGCTTCGTCCAGCAGGCCGGGCAGGGTGATCCAGCCCTTGAGGTCGAACAGGTACTTCTGTTCCTCGCTCATCGGCACGACGGGCAGTCCGTCGCCGTTCACGGCCGGCAGCAGTAGCCTGGCCTCGGGTACGGTCACCACAGCCATCGGTTCGATTCCGCGCGCCCGTGCATCATGATTCCTCCCCGGCGCCGCGCGCTGCGATCAGGGCGAGCGCGCGCGCCATCTCGTTGCCGACGATCTGCAGTCCTTCGTCGATCCCCATGCCGGGGCGCGCCAGCACCCAGGCCGGCTCGGTCGCCAGCGCCAGGTGGGCGATGACCCGCGCCGACTGGTCGGTGTCCGCGCAGGAGCCGCCCAGGATCGGCCGCACGCCGGCCGCCTTGCAGTCCAGGATCGCCCGGCCGGCGTTGAGGATGGAGCCCAGGTCCGGGCTCTTCACGTTGACCATGTCCACCGCCCCGGCCTCGATGAAGGCGCGGACGTCCGCGAGCGTGTTGGCCCACTCGTCGACGATGATCGCCACGCGCGGCTCGCGCCCGGCGAGCGCGTCGCGCAGGGCCGCCAGCGTCTCGATCTGGGCGCTGCGCGAGTCCATCAGCACCGGCGTCTCCACGCATAGCCGGTGCGGCAGCGCCCGCTCGCCCAGCCCGGCGAGGTAGTCGGCCATCCGGCCGACGTCGTGGCCGAAGGCGACGCCGACCATGCCGTACGTGTCGATGTGCAGCTCCGGCCGGTAGTCGGCCGGCGCGTGGCGGGCGATGCGGTCGACGATCCAGCTCACGTACTCCTGCAGCCGTTCGCCCCCCGCTCCCAGCACCTCCAGGTCGTTGATCAGCCCGTGCGGCAGCACGTCGGCCCGCTTCATGATCGCCTTGTCGACGCCGGTGTGCCGTTCGTCGCCGCACTGCACGTTGATCGCCACCGGCGCGGCGGCCACCGGCCGGCCGAAATGGGCGGCCAGCACCTCCGCGGTGGTGCGGCCCTGCGCGACCGCGGCCGCCTGCGCCAGCGCCTGCGAGGCGCCGTAGAAGGCGGCGCTGCGGTGCAGCCGCCCGTCGAGCGGCAACGCCTCCAGCTCCGCGCACATCGCCGCCGGGTCGCCCACCGGCCGGCCGCGCAGGTGGTCGGCGATCGCCTGCAGGTGGGGGAGTTGCTCGGCCGCCCGGAACAGGCCCTGCCTGCCGCCGGCCGCCGAATAGGCGACGCTCATGCCGTCGCCGGCCACGATGGCGCCGCCCTCCAGGCACAGCACCAGGGAGAACGCCTCGCTCGGCTGCCGGATCGCGTCGAAGCCGGGCGCCTGCGGCGTCCCCGGGTAGAGATAGCCGTCGCTCCGGGCGCCGGCGCGGATCGCCTGCAGGTCCTCGTTGTAGTGGCCGCCGCGAGCCGCGATCACCACGGCCTGCTCGATGCGCATGCCGGGCAGTATCAGCGGCGCTGGCAGCGCGGGCAATAGAAGGTGGACCGGCCGCCGGAGCGCAGCGCGCGGATGGCCGCGCCGCAGCGCGGGCACGGCTGCCCGGCGCGGCCGTAGGCGGCCAGCTCGATCGCGAACAGCCCGGGGTCGCCGCCCGGCGTGCGGTAGTCGCGCAGCGTGGTGCCGCCGGTGTCGATCGCCCGCTGCAGGATCGCGCGCACGGCGTCGGCGACCCGCTGCAGGCGGACGCGTCCCAGCCGGCCGGCCGGCGTGCGCGGATGCACGCGCGCGGCGAACAGCGCCTCGCTGGCGTAGATGTTGCCGATGCCGGCGACGATGCGGCTGTTCAGCAGCAGGTCCTTGATCGCCACCGTGCGCCGGCGGCTCACCGCGAACAGGTAGCCGCCGTCGAACCCGCCGCCGAGCGGCTCCGGCCCCAGGCCGGCCAGCAACGGGTGCTCGTCGGGCGCCGTGGCGACGTGCAGCGACCCGAACCGGCGCGGATCGCGCAGCCGCACGGCCAGCCCCGAGCCCAGCACCACGTCCGCGTGGTCGTGCCTGGCCGGCGGCGCCCCCGCTTCCACCACCAGCAGCCGCCCCGACATGCCCAGGTGGGCGATCAGGCTCTCCGGCCCGGCGTCGACGACCAGGTACTTGGCCCGCCGCCGCACGTCGCGCACCGTGCGCCCGGCCAAGCGCGGCGCCAGGTCGTCCGCCACCCGCCAGCGCAGCCGCGGCTCGCGCACCACGACGCGGTCGATGCGCTGCCCCACCAGCACCGGCCCCACCCCGCGCGCGATCGTCTCCACCTCCGGCAGCTCCGGCACGCCGCAACGCTACGCCGCGGAGCCGGGGTTGCACAGCAACCCCGAGAATCGTATCCGCAAAAGGAGGGGCTGGGCCAAGGCCGGCGCCCACGGGGCGCCGGCCTTGGGGCGGTAACGGACTTCTACCAGAGTGCTAACGGTCCGCTAGCAGTCGTCCCCGACCGTATCCGCGAAATCCTGAACACCGCGAGGAGAAGCATATGCGAACCAACCGAATCACCGCGGCAGCCCTGACGGCCGCCCTGACACTGACGTCGATGACCGTCCTGGCGCAGGTGTCGGTCGATCCGGCCCTCACCACGTACGAGCAGGTGCAGGGCGTGTCCGGCAGCCTCAAGAGCGTCGGCTCCGACACCATGAACAACACCATGACGCTGTGGGCCGAGGGCTTCCTGGGGATGTACCCGAACGTGCGCATCGAGATCGAGGGCAAGGGATCCTCGACGGCGCCGCCGGCTCTGATCGCCGGAAGCTCCCAGTTCGGTCCGATGAGCCGGCAGATGAAGGCGGCCGAGGTGGACGAGTTCGAGAGCGAGTACGGCTATCCCCCGACCAGCCTGCCGGCTGCGATCGACATGCTGGCCGTCTACGCCAACAAGGACAACCCGATCTGCGAGACGGGGCTCACCCTGCAGCAGGTCGACGCCATCTTCTCGACCAACCGGCTGCTCGGTCACGAGAGCGACATCCGCACCTGGGGCGAAGCCGGCGTGTCGGACGGCGCCTGGGCCGACCAGCCGATCAGCCTGTACGGCCGCAACTCGGCGTCCGGCACCTACGGCTACTTCAAGAAGAACGTGCTCGGCAACGGCGACTACAAGCCGTCCGTGAAGGAACAGCCCGGCAGCTCCTCGGTCGTGCAGGGCGTCGCCAGCGACGCTCCCGGCATCGGCTACTCCGGCATCGGATACCTCACTGCCGACGTGTGCGCGGTGCCGCTGGCGATCGAGGCCGGCACCGACCCGATCCCGGCCACCGCGGAATACGCGTACACTGGCGAGTATCCGCTCTCCCGCTTCCTGTACGTGTACGTCAACCACCGCCCCGGCAGCGATCTCGACCCGTTGCGACGCGAGTTCGTGCGCTACATGTTCTCAACGCAGGGGCAGGAAGACGTGATCAAGGACGGGTATTACCCGATCACCAACCAGATCGCCTCGGAAGCGATGGAAGCGCTGGGAATGTGAGCCAGCCCGCGTTCACGGGATACCAGCGGGCCCACAAGACGCGCACCGGCGTCCGCATCGCGGAAGTCGCCTCCACGTCGATCATCACGATCGGCGGGATCGGAGTCATCGCCGCGGTGTTCCTGGTGTTCGTGTTCCTGGCCTCCGTCGTGGTGCCGCTGGTGGGCCGATCACGCCTGGAGCCGGCGGTCTCCCAGTCGGGATCCGGCCAGGGGCCCGCGGCCTTCCCCGCCGCGGTGGACCGCTTCGTGCTGGTGGACGAGTTCCGCGTGGCGGCCGCCGAGCTGACCGACGGCGGGCGGACGCTGCGGCACTTCCGCATCGACCCCGGCGTTCCCGACGGCATGCTGCTGGAGGAGGTGCCGCTGTTCGACCGGCAGCCCACCTCCCTGACCTACTCGGACGACGGCGGCTGGCTGGCCGCCGGCTTCGCCGACGGCACCTTCCGGCTGGGCCAGGTGCTGTTCGAGACCGCGTTCTTCGAGGACGGGGACGTGCCGGCCGGGCTGCACGGGCTCGCCGAGGGCGAGGTCGGCGTGCTCGACGACGCGTCCATCCAGCGCACGCCGATCGGCCAGTTGCGCCTGCAGCGGCTGCAGGCACACATCCAGGACCCGGTGGCGAGCGGCCACGCGGGCAGCGTGCTGCTGATCGACCAGACGGTGCGCTCGGTCGGGCCGGTGATTGCCATGGTGACCGACGACGGCGTGATGCGGATCAGCGCCGTGACGCGGCGGCGCAACATCCTCACCGGCCGCGTGACCGCGACGGTGCGCGGCGGAAGCGCCGCGATTCCCGATTTCGGGCGCGCCGTCCCGCTGTCCCGCGTGCTCGTCAGTGGCAACGCCGATGCCGTCTACGTGCTCTGGCAGGACGGGGCGTTCGTGCGCTTCGATACCCGCAACCTGCGCGAGCCGGCCGTCGCCGAGCGTGGCGACCTGCTGCGCGACGATGGCGCTCGACTCACCGTGGCCCGCTTCCTGCTCGGCCGCGACACCGTGCTGATCGGGGACAGCCGCGGCCTCGTCAGAACCTGGTTCCGCGTGCGCGACGAGGACGCCGCCACCAGCGACGGGCTGCTGCTGGTCAACGCCCACACCTTCGACGGCCCTGGCGGCCCGGCGGCCGTCACCGGCATCGGCAGCTCGTCGCGCAAGCGCATGATCGTCGTCGGCTACGGCGACGGCAGCGTGCGCAGCTTCTACGTGACCAGCAATGCCTTCCTGGCGGAGGCGCGGCCCTTCGCCGGCGTGCCGATCACGGCGGTCGCGCTCAGCCCCCGCGACGACGCGATCGCCGCCGTGACCGACCGGGGATTCGCGCTGCTGGCGCTGGACAGCCCGCACCCGGAAGCCACCGTGCGATCGATCTTCACCAGGGTCTGGTACGAGGGCAACCGCGATCCCGCGCACGTCTGGCAGTCGTCGAGCGGCACCGACACGTTCGAGGCCAAGTACGGACTGGTCCCGCTGATCTTCGGGACCATCAAGGCAACCATCTATTCGATGCTGTTCGGAGTGCCGCTGGCTCTGCTGGCGGCCATCTACACCAGCGAGTTCCTGCACGGGCGGCTGCGCGCGCGCATCAAGCCGATCATCGAGATGATGGCCAGCCTGCCGAGCGTCGTGCTCGGCTTCCTGGCCGGCCTGGTGTTCGCGCCGATCGCCGAGCGGGCGGTGCCGATGATCCTGGTCGCGTTCCTGATGATCCCGCTCACCTGCCTGGCCGGCGGCTACCTGTTCCAGCTCCTGCCCGACCGTACGGCGATCATCCTGTCCCGCTACCGCATCCTCTTCGTGCTGCTCGGGGCGTTGCCGCTCGGCCTGCTGCTGTCGCGGCTGGCCGGGCCGGTGGCCGAGCGGGCGCTGTTCGCGGGCGACATCAAGCTCTGGCTGGACGGGCAGATCGGCACCGGCGCCGGCGGCTGGGCGATGATGCTGCTCCCGCTCACCGGGCTGGCCACGGCGTGGTGCGTGTCGCGCACACTCGCTCCCAGGCTGCGCACGCTGTACCGGAGCCTGCCGGCCCGGCAGGTGGCGCTGCTGGAGATCGTCAAGGTCGTCGCCGCGGTGGCGGCCGCGGGCGGCGCCGCCCTGCTCGGCGGCTGGCTGCTGCAGGCGCTGGGACTGGACTCGCGCGGATCGTTCCCGGTGGTCGGCCCCGTGCTCGGCACCTACGTGCAGCGCAACTCGCTGGTGGTCGGGTTCGTGATGGGCTTCGCGATCATCCCGATCATCTACACGATCGCCGACGACGCGCTGAAGAGCGTGCCCGAGCACCTGCGTTCCGCGTCCCTGGCCGCAGGCGCCACCCCGTGGCAGACCGCGATGCGCGTGATCGTGCCGACGGCCATGAGCGGGCTGTTCTCGGCCGTCATGATCGGGCTGGGCCGCGCCGTGGGTGAGACGATGATCGTCCTGATGGCGGCCGGCAACACGCCGATCCTGGAGATGAACCTGTTCAACGGCTTTCGCACCCTGGCGGCGAACATCGCCGTCGAGCTGCCGGAGGCGGTGGTCGACAGCACCCACTACCGCATCCTGTTCCTGGCGGCGCTGACCCTGTTCGTGATGACCTTCGTGGTCAACACGATCGCCGAGTCGGTCCGGCAGCGGTTCCGCCGCAGGGCGTTCGAGCTGTGAAGGCGGCCGTCGCCCCGAGAGCCTCCGTCGCGCCTGCGGCGGGGACCGCGGCCGTGATGCCCCCGGCGCGGCCCCGCCGGGTGCGCGGCGGCGCGTCGCTGGTCGCGCAGGGACAGCCGATGATGTGGCTGACCGCCGGCACGCTGGTCATCGCGCTGGTGATGACCCTGGGGTTGCTGCTGCTGATCCTGGTGCGCGGCCTCGGCACCTTCTGGCCGGCGCCGCTGGCCCGCTTCGAGATGGCCGACGGCTCCGTCCACGTGGGCGAGGTGACCCGCCGCGACCGCTACCGGCCGGCCGCGAGCGCGATCGACTCGCTGCCGGCCGCCGCGCAGGGGCCGGCGCGGGAGCTGCTGGAACGGCAGCGCGGCTGGTCCACGCGATGGCTGGTGCGGACCGGCAACTTCGACGTGACCGGCGTGCACTTCACGTGGGTGGAAGACTTCGCCCTGGCCGAGCGCAGCGTGCCGGAGTGGGCGGTGATCTTCGAACGGCTGACCTGGGGGCGATTCTACGGCGAGCCGGTGGCGTTCCTGGTCGACGGCGCTGCGACCGCCGAGGGCCCGGAGGCCGCCTGGAGGGAGTTCGAGCGGCACCACCCGGCCGTGGAGGGCTGGCGGGCCGAGCGCAGGCGGCTGGAACGGCGCGACATCGGCGACGTGAACCACCGCCTGGAGAAGGCGCGGCTGCGCGTGCGCGAAGCCGTGCTGGGGAACGACGACGCCCGCGCCGAGGGCAACCCGTCGACGATCGCGGCCGCCGCGGACAAGCTCGCCTCGGAGCGGGAGAAGGCGGCGTCCGTCGAGGCGGAGGCGAACGCCGAGTACGCCGGGATCCGCGCGCGGATCGACGATCTGCAGCAATCGAGCGACCGCTACGAGCTGCGGATGCGGCTCGCCGACGGAGCGGAGGTGCTGGTGCCGCTCGGCCAGGTCGTGCGCGGCTACCCGGCCAACCGGCTCGGCCTGCTGCGCAAGCTGGGCATCTACCTGTCGCGGTGGGCGGAATTCCTGACCGCCGACCCGCGTGAGGCCAACAGCGAAGGCGGCGTCTTCCCGGCGATCTTCGGCACGGTGGTGATGACCCTCCTGATGTCGCTGGCCGTGGTCCCGTTCGGGGTGATCGCCGCGCTCTACCTGCGCGAGTACGCCAGGCCGGGACGCCTGGTTGCGACCGTGCGGATCGCGATCAACAACCTGGCCGGCGTGCCCAGCATCGTCTTCGGCGTGTTCGGGCTGGGCTTCTTCAGCTACCTGATCGGCGGCGGCATCGACGAGCTGTTCTTCCGCGCCAAGCTGCCCAGCCCCACCTTCGGCACCGGCGGCATCCTGTGGGCGTCGCTGACGCTGGCGCTGCTGACGCTGCCGGTGGTGATCGTCGCCACCGAGGAGGCGCTGGCCGCCGTGCCCGGGTCGATGCGCGAAGGGTCCTACGCCTGCGGGGCCAGCAAGTGGCAGACGATCAAGCGGATCGTCATGCCGCGCGCGATGCCCGGCATCATGACCGGCATGATCCTGGCGATGGCGCGGGGCGCGGGCGAGGTGGCGCCGCTGATGCTGGTCGGCGCGGTGAAGCTCGCCCCCGAGCTGCCGATCGACCGCTATTTCCCGTTCGTGCACCTGGAGCGCAGCTTCATGCACCTGGGCTTTCACATTTTCGACGTCGGCTTCCAGAGCCAGAACAGCGAGGCGGCCATCCCCATGGTGTTCACGTCGACCCTGCTGCTGATCCTGATCGTCGTGCTGCTGAACGTGACGGCGATCCGGCTGCGCAGCCGGCTGCACCGCCGCTTCGCGGGAAGCCAGTTCTAAGGAGGAGAGGTCTGCCAGATGGATGCCACACCAGAGACCGCGGCGATCACGTCCGCCTCACGTCGGACCGGCATTTCGCCCCGGGCACCGACGGCGCGCCGCACGCTGACGGCCGCGCGCGAGGAGGCGCCACGGCGTCCGTCCGGGAGAACCTGCTGGAGCGCGTCGCCGCCGGCGGCGACGTCAGGACCGCCGTGCACCCGAGCACGCTGGAGCTTGCGAGCGTCCTGGAGGTTGACCGCTTCAATCTCTGGTACGGCGCCGCGCAGGCGCTGTTCGACGTGTCGATGAACGTCCCCTTCGGCAAGGTGACGGCGCTGATCGGCCCGTCCGGCTGCGGCAAGTCGACGCTGCTGCGGTCGGTGAACCGGCTCAACGACCTGGTCGACACCGTCCGCATCGAGGGCGACATGCGGCTGTCCGGCGACTCGATCTACGCGCCGGGCACCGACGTCATCGAGTTGCGCAAGCGCATGGGGATGGTGGCGCAGAAGCCGAACCCCTTCCCGATGAGCATCTACGAGAACGTCGTCTATCCGCTGCGGATCGACGGCGAACGGGACAAGCAGGTGCTCGACTCCGTGTGCCATCGTGCGCTCGTGGGCGCGGCGCTCTGGGACGAGGTCAAGGACCGGCTGCAGGAGAGCGCGCTGGGACTGTCCGGCGGCCAGCAGCAGCGGCTGTGCATCGCCCGTGCGGTGGCCGCCGAGCCGGAGGTGCTGCTCATGGACGAGCCGGCCAGCGCCCTGGACCCGATCGCCACCAGCAAGATCGAGGATCTCATTCACGAGCTGAAAGGCAGCTACACGATCCTGATCGTCACCCACAACATGCAGCAGGCATCGCGCGTCAGCGACATCACGGCGTTCATGTACCTGGGCCGGCTCATCGAGTTCGCGCCCACGGAGGACGTGTTCGTGAAGCCGCAGCTTCAGGAGACGGAAGACTACATCAGCGGCCGGTTCGGATGAGCCGGCCGAACGAACAGAGAACGAAATAGAGAATGAACAAAGCCCAACGCACTGGAGGAGGAGTGGAAATGGGAATTCGAAAGAGGAATCGCATGGTGCCGGCCGTGATGCTGGTGGTGGCCGGAGCGCTGATCGCCGGATGCGCGACCGCGGCCGAGCCGCCGGCGCTGGACCTGGAGATGTACGCCAAGCCCGGCTTCGTCGTCCTGGAAGACGACGGCCGGCTGTGGGTGTTCCGCGAAGGGTCTGACGATCTGACCGCATTTCAGGAGTCCGGCGAGCCCGCCAGGCAGGTGGTACGGCCGCTGGCCGCGCCGGGCGGGGTGACGGTGAAGTCCACGGAGAGCGCCACGATCGACGAGTACCTGACCACGCTGCCGGGTTTCTACACGCGGATGGACGACGGCCGGCTGTGGGTGTTCAAGACCGGCAGCGCCGAGCTGGACGCATTCCTGCAGACGGGTGAGCCCGCCAAGCAGGTGGTGCGGCCGCTGGCCGGCCCGTTCGGCCTGACCATCAAGGCGGTCGCCAGCGAGCTGATCGACGAGTACCTGGCGGCCTGGACAGCCGCGACGGGATAGGGCGCGACGGAGTCTGTCGGACGTGTCGCCGCCGCGCCGATCCGACAGACTCCGCAGGAGGCAACCGTGAGTGAGCCGCAACCGCTCCGCCATCAGTTCGAGCGCGAGATCGAGGAACTGGAGCAGCGCCTGCTGGACCTGGCCCAGGCGGTCGAGTCGGCCGTGGGGCAGGCGACCAAGGCGCTGCTGAGCCAGAACGAGGAAATGGCCGAGCACGTCATCGTGGGTGAGGAGTCGGTCAATCAGGCCACCTACGAGATCGAGGACTACGTCAACAAGATCGTGGCCCGCGAGCAGCCGGTGGCCACCGACCTGCGCTTCATCATCACCTCCCTGCACGTGGTGATCGCGCTGGAACGCATCGGCGACCTGGCCGTGCACGTCGCCAAGGTGGCGCAGAAGCTGGCCTCGGAGAAGTACATCAAGCCGCTGATCTCCATGAACCTGATGGCGGACCGGGCCAAGCAGATGGTGCGCGACTCCGTGCACGCCTTCGTGATCCGCGACGAGCTGGCCGCCCAGGACGTGGCGGCCGGCGACGACCTGATCGACAACACCTACTCGCAGATGTTCCGCGAGCTGCTCACCTACATGATGGAGTCGCCGAAGACGATCGCGCAGGCGCAGACGCTGCTGTTCGTCGCCAAGCAGTTCGAGCGGGTCGGCGACCAGGCCACCAACATCTGCGAAGCGGCTGTCTACGTAGCGACCGGGCAGCGCGTCGAGCTCTGACTGCGCGCCCAACCCGGCTGTCTACGTAGCGACCGGACAGCGCGTCGAGCTCTGACCGCCGCCTTCAGCGCTCCGGGCGCGGCCGGCGGGCGATCAGCTTGCCGGCCGGCTCGCCGAGCTCGGTGCGGGCACGCCGCTCCGCGGCCACATGCATCGCCTCCTGGCTTCGGTAGAACGGCTCGTCCGCCGACGAGCGCCGCACCCGCACGTAGGTGCCGTCGCTGCGCAGGCGGTAGGCGTTGGTGTTGTCGGCGAAGGCGGACTCCAGGATCTCCAGGGCCCGGCGCTTCAGGCCCGGATCTTCGATCGGCACCATGAGCTCCACCCGCCGGCTGAGATTGCGCGGCATCCAGTCCGCGCTCGCCAGGTAGCACTCGTCGGCGCCGCCCGCGCGCACGTAGAGCAGGCGTGCGTGCTCCAGGTAGCGGTCGATGACCGACACCACCGTGATGGTGCGGCTCATGCCGCGCCGCTCCGGGATCAGCAGGCACTCGCCGCGGACGTTGAGCCTGATGGTCACGCCGGCGCGCGACGCCGCGTACAGGGCGTCGATCACGTCGCGGTCGGTGAGCTGGTTGAGCTTGGCCATGATCAGGGGCTCTTCGTTCGCCGGCCGCGCCGCCTCGCGCTCGATCATGGCGAGCAGGCGCTGCTTGAGGGCGGTGGGCGCCATCGCCAGGCGGCGCAGGTTCGGGACCGTGGAGTAGCCGGTGATGGCGTTGAAGAACAGGCCGGCCTCCATGGCCAGCTCGTCGTCGGCCGTCAGGAGCCCGACGTCCGTGTACAGGCGCGCCGTGTCGTCGCGGTAGTTGCCGGTCCCCAGGTGCACGTAGCGGCGGATGCGGCCGGACTCGCGGCGGACGATCAGGAGCGCCTTGGCGTGCACCTTGTGCCAGGCGATGCCGTACACGACGATCGCGCCCTGCCGCTCCAGCAGCGCGGCCCGCTCCAGGTTGCGCTCCTCGTCGAAGCGCGCCTTCACTTCGACCAGCACCGTCACCTGCTTGCCCGCCTCCGCCGCCCGGCCGAGCGCGGCCACGATCGGCGATTCCCGCGACACCCGGTACAGCGTCATCTTGATCGCCAGCACCTCGGGGTCGTCCGCGGCCTGCTCCAGCAGGTGCACGACGGCGTCGAACGACTCGTACGGGTGGTGCAGCATGCGGTCGCGCGTGCGGATCACGTCCCAGATCGGCTCGGTGCCGTCCAGCCAGGTCGGGCTCACCGGCTCCCACGGCTCGAACCGCAGGCGGTCCACACCCGGCAGCTCGACCAGGCTGGACCAGCCGGCCAGGTCCAGCGGCCCGTCGCAGGCATAGACGTCCGCCGGCTCGACCGACAGCTCGGCGGCCAGCACCCGGCACAGCTCGCAGTCGGCGTCCGAGACCTCCAGGCGCACCGCCACCCCGCCGCGCCGCGCCGTGATGACCTCCTCCATCGCCTCGACGAAGTCGTCGTCGCGCAGCTCGTCCACCTCGGCATCGCCGGAACGGGTGACGCGGAACCGGATGCTGTCCAGGATGCGGAAGCCGGGGAAGAGCAGGTCGGCGTTGGCGGCCACCAGGTCCTCCAGCAGCACGAAGGTGAGGCCCGCTCCCTCCGCAGGCACCGGAACCAGGCGATCGAGCGTGCCCGGCAACGGCACCACGGCGACGACCGGCCCGTCGCCGGCCGTGACTGCCGCGGACGCGGCGCGGACCTGGTCGTCGGCCGGCTCCAGCAGGAATCCCACGTGCAGGCGCAGGCTCGGCAGCGGCACGCTCTCCTCGGGGGTGATGCGCACCGGAGTGAGGGCCGGGTAGATCTGACTCCTGAAGTGGTCGCGCAGCAGCTCCAGGGTGCCGAGCGGGTAGGCGTCGCGCTCGAGAATGCGCACGCCGGCCTGGGCCAGCGGCGGCAGCACCCGCCGGCGCAGGCAGTCGGCCTGGCCGCGCAGGATGCGCTCGACGCGGCCACGCACCTCCGCCAGCGGGCGGCCGGCGCCGCCGGGGCGGCGCAGCGCGGGCACGCGCACCATGAAGAACTCGTCCAGGTTGGAGCCGACGATTCCCAGGAAGCGCAGCCGCTCCAGCAGCGGCGTGGCGGCCGTCTCCGCCCGGTCCAGCACGCGGCGGTTGAACGCCAGCCAGCTCAGCGCTCCGTCGAGATAGCGTCCCGGCGGCAGGGCCCTGGCCGCCCGCGGGCGCGCGTTCGCGGGCGCGTTCGCGCGGGCCGCGGCGTCCGGACTCCCAACCGCGTGCATGGTGGCATGATAGCGCCCAATCATCGGACAATCGCAACGCTGGCGGCCGGGCTCACCGGCCGCCGCGTGAGGGGTGCCCATGAATGCGCTGGTGGTCGGCATCGACCTCGGTGGCTCGAAGATGCTCGCGACCGTGTACCGGGGCGCGAAGGCGCTGGGATCGGCCAAGCGCACGACCGACCCCACCGCCGGCGCGCGCGGCCTGGCGACGGGCCTGGTCGGCACGGTGCAGGCGGCATTGGAGGACGCCAAGGTCAAGCGGCCGGCCGTTGCCGCGATCGGCATCGGCGCGCCGGGACCGATCGACGCGCGGCGCGGCACGCTGACCGGCTCTCCGAACCTGGGCGTGGCCGACTTCCCGATCCGCGACTGCCTGCAGGATGCGTTCGGCGTTCCGGTGGTCGTCGAGAACGACGTCAGCGCCGGCACCTACGGCGAGCACCGCTTCGGCGCGGCGCGCGGCCGCCGGCACGTGATCGGGGTGTTCCCCGGCACCGGCATCGGCGGCGGCCTGGTGCTGGACGGCCGCCTGTACCGCGGCGCCGACGGCAACGCCGGCGAGGTCGGCCACATGATCGTGCAGCTCGACGGTCCGCTGTGCGGCTGCGGGCAATACGGGTGCCTGGAGGCGCTGGCCAGCCGCAGCGCCATCGCCCGCGACCTGATCGCGCAGGCCGCGATCGGCAAGGCGCCGGCCGTGACCGCAAAGGCCGGCACCGACGTGCGGTCGGTGCGCAGCAAGATGATCGCGCGCGTGCTGGCCGCCGGCGAGCAGCCCGGCGTCGAGTTGCTGGAGCGGGCGGCCGAACGGCTGGGCATCGGCATCGCCAACTGCGTCAACCTGCTCAACCCGGAGATGGTGGTGCTGGGCGGCGGCCTGGTGGAGAAGGTCGGCGACTGGCTGATCGAGCGGGCGGCCGATTCGATGCGCCGGCACGCGCTGCCGTCCCTGGCCGAGGGGGTGGAGGTGGTCGCGGCCACGCTCGGCGACGATGCGGTCGTGCGCGGCGCCGCGGCGCTGGCGCAGGAGTCGCTGGCATGAGCGCCGATGCGCCGGACGGCCGCAACGGCGCGGCGCGCGCGGTGATCGACATCGGCTCCAGCGCCATCCGCATGGTGGTCGCCGAGGTCGAGCCGACCGGAGCCGTGCGCATCCTGGACCGCGCCGACCGGCCGGTGCCGCTCGGCCACGACGTGTTCGGCTCCGGCACGGCCAGCCGCACGACCATCGGCGCATCGCTGGACGCGCTCTCGTCCTTTCAGGAGCTGCTGCGCGGCTGGGGGATCGGCCCCGGCGAGACCACCGTGATCGCCACCAGCGCGCTGCGCGAGGCCGAGAACCGCGACACCTTCGTCGACCGGGTGGCGCTGCGCACCGGCCTGGAGGTGCGCGTGATCGACGGCGTGGAGGAGAACCGGCTGACCTACCTGGGCGCCGTGCACGCCATCAAGGCGGCGATCCCGGGGTTCGCGCGCTCCAACTCGCTGATCATGCAGATCGGCACCGGAAGCACGGAGTTCATGCTGCTGCGCCGCGGCCGGATGGCGTTCGTGCACTCGCTGAAGCTGGGCAGCGCCCGCATGGAGGACATGCTGCGGCCCATGCACGGCAATCCGGAACGGCTGCGCCGCGTGCTGTCGGAGACCGTCGCCCCCACGCGCGAGGTGCTCAGCCACGAGCAGCCCCTCCAGCACATCCGCCGGTTCGTGGCCGGCGGCGGCGTGATCCGCCTGGCCGCCTCGCGCGCCGGCCGGCGGATCGCCGAGCACTGCCTGCTGATCGAGCGCACGGCGCTGCGGGAGCTGATCCGCGGCCTGCAGCCGCTGCGGGTCGAGGAGCTCGTCCACGAGCTCTCGATCCCGTACGAGGACGCGGAGGGCATCCTGCCGGACCTGATCGTCTACGACCTGTTCCTGGAGTCGACGGCCGCCGAGCAGGTGATCGTCCCGGAGCTGAGCATCCGCGAGGGCGTGCTGCTGAGCGCCGTGCTGGACGACGAGGGGTCGCGCCGGGAGTTCGAGCGGCAGACCATCGCGTCGGCGCTGAGCGTGGCGCGCAAGTACCACGCCGAGGATCCGCACGTCCGCCACGTCACGGGGTTGGCGCTGGTCCTGTTCGACCTGCTGGCCGCCGATCACGGGCTCGGCCACCGCGAGCGGCTGCTGCTGAACGTGGCCGCGCTGCTGCACGAGGTCGGCAAGCTGATCAAGGCGTCCGGCCACCACAAGCACGGCGCCTACATCGTCGCCAACTCGGAGGTGTTCGGCATCGACGAGCAGGACACGGCCGTGGTCGCCAACGTGGTGCGCTACCACCGCCGGGCGCTGCCTGCCATGTCCCACCCCATGTACGCTGCCCTCTCGCGCCGTCAGCGGCTGGTGGTCAACAAGCTGGCGGCGATCCTGCGGGTCGCCGACGCCCTGGACGTCAGCCACCTGGGCCGCGTCGACCGCTTCGACGCCGAGCGCGCCGGGGACGTGCTGCGCCTGAAGTGCGGGTACCAGGGCGACCTGTCCCTGGAGCGGATGGCGCTGGCGCGCAAGGGCGAGCTGATGGACCAGGTCTTCGAAGGGCCGGCAGGCAGCAAATCGGGCTGCGCGTCGAGCTCTCCTGACGGCCGGCCGGCAGCCGATCGCGACAGCATGCGTCACCGTCGAACCAGACCACGAAGCTTGTTCGGCATAGACCGCGGCAGAATCGAGTTGGTTGGCGACATCATCGATCCGATCGACGTCGAGTGGGAGGCGCAACACCGGTATAGTACGAGGCTTTGATGGACAGCTCACGGGGGGAAGGTCTGCTGGAGCGGCCGGTCGTGGAGGCGGTGGCGGCGCTGGTCGACCGCTGCCTGTCGCAGGCCGACCGTGCGGTCCGGCAGGTAGGGCGCCCCGGCAAGCCGGAAGCCTTGCACGACTTCCGCGTCGCGCTCAGACGGTGCCGCGGCGTGCTGCGCGCCTACCGCCCGTGGCTGGGCAAGGCGGCCGGCAAGCGGGTGCGGGCAGAGTTGCGCCGGCTGATGCGGCAGACCAACCGGGGCCGCGACGCGGAGGTGCAGATCGTCTGGCTGGAAAGGGTCCGGCCGGCGCTGCGGCGCAGCGAGCGGGCCGGTCTCAACTACCTGGTGGAGCGGCTTCGCCGGCGGCGGCACGCCGGCCATGCTGCCGCCGCTGCCGCGGTGCGCGGCCGCTTCGAGCGGCTGGACGCGGAGTTGCGCGCGCGCCTGGAGCAGGCGGCGCCGGCGCCGGTGACGTACGGCCGGGCGTTCGGGGAACGGCTGCAGCAGTATGCGGCCGACACCGGCGCCCTTCTGGCGGCGACCGCGGAGGCCGTCCGCGGCGACGAGCTCCACGACGCGCGGCTGGCCGTGAAGCGCCTGCGCTACCTGGTGGAGCCCGCGCTCGACGGCATCACCGAAGGCGCCGCCGTGTCCGATGTGCTGAAGCGCCTGCAGGACGTCCTGGGCGAGATCAATGACGCGCGCGTCCTGGCGGCGGCCGTGGACCGGACGCTGGCGCGGGTCTCCGCCGATCAGACCGCCAGGCTGCGGCGGCTGGCGCTCTCGGGGACGGAGGAAGAGCTGGCGCGCGAGCGGCGCCGTGACGAGCGCCTGGGGCTGCTGCGCATCATGCGCCTGCTCGAAGGCCGCCGGCAGGAGCTGCTGGCCGCGCTGCGCCGCGACCACCTCGCCCCCGCGCGGGACGCCTGCACATCGTTGGCGCGCGACGGCGCCGCCCTCGCCGGCGGCCCGCAACGGCAGACCTGCTAGCGGCAGCCGGCCGGGAGCGGCGCGCGCTGCTCTACGCCCTGATCAGCGTCGCACTCTGGTCGACGGTCGCGACCGGCTTCAAGCTGGGGCTGCGCGCCCTGCAGCCGGTGCAGCTCCTGTTCCTGGGCTGCGTGGTGGCGCTGGCGTTCTTCGCCGCGGCGCGGCCGTTCGTCAGCGCACCTATGAGCCTGCGACGGCACCTCGCCGCGGCGGCCTTGGGGCTGCTCAATCCGCTGGGCTACTACCTGGTGCTGTTCGAGGCGTACGACCGCCTGCCCGCGCAGATCGCGCAGCCGCTCAACTACGTCTGGGCCGTGACCCTGGCTCTGCTGGCGATCCCGGTGCTGAAGCAGCGCCTGTCGCTGCGCGGCTGGATCGGCGTCGCGGTCAGCTACGCCGGCGTCGCCGTGCTCTTGACCCGCGGCGGATCGGAGGGGCTGGGCCGCTTCGACACCGTCGGGGTCGCGCTGGCGCTTGGCAGCACCGTCCTGTGGGCGGGCTACTGGCTGCTCACGGTGAGGATCGGCGCGCACGCGGTGCCGCTGATGCTGAACGGCTTCGCCGCGGCCACGGTGGCGATCGGGGTGATCTGCGCGGCCACTGCCGGCCTGCCGGCGATCACGCCGGCGAACCTGGGCTACGGCGCCTGGGTCGGGCTGGTGGAGATGGGCGTGGCCTTCCTGCTCTGGCAGCGCGCGCTCGCCCTGACCGCGGTGGCCGGCCGGCTGGGCCAGCTCATCTTCCTGTCGCCGTTCCTGTCGCTGATACTGATCGCCACGGTGCTCGGCGAGCGCATCCACGCCAGCGCCCCGGTCGCCCTGGCCATGATCGTCGCTGGCCTGGCGCTATCGCGGAAGCGTGCCGCGGGAAGCGACCGTGATGTGTGATGCTTGATATCGCACATCGCCACAAGTACGGTGCGGTTGATGAGGACGACCTTGAACCTGTCCGCGGAGGCCTTGGCCAAGGTGCGACAGCTCGCGCAGCAGCGACGCACGACACTGGGGGAGGTCGCCTCGGAGTTGATTCTGAAGGCGATGCAGCCGCAGAGCGGGCCGGCCGTGAGGAACGGGGTGGCGATATTTCCGGCACAGGAGGGCCCGGTCCCGGACCTTCACCTGGTCAACCGGCTCCGCGACGAGGATGCCGCCCGGTGACCGGGTTACGCACTATTGTTCTGATTGCGAACCGAGGATGTTGTCGACCAGCCGGTAGACGGTTGTGCGCCACGACTGACGCGGCCAATCAGCGCACGGAGGGGAGTCCCGGCCCTTCGCGCGACTGACCGCTTGGCGGATCATCGCTTCGGTCACCTTGCGAGCATCGACGCCCTTGTCGTAGTTGGGAAGATGTCGTCGCAGTCGGCGGGACAGTGCCCGGGTCGTCCCAAGTTCAGTGCCGTCTTCAAAGTGGAGCAGCAGCCAATACTCGAACTTGGGATTACTGAGCGCGAAACCGCGGTTGCTCGCTCCTTGTGACCATTTGTGAAGTTGGAGCAAGTCCTCTTCGGACCAAGTGTCCCTGTCTACCACCAGCCAAGCCTCATCGGTGTTCGTGATTCCGTTACGCTCCAGGTGTTGCTTCATTCGGTGCAACACTTGCTTGGGCGAGCTCCTATGGCCGCCTCTCACGCAGTGAACGTGAATTACCAAATTATCTCCGAAAATGGCGAAGTAGCTCGGCTCCGTCTTTTCTCCCTCCGTAGCGATGACGAACATCTTCCGGTAGCGCCGCTGACCAAGCGCTCTCCGAAAGCTAATTCTCTTCCGCGCCATTCGGCACAGTGCCCGGCTTCATACGAGGGACACCGCCCAATCGTCCCTCCAGATAGCTCTTGCGGATGTCCTTGTCGTAGCGGACATCGCGATATTCACTAAAGGAAAGGAGGCTCGACCCACCGGTAGCATTACGCTCCGTTACCCACATTTCATCACGACGCAGCCAACGCTGATCCATCAATAGGACATCGTGGGTCGTGAGCAACAATTGTGTTCGGGTTGCTGCGTTACAAGCAGACAGGTAGTCTTCAATCAGGCGGCGCGTCAGTAACGTGTGTAGACTGCGGTCGACTTCGTCGATGACATAGACCTTGTTGACGTCGCCGTCAGCAAGATCGAGAAATGCAGGAAGGAGATCGATGAGGCGCTGTGAACCGTCAGATTCCTGGTCTACTTCAAAGGAAGTTTCCGTACCATCAGTCATCGGATGCACGGTCACACGTTTCATGACTAGCAGGTCGCCGTCTTTGCGAGTCACGACATACCTGGTGGCCGGCCCTAGTACAAGCGCGGATTCACCCTCGTTTACCTGCTCCTGAAGCTCCTTTTTCATGTCGTCTGGAAAGTCGATGGTATCGAACGGTACCTGCCTACTGCCCAGGCGGGAAATCCCGGTATCGAGGGCTCGCAACGTCTCGTTCATGTTCGCGGTGAACGGATGATCTTCGTCGAAGAACACCGGTCCATCTCCTGCGAATCTCGTGTCTGGGTCCACCATCTCCAGGGTGTCGTTGAACCAGTCGTAGACGTGCTTGAACTGCTCGACGTTTTGCGATACGGAGTTGGTCAGAAAGAGCTGATTGGAGCGAGTTCCTCTAAAGGCGAACTTGAGAAACTGAGAGTCCCTGTCCAGGGATGGATCGAAATGAATGTTCCCGTGCTCTCGGTGGTAAAGTTCGCGTTCGCTGGTGGTTCCGATTCTCACGAGCCGTTCCTCCACAACGATCTCTCGGGTGACCGAGAAGCTGAAGGCATAGACGACATCGTCTATCAGAAACTTCAGGTCGAAACGCGATGGCTGCGTCGCACACTCCTTGTCGAGCAAGAACGGGACGACCGGGATTCGTTTCTTGGGCTGGGTGCCGTTGACAATCTGGGATTTCACAAATGCCAGCGCCTTGAAGAGGTTGGTCTTGCCGGACGCGTTGGCGCCGTAGAGCGCCATGGCAGGGAGGACCCTCATCTGATACTTGTCGAGTCGCGCAATGCGTTCGCCATGCTGGCGCTCTCGGGTCGCAACCATGGACAACGTGGCCCTGTCTCGGAAGGACATCCAGTTTTCGACGGAGAAATCGACTATCATCTAATCGCTCCTGCAGAGACAATGAGATTTTGTCACGGTAGGCAGGGATAATACGGCTGTCGAGGCTCAACTGTCAAGCGTAGAGAGCAGAAATCTCGTTGTGATGCAATTCACCCTTCGGTGGGGACGACGGGATCCAAGCTATCAAGGGGTGACCCGGCGCGCGGATGACCGCTCTTGGAGCGCGGCTGCGTTAGATTCGTTGCGGTAGTAGTGTCATTTATTGTTGAGCGGTAAATTATGGGCGCTGCGGGAGTTGCTCTGGGTGGTGTGGCGATCGATCGGGGGAGTCAGTCCCAGGTCAGGGAGCCGGCGGTCTGGTACTCGGTGACGCGGGTCTCGAAGAAGTTCTTTTCCTTGTTGAGATCGATGGCTCCGGACATCCACGGGAACGGGTTCTCGCGCTCGTACTGCCGGGGCAGGCCGATGCGCTCCATGCGGCGGTCCGCGATGTACTCGACGTAGGCGGCGAACTGGTCGGCGTTGATGCCGAGCAGGCCGCGCGGGCAGGCGTCGCGGGCGTAGGCGGCCTCCAGCTCGACGCCGCGCCGGATCAGGTCGATCAGCTCGTCCTGGAAGGCCGGCGTCCAGGTGTCCGGGTACTCGGCCTTGATCGTGTTGATCAGGTCCGAGCCGAACGCCAGGTGCACGCTCTCGTCGCGCATGATGAACTCGAACTGCTCGCCGACGCCGACCATCTTGTTCTGCCGCTTGAGGGCCAGCATCATCGCGAAGCCGGCGTAGAAGAAGATGCCCTCCATGATCACGTAGTAGCCGACCAGGTCGTGCAGCAGGTCGCGCACGCCCTGCCCGGTGGCGGTCGTGAAGCCGGGCGCGAAGATCGAGCGGGTCATCTCGATCACCATCGAGTCCTTGCGCTCGATCGACGGGATGGTCCGGTACATGGTGTAGATCTCGTCCGGGTCCAGCCCCAGGCTGTCGCAGCAGTAGATGAAGGTGTCGGTGTGGATCGCCTCCTCGAACGCCTGCCGCAGCAGGTACTGGCGGCACTCCGGGTTCGTCACGTGCGTGTACACGGCCAGGACGATGTTGTTGGCGGTCAGGGATTCGGCGGTGGAGAAGAATCCGAGGTTCCAGAGGATCAGGCGCCGTTCGTCGTCGGAGAGCACGTCGGGCGCCTTCCACTGCTCGACGTCCTTCTGCATCGACACCTCTTCCGGGACCCAGTTGTTGGCCACGCCCGCCTTGTAGTAGCCGCGCGCCCACTGGTAGCGGAGCGGCAGGATCTTGTTGGGATCCGTGGCGGTGTTGTTGATGATGCCCATCGGCGTTATTGGCAGGCTTCGCAGTCTTCGTCCAGGTTGCAGGCGGCGGCGTCCCGGCCGTTCTGCGGCGCGGCGTCCACGGCCTGGCCGGCCGGCGCCGGCGTCCCGTTGGCGGGCGTCCCGTTGGCGGGCGTCGCCGTTGGCGCGCTTCTGGGTGAAGCCGTACTGGTTGCCCAGCGTGGACTTCTCCACTTGGCTGGCGGCCAGCGTGCGCAGGTAGTAGGTGGTCTTGAGGCCCAGCTTCCAGGCGGTCCGGTAGATCTCGCTCAGCGCCTGCCCGGAGGTGCCGCGCATGAACACGTTGTGCGACTGGCTCTGGTCGATCCACTTGCTGCGCGCGGCGGTCATGCGCAGGCAGTGCAGGGGGTCGACCTCGAACGCGGTCCGGTACTTGGCGCGCAGCGGCGCCGGGATCGCCTCGATCCGCTGCACGCTGCCGTCGTGGAACTTCAACTGCTCGAACATCTCCCGGTCCCAGAGGCCGGCCCGCTTGAGGTCGCCCACCAGGTAGGGGTTGGCGACGGTGAACTCGCCGGAGATGTTCGACTTGACGTACACGTTCTGGTAGATGGGCTCGATCGAAGGAAAGCAGCCGGAGATCGTGGAGATGGTCGCCGTCGGCGCGATCGCCATGGTGTTCGAGTTGCGCATGCCGTGCTCGCGCACGTGCGCGCGCACCGGCTCCCAGTCCAGCTCACCGCCGCGGGCCACCTCGACCGGCTGGCCGCGCTCGGCCTCCAGCAGGTCCAGCGTGTCCTGCGGCAGCAGCCCGCGCTCCCACTTCGAGCCTTCGTAGCTGTCGTAGGGGCCGCGCTCGGCGGCCAGGCGCGAGGAGCCCAGGATGGCGCTGTGGGCGATCAGCTCCATGGAGCGGTCTGCGAATCGAATCGCATCCTCCGACTCGAACGGGATGTCCAGCTTGAACAGCGCGTCGGCGAACCCCATCACGCCCAGGCCGACCGGGCGGTGGCGGAGGTTGGACGCGCGCGCCTCGGCGGTGGGGTAGAAGCAGACGTCGATCACGTTGTCGAGCATCCGCATCGCCGTCTGCACGGTCGCGTCCAGCGACTCGGTCTGCAGCGTGCCGTCGACCACGTGCTTGTCCAGGTTCACGGAGCCCAGGTTGCAGACCGCGGTCTCGTCCCGCGAGGTGTTGAGCGTGATCTCCGTGCACAGGTTGGAGCTGTGCACGACGCCGGCGTGGTCCTGCGGCGAGCGGATGTTCGACGGGTCCTTGAAGGTGATCCACGGGTGGCCGGTCTCGAACAGCATCGACAGCATCTTCCGCCAGAGCTTCAGCGAGGAGACGGTGCGGGTCCGCTGTAGCAGCCCGGCGCGCGCCTTGCGCTCGTACTCGGCGTAGCGCTGCTCGAACGCCTGACCGTACAGGTCGTGCAGGTCCGGGGTCTCGTCCGGCGAGAACAGCGTCCACTCGGCGTCGTCGGCCACGCGCTTCATGAACAGGTCCGGGATCCAGTTGGCCGTGTTCATGTCGTGCGTGCGGCGGCGCTCGTCGCCGGTGTTGCGGCGCAGGTCCAGGAAGTCCTCGATGTCCAGGTGCCAGGTCTCCAGGTAGGCGCAGGTGGCCCCGCGCCGCTTGCCGGAGCGGTTGATGGCCAGGGTCACGTCGCTGGCGATCTTCAGGAACGGGATCACGCCCTGGCTCTCCACGTTGGTGCTCTTGATGTGGGCGCCGGTGCCGCGGATCGACGACCAGTCGTTGCCCAGGCCGCCCGACCACTTGGAGAGCTGCGCGTTGTCAGCGAACGACTTGAAGATGTGCTCCAGGTCGTCCTCCACCGTGGTGAGGAAGCAGGACGAGAGCTGCGGGTGGGTGGTGCCGGAATGGAACAGCGTGGGCGTCGACGGCACGAAGCGCAGCGAGGAGATCACCTGGTAGAAGGCCACGGCGCGCTCGTCACGGTCCTCCTCCAGCACGGCCAGCCCCATCGCCACGCGCATCCAGAACGCCTGCGGCGTCTCCAGCAGCGCGTCGCCGGCGCGGGCGAAGTAGCGCTCGTGCAGGGTCTGCACCCCCATGAAGTTGAGCAGGTCGTCGCGCGCGGTATCGAGCGACTCGGCCAGGCGTCCCAGGTTGAACTCCAGGAGGCGCTCGTCGTACAGGCCCCGCTCGACGCCGCGGCGGATGCCGCGCACGAACGCCTGCCGGTAGCCGTCCTCGTGGCTGCGGGCGACGCCGATCACCTCGCGGTAGATGCGGCGCAGGAACAGCCGGGCGGCGACCTTGGCGTAGGCGGGGTCGCGCTCGATGAACGAGGAGGCGGCCAGCAGCACCGCCCGGTCGATGTCGGCGGTGGAGATGCCGTCGAAGACGTTGCGCACCGTCTCGCGGGCGATCAGCTCGACGTCGATCTCGCCCCCGCTCCCGGACTGGTCGAAGCCGTGCGTGCACTCCTGGATCGCCTGCTGTATCTCCGAGATGTCGAACAGCACCGAGCGGCCGTCGCGCTTGACCACGGTGAGCTTGCCGAGCAGCGAGCGCTCGGCCACCTGTTCCTTGCGCTCCTCGCGCGCCTGCTGGTGCTCGGCCCGGTACAGGATGTAGCGCTTGGCGACCTCGTACAGTCCGTGCTTGACCAGGTGCTTCTCGACGATGTCCTGGATGTTCTCGACGTTGGGATACAGTTCGACGAAGCGGTCGTCGATCTCGGTGGTGACGCCCGTGAGCAGGTCGTGCAGCTTGCCGTTGCCGAGCACGGCGGTGATGTGTGGCTCTCCGGTCGCGCGCACCGCCTTGCTGATGGCGGTGGCGATCCGCTCCCGGTCGAAGCCCACGACTTCGCCGGTGCGCTTGATGACCTTCAGTTCGGCCAAGGCCCCCTCCCTGTCGACTCGATGGACGAGCCGTGCCTTTCCGACGCTACCGAAGCCGCTCGGTCTTAGGCAAGGGTATCGGAAACCGGGCCGGATTCCGCGTCCCTCCGGCCGCTCGCCAGCGCGACGATGCCCCCGGTCATGTCGAGGAAGCCCTCGGCCGCCATCGCCTGCAGGTTGCGGCGCGCCCGTTCGCGGGCGGCGGAGTCATCGGCGCCGATGGCACAGGCCAGCTCGTCGCCGTCCAGCGGGCCCCGTGCGGCCAGCACGCGCAGGATGAGCCCCCGCTGCTGGCGGTTGGAGCCGTCGAAACTGCTCTGGCGCGTGTAGTGGGCGGAGCGGCGGTTGGGGTTGGGGCCGCTGCGGCCGAGGGCGGCGCCGTAGTCCATCAGCGCCTGGTACCAGGTGCGCGGATCGGTCCGGTCGAGCGCGCGCTCGAGCACCGGCTCAAGTTCGCGGTCGCTGACCTGGTCGCGGCCCGCGAAGAGCTCGTGCAGGACGGCGCGGCGGATGTTGGTCTCCACGAACACGGCCGGCAGCCCGAAGCCGAAGGCCCGCACCGCCCCGGCGGTGGCCGGCCCGACGCCGGGCAGCGCGCGCAGATCCTCTTCGTCGCTCGGCACTTCGCCGCCGAAGCGATCCGCGATCGTCGCCGCGGCGCGGTGCAGGGCCACGGCGCGCCGGTTGTAGCCAAGGCCGCTCCACAGCGCCAGCACCTCGCCACGGTCGGCGGCGGCCAGCGAGCGCGCGTCGGGGAAACGCGCCACGAACGGGTTGAAGTGCTTGAGCACGCGCGCCGTCTGCGTCTGCTGTAGCATGAACTCGGAAACCAGGATCCGATACGGATCGCGCGTCTGCCGCCACGGGAACCGGCGCCCGTGACGGCGGTAGTGGTCCAGTACGCGGCGGCGGAAGCGAACGATGTCAGACACGCACCATCACATTGGCGATCAGGGCGGCGACCGCGCCAGGGGCGAAGACCGGGCCGGGCACGATCTGGTCATCATCGGCGCGGGCCCGGCCGGGCTGGCCTGCGCGATTCAGGCCGAGCAGGCCGGCCTGGACTACGTGCTGCTGGAGAAGGGCTGCCTGGTCAACTCCATCTTCCACTTCCCGCGCAACATGGTGTTCTTCTCCTCGCCGGAGCGCCTGGAGCTGGCGCGCATGCCGTTCGCGACGCTGGCGCGCAAGCCGTCGCGGGCCGAGACGGTCGAGTACTACCGCCGCGTGGCCGAGCGCTTCGCCGTGCGCGTGCGCCAGTACGAGCCGGTGGTCGCGCTGGAGCGGGACGAGGGCGGAGACGAGGGAGGGTTCGTGGTCACGTCGGTATGCGGCTCGCGGACCAGGCGGTCGGCCACGAGCGCCGTGGTGGTGGCCACCGGCTTCTTCGACTGGCCGCGGCGGCTGGGGGTGCCGGGCGAGGAGCTGCCCAAGGTCGTACACCGGTTCGACGAGGGCCATCCCTACTTCGACCGCGACGTGGCCGTCGTCGGCGGGCGCAGCGCCGCCGCGGAAGCGGCCCTGGAGCTGCAGCGGGCCGGCGCCCGCGTCACCCTGATCCATCGCGGCGAGCGGATGCAGACCAAGTACTGGGTGCTGCCGGAGCTGGAGAACCGCATTGCGCGCGGCGAGATCGGCTGGCTGCCGTCGGCGGCCGTCGAGCGCATCGACGAGGCGTCGATCACGGTGCGGCAGGACGGCCGGCTGCAGCAGGTCGCCAACGACGCCGTGATCGTCCAGATCGGCTACCGTCCCGACCTGAGCCTGCTGGAGGGTGTCGGGGTCACCCTGGAAGGCGCCGACCGGACGCCGCGCTACGACCCGGACACCTGCCAGACCGACGTGCCGGGCGTGTTCGTGTGCGGTTCGGTGTGCGCCGGCGACCGGGCCGGCAGCATCTTCATCGAAACCGCCCGCTTCGACGGCGAGAAGATCGTCGGCGCGCTTGGCGCTGCCGCCGTGAACGGCGCTGCCGGATGACGTCTGCGTCGGGAATCAGTCGGCGGACTCCCAGGGTTCGCCGACCGGCTCGAGAGGATCGTCGTACCGCAGCACGGACGCGCGCAGCGGGTCCCGATCGGCATCGTGCCGCGGCGCGCGAGGCCCGGCTGCGGCACCGAGGCCGGCGACCTCGGCTTCATCGAGCTCGGGCCAGGGGGTGAGTGCCTCGGCCACCTGACGCGGGTGGCGCGCCCCCAGGATGGCCGCGTGCACGCCCGGCTGCGCGAGCAGCCAGCCCAGCGCCAGCCAGGCAAGCGGCCGGCCGCCGGCCATCGCGCGCAACCGCTCGACCGCCCGCAGGTGCGCGCCGAGCCGCGGCTCGGTGAAGTCGCGGTGGCCGCGCCGCCAGTCGTCGCCGGGCAGCCGCGCCACCCGCGCGCGGCCGAAGCCGTCGGCCAGCATGCCGCTGTGCAGGGGGCTGGCGGCCAGCACGGGGATGCCGTGGCGCCGGCAATAGGGGAGGAGGTCGGCCTCCGCGTCGCGCCGCAGCAGGCTGTACGG
This sequence comes from Spirochaetia bacterium, assembly GCA_964291595.2. Classification (GTDB taxonomy): domain Bacteria; phylum Spirochaetota; class Spirochaetia; order SZUA-6; family Bin103; genus CATQHW01. Next base: position 305,999 of record OZ219913.1, on the reverse strand, counting down.
CACCTGCAGCGCCGCCACGGGGGCGATCGGACGCAGCCGCTCCAGGTCGGCGACGCCGGCGTTGCACACCCCGCAGGCGCCGACCAGGCCCCGCTCGCGCAGGCGGGCCAGCTCTTCCCAGCCTTCCGCGAGCTGCTCCGGCGGGCGCGGGTGGTGGATCTGGTACAGGTCGACGCGCTCGGCGCGCAGGCGCCGGAGGCTCTGCTCCAGCTCGGCGCGGATGCTCGCCGCGGTGAGCCGCGCGAAGGGGCGCGCGCGGCGTCCCACCCACGGCCAGCCGCACTTGGTGGCGACGCGCACGCTGCGGCCGGCGTCGGGCCGCTCGGCCAGCGCGCGGCCGATCAGCTCCTCGGCATGGCCGCGGCCGTACAGCGGGGCGGTGTCCAGCCAGTCGACGCCGCGGTCCAGGGCGGCGTGGATGGCGGCCAGCGAGTCGGCGTCCGCCTGCGCCCCCCAGCCGCCGCGCCGGCCCGGCCCGCCGATCGCCCAGGTGCCCAGGCCGACGCGGCTGCCAACCGGCGGGGTCATCCTTCCCCGGCGGTCAGCAGCCGGACCAGCCCGGTGTGGCGCTCGCGAGCCTGCGCGTTGGCTACCGCGATGCGTGCGGCGCGGGGGCTGCCCACCACCACCGCCAGCCGCCGCGCGCGGGTGAGTGCCGTGTAGAGCAGGTTGCGCTGCAGCATCGGATAGTGCTCGGTGGCGATGGAGATCACCGCCGCCGGGAACTCCGAGCCCTGCGACTTGTGAATCGTGATCGCGTAGGCCGGCACCAGAGACTCGAGCTCCGACGCCTCGTACCAGACCGGGCCGGCGGCGAAGTCGACCAGCACGCGCTGGTCCTCCGCGTCCAGGTCGCGCACCAGGCCGATGTCGCCGTTGAACACCTCCAACTGGTAGTCGTTGCGGGTCTGCATGACGCGGTCTCCCACGCGGATGTCGGCCGCGCCCTCGATGGCCGCCCCGTGCGGGTTCAGCGCCGCCTGCAGCTCCCGGTTGAGGACGGCGGTGCCCAGCTCGCCGCGGTTCATCGGCGTCAGCACCTGGATGTCCGTGCGCGGGTCGAGTCCGAAGCGCGCGGGCATGCGCTCGGTGACCAGGTGAACGATCGTGTTGCGCGCCGCCTCCCGGTCGTCGCGGCCCACGAAGAAGTAGTCGCCGGCCTCGCCGTCACCCTGTCCCCGCGGCATTTCGCCGTGGTTGACGGCGTGCGCGGCCATGACGATAGCCGAGCGCTCGCCCTGCCGGAACACGGTGGTGAGGCGGGCGACCGGGCAGACGCCCGCGGCGATCAGGTCGGCCAGCACGTCGCCCGGCCCGACCGACGGGAGCTGGTCGCTGTCGCCGACCAGGAGCAGCCGGCAGTCGGGCGGCGTGGCCTGAAGCACGGCGTCCAGCAGCGTCACGTCCACCATGGACAGCTCGTCGATGATCAGCCCGTCGCAGTCGAGCGGGCTCTCGGCGTCGCGCAGGAACCGTCCCTCGCGCGGGCTGTACTCCAGCAGCCGGTGGATGGTCGAGGCCGGCCGGCCGGCCTGCTCCTCGATCCGCTTGGCGGCGCGACCCGTCGGGGCGGCGAGCTGCACGCGCCCGCCGGCAGCGTCGTACAGGGCCAGAACCGCCCGGATCAGCGTGGTCTTGCCGGTTCCCGGACCGCCGGTGACGACCAGGACCGAAGCCTGAGCCGCCTGGGACGCGGCGTCGAGCTGTTCGGGAGACAGTTCGACGCCGCTCGATCGTTCGAAGGAGTCGAGCAGCCGGCTGACGTCGGAGCGCAACGGGTTCGGGGGCCGGCCGGCCAGAACGCGCAGCCGGTCGGCGGAGCGTTGCTCGGCCCGCCGCAGGTCGGGGAGGGCGATCGCACCGTCGTCGCTCTCTCCGCAGCGCAGCACCGCGCGGCGCGCGGTCAGCGCCCGGACCGCGTCGCGCACCGCCGGCTCGTCCACGGAGAGCAGCTCGGCGCCGGCCTCGGCCACCGCGTCCACCGGCATCTGCGTGTGGCCGCGGGCCGCGCCGGTCGCCAGCACGTGCAGCACGCCGGCGGCGGCGCGCTGCGGGGAATCCCGGTCGACGCCCAGCGAGGCGGCGATGCGGTCGGCGATCAGGAAGCCGATGCCGGCCACCTCCTCGGCCAGCCGGTATGGATTGTCGGTGACCGCGCGGCGCGCCCCGGCTCCGTAGCGGCGGTGGATGCGCAGCGCGTAGGCCGGGGAGATGCCGTGCCCCTGCAGGAAGATCATGGTGTCGCGGAGCTGGCGGTGGTCGGCCCAGGAGGCCAGGATGCGGTCGCGGCGGTCGGTGCCGATGCCGGCCACCTCGGTCAGCCGCTCGCCGTGGCGGTCCAGCACGTCCAGCGCGTCGGTGCCGAAGCGGGCGACGATGCGCTTCGCCAGCGCGGGGCCGACGCCCTTCACCAGGCGCGAGGCCAGGAAGCGCTCGATGCCGGCGGCGGTGCTCGGAGCCACCGAATGGAAGGAGGTGACCTCGAAGCGCGGGCCGTGCCGGCGGTGATGGGTCCACGCGCCCTGCATCTGCAGCACCTCGCCCGGACGCACGCCGGCCAGCGGGCCCACTGCGACCGGTTGCGCATCGGGGTCGGTCTCCGACTGCAGGCGCACCACCGCGAACGAGCCGTCGTCGGTGACGTAGATGATCGAGTGGACGGTGCCGCGCAGCGATTCCCCATCGCCGCCGGCCGCGGCGGGCAGGGCCGGTCCGCTGCCGCTCAGCGGATCGCTCAGACGGTCTGGTCGCGCAACTCGGTGAAGAAGCGCGCGTCGGACTCGTTGCCCGCGCGCCCGTGCGCGACCGCCAGGTTGGCCGCCACGCGCAGCATGATGGTGGCGGCCGGCGTGCCGCGCCGGATGCGGGCGAGCTGCGCGGTCGCGTCGTGTCCCTTGGGGATGAGCTGCGCGACGTCCAGGGTCGCGCCCCCGTTGAAGCAGTCGACCAGGATGAGCCGGTCGCCGGCCACGGCGCGCGCCAGAAAGTGGTTGGGGACGTTGCAGCCCTCGATGTCCAGGCCGAGCCGCGCGCCGACCAGCAGGTAGACGCACGCCAGGCTGATGGGCAGCCCGCGCCCGCGGGTGATCACCGACACCAGGTTGCTCGCGGCCGGCGTGTAGAAGTCCTTCTTGCCGCAGCCGGTCAGCCCCCTGGTGCGGAACAGGTAGTGGGCCAGCGTGAACACGTCGGCGCCGACGTGGGCGCCGCGGTAGTCGTCCGCCAGCCCGTCCAGCAGGCCGGTCAGCCGCTCGGCGGCGCCTTCGCCCAGCTCGTACTCCGCGATCAGCCCGAGCGCGGTCTCCAGCTTCGCCTTCTCGTTCGGGACGGCCAGACACTCGTGCCAGCGCTCCAGCAACCGCTCGCGCCGCTGGAGGGCGTATACCTCCGCCAGCAACTCGCGGCGGTCGTCGTCGAGCCCGATCCCCTGCCGCTCGATCTCCGCGTCCAGCTCGTCCCCGAAGGCGGCCAGCGCCTCCATCACGCGCTGCTGGACCGCCGGCGTCTCGTCGTCGAGAAGCTCGATCATGAACGGGAGCTGCGCACGGTCCACCCCCTGATGGTAGATCGACGCTGCCGGTGAGGCAAACACTGCCAGCGTGCCGCCCTTCACCTGCATCCGGGGCGGCTCCAGGCGCCTCCAACAGTCCCTTGGCATGATGTGCGGCAATGCCGCATACTTGGCTGGGTCACCGATGCAGATGACCACCGAACGAACCGACCTGGGCCGCGATGTCGAGGCCGCGCTGGGCAAGGTCCTGGCACATGTGCGAGGAGAAGTCGAGCTTCCGTGTCGGATCGTCGACGATCCATCGGCGGAGCGGATCATCGCACTTCGCAAGCGCATGAAGTTGAGCCGGCAGAAATTCGCGGATCGCTTCGGCCTTGATGCACGTGCCTTGCAGGATTGGGAGCAGGGTCGCCGCGTTCCGGACCGTGCAGCTCGCGTTCTGTTGACCGTTATCGACCGCGAGCCGGAAGCGGTCGCCCGGGCGATCGGTTCCGCATGATCATCACGCCTCCGAGGCTTCCGCGAAGTGGCTGTCGTGATTGCTGGAGAGGTCGCCGCGTCCGGAGCTGATCGCACCCGCCGCGGCTGCCGCTCGTCCATGCTATAGGATGCCGCACCCCCAACAGAGAGGGAAAACGCATGGGAATCTACCAGGATCTGGGCGTGCGCCCGCTGATCAACGCCGCCGGCACCGTGACCAACTACGGCGGCTCGGTGATGGATCCCGAGATCTTCGAGGTCATGAGGGAGGCCAACCGCGAGTTCTGCCGGCTGGAGGACCTGCACCCGGCGGTCGGGCGGCGCATCGCCGGCCTGCTGGACGTGGAGGCGGCCTACGTGACCTCCAGCGCCGCGGCCGGGCTGCTGGTGACGGCGGCGGCCTGTATCGCCGGCACCGACCCGGAGCGGATCACGCAGCTTCCCGACACCACCGGCATGAAGTCGGAGGTGGTCGTGCAGCAGATCCACCGTCTTGCCTACGACCAGGCGCTGCGGCTGGCCGGCGCCACCTTCGTGGAGATCCCGGACGGGGGCGAGCCGCCCACCGACGCGCTGCGGCAGGCGGTCGGCCCGGACACGGCGGCGATCCTGTGCATGGCCCACCGGCTCGGCGACCCCGCATCGGTCCCGCTCGCCGACCTGGTGAGCATCGCCCGCGGCGCCGGCGTGCCGCTGATCGTGGACGCCGCCTCGGAGTGCCCGCCGCTCTCGACCCTGACCCGCTTCTGGAAGGCCGGCGCCGACCTGACCATCTTCAGCGGCGGCAAGAGCATCATGGGGCCGCAGTCGACCGGGCTGGTGGTCGGCCGGCAGGACCTGATCGACGCCTGCATGGCTAACGGCAACCCGTTCGCGACCGTCGGCCGGCCGGCCAAGGTCAGCCGCGAGGAGATCATCGGCTTCCTGAAGGCCCTGGAGCTCTACCTGGCGCGCGACCACGACGCCGACCGCGCCCGCTGGACGGCGCAGGTCGAGCACGTCGAGCGGGCGCTCGCCGGCGCCGGCCACCCGATCGCGCTGGAGCGCATGGAGAAGGGGGACACCTACACCGTGCCGATGCTCGCGGTGCGCACGCTGCCGGACGCCGGGTTCACCACCGGCGATCTCTTCCAGGCGCTGATCGACGGCGATCCGCGCATCGTGCTGGCGCAGCACTTCATCGACGGGCTGGTCGTCAACCCGCACATGCTGAAGCCCGGCCAGGAACGGATCGTCGCCGAGCGCTGCCTGCAGGCGCTGGCGGAGCTCGCCTGACCCGCCGAGGAGCTTGACAGCGCGTACGGGCTCGCCCAGCGTAGCCCGCCATGGGTCAGGCCGTGGTGTTCAGCGACTTCAGCAAGGCGTCCCCCGCCGGCGCCATCTCCCCGCATGCGCGCCCCGGCTACTGGCGCGTCTGCGACTACACCAGCGGCGACCTCGAAGGCAGGCTGCTCTACGCTGCGGACGCGGGCGACACGCCGAACCTCACGCTGCCGCTGAACCTGCAGGGGTGGCACCGGGTGACGATCGGCGTGTGGGGCGACTGCTTCAGCCTGCACCACACCTACGCCCCGTCCGGCAACCGGGTCAGGCTGAGCGGCGACCCCTGCTTCCGCGCCTTCGAGCGCGACCGGACGCCGCCGTCCGACAGCATCAGCATCGAGGATTTCGAGGTCGCCTGCGCCGACCTGACCGGCCAGGACCTGGTCATCGCGCCGCCCAGGCGGCACAGCGGCGCCGCCACCGCGCTGGCCTACGTGCGTTGTGACCCGCTCTCGGACCGCGAGGTGGAAGAGCTGCAGGCCGACCGGCAGTACGGCGCGCATCGCCGGCTGATCGCCTACAACGACGGCGTCGGGTTCGTCACCGCGGGCGACTTCCGCGACCGGAAGGACATCCGGGAGCTGGTGGAGCCGTACCGCCACTCCGACGTGGAGAGCCTCTACTGGGGCGTCATCGGCACAGCCACGACCTTCCCGGTCACCAAGGGCCGGACGCTCGCCGGCCATGACGGCCCGGCCATGGGCGTGCAGGGTCACGAGTCGTTCGAGACGCTCAACCGCCGCGGCGTCAACACGCTGACGACCGCCATGGAATACGCGCAGGGGATGGGACTGCAATTCCACGTCTACCAGCGCATGGGCGCGTGGGCGATGCCCTTCCCGCACGAGTCGCCGACGAACACGCTGTGCGTGGAGCATCCCGAGTGGCGATGCGTGAGCCGTGCCGGGATCGCGACCAGCAGCCTGAGCTATGCGTTCCCGGAGGTGCGCCGCCACCAGGTCGAGTTCCTGGCCGAGCTGGCCTCCTGGGGCGCCGACGGCATCGACCTCAACTTCCTGCGCGGTCCGCCGTTCGTCGGCTACGAGGAGCCGCTGGTGAGCGGCTTCCTGCAGGAGTTCGGGGACGACCCCCGCGCGCTCGACGAGTGGGACGAGCGCTGGCTGCGTTACCGCTTCCGCGCCTTGACGTCGTTCGTGCGCGAGCTGCGCGCCGAGCTCGATTCGGTCGGCAGGAAGGCGGGCCGGCGGATCGCCCTGTCGGCCGACACCTTCGCGCTGCCGGCGGGCAACCTCTACTACGGACTGGACGTGGCGGCGTGGGTGGCCGAGGGGCTGGTCGACCGCCTGCACCCGTGGGGAAAGATCCGCGGGCAGCCGGCGGTCGACATGGCCCACTACCGCGGACTGGTCGACGGCTCGGCGACCGGGCTCTGGCCGCACCTGCGGGTCTGGGACGACGGCACCGACGCGGCCTACGACGCGTACCGCACGGAAGCCCTGTCGCTGTACGACGCGGGCGCCGACGGCCTGGCCATCTGGGACGCCTGCAACCTCGACGGCAAGAGCGTGAAGGGACCGCTGCAGCGCCGGCTCGGGCACGTCGACGAGCTGCGCGCCGCGCTCGCCGGCCCGCGGCGCCGGGAGCTGCGGCTCAGGACGATCGACACGCTCGGCCACGAGGACCTGGGCGTGGTCTGCATCCCGGAGACCCACCCGGAGCGGATCATGCCGGACGGCTACCCCAAGCACCAGTACATGTGGCACGGCTAACGCCCCCGCGCTTGACCGGCGCGGGGCGCCGTGGAACGATCCACGGATGGTGATTGCGATTGCACTGAACGTGGAGTCGTACGAGCCACCGCCGCGCGCGCCGGCCGATCGCCCGCCTGATCCGGGACGCGCGCACTGACCGGCGGGGCGGCCATGCGAGCATCCAAGGCTCTCGACCCTGCCGCCCGACGCGACCCTGCCGCCCCGGTCACCGAAGAACGGACGCGCACGCGGATGTCCGTGCAGCGCGCGCTCACCCTGATCTGGCGGCAGCGCGCGCTCTACCTGCTGCTGCTGCCGGCCATCGTGCTCACCTTCGTGTTCCGCTACATCCCCGTCTACGGACTGACCCTGGCGTTCAAGGACTACAGCACCACCCTCGGCCCCTTCCGCAGCCCTTTCACGGACCCCATCTTCTACAACTTCTTCTTCTTCCAGGACCCGGAGTTCTGGTACGTGCTGCGCAACACGGTGCGGATCGCGGTGGCCAAGTTCGTGGTCGCCTGGCCGATGCCGATCGTCCTGGCCCTGCTGCTCAACGAGGTGCGCCACCGCTCCTTCAAGCGCACGATCCAGACGGTCGCGTACCTCCCCCACTTCCTGTCGTGGGTGATCCTGGCGCGGATCATCTACGACCTCTTGTCCTGGGAGCCGACCAGCCCCTTCAACCAGATCCGCGCCGTGTTCGGCCTGGACCCGGTCGCGCTGATGGGGGACAAGTCGGCCTTCATCCCGATCCTGGTGGTGAGCAACATCTTCAAGGAGGTGGGTTGGGGCACGATCATCTACCTGGCGGCGATCACCCGCATCGATCCCGAGCTGTACGAGGCGGCGCTGGCCGACGGCGCAGGCCGCTGGGCGCAGCTCTGGCACATCACCCTGCCGGGGATGCTGCCCATCATCGCCATCCTGCTGGTGCTCGGCATCCCGGGGATCCTGTCGGCCGGGTTCGACCAGATCTACAACCTGATGAATCCCACCATCGCGGAGATGGCCTACGTCACCGACTACTACGTCCTGCGCGTCGGGCTCATCCAGGGCAACTACGCGTTCGCGGCCGCCATGGGGCTGGTGTTCAGCGTGATCGCGCTGGCGCTGGTGCTGACCGCCAACTTCATCTCCAAGCGCTCGGCCGGGACCGGCATCTGGTGAGCGGCGGGAACCGGGCACGTGTACTACCGGCGCACGCCTTCCGAGACGCTCTTTCGGGCCGGCAACTACGCCTTTCTGGCGTTCCTGGGGGCCGTGACCTTCTATCCGTTCTGGTACCTGGTGGTGAATTCGCTCTCGGACCCCGTGTCAGGGGTGGACGCCATGCTCTGGCCCAAGCAGTTCTACTGGGCCAACTACTGGATCGTCACCGACACGCCCGGGGTGTGGCGGGCGCTGGGAATCACGGTGCTGCGGGTGGCCACCGGCGTTCCCCTGATGCTGGTGGTGACCGGCACGGCCGCCTTCGCCCTGACCCGCAGGGAGTTGCTGGGCCGCAAGATCATCATCCTGTTCTTCTTCCTGTCGATCTTCTTCGAGGTGGGGTTGATCCCGTACTACATGGTGCTGCGGGCGTTCGGGCTGCTCAACACCTTCTGGGTCTACATCATCCCGGCCGGGTTCTCGGTCTGGACCATGATCGTGATGAAGACCTCCTTCCAGGGTCTCCCGGAAGGCCTCACGGAGGCGGCGCGGATGGACGGCGCGGGCTACCCGACGATCTTCTTCAGGATCGTCGTGCCCCTGTCGATCCCGATGTTCGCGGTGCTGGGCCTGTTCAGCGCCGTCACCCACTGGAACGACTATTTCACGGGCGAGTTCTTCGTCAACACCGAGCCCAGGCTGTGGCCGCTGCAGACGTTCCTGCGCGTGTCGCGGCAGAACGCGATCGACATCCTCAAGGGGGTCATCCTCGACTACTCGAACATGAGCCCGCTGGAGGAGGAGGCGTCGCGCCTGACGCAGCGGTCGCTGGACATGGCGTTCACGGTGTTCGCCATGCTGCCGATCCTGCTGGTGTATCCGTGGCTGCAGCGCTATTTCGTGAAGGGCGTGCTGATCGGGTCCATCAAGGAATGAGCGGACGAAGGAATGAGCGGACAAGGAATGAACGAGGAGGTGCTTGGAACACAGGACCGTGATCTTCGCTGCTGCCGAGCGCAGCACTCGACACTCTGGAGGAGGCTTTCGATGAAGAAGCTCTCGACGAAAACGCTATCGATCGTGCTGGTGGCGCTCCTGCTGGGAGCGACCATCGGCTGGGCTGAGGATCCCATCTGGATCTGGGGCATGGGCTCGCGCCCCGCGGACGGACCGTTCAGCGATCCGGACGGGTCGTTCGAGGAGATAGGCAACCGGTGGGTCCAGGAGAAGTTCGGCATTCCCGGCATTCGCGCCGAGGGCTCGGGCAACCTGGAGGCGCTGCGCGCCCTGATCGCCAGTGGCGACGTGCCGGACGTCATCGCCCGCGTCGGTTTCAACGCGGATTCGGTGAGGCTGCTCACCGACCTGGCCAAGGACGGGCGGCTGCACGCGCTGGACAAGTACTTCGACGACCCGGAGAACTACCCCGTGTTCGCGTCGGCCGACAAGGGCCATCTGCGCGCGTACCGGCTCGAAGGGACGCTGTACGCCGTCCCCTCCTGGGTCTGGCGGATCAGGGCGGACGATCCGTTCTCGGCCCATCCGCACTGGATGATGCGGCTGGACGCCTATGAGAAGTACGGCTACGCCACGACCTATGACGAGCTGCACGAGCTCCTCATGAATCTCAAGAACGACGACTTCACCACCCTCGACGGCAGCCCGCGCATCCCGTTCGGCCTGATGACCGACGCCAACATGCGCTGGCCGAAGATGGTCATCAACCAGGGCGGCGGCGCCGGCTGGGAGGTCGACGCCGAGAAGCGGCTCATGCCGCAGTGGGCCTCGGAAGAGCTGTACCACCAGTTGAAGTTCTTCAACATGCTGTGGCGGGACGGCCTGATGAGTCCCGGGGCCTTCCTGGATCCGGGCGCGTTCGAAGGCGACCTGGCGGCCGGGCAGTACTCGGTCATGGCCGGCCACGGCGGCTACTCGGGCGCCGGCTACCGCGATCACCTCACGGCGCGGGTCGACCAGCTCGGCCCCGACCACGAGGACGTGAAGACGTACCAGGCGCAGGCGATCATCATGATGCTGCCGCCGATCACGGACAATCCGGGCCGCTACACCAACAACCAGTCCAGCTTCAACCTGATCATGGCGAACAACCCGTACCCGGACGAGACCATGAAGCTGCTGGACTGGATGTTCAGTGACGAAGGCGTGATCTCGACCTTCGTGCACGTCGGCCAGATGGGTGTGGACTGGGAGCCGGCGCCGCCGCCGCTGTACTGGACATCGCTGCCGGGCGGGTTTCACGGCCCGAGCGAGCCGGGGACGCAGCACAAGCGGGTCAACAACCTCTGGGAGTCCGGCTACACCGATCCGGAGACGGGCGAGAAGGCCGGCCGCTTTCCGAAGCTCTTCCCGCTGGCGGCTCCCGCCTACGCCTCGTGGGTCGAACGGCTGAATTTCGAGAACATGGAGCACAACCGCAACCACTACGGGATGCTCATACCCTCCGAGCCCTACGACTCCGGCGTGCCGGGCGGCGTGGAGTGGGGTCAGCCTTACGCGGAGGCGCTGGCGGCGTTCGCCAGCCCGATCCCGTCCTATGCCCAGGTGGCCGAGGTGCTGCCGCCGCTGGAGGCGACGGCGCTGGCGTCCGCGGAGCAGAAGTACAACACGGGGCTGGTGACGGTGCTGACCGCGAGCAGCGAGGAGGAGTTCCAGTCCGCCTACGACGACATGATCGCTTCGCTGATCGACACCGCGCGCTGGCGGCGGATCTACGAGGACCGCACCAACCGCTGGGTCGCGTGGCTTGAGTCCAACGGCATCGACGACCGCGCCGAGCTCAAGTCCGTGACGCCGATCGCGGCGTGGAAGGAGGTCATGGGCTGGTAACGGCCTGAACGCAGGCTGGCAGCATGTGTCCCTTTCGGGGCCCGTGCGCCAGCCTGTTTCTCACTCGATGCGGAGCCGCACCCAGCGCGTGTGGGTCACGCCCTCCGAGGTGCACCAGAACCAGGCGAGCACGGTGCCGTCGGCCAGCACGATGCCGGACGGCTTGCCGAAGGCGATCTGCATGTGCTCGGCCAGGAAGTTCTCGTGCTCGGGCTCGCCCAGGGTAGCCTCGTCGCCGGCGTCGAAGACGACGATCTCGTGCTCGACGTCGTAGTGGGACAGGTCGCGCGTGAGCGCGACGTGGATGCCCTGCGGCTCGTGCCGGTAGTTGTAGATCGCCGCCACCCGCCCGTCGGGCAGCGGGATGGGCGAGCACACCTGGCCGCGCAGGTTGGTGGGCGCGGGCTCCGTCCACGTGCAGCCCTGGTCGGCGGAGACGCTCCAGTGGTTGACGGCGTCCTCCGACGTCCCGTACTTGTGGGTCCAGAACATCGTGTAGATGCGCCGGTCGGGAAGCACCGCGCACATCTGGTCCCACCACAGCAGCCGGCCCGTGGGATCGTCCGCTACCACGGTGAGATCGCCCCACGTGCGCCCCTGGTCGGCCGAGAACACGGCGATCGCCTTCTGGTCGGGCGGCCCGTCGTAGCCTTCCGGCTTCCAGGTCTCCAGCGGGTACATCCAGCGGTCGGCCGCGAGCTGCTTGAGGCTGCCCGCGCCGTTCACGGTGTACTTCTCCGGCGGCAGGCCCACCGGCACCATCTGCGGCTCCGACCAGGTGCGCCCGCGGTCGTGCGACCAGAGCAGCAGGTTCTCCGGGGCGTTCAGGGCCTCCGTCTCGGGATCGAACATGGGGGCGTCGCTCAGGCGGGCGCGGCCGGCGGTCATGATCAGGCGGCCGTCCGGCACCTCGCTGATCTGCGGGCCGCCGTAGCCGTAGCCGTCGGTGGGCGGCCCCCCGCCCGGGTGGGGGCTGCCCTGGCTGGCCCAGGTCCTGCCGTCGCCGGAGCGCAGCACCTCGATCAGCTTGTCCGAGGAGGCCAGGTCCGGTCCCACCGACTGGCTGGCGATGAAGGTGCCGTCGGACAGCGGCGTGATCCACGGGTGGAACGCGCCGCGCCCCGGCACCCGCGACAGGATGCCCCGGTCGATGATCTCCATCATGGTTCCTTCCTTCTCCCGGCCGGGAGGCCGGTGCCGTAGCCCAGCTCGATGGCGCGCGCCAGCATGCGGCGGCGGCGCGGGCCGGCCGTCTCGATCAGGCGGTCCGAGTAGAGGCGTCCCCGCGCGCGGCTCGACTGCTCCAGCACGCCGGTCAGCCAGTCGAAGTGCTCGCGGTTGCGCTCCGGCGTCGCGTTCTGGACGCAGTTGACGTGGATGGCGCGGCGGCCGGGCTTCTCGGTCAGGGCGGCGTGATAGACCTTGTGGTTCATGAAGATCACGTCGCCCGGCTCGTTGCGGAGCGAGTGGCGGCCGGGGATGTCCTCCGGCTCGACGCCCAGGTCGACGAGGCGGTCGCCGAAGCCGTCGTCGCCGTAGTCGCGCGGCGTGCGCGTCAGCGCCTCGCCGAACTCCAGGAAGTGGCTGCCCGGAATGATGTCCAGGCAGCCGTCGCCGGGCCCCAGCCGGTCCAGGTAGATCGCCGCGCGCATGCTGAAGAACCCGGTCGGCGCGCGCGCGTCGTGGTGCCAGCGGCTGCCCTCCGTGTGCAGCAGCCCCTCGGTCTCCAGCAGGATGAAGTCGTCGCCCATGAGCGTCTCGAAGGCGCTCACCAGCCGCTCGTCGTCCAGCAGCGGGTAGAACGCCTCCGGGTCCAGGTCGAAGAACGGGGCCACCTGCTGCCGCCGCTCCCCCGGTCCCGGCGCCGGGGCGCCGCCGCGCGCGCGGCTCATGGACGCGTCGAACGCGTCCGACAGGGCGCGCATCTCCTCCGGGGAGAAGAGCTGCCGGCACTGCAGGAACCCGAGCGTCCGGAAGTGCGCTGCCTGTTGAGGGGTCATGGGTCCGCTCCGCTGGTCCGGGAAGCGTAGCGGATGGCGGGCGCCGTACCAAATGCGCGGGGCGGTCCGGGCGATGCCGATTCCTTGACCGGGCGCCGGGCCCGTGCCAGCGTCGGGGACGGTATGGCAGAGCGCACGCGCAGGCGCCGACTGATCTACAACGAGGACGGCGACACCCTCGGAGGCTTCCGCAGCAGGCTCCACGAGGCGCCGATGTCGGCCGAGGACTACCTGTCCGAGCTGTTCGCGCCGCTGGCCGGCACCCACGTCGACACCTACGTCTGGTGTTGCGGGGCCACCCACGGGCTGAACCTCGTGCGGCAGGACAAGGTGGGTCCCGGCACTGAGCGGCCCGGCGCAGAACGCCCGGCCCTGTGGATGGAGCACCATCGCACCGCCGACGGCAAGTTCCTGAACGTCCACAACTGGCGCTCCTGGTGCAACCTGCAGTCCTTCCTGCAGGCCGGCCACAACCCGCCGGACCTCGTCGCCCGCGGGGCGCGCGACTGCGGCATGGAGCTGTTCTTCTCGCTGCGGATGAACGACGCGCACGACGCCCACGACCCCGATCCGGAAGCGGTCGCGGCGGGCATCGGCGGCGTCGCCCCCATCAAGAGCGAGCACCCGGCCTGGCTGATCGGCGAGCCGGGCGCCGTCTATGAGCCGAAGTCGATCCCGTGGTGGATGCGCCGCGCGTTCGACTACGCGGCCGAAGGCTTGCGGGACCACGTGCTCGCGCTCGTCGAGGAGATCCTGGGCTTCGACAACGACGGGGTGGAGCTCGACTTCATGAGCCACCCGTTCCTGTTCCGGCTCGGCCGCGAGCGGCAGGACGCGCCCCTGCTCACCGCCATGGTCCGCCGCGTGAAGGCGCTGGCGGCCGAACGCGGGAAGTCCCTCATGGTGCGCGTGCCCGGCTCGATCGAGCGCTGCGAGCGGATCGGCATCGACGTGCGCGCCTGGATCGGCGAGGAGATCGTGGACGTGCTGTCGCTGGGCCGCAGCGTCACCCCGGCGACCATCCCCACCGGCGCGTGGATGCGGGCGGTGGCCGGCACCGCGTGCCAGGTGTTCCCGTCGATCAACCCCAACCATGACCCGCGGCTCGCGCGCGCCGAGGCGCTGCGCGCCTTCGCCATGCTGCACCTGCGCGCCGGCGCGCACGGCGTCTACCTGTTCAACTTCTTCCGGCAGCCGTTCTCCAGGCACTACCGGCAGTTCTTCGACCTGGACCGGTGGGGCTGGGACGCGCTGCGCGAGATCGGCGATCTCGACACCCTGGCCACGCGCGACAAGCTCTACATCTTCGACTTCCTGAAGGAGAGCACGCCGGGCGCCTACGGCCACGGGATCCCGGAGGAGCTGGTGGACCTGCCGCTGGAGCTGGGCGGGGACGGGCAGCAGGGGCGCGCGCGCTTCAGGATCGGCGACCGGCTGGACGGGAGCGTGCCGCAGGAGATCGCGCTCCGGGTGGAGATCGCCAACCTCACCGGGCGCGACGAGCTGGAGCTGGCCGTCAACGGCCACAGGCTGGTGGGGGAGGAGCGGACCTATCCCTACCAGTACGGGGCGGAGATCGCCTTCCCGGTGTCGCCGCACGTCCTGAACACCGGCGGCAATGAGCTGCTGGTCACGGTGCGCAAGCGCAACCCGCACATCCATCCGCCGCTGATCGTCGAGTGGGCGGAGGTGTCGATCCGGTACCGGTGAGGCCGCCGCGCGCTACTCACACCTTGATCGTGACCGTGCCGTTCTCGACCCTGACCGGATAGGACTGGAGGCGCAACGGCTTCCGGGACAGCGCCCTGCCCGTGCAGAGGTCGAAGTCCGAGCCGTGCCAGGGGCAGTAGAGGATCTCTCCCTCCCGCTCCCAGCGGGGCTGCCAGCCGGTCTCCGGACCCTGCGCCAGGGTGCCCGTGATCGTGCCGGCGCAGACCGGCCCGCCGTCGTGCGGGCAGCGGTTGCGGTAGGCGCGCAGGCTGCCGCCGGCGCGAAAGATGCCGATCTCCACGCCGTTGAGGGTCACCAGGCGGCAGGTCCCCTCGGCGATCTCGGACGCGGGCATGAGCGGGTAGTCGGCCATGGCGCGCTACGGCTCCGGGATGCCGAAGAAGTCGGCGGCGTTGGCGCCCATGATCTTGCGCCGCACCTCGTCCGGCATCGGGTACCTGCCCAGGCGGTCGGGGTGCAGGAAGTCGTGGTGCGGCCAGTCGGAGGCGTAGATGACGGTGTCGTGGTCGCCGGTGAAGGTGGCGACGAGCTCCAGCAGCTTCAGGTAGTCGCGCGGGTGCTCGGGCTCCTCGGCGGGCTGGGTGGAGAAGCGGAAGTTGCCGAGGTAGTGGCTGGGGCGCTCCTGGTAGAAGGGCAGCAGCCGGCCGCGCCACTCCAGGTACTCGTTGTTCAGCCGCATCATCATCCACGGCACCCAGGCCAGGCCGCCCTCATTGAAGCTGACCTTCAGGTCGGGAAAGCGCACCGGGATGCCGTTGCACATCAGGTGGTAGAAGTTGGCCGACATCTGCAGCGAGTGGCCGAAGCCGTGCCGGCCCACCTCGTCGAACTGCTCGAGCTGGCAGGGGAAGGTCGGATGGCACATGGCCAGTCCGTGCAGGGACACCGGCAGGCCCAGCTCCTGCGCCGCCTCGTAGATCGGGTGGTACATCCGGTGCCCGTACAGGGGGTTCACGCCGGCGGCCGGCAGGTAGACGCAGACCATCTTGTGCTGGCCTCCGAGCTCGCGGATCTCGGCCACCGACCCCTCCGGGTCCTGCGGGGCGATGCACAGCGCGCCGTAGAAGCCGTCGACCGGCAGCCACCGGTCGATGAGCCAGCGGTTGTAGGCGCGTGCCACGGCCATGGCGTAGCCGGCGTCGACCTGCACGGCCAGCTTGAGCAGCAGGTCGGGAAAGAGCACCGCCGACTCGATGCCGAAGCCGTCCAGGTCGCGCCGGCACTGCGCGGGATCGATCTCGAACAGGGGGCGGTTCTGCCCGCCCGGCCACAGCGGGTCGGAGCCGTCGCCCGACCCCTGCGCCAGTCCGGGCACGATGTAGTCGCCCACCGATCCGAAGCGCGAGGTGACGGCCGCCGCCGGTGCGATCGCCTCCAGCGCCCTGCGCCACGGCATCTCGCAGTGGCGGGCCAGCTCGTCCGGCCGCTCGCGGACGTGCACGTCGCAGTCCACGATGCGGATGTCCTTCATCATGGGGCGCTATCGAAAGACAAGCCTCTTGCCACTCGTAGCGCAGTCCCGCAAATAGAGATTGATCAACGTCTGGTAGGGAACGTGGCTCTCCGCTGCCAGGGTCTTGAAGTATGCCAGCGTGTCCTGGTCCAGCCGTATGGTCACCTGCTTCTTGAGATGCTTCGCATAGGGATTGCGCCTTCCCTTCGAGAAGTCGTAGTTGTCCCTCATCGTCCCCACCTCCGCTCATAGTCGGCCCGCTCCATACGGCTCGCCTTGCGGGCCGAGATGATCCGGATGACCTCGTCGTCCTCGCGGTAGCAGTGGCAGACCACCAACGTTCGAAGCGCCAGACTCATTCCGATGAGCACAAAGCGATCCTCGTCGCGCGAGTGATCTGGATCATCGATGAGCACAGCCCGGTCGTCGTAGAACACGGTCTGGGCCTCATGGAAGGAAACCCGGTGTTTGCGCCTGTTCTCGGCATGCTTGTGCTCATCCCATCGAAATGTGATCTCGATCGAACCATTACAGAATAACTACGTCGTAGTGTCAAGTGCCGCTCGCTTGCGCCCCGGATGCCGTGGAGCCAACTTTGCGGGTGCCGTTCGCCGGCAGCCGTCCGCGGCCGACTACGAGGCGCTCCTGGACTTCGCCGACCGCTCGCTCCGCGGCCTCCGCGTCGAGCGGAACGTGCAACTCGGCCTGTTCGGCGACGCCGATTGCTGAGCGGCTCGCCGCCGGCACCATCAAGGATCACAGGGCCGGCGTCACTTCATCGAGACCCCTGCAGCTTCCTCACAGACGTCAGACCTTGCGCACACGCCGCCGGCCTC
The DNA here is from genome assembly GCA_964291595.2 of Spirochaetia bacterium. Lineage (GTDB taxonomy): Bacteria > Spirochaetota > Spirochaetia > SZUA-6 > Bin103 > CATQHW01. The sequence continues at coordinate 288,954 of OZ219913.1, read as the reverse complement.
CAGCAACAGCGCGATGATGTCCGGATGGCGGGCGCGATCCAGCGGCGTGCGGCCGAATCTGTCCGTCGGATTGACTTCTGCGCCCGCCTCCAGCAACGCGGCCACGATGGCGGGATAGTCGCCGTCCGCGGCGCTGTGCAGCGGCGTGCGGTCCAGGCGATTGCGGGCTTCCAGGTCCGCGCCGGCCTCCAGCAGGGCGGCGATGATGGCGGGATTGTGGTGGAGCGCGGCCGCGTGGTGCAGCGGCGTACCACCGCCGATCCGGTGACGGGCATCCAGGTCGGCGCCGGCATCTGTCAGCGCGGTGATGATCGCCGGATTCTCGGTGTTGCCGGCCGCGGTGAGCAGCGGCGTTGCGCCCAGGTCGTTGCGGGCTTCGAGATCCGCACCGGCCTCCAGCAGGGCGACGATGATGGCCGGGCTCTGGTTGGTGTAGGCGGCGGCGTGCAGCGCGGTGCCGTTGCCGTCACTGAGCCGGGCTTCCAGATCCGCACCGGCTGCCGCCAGGGCGGCGATGATGGCCGGATTCTGGTTGAACGCGGCGGCGCTGTGCAGCGGCGTGGCCCCGTTCTCGCTCCGGGCCTCCAGGGGCGCGCCGGCGTCCGCCAGGGCGGCGATGATGGCCGGATGGTCGCTGTACCGGGCTGCCAGGTGCAGCGCCGTGTTGCTGTCCGTCGTGGTGCGCGCGTCCAGGTCGGCGCCCGCGTCCACGAGCGCGGTGACGATGGCCGGGCTGTCGTTGTAGCGGGCCGCCCAGTGCAGGGGCGTCACGCCGTCGTCGTGGCGTGCGTCCGGGTCGGCGCCGGCGTCCGCCAGGGCGGCGATGATGGGCGGATGATCGCTGTAGCGGGCCGCGGTGTGCAGCGGCGTGCCGCCGATCCGCTGCCGGGCGTCGAGGCTGGCGCCGGCACCGGCCAGCGCGGTGATGACGTCCGCGCCGGCGCTGTAGCGGGCCGCCCAGTGCAGGGGTGTGGCGCCCGCCTTCTGGCGCGCGTCGGGGTCGGCGCCGGCGTCCAGCAGCGCGGTGACGGCCCTGGCGTCGTGGGCGTAGCGGACCGCCCAGTGCAGGGCGGTGTTGCCGTCCGGGTCGCGCGCGGTGACGTCCGCGCCCTGCCGGATGCAGGAGACGACCCGCGCCGTGTCCGCCCAGGAGAAGAACTCCTGCGTGTGCAACTGGTCGCAGCCGGGGACGGGGGTGAGGCTGCAGCCCGAGGCCACCAGCGCGGCGGCCAGGAGCGCGGCCGGCAGCGCCGGCAAGCGTGCTCCGGCCGCGCGCATGCCGCCGCTGTCCATAATTTCGGTATTCATCATTCCGAGAATACCATCACGCCTGGACACGCGCTGCTGCCGTCGTTCCGGCCTCGGCCGGCGATGGCCGGCCGGCTCTATCTGTCCGAGAGGGCCGGCACCACCTCGGTAGCCGCCAGCAGCAGGTCGAGCGAGCGCTCCATGCCCAGCTCCTCGCTTCCGCGGAAGTTGCTGCACACGCAGATCGTCACGTCCCGCCGCGGATCGCCCAGCACCACCGCGCCGTAGCCGTTCATGTCGCCGTGGTGGCCGTAGCCGACCACGCGCGTCCCGTCCAGGTAGAGCTCGACCCCGGTCCCGTAGCCGTTCGACGGCCCGGGCGAGCACTCCTCCGACTTCCGTGTCGCCACCTGCAGCATCTCCCGCCGCGCCGCCGCGCTCAGCAGCACGTCCTCCGCGCCCGGGCCAAGCGCGGCGCCGAACGCCGCGATCTCGCTCGGCGTGGAGTACAGACCGCCGCTCGGCACGCGGAAACCGCGCCCGGCGTGCTGGCGCTCCGAGTCGCGGGTGCTGATCGACCCGTCGGCCAGCCGCTCGTAGCCGGTCGCCAGGCGCGCCCGGTCCGCCGGCGGCCGGAAGCCGGTCGAGCCAGGCCCAGCGGTGCGCAGACCTCCGCAGCCACGAGATCCGGATACCCCATCCCGCCCGCGCGCCGCACCGCCAGGCCCAGGATCGCCGCGCCGACGTTGGAGTAGTCGAAGCAGGCGCCCGGCGGATGGGCGAAGCGGGTGGCCGGAATGGCGCCCAGGAGCGTCTCCTCCCACTCGTCGACCGTTCCCGCCAGCAGCCGGCGGATGCGCGGCTCGCGCGCCAGGCCGCTGGTGTGGGTGGCGAGTTCGCGCAGCGTGATGACCCGCGGCTGATCGGCGTAGGCGACGGTGGTCTCGACCTCCGGCACCAGCCGCGCGACGGGCTCGTCCAGGGCCAGCAGGCCCCGCTCCGCCAAGCGCAGCGCCGTCACCACCGCCACCGTCTTGCTGATCGACCCCACCCGGTAGACGGTGGCGGGATCCGCCGCCGGCCCTGCTCCCGGTCCGCCCAGCCGGCCGCGTGCGTCCATACCGTCCGCCCGCCGTGCCGGACGGCCGCGCTCAGGCTGCCGGTGCCGTCGGCCGTCGGCCGCCGCGTCCAGCGCGCCGGCCAGCTCCGACCAGCGTTCGTGGTTGCTCACGCGGCCGCCGTCACAGGGTGACGACCTCGCCAGGCCGCAGATCCGGCTTGAGGTCCCAGTACCAGGAGCCGTCGTCCAGCTCGATACGGCGCGAGCCCAGTTCCTCGAGCCGCGCTCGGAGGCGCGCCAGCTTGCGGCCGAGCACGCCGCGTGGATCGAACAGGAGGATCCCGTGGTGCGTCATGTCGAGCATCAGCCACGGCGTGTCGACCAGCTCCCCCTCCGAGCGGTAGACGGCGACCGGGACGGTTGGCACCTCGTGCGCCGTCAGCTCGCGCGCCAGCGGTTGATCGCGCAGCCGCATCTTCGCGCGCAGAAACGCCTCGGAGACGGTCTCGCGGTCGCCGCGGTGCACGACGAACAGGTCGATGTCGCTCCAGCGGTGCGCCTCACCCCGTGCCACCGAGCCGTACAGCGCGACCGCGGTCAGCCGCTCGCCGAGCGCGGCGCGCACCTCGGCCAGCAGGGCGTCGGTCAGCGGCTTGACGTCGGGATAGCCGAACGAGGACTCGGCCCGGTCGTCTGCAGCCGTCATGGAGCCCCCAGCCGAGACAGGAACTCGCGGACCTTGGTGAATGCAGCATGCTCGAAGTCCCAGACTTCTCTCTTGGCTGCGACGCCGACAGAGACGTGGGGGGTTCTGTCGTTGCGAGGTACGCGAACGCCCGAGCCTTTTCGGGCCGTCGAATCGACCGCCCGTCTGCCGTGACACACTCGAAGAAACGTTCGATGCAGCCGTCCTCACTCGTTCCCTCAAAGGAACGAGCCAGCACCGTTTCGAGCATGCCTGGGCCGTCGTCGGGCATCACCAGCACGCTCGTCACCGGATCTCCGGCCGAGGTCGCCCCCGTGTCCTCCGGCAACGGGAGATTGGCCTTGCCCAGTGCCGACCGAACGCTCTGGGATGCCGACTGCGCTGACCCCTCGGCATCTCGCACGATCCCGAGGCTTCGGACCGCGCCGAATTCCCGTGAGCTTGCGTACGCCGCGAGGACTCCGCTTAGTTCAGATACGCCGCCGTAGTTCTCGATCTGCATCTCCGGAATCGCAAGATGATCTCGGAACGCTTCGAAGAAATTGCGATGATCGTTGCCCTCAACAAGGAGTAGCGTCTTCGACTTGATCGCGCTGCCCACGTTCAGCGAACCTCGATGTCGTGGCGGACCGCCGCCGTGGTGGCGGATCGTTCATAGGTGACACACCGGCATCGATCATCCTCGACTTCCAGGCGGTGCAGGGCAAGATCGTCAGTCGGAATGGCTTGGTCGGCTGCCTGGACGCACTCGAAGCTGTGAGTCGTGGCGAAGACCTGCACGCCGAAACGTCGCGACGCATCATCGATCGCACGCCACACGTCGGTCAGCACGGAGTGATGGATGCCGTTCTCGACTTCGTCGATGAGTACGAGGCCGTTTTCGGCGCTTACAAATCCCAGCACGATGCTGGCAAGTCTCGTCATTCCCTCGCCCATGACCGACAGCGGCACGAGTTCGGGCAGCCCGACGTCGCCCCAGATCATGGGCCAGCCACTGGAGGAGTTGTCTACGATGCTTCTCAAGCGCGGCTCGATCGCCTGCAGGGGCTTGAGGAGCACGTTACCCTGCTTTCGCCTCCGTAGCGTCCCCAGGAGGATCGCGTCTTCGCGACCGGTACGCGATATGGACGAGTGCAAACTGGCCGCGAAAGGGACTTTCTCGTGGTGGTGTTTGAAGTGGATGTCCTTCGCGGAGAGTTGAACGGCAGCCCGGATCGCGGGTCCGTCGCCCTGCTGGAATCTGAGCGTCAGTTGTTGGTCGAATAGGCCTTGGTCCGCGCGGCCGGCGTCCTCCAGGGGAAAGGTCGAATTCGTGCGAGGTTCGAGCGCGACCGTGAGCGAGAGATTGCCGCGCGGTTGATGATGCGCGGTGATTTCGATGGTGCGATCGAAGTCGAACCCGAAGAACAGGGGTTTCCACAGGGTCTCCCGAACCGAGTCGCCGGTGATCCGCGCATCCGATCGGGTTTCGATATCGTTCGCGGTCCGGGTGATGCTTGCATTCAGAGCCAGATGAGGGTTGCCGCCTCCCGAGAGGAGAAACAGCGCTTCCAGAAGGGATGTCTTGCCCGCGTTGTTACCGCCCGCGACGACGTTCACGCGGCTCAGCCGCGTGACCTCGAGATCGCCGAATACGCGATAGTTGCGGATCCTGAGTCGCTCAAGCATGGATCATCCCCAGCCGGCCGGCCCCTAACCGTCCGACAGCGCCGGCACCACCTCGGTGGCCAGGAGCTCCACGCAGCGCCACCAGCGCTCGTCGTTGTCGGAGTCCTGGGAGAGCATCAAGAGCGTGCCGAACCCGCCGGTGACGTCGATCACCTCGCGCAGGCGCTGCACGACCGTGTCGACGCTGCCGATGATGCACAGGTTCTCCAGGACGTACGGGACGTCGATGTCGTCGTCGGTCATGCCGGGGTCGAGCTTCATCGCCTCCTGCACCATGCCGGCCTTGAGGATCTTGATCAGGTACTCGTACGAGCGGGCGTAGGCGCCGTCGGCGCGGGCGAACTCCCAGGCGTCGGCGTCGGTGTCGGCCACCATGATGCTGCGCGACACCCGCCAGTCGGCGCGGTCCGGCTCCGGGCGGCCGGCCTTGGCCGCGCCCTCGCAGTAGACCTCCCACTGCCGCTTGAGCACCTGCGGCGTGACCATGTTGGCGCTGATCGGGATGTAGCCGCGCTCGCCGGCGGTGAGCGCGCCGCGCGACTCCGCCTTGATGATGCTGGTCGCGATCGGCGGGTGCGGCTTCTGGTACGGCTTGAGGATGTCGCCCATGTTGAAGTCGGGGCGCGGGTTCTGGACCTTGATCTCCCAGAACTCGTCCTTGAGCTCGAACGGCGCCTCGGACTCCCACAGCTTCAGCACCATGTCCATGCCGCGTATGGTCATCAGCCCGACCTCGGCCGGGTCCAGGCCGAACAGCTCGTAGTCGCACGGCACGCCGCCCTGGCCGAAGCCGATCAGGAAGCGGCCGCGCGCCAGGTGGTCGAGGTAGGCCAGCCGGGTGGCGATGTTGGCCGGATGGTGCAGGGGCATGATGGTCACGCCGGTGCCCAGCTTGATGTTCGAGGTGCGCGGCAGCGCGTTGGCGATGAAGACGTCGTTGGAGGGGATGGGCTCCCAGTCCAGGGTGTGGTGCTGCCCGATCCAGGCCTCCTCGTAGCCGAGCTTGTCGCAGCGCACCACCAGCTCCAGGTCCTCCTCGTAGCCTTCGGTGCGGTCGCGCTCCGGCGGGTGCAGCGGCATCATGAACATTCCGAGTTTCATCTCAGCGGACTCCTTGGCGGCTCGCCGGCACGGTGACCGGGTTGTAAGCTCGCCCCGATGATAGCAAAGCGTCCGCTCCGGCACCGGTACCGGCCCACCCACTACTACCGCACGCTCGGCACGCACGAGCCCGTGGTCTCGATCGGCGACGGCGACACCGTCGTGACCTCCACCGTCGACGCGGGCGGCGGGGACGCCACCGCCGAGCAGGTGACCCCGCGCGGCAACCCGCAGACCGGCCCCTTCCACGTCGACGGCGCCGAGCCCGGCGACGCGCTGGCGGTCACCCTGCATCAGGTCACGCCCAACCGCGCCAGCGGCTTCACGACCTCCCCCGTGGACGCGCAGGTGCTGGAACCCGGCTTCGACGCCGGGACGAAACGGATGGTCGACTGGCGTCTGGACCTCGACCGCGGCACCGCCGCGCCGATCGACGTGCCCGGCCTGGAGGCGCTGAGGGTGCCGCTTCGCCCCATGATCGGCTGCTTCGGGGTGGCTCCCGACCGGGGGGAGGCGATCTCCACGGCCACCTCCGGCGCGCACGGCGGCAACATGGACTACGCCGGCTTCGTGGCCGGCGTCACCGTCTGGTTCCCGGTGTCGGTGCCCGGCGCGCTGTTCTTCCTGGGCGACGTGCACGCCGTGCAGGGCGACGGCGAGATCACCGGCAACGGCGTCGAGGTGTCGGCGGACGTCACCTTCTCCGTGCGCGTGCTGTCGGGGCGCACCATCGCCTGGCCGCGCGCGGTCTCGGGCGACCACCTGATGACCGTCGGCTGCGGCCGGCCGCTCGACCAGTGCGTGCAGTACGCGACCGGCGAGATGCTGCGCTGGCTGGGCGAGCTGGGCCTGCCCGCGACCGCCGCGCACACCCTGCTGGGTCAGGCGGTCGAGTACGACCTGGGCAACATCTATGACCCCGCCTACGTGATGGTGTGCAAGATCCGCAAGGACACCCTGCGCTCGATCGGCCTCCGTACGAACGAGCCGTAGCCCGCGGCGCGTTCGGGCTACCCTTGAACTAGACCGCTGCCCGGTGGCGGTGGCGTTTGCCGGTACGACACTTCTCGCCCACGTTCACCCATTTTCGTCCATCGACGCACCGACCTCACCAACGTAGCGGGTCAATCGCGGACCGATCTTACTTCTGCTTGAGATCCGGAACGGTAAGGCTACCGGCCATGGAAGTTATTATGCTGGTCAACATAATGTCGACGTGCATAATAGTGCGATGGAGTTTCTCGACCGGGCCGGCGAGCTGCGGCGCCTCGACAACGCGTTGCGCCACTCCGGGGCGTTCGCCGTCATCTGGGGCCGGCGCCGGGTAGGCAAGTCGCGCCTGCTCCTGGAGTGGTCGCGGCGGCGCGGCGGCCTCTACACGGTCGCGGATCAGTCGGCGCCCGCCGTTCAACGGCGCTACCTGGCCGCCGCGGTCGCGGAGCGGTTCGCTGGGTTCGCCGACGTCGAGTATCCGGACTGGCGGTCGTTCTTCACCCGCCTCGCCGACGCCGCCGTGCGGGTGAACTGGAAGGGACCGTTCATCCTCGACGAGTTGCCGTACCTGATCGCCGCGGATCCGTCGCTTGCCGCCGTGCTGCAGAACTGGCTGGACCGTCCCGGCGGGCGGCCGTGCCTGGTGGTGAGCGGTTCGAGCCGACACATGATGCACGGCGCGGTGCTCGACGCCGACGCTCCCCTGTACGGCCGTGCGGTGGAGGCATTCGCGGTGCGCCCGCTGCGGCCCGGCTACCTGGCCGACGTCTTCACCGCGGCGCCGCCGCGCTCCCTGGTGTCCGCCTACGCGCTCTGGGGCGGCCTGCCGCGCTACTGGGAGCTCGCCGAACCGTACGGGGGCGACCTCGCCGCAGCGGTCGACGATCTGGTCCTCGATCCCTCGGGCCCGCTGCACGAGGAGCCGGACCGCCTGCTGCTGGCCGAGACGCCGCCGGCCACCTCGCTGCGCCCGCTGCTGGATGCCATCGGCGCCGGCGCCCACCGCATGAGCGAGATCGCGGGCCGGCTCGGCAAGCCGGCCTCCAGCCTGACGCGGCAGCTTGCCGCCCTGACCGAGATGGACTTCGTGCGCCGGGAGATCCCGTTCGGGAGCAGCCCGGCGTCCGGCAAGCGCAGCCTCTACCGGCTCGACGACCCGTTCCTGCGCCTGTGGTTCGCGGCCGTGGCCCCGCATCGGGCGGCCCTGGCGGAAGCGCCGCGCGACACCCGGCTGCACTACTGGCGCCGGCACCGGGCTGCCCTGGAGGGCCATGCGTGGGAGGAGCTCTGCCGCATGGCGGTGCCGGAACTGCACCGCATCGACACGCCGCTGGCCCCCCTGGGACCCTGGGAGCCGGCGCGGCGCTACTGGCGCGGCAACGCCCCCGAGCTCGACGTCGTGGCGCGCTCGGTCGACGGCCGGCGGCTGCTGGTCGGCGAGGCGAAGTGGTCCGCTCGATCCGGCCCCGTATCGAGGGCCGGTCCCCTGCCCGGCATCGGCGGCGTGCCAGGAACTGCCGGTCTGGAGGCGGTGGCCGTCAGATTCGTGCCCGAGGCGTCGGTCAGGATCGATGCCTCGACCGGCGTACACCTGGTGGACGCGAGTGACGTGCTCTCCGTCCTGCGCGAGACGGACCGGTAGCTAGGGGACCCCGGACTCGTCGAAGACGGCGGTGAGGTCGGCGGTGGGCCGGCCGTCCGGGCCGGCGATGGCGCGCGCCGCTGGCGGGTGCGTCCGGTACGGGCCGAGCCGGTCGCCGATGCGGTCGCCGAAGGCGCTCACGCCCTGCTTCTCCAGGAGCAGGCCGACCGGGATGCGGTCGCCCCACTCCAGCGCCTTGGTCGAGAACGCCGCGACCTTGGCGCGAAACCCCTCGTCGTCCACGCCGGCCGGGATGCGGCCGTCGTAGTCGGTCGTCTCCACGTCGTAGATGCGCGACTCGCCGCTCTCGGTGCCCTCGCCGCCGAACCACGCCTTGTCGTGCAGGTCGTTGTAGGTCGGGCACGGCTGCACGATGTCCAGGAACGACAGGCCGGGGTGCTCGACCGCGCGGGTGATCATCCGCACCAGGTGGCGGACGTCGTACGAGTAGCCACGCCCGATCCAGGTGAAGCCGCTGGCGTAGGCCAGCGACGGCCCGTTGACGCTCTCCTGGATGTTCGGCTCCGCCAGGCTCTTGGTCTGCAGGCCGAGTTGCAGCGTCGGCGCGCCCTGGCCCTGGGTGAGGCCGTACACCTCGTTGTTGAACAGCAGGTAGGTCAGGTCGACGTTGCGCCGGCCGGCGTTGACGAAGTGGCCGGCGCCGATGCCGAGCCCGTCGCCGTCGCCGCCGACGATGATCACGGTCAGCTCCGGGTTGGCCAGCTTGATGCCGGTCGCGAACGGCAGCGGCCGGCCGTGCAGGGTGTGCACGCCGTAGCAGTTGACGTAGTACTGCGCCTTGCCCGAGCAGCCGATGCCGCCCACCAGCACGACTTCGTGCGGGCGGCGGCCCATGCCGGCCAGCGCCTGCTGCAGCGCGCCGAGGATGCCGAAGTCGCCGCAGCCCGGGCACCAGTCGTTGGCGTAGTCGACCCGGAACTGCTTGAGCGCCTGCCTGCGGTCCAGCGTTGCTGTTGCCATGTTCGTCGCTACTCCCAGGGATTGCGGACGACCGTCCGCGCCTCGGCGCCGCCGGCGGCGATGCGCCGCAACGGCGCCTGCAGCTCGGCGGCCGTGAACGGGCGGCCGTTGTACTTGAGAATGCGGTGCGCGGCGCGCACGCCGGTCTGCTCGGCCAGGAGGCGCGCGAACTGCCCGGAGTGGTTGAGCTCCACGCTCACCACCGGGCCTGCTGCCCCTTCGCCGGCGAGCAGGTCCGCTAGCTCTTCACCGGGGAACGGCCAGAGCAGCCGCACCTGCACCAGCCGCACGCCGATGTCCTCGCCCGCCAGGGCCTCCATCGCCTCCAGCACCGCGCCCTTGGTGGAGCCCCAGCCCACCACCGTCAGCGCCGCGTCGGCCGCGCCGTAGACGGCCAGCTTCTCCGCCGCGCCGATCTCGGCCGCGGCCAGCTCCAGCTTGCGCTCCCGCTTCTCCACCTGCTGCTCGCGCACCACCGGGTCCTCGGTGACGCGGCCCTCCTCGGTGTGCTCGCCGCCGGTCACCCAGTGCATGCCGCCCGGCTGGCCGAGCACCGGCCGCGGCGAGATGCCGTCGTCGGTGACCGCGAAGCGCGGAAACGACCCCTGCTCCGGCGCGCGGCCGTTCGGCTCGTACCGCACGCCGCGGTCGATCGACAGCGTGGCCGGATCGAAGCGGGTCAGGGTCTGCGTGGTGCTGGACAGCGCCTTGTCCATCAGGTGGATGACCGGGAGCTGGTAGCGCTCGGCGTAGTTGAACGCGTGCGCGGCGTCCGCGAACGCTTCCTCCAGGTCGGAGGACGCCATCACGATGCGCGGGAACTCGCCGTGGCCGGCGTGCAGGGCACTCAGCAGGTCGCCCTGCTCGGTGCGCGTGGGCAGGCCGGTGGACGGGCCGCCGCGCTGCCAGAGCGTCACCACCAGCGGCACCTCGTTGATGCCGACCCAGCCCAGCCCCTCGGTCATCAGCGAAAAGCCGGGGCCGGAGGTCGCGGTGGAGGCGCGCACGCCGGTGAGCGCCGCGCCGGCCGCCATCGTGATGGCCGCGATCTCGTCCTCGGTCTGCACCACGACCACGGCCTGGTCGCCGCCGCCTTGGCGGCCGATGCGGGTGTGCCGCTCCAGGAAGGTGTTCTCCGCCGTGGCGGGGCTGATCGGATAGTAGGTCTGGAAGGCGAGGCCTGCGGCCATCTTGCCCATGGCCACCGCCTCGCTGCCGTTGATGTACAGGCGCCCGTCGCCGGCGCCGCCGGGCTTCAGGCGGAGGTGGAACGAGCGCTCCTCGAACCGCTGCAGCGCGTAGCGGTAGGCCTGATCGATGGCGTGAACGTTGAGCTCCACGATGGGCTTGCGGCCGCGGAACACGCGGTCCAGGGCGCTCACCAGGTAGGAACGGTCGAGCCCCATGGCCGCGCAGCAGACCGCCACCGACACGGTGTTGCGGGTGCGGTCGGCACGCGCCTGCGGGATGCCCATCTCCTCCGCCAGGGCGCCGGTGACCGCGCCGAAGTCCACCGGCAGCGCGTGCACGCCGCGCTCGGCCGCCAGCTCCAGCAGGCCGGCGGTGCCGTGCGGCAGGCCGCGCTCGTCCAGCAGCGCGGTCAGGTCTTCGGCCACCCGCTCGTCCAGCATGCTCATCCGGCTCAGGGGCACGTCGGCGTCGCGCTCCGAGTGGAGCAGCCAGCCGCCGTCCGCGACCGTCATCACGTTCCGGGCCAGCGTCTCCGCGTCGAACGACGCCATGAAGTCCACCTCGCTCCGGTGGCAGGTGAGGGGGTGGTCGGCCACGCGCACGTCGTAGTACGAGTGGCGGCCCATGATGTTGGAGTAGTACTCGCGGTGGCCGAACACGTGCAGGCCCGCCGCCGCGCAGGAGCGGGCGAAGAAACGCGCTGCGGTATCGACGCCGCTACCCTGCGGCCCGCCGATCCGCCATGCCAGATCAGTTATCAGTTCCATGCTGTGGTCGATCGTTCTGGTTCTCGCGAGCAGACAAGATCTGCTCGGTTCGCGCGTCGCTCATCGGCTCGCGCACGCACGTCGGAGGCTACGCTAAGGTATGGGGCGACTTGACGTACTGTCAAACCGCGAGGCAAACGGCGGGGCAGACGGCGGGGCTCCCGCCCGCCCTCTGCGAGCGCCGCTCGTGAAGATCGCCGTCCTGGCCGACGTGCACGGCAACCTGCAGGCCCTGCGCGCGGTCGCCGACCACGTGGACCGCTGGCGGCCGGACGCGGTGCTGGTGGCCGGCGACATCGTCAACCGCGGCCCGCGCTCCCCGGAGTGCTGGGACCTGGTCGAGGAGCGCCGCCTGCGCGACGGCTGGATCGTCATCCGCGGCAACCACGAGGAGTACGTCATCGAGCGCGGCTCCCCGGACGCCCGGCGCCTGCCACCGGCCTACGACGCGTTCGCGGCGGTCGACTGGTGCCGGCGGTCGCTGGGCGCGCGCGCCGCCGAGCTGCCCGCCATGGCGACCGAGGCGAGCCTGCAGACGCCGGCAGGCGAGGTCTTCATGACGCACGGCACCCTGCTCGGCTCCCGCGATGGCATCTACCCGCACACCACCGACGAGGAGCTCGACAGCAAGGTGCGCGCCGGCAGCGCCGTGTTCGCGGTCGGCCACACCCACCGCCCGCTGACCCGCCGCCACCGCGGCTGCCTGGTGGTCAACGCCGGCTCCATCGGCATGCCGTTCGACGGCGACCCGCGCGCCGCCTACGCGCGCCTGGAGCTGATCGATTCCGCCAGGCGGCGCGTGCGCATCGTCCGCCTGGACTACGACCGCGCCGCCGCCGAGCGCGACTTCGCTCTCAGCGGCTTCCTGGACGGCTGCGGGCCGATCGGCCGCATGATCCTCAATGAGTTCCGCACCGCCCGCGGCCGGCTGGCCGCCTGGACCCGCGACTTTCAGGACCGGATCCTGGCGCGCGAGCTGACCGTGGCGCAGGCGGCGGAGATTTTCCTGCCCGGAATTCGTGGCTAGCCGCCGGACTCCGGCCGGGCCTCCTCTGCCAGTTGGTCAGCCAGGTCCTTGCGGATCTCCTCGTCGGTGAGGCCGGCCTTGCGGTCGAAGGCGATCGTGCGCGCGACCAGCAGGTCGCGGTGCGGGTCGCTCACGTAGCCCTCCGGCAGCAGGCCGGCGGCGCGCGCGCGCTCGATCGTCCACTCGACCCGCGCCGGCGACGGCAGGAACAGCCGGCGGACCGCCTGCGGGGTGCGCACCGCCAGCACCCACAGCCCGGCGGCGGCCGCCCCGGCCAGCGGCGCGGCCGCGGCGTGCGCGATCCGCTCGAAGGTGGACGCCATCGCCTGCCAGCCCACCCCGGCGCTGATCGCCTGGGCCACGGTGACGCCGGCGCCGATCGTGACGGCGATGATGCGGTTGGTGGTGCTGAGACGGGACGTCATCGGGGGGCAGCAGTGTCCCTCAAGTGGTCGTCTCCGTGTTGAAGGGCTCTACGTTGGGTTCGGAGAGTTCAGAGTTGGTTCGCAAGCCTGTACGCGTGTAGCAGCTTCTCAATAGCTGTGTGCCGATCACTGACGTGGGTTGTGTCGGCCCGCAAGAAGCTAATGAGTGCCGGGCCAAGTGTAGACTTCAGCTTCTCGTGGTACTCTTCGTTCCCACCACGACGCTCGGGTGAAGCGTCGATACAATGAACACGCTTGAGCGCAGACGGCATCCAGAACAAACAGGCTGACTTGATCAGCCGGGCGTTGCGCCAACCGGAATAGACGTGAAGACTCCCGGGCGACCTCCCTCAGGAGGTTGTGATTGAAGGCTCCGTCTTCAAGCGGTGGCAACCATCGGTTCGCAATTTCTTTCATGGGCTTCAATTATACGTGGGAAGCTGCTGGCCTTGAACAAGCATGTGACAGGAACGCCGTACTTCTCGATGAGAGACTCGACACCGCCTTCTTCCCGGTCGATCAATCCTACGATGCCGACGATCTGGTTCTTCGCTTCACGCAACCGATCGCAGGCAATGCCGGTCGAGTTGCCGGTGGTGATTACATCATCCACCACCAGGATTTTGGTGCCGTCAGGCTGTGCGTTCTCGATGAAGTTTCGCGTACCATGGTTCTTGGGCTCCTTACGAACGACACAGCCATTAGTCATCGGATGTCGCCGCTGAGCAGCTAGCTGAATGGTGGCAGCAACCAGAAAATCGGCGCCGATGGAGAGACCTCCGATCGCATCGGGCACCTCCGGCAAGTCAGTCGCTTCGTCCAGCAACTGTTCGGCGATCATACAGAGAACGTCCCCTTGCAGCACCGCACGCTTGCAGTCGAAGTAGAAGTGGGACACCTCTCCCGTGCTGAGCGTAAACGGACCGCCCGTCTCAATGCACAGCTCGTCAATCCTTGCCTTCAACTCGGACCGGACCCGCTTCGCCATGAAGCCGGTGCCTGCGTTCTTCATTCTTGATCCTCCCAATCAGCTTGTGACTCGTCTTGGGAATGATAATGGCATGGGCGACGATGGCGAGCAATGAATCATCAGGAACGTGCCGAAGGGAAGATGCCAAACGGAAGAGGATTAGGATGCTGTCGTACCCAAGGGAGCTGGAACGTGATGACGGGGCCATTGAGCCGCCCGCCTGCACGATCGGCAACGCCTTGCAGCCGCCTGCATCAGTAAACGACGGTGCCGGGGTAAGATGACCCGATGTCCTGGAGCATACGGGCGATCGGGCAGGCGGAGCCTCCGCGGGGAGCCGGCTGAGCCATGGGACCGCGCGCCGCCCTGGTCGGGATCGGCGGCTACGGCCACACGCTGCTGGAGGTGCTGGCGGCCGCGCAGGCCGAGCGGCGCTGCGCGCTGGCCGCCGCGGTGGTGCGCACGCCCGGCCGCTACCCGGAGTCGGAGCGCATGCTGGGCGAGCTGGGCGCGCGCGCCTACCCGACCCTGGAGGAGCTGCTGGCCGCCGAGGCGGGCCGGCTGGACCTGGTCGTGGTCGCGGGCGGCATCCCCTGCCACGAGACCGCGTCCGTCGCGGCGCTGGAGGCCGGATGCCACGTGCTCTGCGAGAAGCCGGCGGCCGGCACCCTGGCGCAGGCGCGCCGCATGCAGCAGGCCGCGGCGCGCAGCGGACGCATGCTGGCCATCGGTTACCAGGGCATGTACTCCCCCGCGGTCGCCCGGCTCAAGGCCCTGCGCACCGGGGGCGGGTTGGGCGCGCTCACACACGCGCGGACGCTGATCAGCGCGACGCGCGGCCGGCGCTACTACCGGCGCCGTGACTGGGGCGGCCGGCGCGGCGGCGCGGAGGTCCTCGACTCACCGATCCAGAACGCCTGCGCCCACCAGCTCCAGCAGATGCTGTACGTGGCCGGCGCGGGCGAGCGGCAGGCGGCCAGCCCCGTCGCCGTCACGGCAGAGAATTACCGCGCCGCCCGCGACGCCTGGGCCGACACCCAGTACCTGCGGGTGGAAACCCGCGAAGGGACCGTCATCGGCATGCTGGCGGCGCACGCCTGCCTGGAGGCGACCGACGCCCACATCGAGTACCGCTTCGAGGGCGGCACGGCAACCGCTGCCGGCGGCCGCGTGGTGATCGAACGGGCAGGCAGGAGCGAGGAGCTGGCCGACCCGCCCTACGACCCGTCCCGGCCGCTGCGCGCACTGCTGGCGTCGATGGAGACCGGCGAGCCGCCCGCCTGCACGATCGGCAACGCCCTGCAGCACACCGCCTGCATCGAGGCCGGCTTTGCCGCCGCCCCGCCCGCGGAGATGCCGGCCGAGTTCGTGCTCACGGCGACCCCGCCGCCGTCGCTGCCCGCGGACGCCGCCGGCCCGGTCACCGCGATCCGCGGCATCGAGCGGACCCTGCAGGCCGCGCACGCCGCGGCGACCGGCTACGCCGGCGTCGACGCCCCCTGGGCGCTCCCACCCGGCCGCGTCAGTCTGCGCGAAGACCTGACGGTCAGCGCCTGAGATCCGCGCGCCGCAAGGTTCCGGAGGGCAGGCGGGACCAACACCCGAGGCTGCCTCCTCCCCGGCGGCAGGATGGCGCGGGAAGTGCTTGGCCGATCGACGCGGCGCGCGTATCTTCGCCCGCATCGGGAGGATGTCGTTGAAACAGAGGACTTCGTTGTTCGCCGCCGGCGCGGCGATCCTGCTGGCGGTAGCAGGCTGCTCCCGCGGGCCGGCCCCGGAAATGGCGCCGGCCTACGTCGGCACCTGGCACATCGCCGGCCAGGCCGATCCGACCACTCTGACGCTCGGGGAGGACACCTTCAGGTTCACCGTCGGTGACGGCACCAGCGTCATCGCCCCGCCGGTGCCGATCGAACCGGAGGAGGGAGTGGAGCCGCCGGAGAACGTTTCCACCAAGCTCACCGTCAGCGGCAGCCTGGCCGTGGAGAACGAGACCGGCTTCAAGCTGACGGTCCCCGATGACGGGGTCTCGATCGAGTTCGTGGAAGGCTTCGAGGACCCGCTGGGCTTGGCCGTCGGCATCTTCACGCTGCTCTTCCAGGGTGTCACCGAGGAGCCGATGACGGTCGAGATCGACGATGCCGGCACCACTATGACCATGATTGGTCTCTTCTCCGGCCTCCTGACCGCGCCGGATCTGCTGGCGCCGCTGACGGCCTGCAGGGACACGCCGTGCGAGGGCGCCTGAGCGGCGATCGGTCAACCTCGACCGCCTTCTGACGGGTCCGCGCGGTCGTCTTCGCGGTCCGCCATGTAGGCGCGCACGTCAGCGCGGAACGAGCGGCTCACCGGCACCCGGTGGCCGCCGGTGAGATGCAGCGCGACACGGTGATCAACGCTCTCAAGCCGCACGATGTGGCGGTATGCCGCCCAGTAGGACCGGTGCGTCTGCATCCCCTGGTCCTTCAGGGCTCGCGCCACGTCCGAGAGCCGCATCAGCACGACCGCCGTGCCGGCGGTCGTAATGACCTCCACGTAGTGGCCGGAGACATGGACGTACACGACGTCGCGTCCGATCTCCGCGGGCAGGCGGAGTTGCGGAGCCGGACTCCCGCCCTCAGGCGGTTCCGCGCGCGGGGTCTCGGATGAGGTGCCGCCGGCGGACCCCACGGCAGCCGCTTCCGGGGAGCCGTGCGTGCCGGCAGGGGGGGCACCCGGGTCGCGCTCGACGGCGCCGTCGCGCTGGGTGGTTCGGTTGACTCGCAGGTAGAGCACGTAGAGCGAAAGAGCCGTGCCGACCGCGGAGATCAGCACGCCGAAGGCATAGACCCCGGAGAAGGTGGCCTTCGGAGAAGCGCCCCCGTGAAACGGCCCGTAGAGAATCATGGCAAGGGCGGCGCCTGACGCCGTCACGATCGCGCACATCAGCGCAAGTGCCGCCGCGAGGTACACCAGCCTGCTATCGCGCAGCACGTACAGGACGAAGAACCCGCAGGCGAAGTAGACAGGCACCTTGAGTACGGTGACGAGACCGAAATAGGCGAGTCTCTGCACCAGCGTCAGGGTGCGCAGGGTGTCCATCGGGCCCAGAGCGGCGACGATTGCCAGCAAGCCGAAGGAGATGCCGGCGACCACCCATCCCATGCCCGGCGTCGCGACCTCTCGATACGCGAATCGCATCGGTGCCGGCGTCCTGCGCTCTCCGTCGTCGCTCATGATCAGCCGCAGCACGTTTCCCGGGGAAGCCCGTGGACCATCCGGGATGACCCGCTCACCGTTCAGGAAGCCGTTTCCTGCCGTTCAGGAAATCGGGCGATTCAGTTCGGTGAATTCGGCAATGCGGGTCCCGTATTCCTGCAAATGAAAACGTCTACTCCAATCCCTCGACCTGCGTCAATGGACCTTGCGGCGTTCGTGGACCGGTGCGCAAGGCACCGATTAGTGCGGTGTTTCCGCACATCGGGCTTCTCCTGATCCGGACCAGGAGAAGCCCGATCCTGTCCGTTCAAGGTCCTGATGGCCTCCCCGTCCGGGCGCGAATCATGGCCGTTCGGGCACGGTCGCGACCATCTGGGAAGGGGATACGAGCGTTCGGGAAAAAGCGTTGCTGTATAGGAAATTGCGCACCACCGGGGGTTGATGGTCCCGCTCCCCGGTGGCAGCCTGCTGGCGATAGGTGCCGGGGCCGTACCCGAAAAGGCACCGGGACCCCGGCGGGATTCTCTGAAGGACCTGCGTATGACCTCGCGTGAGCGAGAGCGCCATACCCCTCGGGTCCGGAACTGACTCGCCGGGGTTCTATTCGCACAGGGCGCGAATAGCGAGTGACCGGAGCCTTCGAGCAGGACATATCAGGCGGGCGGCAGTCGACGAACCGCCGGGAGGAATTGGATGACCAGATATCTGATCGCAGCGATTGCACTGGTGCTGATCGGCTGCAAGGCGACCGTCGCGCCGATCATACCGGAGGACTCCGCGACCCCGCCGGAGGTAGTTGAGCCGCAACCCGAACCCGAACCCGAGCCCGAACCCGAACCCGAGCCCGAACCCGAACCCGAACCCGAGCCCGAGCCCGAACCCGAGCCCGAACCCGAGCCCGAGCCCGAACCCGCCCGAACCCGAGCCCGAGCCCGAACCCGAACCCGAGCCCGAGCCGGCAGACTTGATTCCGGCATGGCCTGATGGGGTGGCAGCGGTAACCATAGGGCCGTTCACGGTCGGTGAAGAGATCGAGCCGGTGACGCTGCCGGCGGCCGTCGGGGGCGATGAGCCGCTGCGCTACTCAGTGCGCGGCCAGCCGGACGGCTTGGTGTTCGACGCCGACACGCGCGCCCTGCGTGGCACGCCGACCAGCGCCGGCGAAAGCGTGTTCGTGTATCGCGCCGAGGATGCCGACGGCGATCACGTCGTGCACTCCTTCTCGGTCGGCGTCGTGGAGCCGCAACCGCCGGAGCCTGATCCGATCGTGGTAAGCCTGCACGTCGACCGCCCGGACGAACCGGAGGCGTCGGCGACCCTTCGCCAGACGAGCAGCGGCGACGATGCCGGCGAGGGCGGCATCCACTCCACCGTCAGCACCGTGCAGGAGGGCGAGTCGTTCCGGTTGATGGTGCGCTTCACCGGCACCGTGCCGGTCGCCGGAACATGCACGATCACGCTGGCCGACAGCGGCGGGCACGACATGGCGGACGCCACGGCCACGGCCAATGGCTTCGACGCCAGCACCGACCTGATCGCCACCGTCGACGACGACCCGGTGACGACGGACCGCATCATTACGGCGACGCTCGCAACCTGCGACCTGGGCGACGTGGCCTACACCATCGGGGAGACCAACTCCGTTACGATCTCGGTTCGCGATCACGACCCGGAGACCGGCACCCAGACCGTCCCGGGTGGCGTGCCGGTCGGCGTCGCGCCGCCCGACCCGGATCCGGACGACGAGGAGCCGGCGTGGGTGCGGGGCAGCTACACCGCCACGATGGGCTCGCTGTCCGCGGTGTGGGAGACCTACGAGTGGCACGGCCGGACGTACACCACGGTGAGCATCAGCGGCGCCGTGAACGTCAGCCCGTCGCTGCCGGAGCTTCCGGTGACCCCACAGGGGGCCGAGCCGAACACGCACACCGGCAGTTATACCGTGCAGACCGGCTGGACGTTCGTCGAGCCGGACGGCACCAGGACGTACCGGACCAGACGCGTTCAGATACGCAGCGGGAGCAGCTTCACCCTCTCCGCCGACGAGCACTTTCCGGACGGAGCGGAGTTGCGGGTGTCGCTGGACAGTTTCTCCGAGCTGCTGTTTCGCGGCGGCAACAACCAGTACGTCAACGTCAGCCACTACGGCTACTACTCGATCGGTTCGCCATCGAGCGCGACGGTGACCATTCCGCCGAAGCCGCCGGGGGAGTGAAACCCGTCGGGGTCAGATGTCCATCGCCACCTCGGCGCGCTTGCCGGCGCGCTTCAGTTTCGGCGAACGTTGCATCAACGACGCCACCAGGCGGTTGATCGGGCGCATCCAGCGCGGCAGGTCGGCGTCGCGCAGGACGTTCAGGAACAGCACGACCCGCGGCTGCGCGCTCCTGTTCCAGACCTCGTGCCGGTAGGTGTCGTCGAACAGCACGCCTTCCCCTTCCCGCCAGTGGTATTCCTGGCCGCCGCAGACGATGTAGACCGGTGCGTCGTCCGGCACGACCAGGCCCAGGTGGTAGCGGTACACCCCCCGGAAGAAGCCGCGGTGCGCCGGGATGTGCTTGCCGCCGTCCAGAATCGAGAACATCGCCGTTTCGACCTCCGGGATCTGCCGCAGCACCTGGACCGTCTTCGGCGTCAGGTTCACGTTGGTGTCGTGCCAGACGCCGTGGCCCTTGAGGAAGAAGGTCCGCCACGGGATCCCGTCCTTGCCGGAGATCGGCGTCTGCAGCGGGTCGACCTCGTGAAACGTCGGGATCCGCTCCGGGTTCCGCAGCAGCGCCTCCGCCTCCGCGCGGATCTCCGGGTACGCGTCCTCGATCAGCCGGTGGCCGGGAAAACCCCGATCCAGGTCCACGAACGGCGGATTGCGCACGAACACGGGGGTGATCAGGCTGAACGCCAGGGCGAAAATGCCGGGCTCGATGAAAAACACCCCCAGCCCCACCACCACGATGGCGCCGGCGACGATCAGGAGTACCACTGTTCTCATAGGTACCCGAAGCACCCCGCACAAGCAAGCGCCGTCCGGGCTGCCGGGGTAGACTCTCCCGGCCATGCTGACCATAGAGGGCTGCGCACGCCGCCTCGACCGCGTTCGTTCGATCCTGGCCGACCGCGAGCTGGACCTCCTGCTGCTCACCGATCCCTGCCACGTGTACTACGTCACCGGCTGCCTGCCGCCCTGGTTCGCGCTCGGAGCGGTGGCGATCGGCGCCGAGCGCTCGGTGCTGGCCACCAGCGAGCCGCGCTCCGACGGCGCAACCGTGGACGAGGTGCGCGTGGCCGAGGCGCAGTCCAACGCGACGATCCGGCTGGACCAGGCCGACGGCATCGCGGCGCTGCTGGCCCCGGAGCTGGCCGGCGCGCGCCGCGTGGGCCTGGACCAGGGGCCGCTCGGCGCCGCGGTGCTGCAGCGCATGGACGCCGCGTTCAAGGACGTGACCCCCGACCTGCTGCACCTGCGCAGGAGCAAGGACCCGGACGAGGTCGAGCTGATCCAGGTCGCCGCGCGCTGCATCGACGCCGCCTACGCGCGCGCCGCGCAGGTCATCGAGCCGGGGCTGGACGAGCTGGCCCTCTACAACGAGCTGTCCGCCGCCGTGGTGGAGGAGGCGGGCGAGTTGCCGCTGCGGTTCGGGCAGGACTTCCAGTGCGGGTCGCCCGGCGGCCCGCCGCGGCGCCGGCCGGCCGGCGCGGACGAGTTGTGGATCCTGGACCTGGGCGTCAACTACCGCGGCTACTACGCGGACGCCTCGCGCGTGTTCGCGGTGACCACGCCGACCGACGAGCAGGAGCGGGCGCACCGGCAGGCGGTCGACACGCTCGCGGAAGTGAAGCGGATGGCGCGGCCGGGAGTGGCCTGCCTCGACCTGTTCAACCTGGCGCGCGAGCGCATGGACGAAATCGTGCCCGGCGGCATGTTCCATCACCTCGGCCACGGCATCGGCCTCTGCCCGCACGAGCGGCCCTACCTCAACCCGGCGTGGCCGGACGGCGTGCTGGCCGAAGGCGACGTCATCACCGTCGAGCCCGGCGTGTACGGCGACGACCTGCGCGGCGGGGTGCGGGTCGAGGACGACATGCTGGTGACCGCCGACGGGGTGCGGACGCTCATCCACGCGCCGAAGGCCCTGCGCCCGCTGGAGCGCGGCGGCTGACGCGCGCCGGACGGTGAAGATCTCCTGGCCGCTGCTGATAGACCTCGGCCTGATCGGCGCGGCGCTGGGGGCCGCGACCGTCCTGCGCGCGCGCGTGCGGGTGCTGCAGCGCTTCCTGGTCCCCAACGCGGTGACCGCCGGCGCGTTGCTGTTCCCGTTCTACAACTGGGTGGCGCCGCTCGCCGGCCACGGCACCGGCGGGGTCAGGCAACTCACCTACCACCTGCTCAACCTGGCGATCATCGCGCTCGGCCTGCGCTCGACCACCCGGCGCCGCGCCAGGGCGATCACGGGATCGGCGGTCGTGATCCTGTCGCAGATGACCCTGCAGGGGCTGGCCGGCCTGCTGCTCACGTTCGCGCTGATCGCGACGCTGGTGCCGGGGCTCTTTCCGAGCTTCGGCTTCCTGGCGGCCATCGGCTTCTCCCTGGGGCCGGGCCAGGCGTTCGCGATCGGCTCGAACTGGGAGCGGCTGGGCTTCGTCGGCGCGGACAGCATCGGCCTCACGTTCGGGGCGCTCGGCTTCCTGCTGGCCTGCGTCGGCGGCGTGTTGCTGATCAACGCCGCGATCGCGCGCGGGTGGATCGAGCCCCCTGCCGGCTACGGCAGGCGTACCGGGCTGCTGGACGCGCGGGACGCCGGGCCGGAAGGCGCCCGGCAGCGCACGGAACCGGACGCGATCGATTCGCTGTCGCTGTGGCTGGCGGTCGTGTTCGGGGTCTACCTGGCCAGCTACGGCCTGCTGAGCGGGACCACCGCGCTGCTGGGCCTGCTCGGTCCGGCCGGCGGCGAGCTGGCGGACAACCTGTGGGGCATCGCCTTCATCTTCGGGCTGCTGACGGCGCTGGGGGCGCGCGCGCTGGCCGAGCGGCTCGGCCTTGCCCACCTGCTCGACGGCGGCGGGCTGACGCGGGTCGCCGGCGGCGCCGTCGACTTCATGATCGCAGCCGGGCTGGCGTCGATCGCGGTCGGGGTGATCGCCGACTACTGGCCGGTGCTGGCGGTGTTCGCGCTCCTGATCGGCGGTCTGACCCTGGCGTCGCTGATCTGGATCACCCCGCGCATGTTCGCCGACCACTCGTTCGCGCGGCTGCTGATGTTCTACGGCAGCCTCACCGGCACCCTCACCACCGGCATCGCCCTGGTGCGGGTGGTCGATCCGGAGCTGCGCACGCCGGCAGCCGCCGACTACTGCTACGCCTCCGGGCTGACCTTCTTCCTGGCCATCCCGATGATCCTGGTCCTGAACGTTCCCGCCACCGGCGGCGGCGCCTGGGTGCCCGCGGCGGTGCTGAGCGCCTATGCGCTGGCGATCGCCGCCGCCTTCCGGATGCTGATCGGACGGGGCGGCCGGCGGCGGCGCGGGGAGGGCTGGAACGGCGAATCCGAGAAAGTGCGCCGCGCCCTGTAACCGAACGGGGCGGGGGTTGTTTGCTTAGTTACCTACACGAAGGACGTCTCGCCTTCGGGCCCCTGGGGTTTCACCTCCTTTACCCAGGGGCCTTTTTTTGTGCCCGGGACTATTTTCGTGCCCGGGACCATTGTGCCGTTGCCGGCGAGCATTGTGCCCGGCGCCCCGTTCCGTCCTCGGCGGCTCAGCCGCCGACCAGGTCCGGGATCTCTTCCGGGTGGGTGGCGATGCGCGCGCCCGCGGAACGGAGGGCGTCGATCTTGTCGCCGGCCGACCCCTCGGCCCCCTCCACCAGCGCGCCGGCGTGGCCCATGGTCTTGCCTTCCGGGGCCATCCGCCCGGCGATGAAGGCCACCACCGGCTTGGACATCTCGCGCCGGATGTAGTCGGCGGCGCGCTGCTCGTCGGTGCCGCCGATCTCCCCGATCAGCACCACCCGGTCGGTGCCGGCGTCGCGCTCGAACAGCTCCAGCACGTCGATGAAGTCGGTGCCGTTCACGGGGTCGCCGCCGATGCCGATGCAGGTGGACTGGCCGATGCCCCGCTCGGTCAGGGCGTACACCGCCTCGTAGGTCAGGGTGCCGCTGCGCGACACCACGCCCACGCTGCCGGGCGAGGCGATCGTCCCCGGCATGATGCCCACCTTGCTCTGCGCCGGCGTCAGCAGTCCCGGGCAGTTGGGGCCGAGCAGGCGGCTGCCGCCGCGGTCGACCCGCGCCCGCACGAGCTGCATGTCCCGGATCGGAATCCCCTCCGTGATGCAGACCACCAGCCGGATGCCCGCGTCCACGGCCTCCAGGATGGCGTCTGCGGCCAGCGGCGGCGGCACGAAGATGACGCTGCAGTCGGCGCCGGTGCGCTCGCACGCCTCGGCCACGGTGTCGAAGATCGGCCGCTCCAGGATCGTCTCCCCGCCCTTGCCCGGCCGCGTGCCGCCGGCCACGTCGGTGCCGTACTCGATCATCTGGCCGGCGTGGAAACGGCCGTGATTGCCGGTGATGCCCTGGACGATCACCCTGGTGGTCCGGTCGATCAGGACAGACACGTCAGTACCCGCATATCAGGACAGGCATCAGCCGCTCCGCGCCGCTTCGACCGCCGCCTGCGCCGCCCCCTGCAGGGACTGCGCCACCGTGACGTTGGCCAGCCCCGCCTCCTGGAGCAGGCGCATGCCTTCCTCGTGGTTGGTGCCCGCCAGCCGGATGGTCATCGGCAGCGCCGTGGGCACCTCTTCCAGCGCGGCCATGATGCCGCGCGCCACCTCGTCGCCGCGGGTGATACCGCCGAAGATGTTGATCAGCACCGCCCGCACGTTGGCGTCGGACAGGATGATGCGCAGCCCGGTGGCGACCTGCTGCGCGGACGCGCCGCCGGAGACGTCCAGGAAGTTGGCGGGACCGATGCCATGCGAGTCGCCGAAGTGGCCGACCAGGTCCATGGTCGCCATCGCCAGTCCGGCGCCGTTGACCATGCAGCCGATCTGGCCGTCCAGCTTCACGTAGTTGATGCCGGACGCGCGTGCCTCCGCCTCTCCCGCCGGCTCGGCGGACGCGTCGCGCAACTCCGCCAGGCCGCCCTGGCGGAACTGCGCGTTGTCGTCGATGCTCATCTTGCCGTCCAGCGCGCGCAGGGCGACGGCGTCACCCTCGGCGACGATGGCCAGGGGATTGATCTCGCACAGGGTGGCGTCGGTCGCGCGGAAGCAGCCGTACAGCGACCGCGTCAGCGCGGCGAAGGGCTGCCGCAGGCCGGCCGGCAGCGCCGTTCCCGGCGCGCGCGCGATCCCGGAGGCCAGGCCGGCGAGCTGGTAGTCGCGCAGCCCGATCTGGGGATCGACGTGCGTGCGCAGGATCGCCTCCGGCGTTTCGGCGTTCACCGTCTCGATGTCCATGCCGCCGGCGGCGCTGGCCATGATCAGCGGACGGCGCGCGGCGCGGTCGTTCGTCACCGCCAGGTACAGCTCGCCGCGGATGTCCGCCGCCGGGTCCACCAGCACCGTGCCGACCGCGTGGCCGCGGATGTCCATGCCCAGGATCGCCTGCGCGGCCGCGCGCGCCTCCGCCGCCGACCGGCAGAGCTTCACGCCGCCGGCCTTGCCGCGCCCGCCGGTGAGCACCTGCGCCTTCACCACCACCGGCGGCCCGAGCCGTTCGGCCGCTTCCGCGGCCTGCTCCGCCGTGGTGGCCACGTGCCCGCGCGCGACCGGAATGCCGTGGCGCTCGAAGCACTCCTTTGCCTGGAATTCGTGAAGATCCATGGGAACCGGTGACCGAAGGTTCGGCCGATACGCAATATAAGGGTATATTGGGCATCGCTCCACCGTGACAGTAGCCCGTCCGTCCGCGCGCTCCCTGCGTGCGGCCTCCGCCATTCTCCGCCACTCCCGGACGATCATCGTCGCATGGGTGGCGATCACGGTTGCCCTCGGGCTTGCGGCCCTGGGCGTGCGTGTCGATCCGGAGGTGGTGCGGCTGCTGCCGCGCGACGATGAGGCGCAGCGTCTGTTCGACACCTATGGACAGGAGGACAAGGACCTCAACTACCTGATCGTCATGCTGCGCGCCGGCGAGCCGTTCGCCGTGAGCTCGCTGCAGGGGTTGGCGGAGGCGGACCGCGCCATCTCCGCGCACCCGCTCGTGGTCTCATCGGTGACGCCGCTGAACCTGCCGGCGTTCCGCCTCGACGGCGGCCGGCTGCAGCTCGCGCCGGCGCTCGCCGAGGGACGCGCGCCGGCCACGGAGGCGCAGGCCGAGCGCGTGCGCACGGCGCTCCGCGACGCCCCGGAGGCGCGCAACCTGGTACTGGCAGCCGACGGGTCCGCCCTGGCGGTGGTGTACGCGGTCACGGTGATCCCGGACTACCAGGAGTTCCTGGCGTCGATCGAGCCGGCGCTCGACGGGTTGCGCGAGCACTACGAGGTGACGCTGGCCGGCTGGATACCGCTGCACCAGGCCACGCTGGCCGCCCTCAACCGCGACCCGCCGATCCTGGGGCTGCTCGCGGCGGGCGTGGTCATCCTGACGCTGCTCGCCGCCCTGGGACGGCTGCCGGTGTCGCTGTCGGTGGTCGCGGTGGCCGCCAGCGCCGCCATCTGGGCGACCGGACTGATGCGCCTCACCGGCGTGCCGATCGCGATCATCACGCTGGTGGTGCCGATCCTGGTGCTGGCGCTGACCAGCTCGTATGGCGTGCACCTGGCGTTCCGCTTCGGGCGCGGACCGCGCGACGTGCTCCCCGCCACGGCGGAGGTCATCCGGCCGGTGGCGCTGGCCGCGGTGACCACGATCGCCGGGCTGCTCACGCTGCTGCTGTCGAGCATTCCGCGCCTGCGCGAGTTCGCCCTGATATCGGCCGCCGGCGTGGGCGCAGGCGCCCTGCTCTGCCTGACCGTGCTGCCGGCGGCGCTGCAGCAGCTTCACCGCCGGCGCTCTCCCGAAGCCGGGCGGCGCCGGCCCGCCGCCGTGCTCTCCGTGCTGCAGCGGTTCGCGGTGACCCTGACCGGCGCGCCGCGCGCGGCCCTCGCCGGCGCGGCGCTGGTGCTGGTCCTGTTCGCCGTGGCGCTGCCGGCGGTCCGCTACGAAACCGACTTCGCCGGACACGTGCGCGGCGAGAGCGACGCGGTGGCCGCCAATGCCGAGTTCATGCGCGAGTTCGGGAGCTTCATCGACCTCAACCTCACCCTGCAGGCCCCGGACGACACCGTCCGCTACTTCGCGCTCCCGCACGTGCTGTCAGCCGTGGACGACCTGGAAGCGCGGCTGGCCGCGCATCCCGACGTCAGTCACATCTCCTCCTTCACCACCAGCCTTGCCGCGCTGCGCCGGGCGGCCGCCGGCGGCGAGCCTCCCGGCGCGCTGACGGCAGCCGACCGGCCGCTGATCGAGCTGGCGGCGCGCATGAGCACGCTGGCCGCCGCGGCCCGCTCCGGTCCCGGCCTCGGCGACGGCGCGACGACCCTGACCAGCCGCCTGTGGGTGATGGAAGGATCGACCGGCGGCTACCTGTACGAGGCAGGAACGGCCGAGCTGGCCTCCTTCGTCCGCGAGGCGGTGGACCAGACGTTGCCGGAGGTTCGCTCGGACCTGTGGGGCTGGAGCATGTTCGGGCTGCGGCTGTCCGAGCTGCTGCGGCGCGACCAGATCATCACCGCCCTCTCCAGCGCCGTGCTGGTGGTGGTGCTGACCGCGATCGCGCTGCGCTCGATCCACCTGGGTCTCGCCGCGGTGGCGCCGCTGGCGATCGGGATCATGGCGACCGCGGCGCTGATGGCAGCCGCCGGCGTCCCGTTCGACGCGCTGTCGGTGATGGTGGCCAGCCTGGCGATCGGCATCGGCATCGACGACGCCCTGCACCTGCTGGTCTGGTACAAGCGCGAGCGCGACCACGGCGCCGGGCGCGAGCAGGCCATGCGCGCGGCGGTCGCGCATGCCGGCTGCCCGATCCTGGTCACCTCCGGGGCGATCTGCTTCGGGCTGCTGGCGCTGGTGGGATCGACCTTCGTGCCGGTCGGCCGCTTCGGGCTGCTGTTGAGCATCGCCATCGCGGCGACCACGGCGGGCGCGCTGACCGTGCTGCCGGCGCTGCTGACCTGCCGTTTCCCCGCGCGGCGCGCGCGGTCAGCGGTACAGCCAGCCGTAGTACAGCTTCAGCAGCCGTTGCAGCCACGGAGAGTGCCACGACGCGTCCATTAGGTGGTCCATGAACGCGTCGGGAGGCGCGGGGAAGTAGGGCTGGTACCCGAGCCGCCGCTCGAACATCCGCGCCGGCATGATCGCCACCTGTCCGCGACAGTCGGCAAACGCACGGTCGACGGCGCCGGCAAGGAACATCGGTCCGGTTCCGAACGCTATCGATAGTTCCTTGTGGAACCGCAGGAACGTCGATCGCCGCGGCAGCCGCCGCAACACCTGCAGCCACTCGTCCAGTCCGGGCTCCATGCCCAGGATCGCGTTGGTGATCAGCCGCCGCGTCCCGCAGGCCAGTGAGATGAGCCGGTGGTCCAGTCCCGCGAACGGCAGCGCCGAGGTGATCACCCGGGCGTGCGGGACCATCGCGGTCAGCTCGTCGAGCGGGCGCAGCGCCCGCGCGTCCACGTCCGCGTAGAAGCCGCCCTGCTCGTACAGCACGAACAGCCGGCCGGCGTCCGCCCGCTGGTGCAGGTACCGGTAGCCGTCCCAGGTCGGCAGGAACCACGCGTGGCGGGCCGCGATCAACTCGCGCAGCGCCGGCTCGTCCCAAAGGCGGTACTCGTGGCCGGGATTGAGCTCCCGCCAGGTGCCCTGCAGCTCGACCAGCCGCGCCGGCAGGTGCTCCTGGCCCTGGATCCAGATCTGGTGGAGCCGGCGCGGCACCCGCGACCGTTCAGCCACGCGGCGTCGCCACGTGGCGGTCGATCAGTGCCACCGCCGCCGCAACGCCGTCCTCGGCGCGCAGCCGCTCGCCCAGGCCGGCGGCCCGCTCCCGCATCGACGGCGAGGCTAGCACGTCCCGCAGCCGGCCGGCCAATCCGGGAGCGTCGAGCCGGGCCATCGGCAGCGGCTGTGGCCCCGCCCCCAGCGCCGCCACCCGGCGGCCCCAGAAGAACTGGTCGGCGAAGAACGGCACCACCACCGTCGGCACGCCGGCGGCGAGGCTGGTGGCCACCGTGCCGGCGCCGCCGTGGTGGACGGCCGCCGCCACCCCCGGCAGCGCGCGCGCGTGCGAGAAGCCGTCGGCGACCAGCATGTCCGGCGCCTCCAGGCGCGCGGTCCAGCCCGCACCCGTGAGCAACCCACGGCGTCCGACGACGCGCAGCGCCTCCACCACCCGCGCCAGCACGCGCTGCGGGTTGCGGGAGGTCATGCTGCCGAATCCCGCGAACACCGGCGGCGGCCCGTCGCGGAGGAACGCCGCCACCCGGGCATCCTCGCGGTCCCATGACCGGCGCTCCGGCGCCGGCCAGTAGCCGGCCGCCCGGTGCCAGGCCGGCCAGTCGGCGGGGCGCGGCACCACCAGGCTGCTGAAGCCGTACACCACCGGCACCCGGCCCGTGTACAGCCGCGCGGCGGGCCCGAACGGCCCGGCGTCCGGCATGCCCGCGTCGCGGCGCCAGCGCTGGAAGCCGGACCGGTAGGGCTGCCACATCGCCTGCTCCATCAGCCGGTAGGACAGCCGGTTGCCCGCCCGGCCCAGGGGCAGGCCGTCCGGGACCAGGAACGCCCGCCACGCGCCGGTCCGGGTCACCGGCTGCTGGCCGACGACGACGCTCGGCAGCTCCAGGCGCTCGGCGACGTGCGTGGCGAACGACGCGAACGGGGTGTGCAGGACCGCCGCGCAGGAGCGGCAGGCCGCGTACGCCTCGTCGAGCACCGCGCGCTGCAGCGGCCGGGCGATGCGCACCAGGTGCAGGGCGAAACGCAGCCCGTTGCCGCCCGACTCCAGCCACTGCCGGCCGCGCTCGTCCTCCGGGATCGCCACCGGATCGCCCGACAGCGGCGCGAAATCCAGGCCGGCGCGGGTGGCGTCCTCGGCGTAGGCGGCGTGCGTGACCAGCAGCACCTCGTAGCCGGCGCCGGCAAGCCCGGAGCCGAGCGTGATCAGCGGGCCGACGTCCCCCCAGGAGCCGATGGCGACGATGGCGATGCGCTTCACAGGCCGCCGCGGCGCAGATCGTCCACCGCCAGCGAGCACGCGCGGGCGGTCACCGCCATCATCGTCAGCGTCGGGCTCTGCCAGCCGGAGCTGGGCCAGCACGCGCCGTCGGTGACCAGCACGTTGGGCAGGCCCCAGCAGCGGTTGCGCGCGTCGACCACCGACGCTGCGGGATCACTGCCCATACGGGCTCCGCCCACCTCGTGCACGAAGGCGCCCGGCGGCGGTGCGAGCCAGAACCGCTCCAACCGCGCCGGCAGCCCCAGCAGGCCGGGCAGGCGGGCCAGCGACCCGAAGCGCCGCACCGTGCGCCCGCCGGCGGCGTCCATCATCTCCTCGACCGCCGTGCCCATGGCGGCGTGCATGGCCCGGTCGTTGTCGCCCCACGCGCAGCTTATGTGCACGCCGCGCAAGCCGTCGGCGCAGCGCTCGCCGTTCAGATCCACCCGGTTGTCGGCCCGCGGCAGCATCTCCCCCTGCGCGACCACCAGCCCGAGCGCCGGCCGGCCGCGGCGCCCGGCGTAGCCGCGCCGCTGGATGATCCCCCACAGTCCGTAGCCGCGCAGATACCGCTCCCCCGCCACGCCGTCGAGGTTCTGAAACCGCGGCACCAGGAACGAGTCCGCTCCCGTGAAAGGGGCCGGCGGATCGTACGGCACGCCGTCCATCTCGACCGCCGTCCCCACGATCACGTGGTCCATCAGGTAGCGGCCCAGGCAGTCCGACTCGCACACCGGCAGCTCGGGGTGTTCCATGCGGCTGGCCAGCAGAATGCGAACCGTCTCGATCGTCGAGGCGCACAGGACGATCAGGCGGGCACGCGCCGCGTGTGCCGCGCCCGTGGCGGCGTCCACGAACATCACCCCGCCGGCGCGGCCCCCACGGCCGCCGGGGATCAGGTGGCTGACCGCCGCGCCGGTGCGCACCTGCAGGCGGCCGGTGGCCCGCGCTGCGGCGATGCTGGTGCCCACGCTGTTCAGGCGCGGCTCACGGCCGCCGTGACGCTGCAGCGCCAGCCCGCGCGACGGGATCAGCCGCCGGTCGGGCCAGGCGGCCGCCACGCCGTCGCGCAGGCGGCGCTCCGCCCGCGTCAGCGGCCGCGCGCCCACGTAGCGCCCGTCCGGGAGCTGCGGCAGGCCCTCCCGTGTGCCGTGGATGCGCAGGAAGCGCTCGATCCGGTCGTAGTGCGGGGCCAGATCGCGGTAGCGGATCGGCCAGCGCGCCCCGTCGCCGTCGCGCTCGGGGGCCTGCAGCTCGTAGTCCGACAGGCGCAGCGTCACCCCGCCCCAGAGGAGCGTGCGTCCGCCGAGCTGCCGGCCACGGATCCAGACGAACGGCCGGTCCGGCGGCGTGGAGTAGCCCTGCTCCTCGTCCTTCACGAACAGGTTGGGATCCTTGATCCAGTACTCGCTGTGCAGCTCCTGCACGGTCTGCGCGCCGCGCGCGTGACGCCACAGGCGCGTCGCCCACGCCCGGCCGGCGCGCGACGGCTTCCGCTCCGGCCCCGCTTCCAGCAGCAGCACGCGCAGTCCGGCCTCGCTGAGCTCCTTGGCCGCCCAGCCACCGGACGCGCCGGAGCCCACCACGATTGCGTCGGCATCGTTCACTGCGCGATCACCGATGGCTCTTCGGGGCCGTCCGTCAGCCATGCGAGCTGCCCGGGGTCGAGCGCCAGCTCCAGGGCCCCCTGCAGCTCGGCCAGCCGCTCCGGACGGTGCGTGCCCACGATCGCGTGCACGGTGCGCCCGTGCGCCAGCACCCAGGCGAGCGCCGCCTGCGCCGGCGTGCAGCCGACCCGCTTCGCCAGCTCCGCCAGGCGGCCGTGGCGCGCGTCGTTGGCCGCACCCCGGTACGCCCGGCTGCGCGCACGCCCGCCGGACGCGCGCAGCCAGCCGCTGCCGAGCGGCGACCAGGCCAGGACCGCGGCGCCGGTGTCCCGGTAGGCGCGCAGCGCCGCGGCGGAGCCCGGCCCGCCGATCGACACGCAGCCGGGGTAGGGCGTCGCCACCCACTGCGGCAGGCTGAACTGCGGGCTCGAGGCGGCCGGCGGCGGCATGCCCCGGCGCAGCGCCAGCGCGCGCAGCGCCGCGAACCGCTCGTGCGTCCAGTTCGACACGCCGTAGGCGCGCACGCGCCCGTCGGCGACGAAGGACCACAGCGTCTCCGCGATCGGTTCGAGCGGTGCGCCGGGGAGGTCCCGGTGCAACAGGTAGAGGTCCAGGCGATCCGTGCGCAGCCGCCGCAGCGATGCCGTGAGGTCGCGCTCCAGGTCGGTCCGGCCCAGCCGCCCGCGGCCCAGCAGCGACGGGTGGCCGCCCTTGCTGATCAGGTAGATCCGGTCGCGTACGCCGGCGTCGCGCATCCAGGAGCCGATCAGCCGCTCGCTGCCGCCGAGCTGATAGACCGCGGCGGTGTCGAGCGCCCGGATGCCCACCTCGAGCGCCCGGTCCAGGAGCTCGAGCGCCGCCGCCCCGCGCATCGAGCCGGGCAGCGCCGGCCCGTTCCCGGCCAGCCGGGCGGTACCCAGGACGAGGCGCGATGGGAGCGCCGGCGGCGCCTCCGGCACCGGCCCGTCAGGCAGCGGCGCCCGCGGGTCCCGCGGCCGCCTGCAGTACGCGGCTGGGGGTGAGCGGCGCGGCGGTCACCCGCCGGC
This sequence comes from Spirochaetia bacterium, assembly GCA_964291595.2. Classification (GTDB taxonomy): domain Bacteria; phylum Spirochaetota; class Spirochaetia; order SZUA-6; family Bin103; genus CATQHW01. Next base: position 257,126 of record OZ219913.1, on the reverse strand, counting down.
CGCTGGCGTGCCGGACCGCGTTGGCGATCGCCCCGGCGGTGGCGATGATCGGCGGCTCGCCCACGCCGCGCGCGCCGTGCGGGTCGTTGCCGGACGGCCGTTCCACCAGCAGCGTCTCGATCGGCGGGATGTCCTTGGCGGAGGGCACCGCGTAGTCCATGAGCGTGCCGGTGAGGAGCTGGCCGTCCTCGTCGTAGACCAGCCGCTCGCAGAGCGCCCAGCCGGCTCCCTGCGCGGCGCCGCCCATCATCTGCCCGGCGACCGTCAGCGGGTTGATCGCCCGGCCCACGTCCTGCGCCATGACGATGCCGTGCACGGTGATGCGGCCGGTCTCCTCGTCCACGCTCACCTCCGCCATCTGGGCGCAGAAGGCGGGGGTGCGTCCGCCGGGGGCGCTGCGGCCGCGGCCGGCGATCGGCCCGTGCAGGCTGCGCAGGGCGGCGACCTCCCCGATGGGGACCGCCGACTCCGGCACGCCCTTGACCCGCACCGCGCCGTCGGCGATCTCCAGGTCGTCCGCGTCCGCCTCCAGGTGCGTGGCGGCCACGTGGAGCAACTGCGCGCGGGCGTCGCGGGCCGCCGCCATCACCGCCGGCCCCACGGTCCTGAGGGTCTTGCTGCCGCCGGCGTTGGACAGGTAGTAGGGACCGGACGCCCGGCCCTGCCAGCGCACGCGTACCAGGTCCGGGCTGACGCCGATCTCCTCGGCGGCCAGCAGCGCCGCGCTGGTGCTGATGCCGGTCAGGTCCACGGCGTTCAGGTGCACGGTGATGCGGCCGTCGTCCTCGACCGTGCAGCCGGCGCTGCTGGCGTCGACCCCGCCGAACCAGGCGCCGAGCGCCACGCCGACGCCGCGGCCGGAGGCGGCCAGCCGGTCCCGCCCCTGCCAGAGCGGATGCGCGCGCAGCTTCTCCAGCACCTCGCGCATGCCGATGTCCGGCCACTCGGTGCCGTCGGCCAGCGCGTCCCCCCCGCGGGAGGCGTTGCGCAGCCGCAGCTCCAGCGCGTCCATGTCCAGCGCGATCGCCAGCTCGTCCATGGCGCTCTCCATCGCGAACGCCTGCTGGGTCATGCCCGGCGCGCGGTAGGCGCCGATCGACGGCTTGTGCGTCATCACCGTGCAGCCCCGCACGTCGATGTTGGGCGCCTGGTAGATGCTCCCGCACATCATCACCCCGATGCCGGTCGGCGAGTTCGGAAAGCAGCCGCCGTCGTAGGTCAGGTCCGCCTTGATCGCCGTCAGCGACCCGGTCTCGCTCGCGCCGAGCTGGATGCGCAGGCGCCCGCCGGCCGCCGGCTGCGCCGCGACGAGCTCCTCGCGCCGGGTCATGACGAGCTGCACCGGCGCGTCCACCGCGCGCGCCGCCGCCGCCACCAGCGGCTCGTACAGGATGAACTTCCCGCCGAAGCCGCCGCCGACGTGCATGACCCGTGCGTCCACGTCGGCGTCCGGAACGCCCAGCAGCGCGGCCGACTCGCGCTGCACGTAGCTGGGCGCCTGCGAGGCGCTCCATACCGTGGCGCCGCGCTCCTCGCCCGGAGCGGCGATGGTGGCGTGCGGCTCCAGGTAGCTCTGGTGGACGCGGTCGATCTCGAAGGTCAGGTCGACCGTCCGGTACGCGTCGCGCAGGGCGGCGTCCGCGTCGCCGCGCCGGAACCCGACCGGGTTGGCGACGTTGGACGGCGCCGCCGGCCCGTCGGCCCCGCCGCCGACGTCGGCGCCGTGGTCGGCCGCCTCCGCGTCCTCGCCCGGCACCCCCTCCGGCCACACCAGCGGCGCGCCCGGCCGGACGGCCGCCTCCATCGTGGTGGCCGCCGGCAGCGGCTCGTAGTCGATCATGACCGCGTCGGCCCCGTCCTCGGCCGCCGCCTCGGACTCGGCGATCACCAGCGCCACCGGGTGGCCGGCGAACACCGCCCGGTCGCGCGCCAGCAGCAGCCGCACGCGGTTGGTGGGCGTCACCTCCGGCAGGTCGCGGGCGGTCATGACGCGCACCACGCCGGGCAGCGCGCAGGCCGCCTCCGTGTCGATGGAGCGCACGCGGGCGTGCGCGTAGGGGCTGGTGACCAGGCGCATCGCCAGGGTGCGCGGCTCGATGTAGTCCGCGGTGAAGCGGAGGCGGCCGCGCACGCGCGCCTCCCCGTCGATCAGCGGCGTCGGCGTGCCGACGCCCGGCGGCGCGGCCCCGGCGGCAGGTTTCGTGTTCACGGCGCCGATTCTACCGCGCCCCGCCGGCGGAGACACAGGGGAGCCACTACGGGTATGGTCCGGCGCGATGGCAAAGCTGAGAGTCGGATTCAACGGCATGGGGCGCATCGGCAAGAACGTGATGCGCGTGATCCTGGGGCGGCTGCCCGACCGGTTCGAGATCGTCGCCGGCAACGACCTGGTGGCGGTGGACGACATCGCCGCCAGCCTGCCGCGCGACTCCGTCTACGGGCGCTTCCCGGCGCCGGTCGAGCGCGGCTCCGGGAACGGCCTCCGCATCGGCGGCCACCAGGTCGCCATCTACGGCGAGAAGGACGCCGCGGCGGTGCCGTGGGGGGACCACGGCGTCGACGTCGTGTTCGAGTGCACGGGCTTCTACCTCACCCAGGAGCGCAGCGCCGCCCACCTGCGCGCCGGCGCGCGGCGCGTGGTGGTCTCCGCCCCCTGCGACGACGACACCCCCACCGTGGTGGTCGGCGTCAACCACGAATCGCTCACCGGGGAAGAGACGATCGTCTCCAACGCGAGCTGCACCACCAACTGCCTGGCGCCGCTGGCCGCCGTGGTGGACCGCTCCTTCCCGATCCTCGCCGGCCTGATGAGCACCACGCACGCGGCCACCGCGACCCAGAAGGTCGTCGACGCGTTCGGCGGCAGCAAGAACCGGGCGACCCTGAACAACATCATCCCGGCCTCCACCGGTGCGGCCAAGGCGGTCGGCAAGGTGCTCCCGCACCTGGACGGCAAGCTCAACGGCACCGCCCTGCGCGTGCCCACCGACACCGGCAGCGTGGTGGAGGCGGTGTTCCTGATCGAGGGAGAGCACGGCGCGGACGAGGTGATGGAGGCCATGCAGGCCAATATCGCGGCGATGAACGCCTCGACCATCCTGGGCCAGATCGCCTACCTGGGCGACTGGTACGAGTGCTCCCGCGACTGCGTGGGCGAGCCCTGGTCGTCGATGATCCGCGACGACCTGCTGGCCGTGCCGGCCGGCGGCAACACCCTGATCAAGGCCACCAGCTTCTACGACAACGAGGTCGGCTTCTCCCACCGCATGGCCGAGCTGGCGCTGCTGCTGGCCGGAGGCGACTGACCGCGCAGAGCGGCCTCCCGGATCGTGCGCTGCTGGATCTCTGCCAGGATCGGATCCAGCGAGGAGTCCTCGGTCGCGTAGACGGCATCGAGTTGCTGCGTGACGCGGTCCGTATCGACGAAGTTCACTCGCGGCTCCTCCGCCGCAACGGCGTCGTCGTCCTTGCCCCGACGACGCCGGACGACCAGTACTCCACGGCCGCCAAGTCGGCCGGGCGGACGGGCATTTCTTCCATCGATGTCAGGATCGTCTTTCCCGGTGGAATCGCGCGACGCTCCGCAGCGTTCAGCTCGTGGCAGGTATCCGGGTCCCTACTGATGCTCGTGGCCGCCTCCCACAGAACAGTACACCAGCGACCCGTGTCAGCCCAGTCGCCCCCTCACCGCAGTCGTCCGCCTCACACCCGCACATTGCCCACCGCCAAACCCCCGCTGAGCAACGACTGCTCCCGTGCTATCCTGCGGTCCGCCGGCCCCTGGATAGCGCTGCGGAACACGGGATCGCGCGCAAAGGGTTTGTCACATGCTTGATACCCTGTCTGTCAGAACGTTCAAGTCCCTGGAGGACGTGACGGTTGACCTTGGCCTCGTCAACGTCTTCATCGGCGCCAACGGCAGCGGAAAGACCAATCTGCTTGAAGCCCTGGGGGTTCTCTCCGCGGCCGCCGACGGCAAGGTCGACGCCTCGTTCTTGCTCGCTCGCGGCGTTCGTCCCGGTGTTCCCGCAATGTACAAGTCGGCCTTTCCGCCCAAGAACGGAGAGAAGGCCCCGCCTCATCTGTTTCTTGGTGCTTCCGGAGGCTCCGCCAAGTACCAGGTTTCATTGCAAAATCCGTTGAAGCAACCGGCACCTTCCTGGAGATACAAGACCGAACGCTGGGAAGATGACGACAACCGCGGACTGGTGGAGCGTTCGCGCCGCATGCCAGCCGGAACCAATCCCGAACGGGGACTCGCGGCGCTGAAGGCGGTCGAAGTCACCGAGGGAGCCGCGCTTGAATTGTTGAGGTTGCTTCAGGGATACGCGATCTATTCGCCGACCACTTCCGTGTTGCGCGGTGTCTCTCCGGAGCCTCAGCAAAGACAACCGGTCGGGCTGTCTGGAGGCAACCTTCCGGGGGCCATTTCCGAGCTGCTCAAGCAGCGCCGTCAGGATGATCACAGCCGGATAATCTGCGATGACGTTCTCAACCTGATCGACTGGGCTGATGACGTCATCGTGAATACATCCGGCACACGACCGCTTTCTCCGACCGCGAAGGATTCCAAGACCATCATCCGATTTCGCGATCGGTTCATGAGAACGGATCGAGATATACTGTCTGCTTACGACGTTTCCGAGGGTGTCTTGTACGTACTGTTCTTGGCAGTCATCTCCGGACACGCAGCATGTCCGGCGCTCTGCGCGGTAGACAACGCGGATCACGGGCTGAACCCGCGGTTGGTCCGCGCGTTGATGGAAAAACTGTGTCAGTGGTACTTGGATGCCGACACGCCCCGCCAGATTCTGCTGACCACACACAATCCGCTGGTGCTGGATGGACTTCAATTGCAGGATGATCGCGTACGGTTATTCACGGTTTCCAGGACCAGCTCAGGCCGCACATCGGTCCGTCGTGTCAAGATCGACGACGGTCTCCTGCAACGCGCGAAGGACGGTTGGTCCTTGTCGCGCCTGTGGGTAATGGGACATCTCGGAGGCGTTCCGTCGGATGTCTGAGCCGTTACGTATCGCCGCCGCCGTCGAGGGTCCAACTGACTCGATCGTCGTCCGCGCGATCCTCAACTCCGTATTGGCGGACACCGAATTCGAGTTCAACACGCTGCAGCCGGAAGAATCCGTGGCATTCCGATCCGTGCATTCCGGAACGACCGGAGTCGGATGGGTCGGGGTCTATCGCTGGAGTCGACAAACCGTATGCGAAGGAGGAGGATCGGTGTCCGGTTCCTTCGCCCTGTCGTCTCATGACGTGGTGATCGTACAGGTAGACGCGGACCTGGCGGGCAAAACCTACGGCAGCGGAGGGATTCAAGATCCGCCGCGATTGGACCTGCCGTGCAAGAAAACCTGTCCACCGGCAGCGGCAACGACAAACGCCTTGAGGCAGGTTGTGCTCAACTGGCTCGGGGAATCTTCATGTCCGCCAAGGATCGTTCTGTGTACGCCTTCGAAGAGTATGGAAGCGTGGGTGCTCGCTGCGCTTTGCCCGGACAACAGCGTAGTGAAGCGAGACGATTGGGAGTGCCATGCGGAACCGGAACTGCAGCTCTCAACGCTACCCAAGCCGAGCAGGTTCCGCAAACGCCCGGGCGACTATCGACGTAGACAAAGTGAGATGATGAGCGCCTGGCCCGACGTGTCCGCGAGACTGACAGAGGCGGCGCGATTCGATCAGGAGCTTCGCGCGACGCTTCCGCCTTGAAAACCGACCGCCGTCGGATGCCACAGCGCTGAAGTCAACTGACCGCGCGGCGGTAGAGGCGTACGGCCAGCGGCGCGGCGGCTGCGACGATGGCGAGCGCCCAGATCAGCGCCGCGGTGACCTCGCCGGCGACCGTCTGCGTGGGCGCCAGTGCCCCCTCGCCCAGGATCAGGCCGCGCACGGCGTTGGCCGTGCGGGTCACCGGCTGATGGTCGGCGAACACGCGCAGCCAGTCCGGCAGCGTGCTGGTCGGCACGAACACGGAGCTTGCGAACACCATCGGAAAGATCGGAATCATGGCCGCCGGCTGCGCCGCCTCAGCGTTCTTGACCGCGAGACCGATGCAGGCCATCACCCACGACAGGGCGAAGCCGAAGATCATCGCCACCAGCAGCCCGCCGGCCACCGGCACCACCGAGGTCTGCGCCCGGAAGCCGAGCGCGTAGCCCAGCCCGAGCACCAGGGCGAGCACGAAGACGTTACGCACCAGGTCGGCCACCGTGCGGCCGGCCAGCACCGCGGAGCGCGCCATCGGCAGCGACCGGAAACGGTCGATCACGCCCTTGTTGAGGTCTTCGATCAGTCCCATCGCGGTCTGGGTGGAACCGAACACGGCCATCTGCAGCAGCACTCCCGGCAGCAGCCAGTTGAGGTAGTCGCCGCCGGCCGCAGCCGGGATCGAGCGGCCCACGGCACCCCCGAACACGTAGTTGAACAGGACGGAACATCACCGGCTGCACGGTCGCGAACAGCAGGAGCTGCGGCATGCGCACGACACGCCGCAGGTTGCGCCGCATGATGACCGCGGTGTCCTTGACCGCGTGGCCCGGCGGGACGCGGGTGCGCCCGCGCGGCGGCGCCGCGCTCACCGACGCACCGCTCACGCGCGCCTCCTGCGGCGGCCCGCGAAGCCGCGGCGCCGGCCGGCCGGACCACCGGCGGCACCGTCCCCGGCACCGCTGGTGCCGTCGGACGTGGCGCCATGCCCGGTGAGCGCGATGAACACGTCGTCCAGCGTCGGGCGGCGCAGGCCGATATCCGTCGGATCGATGCCCGCCGCGTCGAGCCTGCGGATCGCGTCCGCCAGCGACCGCGAGCCTGCCGGGGCGGGCAGGGTGATGATCCCGTCGCCGCCGTCCGCGTCCAGGGCCGCGCGCGTGGCCTCCCGGTCCGCTTCGGGCACCTCCACCTGGATCACCGCGCCGCCGAGCCGGTCCTTCAACTCGTTGCCCGTTCCCTCGCTGATGAGCCTGCCCTCGTGGATCACGCCGATGCGGCCGGCGAGCTGGTCCGCCTCGTCCAGGTACTGCGTGGTCAACAGCACCGTGGTCCCGGAGCCGACCAGGTCGCGGATCAGGTCCCAGACCTCCAGGCGGCTGCGCGGATCGATGCCCGTGGTCGGCTCGTCCAGGAACAGCACCTCCGGCCGGCCCACCAGCGACGCGGCCAGGTCCAGGCGCCGCTTCATGCCGCCCGAGTAGGTGCGCACCAGCCGGTCGGCGTCCGCTCCCAGCGAGATCCGCTCCAGCACCTCCGCGGCGCGCTCGCGCGCGACCCGCGCGCGCAGGTTGTACAGCCGGCCCACCATCTCGACCGCCTCGCGGCCGGTCAGGTACTCGTCCACCGCCGCGAACTGGCCGGCCAGGCCGATGCGGGCGCGCACCGCGACCGGATCGCGCACGACGTCGATGCCGGCGACCGTGGCCGAGCCGCCGTCGGGCTTGAGCAGCGTGGCCAGGACGCGGATCAGCGTGGTCTTGCCGGCGCCGTTCGGCCCCAGCAGGGCGTAGATGATGCCGGGCTCGATCTCCAGGCTGACGCCGGCCAGCGCCTCGATGCGGCCGAACCGCTTCTCGACCCGGTCGGCGCGCACGATCGAATCCATCGAGTGACCCCGCGCCGAATCTATGGACGGGGAGTCCCGGCAGGCAATCGGCCGCCGCCGGGTCGCTCAGTGGTGGAAGAGGCGGACCCCGGTCTTGACCATGGCGATGCCGTGCTCCCGGCACGCCTCCTCGACCGCGCCGTCGAAGGCCGAGCCGCCGGGCTGTGCGACGTAGCGCACGCCGAAGCCGCCGGCCACGTCGACGTTGTCCCGGTTCGGGATGAAGCCGTCCGAGCAGAGGCCGAGCGCCGGGAACGCGGCGATCCAGCGCCGCTTCTCTTCGGCGCCGATCGGCTCCGGCCGCTCCTCCAGGTGGGCGGCCAGCGCCTGCCCGTCCGGACCGGTCAGGCCGCGCTCCACGTAGCAGGCGATGGCCGTGTCGCGGTCCGGGCGGCGCACGCTGCGCCGGAAGCGCAGCCCCAGGACGCGCGGGTGCTGGCGCAGCAGCCACGTGCGCGCCTTGGCGATCGCCAGCCGCGTGCAGTGGATGCGCGACTGCTGCCCGGCGGCCACGCCGATGGTCTGCCCGCGCGAGCACAGGCAGACGGAGTTGGACTGCGTGTACTTCAACGTGATCAGCCCCACGGTCAGGTCGCGCACCACGTCGGCCGGCAGCCCGGCGCCGGCCAGCGCCTCCGCGTCGAAGGCGCGGTCGTTGCGCGCCTGCTCCAGGGTCACGCCGAACACGGTGCGGCGCTCCACCGCCGGCGGCCGGTAGCCGGCGTCGATCTCCAGCACCGGGTAGCCGCCGCCCTTCTTGGCCGAGAGCACCTCCAGCGCGGCCGGCTGGTAGCCGGGGGCGATGATGCCGTCGGAGACCTCCGGCCGGACGAGGCGCGCCGTGGCCTCGTCCACCGGGTCGCTGAGCGCGATCCAGTCGCCGTAGGAGGAGACCCGGTCGGTGCCGCGGGCGCGCGCGTAGGCGGCCGCCGGCGCTGAGAGCTCGCCCCGCGCGAAACAGGCGGCGCGCTCGGCGTCCGACAGCGGCACCGCCACCGCGGCGCCGGCCGGACTCACGTGCTTGAATGACGCCGCCGCCGCCAGCCCGGTCGCCTCGCGCAGCTCGCGCACGAGCTGCCACGCGTTCAGGGCGTCCAGCAGGTTGATGTAGCCCGGCGCGCCGTTCAGCACCGCGAACGGCAGCGCGGCGCCCTCCATCCACGCGCGCGCGTGCGCCTGGTGCGGGTTGGTGCCGTAGCGCAGCGCCAGCCCGTGAGCCGGCCCGTCAGCCACGCGCGGCCCCCGCGCCGGCCGGCTGCAATTCCTCCCGGCGCGCCCCCTGCCGCGGCAGCAGCAGCCCCACCACCGCCGCGGCCAGCGGCAGCACCGCCAGGATGCGCATGGCCTGAAGCACGCCGGAGGCGTCGGCGATCAGCCCGAACAGCGGCATGGTGAGCCCGGCCACCCCCCAACTGAAGCCGCCCGGCAGGCTGGAGGCGAAGCCGGCGTTGGCCGGCGCGCGCTGCTGCGCCATCGCCACCATGATCGAATTGGAGGCGAACGCCATGGTGCCGCCGGCGGCCAGCATCGCCAGAGCCATCAGCCCTTCGGCGTTCAGGGCAAGCAGCATGAAGGGGGTGGCCAGCACCAGCGACGCCAGCACCAGCGGCTTGGGGTCCCGCCGGTCGGCCACATACCCCAGGATCAGGCTGCCCACCACCCCGGACAGGTTGTAGACGGCGAGCTGCAGCCCCCAGACCAGCGGCGACAGCCCGCGCTCCTGGCCGAGCAGCGGCAGGAAGAACGCGAAGCCGAACCCGCCGATCGAGCGCACGATCACCGTCGCCACGATCACGCCGATCGGGGCCAGCGCGCTGCGGAACTCCGCCACCCGCTCCGGCAGCGCGGAGCGCGGCGTGCTGGGCGCCGGCACCATGGCGATCACGAACGGCAGCATCAGCAGCCCCGGGATCGTCGCCAGCGGCAGCCACGCCATCCCCAGCGTGGTCACCAGCGCCGGCACCCACAGCGGCGTGAAGCCCAGCGCCGCCGTCCCGCCGAAGATGAACAGCGCCAGCCCGAAGGCGCGGCGGTCGCCCGACAGGTCGCCGGCCAGCGCGAAGCCGGAGGGATGGAAGGCGGAGACGCCCAGGCCGGCCAGCATCACGCACGGCACCAGCCAGGCGAAGCTGGGCACCACGCCGATCAGCGGCGCGAACACCGCCGCCACGGCGATGCCGACGAAGATCAGCCAGCGTCCGCGCAGGTAGTCACCCAGGATGCCCAGCAGCGGCTGGCCGAGGTTCGAGAGCTGCACGAAGGAGCCGAGCAGGCCGATCTGGGCGAAGGTCAGCCCCAGCCGGTCGCGCACGAACGGCAGCGCCGGGGTGAGCATGGACGCGTAGGAGTCCACGCAGAAATGGCTGACCGTGAACACGAACAGGCGCAGGCGCTGCATGGGGAGTCGGGGCGGCGGCTACGGCGTGGGGGCGGCCGGGTCGATCAGCTCGCGCTGGCCGATCTCCCGCCAGAGCGCCGCCGGCACCTCCGCCGCGGCATGCGCCAGGTCGGCGTGCAGCTCGGCGGCGTCGCTGCAGCCCACGGCGGCGGCCGCGGCGGCCGGATGGGCCAGCGGGAACTGCAGCGCGGCGGCCGGCAGCGCCACCCCGTGGCGGGTGCAGACCGCCTCCAGCCCGCGCGCCCGCTCGTTGACCTCCACCGGCGCCGGGGCGTAGTTGAACGTCGCGTCGCCGGCCGGACCCGCGGCCAGGATGCCGGAGTTGAACACGGAGGCCAGGATCACGGAGATGCCGCGCTCCTCGCACTCCGGCATCAGCTCCGGCAGCGCGGTCTGGTCCAGCAGCGTATAGCGGCCGGCCAGCATGAAGCAGTCGAAGTCGCCGGCGCGCGCGAACTCCAGCAGCATCTGCCACTGGTTCATGCCCAGCCCGATCGCGCCCACGGTGCCCGCGGCGCGCAACTCCTCCAGGGCCGGATAGGCGCCGTCCATCACCTCCCGGAAGTGGTTGCCGGTGGCGCGATCCGGGTCGCCCTCCGGATCGTCCGGCGCCCAGTCCGGGTCGTGGATGAGGGCGATGTCGACGCGGTCGGTGCGCAGCCGGGCGCAACTCTCCTCCAGCGAGCGCAGCACGCCGTCGCGCGAGAAGTCGCAGATCACGTCCACGCCGGCCCGCCCCGTGCGCGGTGGCTGCGCCGGGTCGAGCAGGAACCCGACCTTGGTGGAGATGGTGAGCTCGTCGCGGGGCTGCCCCGCGAGCGCCTCTCCCAGCCGCTGCTCGGACAGGCCCCTGCCGTAGCGGGGGGCGGTGTCGAAGTAGCGCAGGCCCGCATCCCACGCGGCGGCGACCGCCCCCGCGGCGGCCTTGTCGGCGGCCTTGGTGCGCAGAGCGGCCAGCGGAGCGCCGCCCAGTCCCATCCGGGTGACGGTGACGCCGGTGTTGCCAATACGGACGCGCTCGGTCGCGAGCACGGTAGCATGATAGCACAGCTCCGCTCGATGCTGGCGACGTGCCGCCGTTCCGGGCTACGGTCCCCGTCGAGGTGCATCGATGTTTCAACTGATCAGGACCCTCAGCGCCAGCCACCTGCTGGCCCGCCAGCTCCCGGTCGCCGGCGTCGCCTTCCTGACCGCGACGCTGTTCTACAAGTTCGGGAACTTCGCGCTGGAGTGCGTGGCCTTCCTGGCCACCTGGTTCGTGCTGGACGCGATCGTGCAGGGTGCCGTGCGCCTGCTCGCTCCGGCGGCGCCGGCCGCGCCGGCCGCCGCGCCCCAGACCTCCGACTGACAGACCTCCGACTGACTCAGAGGCCGTCCGCGGTCCGGCCGGCCGCGGTCCGGCCGGTCGCGGTCCGCAGGAACCCCGGCAGCGCGGCCAGCGCCTCCGGCGGGATCGTGTGGCCGCCCATGAACGGGCGGAAGTCGACCCGCAGGCCGGCCGCCGTGAGGGTGTCGCGCACCATCTGTGCGCCCTCGTACGGCAGCACCGGGTCCATGCGCCCGTGCGTCTGCAGCACCGGCCGTCCGGCCAGCGCCCGCGCCTGCCGGCCCCAGCGGGCAAGCTCCAGCGGCGCGCCCGACAGCAGGCAGAGCCCGGCCCAGGCGGCCCCCGACCGGAACGCGCACTCGCAGGCCACCATCGCCCCCTGCGAGAAGCCGCCCAGCACCACCCGCTCCGGATCCAGCTCCAGCCGCTCCGCGCACGCCGTGACCGCCTCGCGCAGCGCCGCGGCGGCCTCGGCCGAGCCCGGCGGCACCCGCCGCGCCAGCTCCCCGGCGTCGAGCGGCGCGCCGGTCGCAAGCCGGCTCAGGTCCAGCGGCCACCACGCCCGCCCGCCCGGCATGCCGTCGTCGGCCAGCGACAGCGGCGCCGCCGGAAACAGCAGCGCCAGCGACTCCGTCCCCGGAGCGGCAAGGATCTCCGCGCCCAGCGGCACCAGGTCGTCGCCGGGCGCGCCGAACCCGTGGCAGAACACGCCCAGTCCCTCCGCGCGGCCCTCGGGCGGCGCGAACAACACGCAGTCCAGGCCGCCGAGGGTGAGCGGCCGCGGCATCAGGAGCATCGACCGATGGTAGCGCGAACCGTGGAAGAGATGCGCGCGTCCGGGATGGACGTGCTGGTCGGCGCCTCGCCGGCCACGCTTGCCGACCTGGCCGATTACCGCAACTGGATCGATCCGCTGTTCCGGGAATACATGATGCGCCCCGGCGCCTCCTCCGACCTGCAGCAGGCGCTGGTCCTCCTCACGTCCGAGGGCGAGGTGACCCTGCTGGTCTCCGCCGAGATGGCGGCCAACGCCGGGGACAGCCGTGCCGACCGGATCGTCGTCTGGGGATCGGACGAGGCGGCGCCCCGCGACCTGCCGGACGGATTCGAGAAGGTGGCCTGTGCCTTCGGCCGCCCGCGCCACGCGACGCGCACCGAGGCCCTGCTGGCCCTGCTGCACGGCGCCGGCCCCGCCGCGCGCGTCGGCGTCGAGCGCGAGCCGCTGGCGGCCCCCGCCTGGGAGGCGTTGTCGGCCGCCGGCCGGCGGGTCGGCGACTGCAGCACCCTGCTGCGCCTGGGCCGCATGGTGAAGGACGAGGCGCAGATCGGGATGCTCACGCGCGCCGCCGAGGCCGCGGAGTACGCCGCCGCGGAGACCCTGGCCGTCGCCAGCGTGGGGTCGAGCTGGCGCGAGCTCACCGACTTGTACCGGATGAAGCTGGCCGAGCACGGCGCCGACCTCGACCACTTCTCCGGCAGCCCCACCGGCTTCGGCCTGGCGACCGAGGCGGACTACCGCCTGCCCGAGCGCGGCTCCATGTACTTCGACCACGGCTGCAAGCTGCGCTCCTGGTTCTCGGACACCGGCCACACCATCGCCTTCGGCCCCCCCGACGACGCGTGCCGCCGGCGGCAGGCCGCGGTGCGCGACGCGCTCCGCGCCGGCGCCGAGCACCTGGCCCCCGGCACGCCGGCGTCCGCGGCGGCGGAGGCGATGAGCGAAGCGCTGGCGGCGGCCGGCCTGACCGGCTTCCCGCACGGCCACGGCATCGGCCTGGAGGTGCGCGACTACCCGATCGTCGTCCCCGACACCGGCCTCCGTATCGAGGACGACTTCGTCAGCCGGCCGGCCGACCTGACGCTGGAGGCGGGCATGGTGCTGAACCTGGAGTCCGCGGTCTGGGCAGACGACGTCAGCTCCGTGCACTGCGAGCAGTCCTTCGTCATCTGCGACGGCGGCTGCCGCCCGCTCGCCGACCAGCCGCGCGACGAGCCCCTGTCGATCTCCTCCGGGCGGTAGCGTGCCACCCACGAGCCCGCCGGACCTCTCGACTACTTACTCTGACGTCTGGGACGCAATTTCCGATACACCCGCTGAAGCCGCAAACCTGAGGATTCGGTCTCAGCTCATGATCGCTCTGACTGATTATGTGAAGCGGCAGGCGATCACTCAGCAGGAAGCGGGCAAACAGCTCGGTGTGCCGCGTTCTCGCGTGAGCGAGCTGGTCAACGGCAAGATCAGCAAGTTCAGCATCGACAGACTCGTGAACATGGCCTCGCGGGTGAACCTGGAGACACACATCGTCGTCAAGCAAGACGGCAGACCCCTTTCGATCTTCCCGGGAGCCTGACACCGATGCAGGCGCCCATGCCGGCGGACACCCTCTGGTCGATCGCCCTGGCCGGCGGCAAGGGCACCCGCCTGGCCGATGCGCGCAAGCGCCTGGAGCGGGCCACCCACCCGCACCTGCCGGCCTCCGCGTGGGGGTCCGCCGGCCCCAAGGCGCTGGCCTCCATGCGCGCCGGGCCGTCCGGGCCGGTCAAGCCCATGATCGAGTGGCACCTGGACGTCCACGCCGCGTGCGGCCGGGTCGAACGGATCATCCTGGCCGCCGGCGCCGGCGGCGACCTGCTGGACCGCCACTTCGCCGCCGCCCACGGCGGCTCCTACCGCGGCATGCCGGTCGAGCTCCTGATCGAGGAGCGGCCGGCCGGCACCATCGCCCCGATCGTCAAGCTGCACGCCGCCGCCCGCCTGCCCGCGCGCCCGGTCGTCTACGCCAACGCCGACAACCTGCTCGACGCCGACCTGTACGCCTGCTACCGGCAGGGGCTGGAGCGCGCGGCCGCCTGCGCCATCGACGCGGCGGAGTGCGTGATCGACGTCGCCGCCCTGGTGCCGTGGGAGGAATCGGGCGACTACGGCGCCCTGGACCTGGACGAGTCCAGCGGCCTGGTGCGCGGCTTCCGGGAGAAGGCGCCCTGGAAGCGCAACCCCTTCCTGGAGCGCGCCGGCCGCCGCTGGACGCCGATCAACTCCGGCTTCTCGATCATCCCCAACCCGTGCCGCCTGTTCGCCCGCTACCTCGACGAGGCGATCGTGCGCACGTCGCAGGCTCTGGAGCGCGGCGAGCTGGACTACGCCGCCCACGAGGGAGCGGTCAAGTACGAGTCGCTGTACGAGCGGATCGCCGCCGACGGCCGCATGGTCGCCGTGCCGGCCGAGGGCTACTGGACCGACCTGGGCACGGAGGAGAAGGTCCGCGCCGCCGAGGCGCGCCTGCCCGCCCTGAGCTTCGCGTCAAGTCGGACCGCCAAAGACCCGACTCTATAAGGGGTACCGATGAGTGACCCGCAGATGCCCCCGTCTGCCCAGGCGGACGCCCACGCGGATGCGGAGCCCGTTCAGGACGACACCTTCACCGTGCTCGACCTGGTCCTGGTCCTGGTCCGCCGCCGGCGCCTCATCGTGGCCACCACCGGCATCGCGGCCGTGGTCCTGCTCGCCTACAATCTCGCCGCGATCGCGATGGACCCGGAGTCGCCGTGGAACGTGCTGCCCACCTGGTTCACCGCCAGCGTCACCGTGTCGATCGCCGACGACGCTCCCGACTACGGCGCGGGGGCAGCCACCCTGCTCAGCCAGATTCCGGACACCGGCGGCCTGGCCGACTTCGCCAGCCTGCTGGCGCCCGGGACCAGCACCGACGCCAGCCGCGCGCAGGAGCTGCTCGTCGGCCGGGAGATCCTGGACGCGCTCGCCCGCCAGCAGGGGTTCGTCACCGACGCGTCCGGCAACGACGACATCGTGCAGGCGCGGGAACGGCTCGGCGACAGCCTGAATGCGGAGTACCTGTTCGAGTCCGACCTGCTGATGATCTCCTACGACCACCACTTCCCGGAGCAGGCCGCCGCCGGCCTGGAGTTCGCCGTGCAGCGCCTCCGCGACAAGATGCACGCCCTCACCATCGAGCGGGTGAGCCGCAGGAAGGCCTTCCTGGAGGAGCGCCTGGCCGCGGTCCGGCAGGACCGCACGGACGCGCAGGACGCGCTCACCGCGTTCCAGCAGGAGTTCGGCGTGGTCAACCTCACCTTCCAGTCGGAGGCGGCGATCGAGAACCTGGCCGCCCTCAAGACCGAGCTGTACCGCAAGGAGGTCGAGCTCCACTCCCAGACCGAGCTGCTGGGCGAGGGCGCGGCTGCCGTGGTGCGGCTGCGGAGCGCGACCGACAAGCTGCGCACGCTGATCCGCGAGATCGAGCACGGCTTCGTCGAGTTCCAGGACTCCGCGATCCCGCTGAAGGAGCTGCCCGCGCTGGGGGTCCGCTACCTGGACCTGGCGACGGAGCTGAGCGTCCACGACGCGATCTACGCCTTTCTCCGTTCCCAGTACGAGAGCACCCGCATCGAGGAGAACGCCAGGGAGTCGGCCTTCCAGATCGTCGAGCCGGTGGAGGTGCCGCTCCGCAAGAGCCGCCCCGGCCGCGCCCTGATCTGCATCGTCGGCACGCTGGCGGCCTTCATGGCATCCATCCTGGCCGCGTTCGCGGCCGAGCGATTCAAGCGCGCCGAGTCCGATCCGGCGCAGCGCCGCCAGCTCGACGAGATCCGCCGGGAGATCGGCTTCCGCCGGAAGAGAACACGCACATGATCAAACGCGCACTCGCGATCCTTTCCATTCTCTGCATCGCCGTCCTGCACGCGGCAGCCCAGGACGGCGCCGCCGCGCAGTCAGGCGGCGACGGGGCCGTCGCGTTCGGCCAGCGCGTGCCTTCCCCGGCGGCGCTGCCCGACGCCCAGTTGCTGGCCACGCTGATCAGCTCGCAGCGGTACATCGTCACGCCGGGCGACCGCTACCGGCTGACGATCGCGCTCCCGGAGACCGCTCCGTTCAACCTGATGGTGCAGGACGACGGCGTCCTGGAGGTCCCGTACGTCGGCACCGTGGACACCACCGGACGGGAGTACTCGGAGATGCGCGCCGCCATCCTGGAGTCCCTGCGCAGGATCCCGGCCGACTACATCGAGTTCGAGCTGGTCTCACCCGCGCGGTTCGAGGTGTTCGTGGGCGGCGCCGTGCGCTCGCCCGGCACCATGATCGCGCACGCCATCAACCGCGTGCAGGACGCGATCCGGCTGGCCGGCGGCGTCGACGAGCACGGCAGCGTGCGCCGCATCGAGCTGATCCGCGCCGACGGCTCGTCGCACCGCATCGACCTGGTCCGCTACTTCGAGGTCGGCGGCGACGACTTCAACCCCCTGCTGCGGCCGAGCGACCGCGTGTTCGTGCCGGTGGCGGAAACCACGGTCACCATCGCCGGCGCCGTCCGCTACCCCGGAACGTACGAGCTGCTGCCCACCGAGGGCGTCACCGCGCTGGTCGCCTGGGCCGGCGGGCTGCTCCCGGACGCCGATCCCGACAACATCCAGATCTCCGGCTACGACCAGTCCAGGGCGTTCTCCCGCAGGACCGTCGCGCTCGACGTCGCCGACCGCGTCCCGCTCCGCCACCAGGACGCGGTCATCGTCCGTTCCACCACCCGGCACAGCGACCCGGTGGTGCTCTCCGGCGCCTTCTACGGCCAACCGCAGGACGGCACCTCGCCGATCACGATTCCGAAGACCCCAGTGGAGGCGACCATCCCGTACTCGACCGGCCTGTCCCTGCGCCAGGCCATGGCCACCGTCGGCGGGCCGACCCCGCACGCCGCCGAGGGCGCGGGCTTCATCATCCGCGCCGACGCGGACCGGGTGTCCTTCGACGCCGCCGCGATCTGGGACGGCTCCCGGCCCGACCTGCCGCTGCGCGCCAACGACCGGGTGGTGGTGCCGATCGACCGGGTGACCGTCTCCATCACCGGGGCGGTCGAGCTGCCCGGCGAGTACGAGCTGCTGCGCGGCGCCACCGTCGCCGACCTGGTGAACCAGGCCGGCGGTCCCACCCCGTACGCGAACCGCAGGCGCATGACGGTCCGCCAGCCCGACGTGAACGGCCACTACACCTCGCTGGCGGTGACCCTGGAGGAGGGGATGCTGGTGACGCTGCGCGACAACGCCGTCGTCCGCATGCTGTCCAGCTTCGGCTCCGGCTCCGCGGTCGTCGTGGAGGGCGCCGTCTTCGGCAAGCCGGCCGACGGCGAGGGTCCGATCACCCTGCCGACCGCCCTTCCTTCGAGCTCGGAGGAGCTTCGCACCGGCCTGCCCGCACCGATCCCGGTCCGGCTGGTGCTGCCGTTCTATCCCGGCATGACCGTCTACGACGCCCTGTACGCCGTGGGCGGCCCGACCCCGTTCGCCCGCGCCGCGGACACGTACGTCGTCCGCGACGGCGAGCGCATCGAGATCGACGCCGCCGCCCTCTGGGACGACGACGGCCTGCACGACGACCTGCCCCTGCAGCCTCGGGACCAGGTCGTCGTCCCGGCCACCGAGGTGCTCGTCACCGTCCTGGGGGAGGTCAACCGCCCCGGGGTGATCCCGTTCCAGTACGGGCTCACGGTCAGCGACTACCTGCTGCGCGCCGGCGGCCCCACCCGCGAGGCCGACCTGGGCCTGGTCCACTTCGTCGACAAGGCCGGCCGCAGCCTGCGGTCCGCGGCGCTCGACGCCCCGGTGAGCACGGGCGACATCCTGATCGTCGAACGCCAGGTGATCCTGCGCCTGCTGGAAGGCATCGGCCGCGTCGCCCCGATCATCAGCCTGTTCAACAACACCGCCACGGCCGTCAACACCGTCCGCGACTGGGTCGATCCGCCGTAGTTCTCAGTCAGTCGGAGCAGGGCGTGATGGCGGAACCGCGTCGCAGTACGCCAGCTCCCAGCCGTGGAACACCACGACCAGCCCGGTGAAGCGCACGCCCGGAAACTGCCGCGCCAGGCGCTCGTCCGCCAGGTAGCGTGCGAGCTGCGCCTTCGCGTCCTCCGCCGTCGCGGCGACCCCGGCCTCGTCGAGCGTCTCGGAACGCTTCAGGTACTTCAACTCGATCAGGTAGCCGCAGGAAGCCGTACATCAGCCGCTTCACGGTCTGGTTCGGGATCGCCAGCCGCGGCATCACGCCCTGGACGCCGCGGATGCTCAGCAACCCGAAGTAGTGCATCAGGGACAGGAAGTTCTCCGGCCTGGTGAGGTCCTTCAGCGGAAAGCCGGGCACGATGCGGGTGTCCGCCCGCTCCTCGCCGATGACGTCGCGCAACAGGTCGAAATTGCCGTTGAGTTGCCGGCCCACCACCAGCAGGTGGCGCAGCTTGCCGTAGTCGATGCGCACGTTGGTGTCGATCAGGTACTCCGGCACGTCGCGGTTCGGCATTGACTCGTCAAGGTAGTAGAGCACCATGTCGGTGTTGTACAGGTCGGTCTCCGCCGCCGTGGCGAACCGGTAGCCGTTGTACCACTCGCCCATCACGGCCATGGCGGTGTCGACGTCCTGGTTGAACACGCCGTGGTCCCGGTAGGTCTCCACCAGGCGCCGCACCTCCGCCTCGGTGAAGCCTACCATCTCGTTGAAGTCCGGGCGCAGGCTGAGGCTTGTCGTTCACCTGGGGGTGCTGGTCTGCCAGCCGATGGCATCCCACCGAGTCGCCTGAGCCATGGTATGGTCAACGCGACCGACTCGCTACCGTCGATCGGAGCATTGGGATGATACAAAGGCTATACGTGAACAACTACAAGTGCTTGGTGAATTTCTAGTTGCGTCTTCAGGAGCTGTCTCTGCTGCTCGGTCCGAGTGGGGTCGGCAAGACCGCGGTGCTCGACATCATGTACGCGTTGCGTCGGCTTCTCTCCGGCGATGCCAGGGTCACCGATGCCGATACCTTCCCGACCCGCACCTTGACGCGTTGGCAGCGTCACGATCTCCAGACATTCGAGATCGACCTGCGGCTGCAATCCGAGAACTTTACCTACCGGCTCGAGGTCGAACATGAGCGACCTTCGAAGAAGGCGCGCATCCACGTCGAGAGACTGCTAGCCGACGGGCGGCCACTCTTTGACTGCTCGCAGGGCGAGGTACAGCTCTATCGAGACAATCATTCTACGGGGCCGAACTACGCCGCCGATTGGTCGGAGTCCGCACTCGCACGGGTAGCCTCCCGTGGCGACAACACACGCTTGACAAGTTTCTGGAGTACATGAGGAAGGTGCTTGTGTGCGGCATTCATCCACCGAGCATCGTAACGGAATCGGACAGTGAGGCACCGTTGCTGGAACGCGATGGCCGCAATTTCTCGGACTGGTACCGACACGTACTTCAGGAACGCCCAGACTTGGTTCCCGAATTCGCGAACACACTGAAGCAGGCGTTTGGCGCGGAACTGAAGGGGATTCGCCTGGAGAGAATCGGCCATGAGACACGCGCGCTCATGGTGGCGTTCGTCGACCGCGAAGATGTCGACTCCCAGGAGTCTTACGAGCTTCGGTTCGAGGAGATCTCGGACGGTCAACGGCCACTCGTGGCCTTGTACGGCCTGACCCAACTCTCAAGCGATCAGGGATACACCCTGTTTCTTGATGAACCAGAGAATTACGTGGCACTTCCGGAAATCCAGCCGTGGCTCATGAACCTTGAGGATGCCTGCGGCGCAACGTTGTCGCAAGCGGTGATCACCTCTCATCATCCCGAGCTGATCGACTACCTTGGTAGTGAACACGGTGTCCTGTTGGACAGGGAAACATCAGGAGTCGTGACCACACGCAAACCTCAGGTGGGAGAGCATACCGACGGACTCAGGCTCTCCGAACTTATTGCGAGGGGTTCATTCGGTTGACGAACAGAAGGACGACTATCGGAGATTGCGACGGCCGAGGGAGTGCGCACCGCACGTCGCAACGCTCGCGGACATGTGCCAACGGGGCAAACTCCGCGAGCCCGCGCCGTCGTCGCTGATCGCTGCGTGCACCGAGTACCGACGGTGGATTTCCAATCTGTGAGCCTATTCCATCGTGTCACGCCAGATGCCGCGTGTGTCGATGACGGGCTTGCCGGCGAGGCACGTTCGATCGACGCGGCGGAACTCCTCGTGATCGGTCAGCAGCACGATCACGTCGGCCGCCAGCGCCTGGTCCAGGCTGACCAGCGCCGTCCGCCCGGCGGCCGCGAGACCGGGGGGCAGGTCGTCGGCGTGCGGCTCGACCACCAGCAGGCGGCCGGGGAGGGTCTCCTGCAGCCGCTCGATCACGGCGATCGCCGGACTCTCGCGCAAGTCGCCCACGTCGGCCTTGTAGGAGAGGCCCAGGCAGGCGATCACCGGGGCGTCGATGCCCCGGCAGGCGGCCAGCACCTGCTCCGCCACCCATCGCGGCTTGCCGCCGTTCACCTGGCGGGCTGCCCGGATGAGCGGCGTCCGCTCCGGCGCCGAGTGGACGATGAACCACGGATCGACCGCGATGCAGTGGCCGCCGACGCCCGGACCCGGCTGCAGGATGTCGACGCGCGGGTGGCGGTTGGCCAGCCCGATGAGCTCCCAGGGATCCACTCCCAGGGAGTCGCACACCAGCGAGACCTCGTTCGCGAACGCGATGTTCACGTCCCGGTACGCGTTCTCGGTGAGCTTCACCAGCTCCGCGGTGCGCGCGCCGGTCACGTGGCACCGGCCGCGCACGAACACCCGATAGAGCCCGGCGGCCGCGGCAGCGCAGGTGCCGGTGACGCCGCCGACCACCCGATCGTTGTTGGTCAGCTCGTGCAGCATGTTCCCCGGGATCGCCCGCTCCGGGCTGTACGCGACCCGCACGTCGCTGTCCTCGCCGGCCTCATGCGGAAAGGAAAGGTCGCCGCGCGACTCGGCGAGCCAGGCACAGAGCCGCTCCGTCGTGCCGACCGGCGACGTGGACTCCAGCACCACCAGATTGCCGGGTCGGAGCAACGGCGCCAGGCTCTCCGCGGCTGTCCGCACGAAGCTCACGTCCGGCGCGTAATCCGGTCCGTGCGGCGTCGGCACCGCGATGATGAACGCGTCGGCCGGCTGCGGGGCCGCCGCTGTCCGCAGTGCGCCGGCGGCCACCACCGTGCGCACCAGGTCGTTCACATCCTCCTCGGCGGTCGGCGCCGCTCCGGACGCGATCGCCGACAGGCGCTCCGCGTCCACGTCGACGCCGGTCACCTCGATGCCCCGGGCGGCGATGCTGGCCGCGGTGGGCAGCCCCACGTAACCCAGCCCGATCACGCACACCCGGCGCGGCCGGCCGTCAGCCACCGGTCAGCTCGGCCAGGATGCGCTCGCTCGCGTGTCCGTCACCGAACGGATTGGCCGAGCGCGCCATGGCCGCGTATGCCTCCTCGTCCTCCAGCAGCCGCTCCGTCTGGCCGACGATCCGTTCGGCGTCCGTTCCCACCAGCCGAACCGTCCCCGCGGCGACCGCCTCCGGCCGCTCGGTGACGTCCCGCATCACCAGCACCGGCTTGCCGAGCGCCGGCGCTTCCTCCTGGATGCCGCCCGAGTCGGTGACGATCAGGTGCGCGTCGCTCATCACCGCCACGAAGCTCAGGTAGTCCAGGGGATCGATCAGGTGGATGTGCGGCCGGCCGCTCAGGTGGCGCCGCACCGGCTCCTGCACGTTGGGGTTGGGATGCACGGGAAAGACGATCTCCACGTCGTCGCGGGCGCCGATCTCCGTCAGCGCGCGGCAGATCTCCTCGAATCCCGCGCCGAAGTTCTCCCGCCGGTGCGCGGTGACCAGCACCAGCCGCCGGCCCGCTGCCCGCGCCGGCAGGTTCTCCCGCGCACGCGCGGCCAGCTTCGGATCGCTCTCGAGCCGCTCGGCGACGTGGTGCAGGGCGTCGATGCAGGTGTTCCCGGTCACCGTGATTCCGGAGTCCGGGAACCCTTCGGCCAGCAGGTTCTGCCGCGACCCTTCCGTCGGCGCGTAGTGCCGGTCGCTGATCGCGTCGGCGATCCGGCGGTTCATCTCTTCCGGCCACGGCGCATACCGGTCGCCCGTGCGGAGCCCCGCCTCCACGTGCCCGACCGGCACCTTCGCGTAGTAGGCGGCGAGCGCGGCAGCCAGGGCGGTCGTCGGGTCGCCGTGCACCAGCACGCGGTCCGTCCGCACGTCCGACAGCACCTCACGCATGCCCGTGAGCACCGCGCATGTGACGTGCGTCGCGTCCTGGTTCGGCGCCATCACGTCCAGGTCGTAGTCAGGCCGAAGCTCGAACAGCTCCAGCACCGAGTCGAGCATCTCCCGGTGCTGCGCCGTAACGCAAATCCGATGCTCGACCCCCTCCGACAGCTCTAGCGTCCGTGCCACCATCGCCATCTTCACCGCCTCCGGCCGCGTGCCGAACACGGACAGGACTCGGAGATCAGGTTTCAACCGCTACAGCCCTCGCGTGCGGATGTACGCGAAACTCAACAGCTCCGTTCATCGCGGGCGCACTGTTCTCCACACACCGGCTCGCGTCAACACCTGCAGGAGCGTTGAGGCCATCTGGACATCACCCGCGCCGTGCTCGCTCCTCCATCACCGACCGAATGGTCATCCGGTACCGTTCCGCCAGCCGCGACCGGTCGAATCTTTCCTTGACGTACTCGTTCCCCGCTCTGCCGAGCGCGGCGCCGAGGCGCCGATCTGCGCTCAACTTCAGGACCGCATCGACCAAGTCGCGATCGTTTTCGGGCTCCACGCACAATCCGCATCCAGCTTTCCGCACGAAGTCCGCAGCGAATCCCTGGACTCCAAGAATGACCGGCCTTGACATGGCTGCCGCTTCGAAGATCTTCGATGGCATCACGGTGGTGAAGGTCCTGGATCGCCGTAGATGCACCAGACAAGCGTGCGAAAGCGCCAACACGCCCGGGATCTCGCTCCGATCCAGCGATCCGGTAAACACCACATTTTCCAGCGCCAATCGAGTCGCTTCACGTCGCAGGTCATCCAAACGGGCGCCGTCGCCCACCAGCAGGAACACGATGTCGCCGCGCCCGCGATCCCGTAACGACACCGCCGCCCGCAACACTACCTCCAAGCCATGCGCCAGCCCGATTGCGCCGCAGTAGCTCACGACGTACCGGTTGCCGATCCCCAGGCGATCCGCAAGCCCCGGGTCCTTCACCCCGTGCTGAAAGAGTTCCGCGTCGACCCCGTTCATCACCACCGACACGCGCTCCGGCGCCACACCGCGCTCGATCAAGGCTTGCCGGTAGCCTTCTCCCACCGTCACGACGTGCTCGGCGCATGCATACATGAACCGTTCCATTCTCTCCACCAGCCGAAGGGCCCTGCCCGAGCGGATGGCGCCGACCGCGGCGACCGACTCCGGCCATAGATCGCGGATCTCGAGCAGCAGAGGGCGTCTGAGCAGTTTGCCCACGAACGCTCCGGCCAGTCCGCAGAAGAACTGGCCGGAAGTCGCGATTACCACGTCCGGGCGTCTCTCCACCAAGCTGGCTATCACCCCCATCACCATGAAGGAAATGTAGTTGGCCGTTCGCTTCACGACACCCTTGTTGGCGGCGATAAGGGTTCCGACACGTACGACGCGGATTCCCTCCATGGTCTCCACCTGTCGCACTCGGTTGCGATAACCAGCAAGCACTCGTCCGCTCGGATAATTGGGTGCGCAGGTGATCACGGTCACGTCTTCTCCCGACGCTACCCATCGCTTGGTGTGAGCGAAAGAGCGCGCGGCTCCCGCAGCGCCCTCCGGCGGGTAGTAGTGAGTTAGGAAGAGGATGTTCACGACATGAGACCTATCTCTATGGTCGCTCTGAGCGCTGCACTCTCGCTGGCGAGCGACAGACATGAATTCGGGGTCGCGATCCCGAGACCCGGGCAGTAGAACGATTCTTCCTGCATCATTTCCGTCCATCCGTCGGTGGTAACGGTCACGTTTCCACCCGCGAAGCGCACCGACACGTCGCCGTCGCTCATCGCCGTGATCCGGCAGTCTGGGTGGAAATGGAGCCGCGCGACGCACCGAACCCGACGTTTGGCATCGACGCGATCCTCGATGGCCAGCCGCCCGGCACGCCACCACCGAAACAGGCGGGTGTGGGTCGCCTGGGTGGAGCCTCGACGATAGCCCTCGTGACTGGCAGACAACGAGAACCCGTCCGGCTCCTGTTCCCAGTTCACGTCGATGGGCTTACACCGGCGGCCGACGCGGAAGGCCGACCACAACTCGACTTGGTCCCGTCCGTCGATTTCCAGTGTGTTGTGCGCCCGCGTGGAGCGGCAGTACTCCCGCATCGGTCCGGCCTCGTAGCTTGCCACTCCGCTGTCAACGACCACCCGCGCGCCGTTCAGGGAGAGCTCGAACGAGAAGAGATCCGCGTGGCCGTGACCCGGAACGTGATCCGGGCCGATCGGACCCGCGTCGCAGACCACGTAGTGCCCATTGTCGTTGCACTCTCCGTAGTACCCGCTCTCGGCGAGCGCGAACGCGGCCGCTTCGCCTCCTGACGATCCCGAAGGCGCGCACGTCTCAAGCATCCCGCAGTCGTTCATGAGCGCGAACCCGCCGTCGGGATGGGTCATGCGGGAAAGCCAGGCACGCGCCGGTTCGAGGTATGGACTGACGATGCGGCCGAGCGACTCGCCACGCGTGTTCCGAAGCATGAGGAGCCCGCGCAAAACGCGGTTGTGATAGAAGGGGGATCGCTCTACGTGGCCTCCGTCGGTCAGAATCTGCTTCGGAAGCTGATGTTCCAGAATTCTGACGCCCTTCACGAACCATCTTCTCGCCGCTTGGTGATCGAAGCAGCTTCCCGTCAGCGCCAACGCCACGGCGTTCTCCAACAGATGGTTGCCGAGGAGGTGCCGCTCCAGGTTGCGCTGCAGGTGGTTCGCCTGCTCGACGATGCTCGCCCACAGTGTTGATCCGAAGCCGCCATCTTGAACGGTGGCCTGACGATGGCGTCCGAAAAACAACGCACACCAGTTGACCAGTCGCAGTGACGTAGGATAGGGGTCCCAGCCGATACGTCCGGATCCCGGCCGATGATTCTTGATCCAGTGCAACGTGATCGTCCGGGCCTGTTCGAAATCGGTCTCCCAAAGGAAGTCGTGGTAGTGAAGGTGGTAGCGCCACAATCTGGGGAGCTCAGGCTGCTCCCACTCCGGCGGAAAACCCACGCCATGGCTCCGAGCCTGAAACGTCAGGCGGCCCGCCGGTAGGCGGCTGACATCCTCCCCGATGCTGAGTGTCGGCGGCGAAAAGCGGACGTCGAACGCCCATGAGACCTTCGGCAGCGGGTCTCCCACGGGTAGCACCGCAGGTCCGGCACTGGAGCGCTTGATCCGGCGAACCAGTTGAAACCAGAGCTGAGCGATCTGCATGTGCCGCGCGGTCCGCAGGTACCGGCCGCCTACCGCGAACGCCTCCCGCGCTTTCCCCAACACCGACACACTCGTGTCCCCGGAGGGCGTCACATCACGGTCCTTCGTATCGCGTTCGGCGCGCCCACGGGCGAACGTCCCGTGAACATCGAACCCTTCGGGCCTCAAACACGGACAGCCAATGGTACTTCATGCTATCGTTACGAGCGGCGCAAGGCAGCGTCCGGAGCGTACTGCCTGAAGAGGCGCCTTACAACCAAGGTCCCGAGACAGATGGCGTACGTGACGATCATAGGCGGAGCCGGATTCATCGGCACGTCTCTCGCCGCAGTCCTCCGCAGCGCGGGGCATGCCGTCCGGATAGCCGACGTTCTCACGGCTCCGGATGGCGCTGTCGATTACCGACAGGTTGACGTCCGGGACCGGGACGATCTGCTCGGAGCTCTCTCCGGCTCCGAGGTAGTATACAACCTCGCCGCCGTCCATCGGGACCACATTCGCCCTCATAGCCGCTACCACGACGTCAACGTTACGGGAGCCATGAATGTCTGCGTCGCCTGCTCACGGCTGAGAATATCGCATCTGATATTCACAAGCTCGGTCGCGGTCTATGGCGATGCACCTCCGGACACCGGCGAGGAACGTGCGCCGGCGCCCGTCAACCCGTACGGCCGCTCCAAGCTGCTTGCGGAGCGCGCGTACGAGGAGTGGCAAGCCGGGGACTCATCCACGCGGTCGCTCGCGATAGTCCGCCCAACCGTCGTTTTCGGTGAGGGTAACCGCGGAAATGTCTACCGCCTTCTCCGCCTGATAGCGGCGCGTCGGTTTGCCATGATAGGTGACGGGACCAACCGGAAGTCGATGGCATACGTCGGCAACCTTAGCGCGTTCCTAGCGACAGCTCCTGATCGTCCCCCTGGGATCCACGTCTTCAACTACGTCGACAAGCCGGATCTGTCCATGCAGGCCCTTGCCCAGCTCGTGTCTCACACGCTCGGGCAGCCTCCCACGCGGCTGCGCATTCCCTATCCCGCCGGTTACCTGGCGGGAGTTGCGTGCGACGTCATCGGGGCGATCACCGGTTCCAACCTTCCTATCAGCGCCGACCGGGTTCGGAAGTTCTGCGCCATCACGACCTTCTCTGCCGACCGCCTTCATGCGGCGGGATTTCGGGCGCCGTTTCCTCCGCAGGACGCGCTCATCAGAACAATCAGACACGAACGAGCTGTGGGATCGCTATAGCGAACGCAGATATCGTGGAGAGATCAACGCAAGCCTACCATCCTGCCGGATTCCAAGCTGCGCACGGCTCCGAAGCATACGAGATGGGTGGCGGCGATGGCGTCCCATGAGATCGGCCACGGACCGCCGTCCCGGCACACGCTCAGGAACGTGTCGATTTCCTCGGCAAACCCCTTGGCCTGTTTGCCGCGCAAACTCCGCCCTCCGCCGTGGAAGCGGGTGGTGCGAAAGTCGTCCAGGACGGCACTCCGCCCGTCCGCGAAAACCTCGCACCGTTCCTTCGACAGGGACCGGTGGCCCAGGGCCAGGTACTGGATCGTGGCCAGGGAACCGTCAGCGTACCGGATCGTGATCACCGAAGAGTCCTGCGGAACCACATCGCGAGCGTCGGAGGCGATGCTGGAGGCCATCACCGAGACCGGATCACTGCCGATCAGGGCCATACAGAAGTCCACGAAGTGGCAGGCCTCGCCGATGATGCGGCCCCCTCCCTCATCGGGATCGTGCAGCCAGCTCTCGGCCGGCACCACGCCGGCGTTGACCCGGTAGTTCACGACCATGGGAGTCCCTCGACGTCGGAACGCGGCTTGCAGCGCGCCGGCATGGGCGGAGAACCGGCGGTTGAACCCCACCATCAGACAGGGCTCGAAACCGGCTCCTCGCGCGTCCTGGAGGGCGCTCTCCACCTCGTCGAGTCCGGCCTCCGCAAGGCACAGGGGCTTCTCGACGAAGACGTGCTTCCCGGCCCGCATCGCCGCGGCCACCAGCCCGGCGTGGCTGCCGTGCCGGGTGGCGATGAACACCGCCGCCGTGTCGGCGCGTTCCAGCACCTCGTCTGAATCCGTCGTGGCCACCGCGAACCCGAACCGCTCCGCGGTCTGCGCGGCACTTCGGCCGGTGCTGGTGCAGACCGCGGTCAGCCGAGCGCCCCCCGCCTTCACGATCTGCGGCAACAGCACGCTCCGGGCAAAGCCGCCGGCGCCGATGAGTCCGACGCCGATGCCGCCGTCTCGCCCGCGCGCCGCACGGTCCTCCATCCGACGGACCGCGCGCTCCGGCCGGGCGTCTTCGGGATACTCCAGCACGATGCCCAGGTACCGCCGGTCGAGCGTGCTCTCCGCCGGCAGCTTGCCTTCGATCAAGGCATACGCGTCGAGCGCGTCCGCGAACGGCAGGCGATGGGTTACCAGCGCCGACGGCGTCACCCTTTGCTGCTGCACCAGGTAGAGGAAGCTCTCCAGGTTGCGTTGCTCGGTGAAGCGGACGTAGCCGAACGGATAGTCGTTGCCCCGCTCCTCGTAGTCGGGGTCGTAGCGTCCGGGACCGTAGGACATGGCCAGCCGCAGATCCAGCTCCTTGCGATAGAACGCGTCCCGCGGCACCTGCATGCCGACCAGGCCGACGGCGACCACCCGTCCCTTGTGCCGCGACAACTCCGCCGCTTGCTCGATCGGCTCGCTGCTCGCCGTGGCCGCGGCGACGATCACCGCATCCGCCCCGTATCCGCCGGTAAAGGCCGCGCACGCACCCTCGGCGTCGGAGCTCACCGCCAGGTCGGCGCCCAACGCGGCAGCGAGCGTGGCGCGTTCCGCGTCCGGGTCCACGCCCAGGACCGCGCATCCATTCGCCTTCAGGACCTGCACCGTCAGCAGCCCGATCAGGCCCAGCCCGATGACGACCACCCGCTCGCCGATCAGGGGCTGCGCTTGCCGTACCCCCTGCAGCGCGATCGCTCCGACGGTCGCGAACGCCCCATCGGCGTAAGACACCCCCTCGGGGATCTTCGCGCACAGGTTCTTCGGCACGAAGTTGAGTTCCGCATGGTTGGCGTACCCGGCACCGGCGATGGCGACGCGATCCCCCGGTAGCAGCCCGTCCGCATCCCTGCCGGCCTCCACCACATCTCCCGACGCGGAGTAACCGAGGGGCACCGGCTCGTCCAGCCTGGCGAACACCTGCTCGGCCGTCGCCCGTATGCCCCGCGTCCGCACCGTGTCGACCACTTTCTTCACCAGGTCCGGCCGCGCCCGCGCCTTTCCCAGCAGGCTCTTCTTCCCCAACTCCAGCAGCGTTCTCTCGGTGCCGGCCGAGATCACGCTGCACCGCGTCCTCACCAACACCCCCCCGGCACCGCAGGCCGGTACAGGCACCTCCGCCAGCCACAGCTCCCCCTTGCGCTGCGACTGCAGGATCTGCTTCATTCCGCGGTTACTCGGGTCTGCGGTAGAGCAGAGCCGAGTGATACGTCCACAAGCCCATCGCGACGCCGGGCATCACCTGCAACATCAGGTCCTTGACCAAATGCTTCACCACGCCTTTCCAGCCGTAGTTGTGCCGGTAGACCCGCCCCGAGGGATTCCTCACCACTTAAGCGACCACCTCGTAGCCGCAGCTCTGCACCAGGCGGCGCACGCTCTTTCGGGAGTAGAAGTTCAGGTGTCCCGTGCGCGTAAACGCGAAGTCCTCGGGAAGGCGCGCGTTGTGCTCCAGCGGCACCTCCACGAACACGTGCCGGGCAACCCGCGCCGCTTCATTAAGCAACCTGCGCGGGTACTCCACGTGCTCGATGACGTGGCTCATGATCGCCAAGTCGAAACGACCATCCTCGTAGGGAACGGTGTAGCCGTCGAACAACGTGCACGACCGCAGCGATCGAATGCCCCGCTCGCGCGTCAGGTCGACCGCAGACTGAGCGACCTCGATCGCATACAGCTCCTCCCCGAACCCGTCGCCCGACTCCGCAAGAAGCTCCAGCAGCACACCGTCGCCGCAACCGATCTCCAACACCGTCCGGTGCGGGACCCCCGCGCACAGCGTGGTTACGTTCTCCACCGTGTCCGCACGCGACAGTCGTTTCCACTCCCCTTGGAGACCCTCGTAATAATCACCGTAGTGCGTTTTGAGATCGCTGTTCATCCTGAATTGGGACATCAGCTCCTCCCCGACCGGCCTATTCCTGCCCCGTCATGCTCGCTCCTCCCCGTCGAGCCGTACTACTTCCGACACTACCAATCTGAGCTTTCCGTTTGAAGACCGCTCCACCGTCTCCACGTACTGCACCTGGATTGCCGTCTCGGTTCCCAACCGTTTGCGCATCTCTCGAAGCAGCCGTCGTTCACTTCCCTCACCGTAGTTCGCACTCCTTACCACTCTCACCGTAACTTCCCCTGCCCGCTTCTGAATAATCTGTGCCTCACGTATATCGTCTAGCATCTTGAACATCTGGTTCCCGCAACTCACTCTTACGCCGTTTCCCAGAACGATGTAGTCTTCCCTTCGGCCGTCGATTGATCCCACGACCCGGCCCGGCAATCCGCACGCGCACGATCCGCCCGATGCTCCTTCAACCAAGTCCCCGACATCGTATCTCAGAAACCCAGTCGCGTCGTTGGACAGGCTTGTCCCAACCACGCGACAGGTACCCGACCGCCGGTCGTTCACAAACTCCACGGCGGCGAAGTCTTCGTCTACATGCATTCCGCCCTCCGGGCACTCCGAGATATTCGCTGCAGCCTCCGCCATCCCGTAATGCTGGATGGGACGAACACCGAAGGCCTCCTCGATGGCTCTGCTTTGATTGGGCATAAGGCTCTCCGCGCCGATCGTTATCCACTTCACTTGGTATCCGAGGTCCACCCTTCGATCTACGATCCAGGACGCCAGCAACTGCAGGAGCGACGGATAGCCGTGAAGCCACGGTGGTCGCGCCTTTCGGATCTCCGACACATAGGCGGGGAGCGTGCGGTCGTTCATGTGATACCCACTGAACAGCAGTTGTTGCCCTGCAGGATTGTGACGCCAATATGGCGGACCCTCCTGGGACATGGGTACCACCGACCTGCCTCCGAAATAGCCGCATCGCGTGCCGAGCTCGATCCCGTGCCACCGGCGGTACCTCCACCACACGGCGAATTGCTCCTGTATCGCTCGGCGAGTACTGAAGAACGCTAGTCCGGCCCCGGTCGTGCCGCTGGTATTAATCAACACACTTCGACGCCTTCGCATCAGGTCGGAGACGAAGCTGTCAGCGCTTCTCTGAATATCGCGCTTGCTTACTATCGGAAGAGCGCCGAGGTCGTCCACACTGCGAATGTCCCTTGGGTCGAGCCGCCGTTGCCGGAACCACTCTCGATAGTACGGAACGTGCGTTGCGCAATGCTGGACATGTCGAACTAGCCTGGCGTCCCGGAACCTCCGGAGTCCATCTTCATCCCACCGAGCCCGGTCCTCTACGTCGGCGAGCAATCCCAAGAATTCCGGAGGGTAGCGGTAGCGCTGGATGCGCCAACCTTCAAGCGCGCAGAGTACGTTCTGTGCCGGGACGGGCGCCATGGTGTAGAGGCGCTCTCTGTCGATCCTCACCGCTTGGCGCCCGCTCCGGCGAGTTCAAACACGTCAAGCGTGTCGGCTCTCACCTTGTCCCATGAGAAGTGGTCCTCGTACGCCTGTCGAGCTCTCCGGCACATCCCTTCGTAATCGTCTTTCGCTTCGCGGATGGCGAGCAGCGCGGACGCAGCTCTTTCGCTGTCTTGGTAGTCGACCACTACCGTACACCGATACGGCGCGAGAAGGTTCGTGACCTCAACCTCTCGATTTATCAAGACCGGCCGGCCTATGGCGAGCGCCTCAGCCACCTTGTTGGACGCCGCGTGCCGATTGATGGCGACCCTCGGATCGTAGAGCGCCCCTACGAAATCGCAGGCCGCAGTCTCACGCAGCGCATCGGCGTGGCTGATGCGCCCCAGCCAAGACACCCCTGGCATGCCCGCCAAATCCTGGACTAGGCTCTCGTCTCCAGATCCGGCGATGCGCAGGCGCATTGCCGCGTGTCCAGACACCAGACGTGCCATCTCGCGGATACCCCGGCCCGCATCCAACCACCCGGCGTACAATAGCGTAACGTGACGCCGGTGCGGCGGTGGCGGGTGGAAGCCCGGATCGATTGGGGTGTTTCGCACCACACGCACGCTCTTTGCCGACCAGTGGGGCAGAGCTTCCCGGCGCGAGGCTTCCGGGACGACAGCGACCGAAGACAGGCGAGCCGCGACTCCTTCCATGAGGTTCAAGACGGCTCGCACAATCTGCGGCCACGGGTATCGATCGGCCAGGTTGTCGTGGATATTGTAGATCAGCCGGGCCCGGAAAACGAGTGTATACAGACGGGCCGCGGCGAACACCTCGAAATCCGAAGCATGAACGAGTCCAGGCTTTGCCTGCCACAGAAACCTCACCAACGCACCGCTAAAACTGAGAACCGATAGCAGATAGAGTATCGGGCGGGAGCCGTGCAGCCTGGGAAAGGGCCGGCCGATTCGCCGGATCTCGAATCCGTCCGAGTGTGACCGCGTCGACGAATCCGAATCTCTGTGGGCACCGACGAACAGGGGGACGAAGCCGAGTTGCCCAGCGATCGTCATCATCCGTGTCACTCGCGGTGGGGGGCGGTCAGTACGTCGCACGAAGACTGCAAGATTGGCTTCCTTGCGGCCAGTTGATCCGATCATCTCTCGCCTTTACGTACCGACCGAGATCCTAACGGAGCTGGTGAGAAGCCGTAGGGACGCCGCGGGAGTCTGTCTCTGGGTGCAGAGCGGAGGACCTCACGCGCGCAGCCAATACCGACCCCGCAACGCCCCACCAGAGGGCGCTGTTCTGAAACGCACCGACCAGAGCTTCCGGTTCTACCATGGTGATGCCGACACCGCTCAGGAGAACGAGCGAGTAGGCCGTGACGACGATTCTTCGTTTGCGATCTTTGGTATCGCGCGCGGTGCGAATCGCGGCGCGCATCACCGATAGGACCATGAAGAGAAGATAGAGCGGAAACAACACGCCGCAATACACGGCGAACTTGAGCCACAGGTTGTGAATCTCCACGTCGTGATCGAGCGTGGGAACCGGGATGCGAACACTGTCGAATCCATATCCGGCCAGGGGCCGCTCCGCGATCAATTCCACTGCCGCAACGTAACCCCGGAGGCGATACGACGTAAGGGCGTCCAGCAACTGGAATGTTACGCGGCCACGAGCGTCTCCCAGCCGCAACTGGTCGGCCGCCGCCACTACGGCAATGCCGCGCAGCGCCCCCGACAGAAGGATGATCAGAGTGGCGATCACCACCAGTGTCACGACTACGGCTCTCATCCTCCTGGAACCGCACAGAGCGACGAACAGGGCTATGCTGAACAGAGACAGGAGGAGACCGGCACGTCCGCCGCTGACCACCTGCGCCATGACGATAGCCACAAGCAGCGCCAAGGCCTTCGGCGCTCTACGTTTGTGCAGCAGCACTACCGCAAGAGCGATGGGAACATACAGCGACAGCGCGTTCGCCCAGCCGGTTCTTCCTGCGCCGAATCCTGTGGACCTGAAGGGAGCCTGATCGAAGGGAGACTGAAACATCGGTACCCGGAACAGAGCCGAGGCTACCGGAAAAAGCGCGAATGCGGACAGAATGGCCATCCCGGTCACGAACACCCGAAATGTATCGTGCCCCTTTATCTGCATGGAGAAGAGCAACCACACGAACAGCGCCGACAGCGCCACGTCGACCAGGAACTCCACGGCAAGCGACAGCTCCCCCGCCTGGTACATCCCCGGGACCGCCAGGACTGCTAGGCCTACGAAGCCCGCCGGGCCTAGCAGCCCGCGCGGCAGCACCAGACCGCTCGCCGGGCGCCCCATGAACCACACCATCAGGGCCAGCACCAGCAGAATCCCCTTGCCTGCTCGCACCAACACCGGATCCACGAACGGCAGCCAGTACACGGGGGCCAGTCCGAGATACGCCGCGACCACGACAGACGCGAGGTCTCGCCGCTGGGCGAGCGGCGGGTTCGTGTTACTCGTACCGGAATTCAGCAGACCCCAACCCCTGTCTACGGCCTCTACCGTGCATCCAACGGCTTCTGAGACCGCGACCTCGGCCTGTGTGTGCATGTTCGATCGCTGCCGCCACGTTGGACACGAAGGTACCGATGTTGTGCTCCTTTCGGATCATGTCCACGGCCGCGGCCGACATCGCCGCGCGGCGCTCGTGGTCGTCGATCACAGATTTCATTCTCTGCGTCAGTTCGTCCACGATCTCGTCCTCCGTGGATCCGCCGACGCGGTAACCCGTATGACCGTCACGAACCAGATCGACCTCGCAGCCGTCGCCTTGAACGCAGACCACGGGCAGGCCATGGGCCATTGCCTCGCTTATGGCCAGGCCGCCGAGCCCCGGCAGGACGAAGATATCCCCTGCCCGGAAGTACTCGTCCACTCCCTCGATCACCCTGCCGGCGAACGTCACGGACCTGCTCAGCCCCCGCTCCTGTACCTGGTCTTGCAGCCGACGCCGCTCCGGTCCATCGCCCACGAGCAGCAAGTGGAGGTCGGACTCCAACGCCGCCACACGGCCGAACGCCTCGATGAGCCGCTCCACCTTCTTGCCCCGCTCCAGCGCCCCGACGTAGAGAACCGTTGTGCAGCCTCTGTCCCGGAGCTTCTCCAGGAAGCAAGGAACACATCCGGCACTTCGTTCGCGTACCGATAGAATTGCGTCGGTGTCGACGCAGTTGACCGCTCGAAATGATCTTCTCGCCAGGTATCCGCTGCTTCGAAAATAGTCGGTGGCCAGCGAACTGTATCCCAACAGCGCAGAGGAGCTCCTCTCCATCCGCTCCACCACCAGCCGGTACAGTTTTCCCAGCCCGGAGTGGCGCCGACCCGGCAGGCGCCCGAGCGTCCACCAGACCACAGGCGTGCCGAACAGCCACGCATAGCTGAAGATAACGAGGTTGTTCAGGAGATTACCGCCTCCGGACGTGACCATCACATGCGGCCTGTAGCGCAAAAGCGCCCAAAACAGGCCCGGGAAAAACACCAGCGGCTGCCGGCGCCTGCTCGATCTCATCCAAAGAACCCACGTGCGGAGTTCCTGTTGGCCGAAGCCGTCGGGCGAATCCGCGTTGACCAGCTTCGTCCCCGGTAGGCTGCGGCCGTGGAACACCTTGATCGCCAGACCGTGCATGGCGTGCAACCGCCGGAAGACCGGCACCCGGTAGTGCATACAGCACCGGAAACAGACCGCGACGCGAGTCGCCGCGGGAGAGCCGGCCACTGCCGATCGGAGCCCCGTTTGCATCGCTGAACTTGCCATGGCACGCGGTGGCGTACTCTACGGTCAACGATGCGGGCACGCAAGCTGCAACGCGGGCTGAGACTGACAGAAGCCCGCCGGGAACCGCCACCGTGCCCATCCGTTGACGCATGGCTACCGCGTCCGGACGATTGTACGATGCCTCCGCCGTGGCCGCCGTTCCCGGCAAGGGCCTGACCCCGCGATGACAGGAACCAGGAACCGTGAGTACCCCTCAGCCAGTGCCGATCTTGAGGGGTCGGCACTGCGCGGCTCTGTCGCGCTGTCGATCCAGTGGCTGCTGAACAAGATCTGCACCGCCGCGTCGACGATAGTGATCGCGTACTTCCTCACTCCCTCCGACTACGGAATCGCCAGAACGGCCTTGTCCATCGTGGTGTTTCTGGCGTTGCCGCCCCTGGTGATGGGGGATGTGCTGGTCGCACGTTCGAGGCGCTCGGACTATTGGGCAGGACCCGCACGGCGGCTCGCGCTTCAGATCGCCGCGGGCTCCACCACTCTTACGCTCGGAGCCATACCGTTTGTGCTTCGTGCGATCGATACAGTCGATCCCGCGTGGCTCGGCGCATTGCTGGCGGTGCTGGCAATCAGACCCCTGCTGCAAGCGTTGCGGGTCGTGCCCATGGCCAAGCTCCGTCACGACCTCCGATTTCGAATGATCGCTGTGATCGACGGATCGATACAACTGGCGGCGACCCTGATCTCCGTCGGTCTTGCCGCGGTGGGCGCCGGACCGGCTGCCATCGTGATCCCACAGATATTCAGAGAGGCGGCAGCCGCCGTGCTCTACCTCCGGTTTTGGCCAAGGGTCCAGCAAAGGCGCATACCTCGCGCTCATGTACGCGCCCTTCTTTGGACGTATCTCACCGGCGCCAGCGCAGGTTACGTACATGGCTTGGTGATGAACGTCCCTTTGATTGCGGTCGTCCTTCTCGCCGGCGATACTCAGGCAGGGCTATTCGGCTTCGCGTTCATGCTCGCCATCCAGGCAAACAGCATCATCCTTGCACGGTTGGGCGTCCTCCTTCAGCCCATACTTGGCAGACTTCAGCGCGAACGTGCTCGCCAGGTCGCCGGTTATCTTCGGTCCGAGCGAACGCTCGGCGCGCTGTGCGTTCCCATGTGCTTGTTGCAGACGATTCTGGCGGAGCCCTTGTTCCGACTCCTGCTTGAGCCGAAGTGGGAGCCCGCCATAGTCGCGTTTCAGGCCTTGAGCCTGATGCAGGGCTTCTATTTCTCGATCGCCCCCAGCATGGCGTGCCTGAAGGCCCAGCGCCGTTTTCACGTCCTGCTGCTCTGGCAGGTCGTTCATCTCGCACTGTCCGTCCCCGCCTATTGGGCCGCGACAACGGTCGGGGGTGCAACAGGTGCAGCGGGGGTCACCGCACTACTGTGGTTCGTCAGCGCCCTCATAGCGGTCCGGTTGTGCGCCGGCTTCGCGCCCCCGGTCCGACACTTTCAGGCATTTGCGGTATTTGTCAGGCCGTGGCTCCGGGGGCTTCCCCTATTCGGCGGCGGCTACTTGACCGTCCGCTGGCTGTCGGGCTTGGGGGTGCTCGGCGATGTCCTTGCTCTCGCGGCTATCGGTCCGCTCCTCCTCGCTGTAGCACTTGTGATCGCGCGCTACACCGAACCTGACGTGCGCGCCGTCCTCAATCGCGGGACGCAATGGATC
The DNA here is from genome assembly GCA_964291595.2 of Spirochaetia bacterium. GTDB lineage: Bacteria > Spirochaetota > Spirochaetia > SZUA-6 > Bin103 > CATQHW01. The sequence goes on along the minus strand of OZ219913.1, from coordinate 220,455 downwards.
AGGCACCTCTACGCGCCGAAGCCGTGATCCCCTTCCTCCCGGAGGTCATGCGATCATCCGGCCGATATTGACCGGCCATGGATCGTGGGACACGATTTCGACAATCGGTACCCACCATCCATCCCTCACGAGGAAACGCCATGATGACCACTATGCGATTGCGTGCGCTGCTGCTTCCCGGGTTTCTTGCGGGACTCGTGGCGCTCACCATCACAGGCTGCCCGATGCCCACAGTCCCGGACCCCCACACGGACGCACGACTGAGCTCCTTGGCGGTAACGGGAGGCGGCAGGATGTATCCGGACTTCGAGCCTAGGGTCCATCATTACGCCGTGCGTTGCGACCACTCGACGACGCTACGAGTGACGGCGCGAACCCGGCGCGGCGACGCCCGCCTGACGCTGCTGCACAACGACCGCGAGTCCATCGGTACCATACATGAGCAAATTGCCGTGAACGCCGATCACGACATCGCCATCCGGGTGAGCAGCCACGCTTCCACCGAGACGTATTATGTCCATTGCATTCCTCAAGAGTTCCCGGACATCACGATCGAGAAGCGGACGGAACCTCTGACCGACGGTTTGCTGCTGATGACCCCGGGTGTACGTAGGCAGAACATCTCGTTTCTGGCGATAGTAGACAATAATGGCGTGCCGCGGTGGATCCGCGAGGCGGACGTGCGGGCACGCAATTTTCGCCGGTATCCAGACGGACGATACTCCTATTCCGAGCTCGGTGGCGACGGCACCTATCACGCGGTAGTCCTTGGCGCCGATCTCAAGCCGATCGACACTGCCACGATCGTCGCCCCTCTGGACCCTGACTCGACCGGTGGGCATGATTTCCTGGTGACGGACAATGGGAACTACCTGCTGATGTCGTATCATCCGTCGCAGCGTGATTTGAGCGATTTCGAATGTGAGAACGAAGACGGCTCAACCCGACAGTGTTCCACAGCGGAGCCGACCGAAGACTCGGTGATTCAGGAGGTGACCCCGGACGGGACGCCGGTGTTCCTTTGGAACTCCTGGGATCACATGAAGATATCCGACTGCACGATCCATCGCTTTCCCAACGACTACGCGCACCTCAATTCCTTGTACGAGCTTGACGACGGGGACATCCTGGCGTCGTTCCGCGGCTGTGCGCAAGTACTGCGGATCGACCGTGAAACCGGTGCCGTGGTGTGGCAACTTGGCGGTACTCTGCCGATGCGGGAGGATCGCCCCGCTCCTCCACACGCGATCACCCGATACTTGCAGGTGGTCGGCGACCCTGTGGGGGAGTTCTGCGGCCAGCACGAGGCGACCGAGACGGAGTCGGGCTCTCTCTTGATGTTCGACAACGGCAACCACTGCCTGGGGGACCGTGGGAACGAACCGCACTTTACGCGTATCGTGGAGTACGATATTTCGTCGGGGGAAACGGCCGTGTTTGTCCGCCAATACGTGTTGCCGGAAGAATTCGGGGCGACGACGTCAGCGGGAGGCGTGGTCGCGCTGGCCAATGGGCACTGGCTGATTACGTGGGGAAGCGGACCGCAGGTTGCGGTGAGTGAAGTGGATACCGCAGGCAACGAGGTCTTTCGGATAAGAATGTCGAAGGACAATCAGGTATTCGCCACGTACCGAGTGTACCGTGAGCGCGAGCAAGATGTGACGATACCGTTGAATCTGCCGCGCTAGCTATCGTCGTGCTGCCGCATCCCGAACCGATTCCGTCTGCGGATGTCAGGAGGGTGGGGCGGGATCGAAGCGGGCGAACAACGTGGCGGCGGTCTCGCAGCGCACCCGCCAGTCGCCCGCCTCGGCCAGCCGGTCCGGATCGGAGACCGGCGCCAGCAGGTCGGCCAGGCGCGCAGTGGCGTCCGCACCGAAGCGCGCACCCGCCAGCCCACACAGCAGTGCCCGTTGCTGGTGGAAACCCTGGGTGAGGCCCTGTTCACGGCCTTCGGCAACTTCTTGTGCGCGACCTTCCGCGACGCCCTGCTCGCGACCTTCCCGGAGCCACTGCTTGGGCCACTCGACGACCCGTTCGACCAACGTCATGCTCGCCTCCTCGAGCGCCCGTATCGCCGGCACCATCGCGCCCGGCGGGGCCATCCGTTCGGCCATCTGACGCAACCAATCCACGAACGCCCGCTGCAACTCCTCCGCGTCCCGGCGCGACAACCAGCGCCGCAGCGTCTTCACCGCCCGCATCACATCCTGCGGCGACCGGCTCTGCTCCAGCCGCGCGACCGCCCGAAAAAGGTCAATCAGGTGGTAGCGCTGCGCCGGCCGATACGGCGCCAGCCACGGCCCGACCGGCGTGATGAGGGAGCCCACGTCCGGCGCCGTCCACGGCTCGGCCCCGTTGTAGAGCACAACCGGCAGCACCGCCGGGAGCCGCTCGCCGGCCACCTCCGGGGGCTGATTGCGCGCCAGCTCCAGCAAACAGCAACCCCGTGTAGGTGGAAACGCAGCCTCCGCCGCGTCAGGGCTGCGCGTAAGGACTCCAGGAGGGCATCGACCAGGGCGCCTTGCGTGCTCTCAGGCACCAGATCGCAGGTCCCGGAAGAGAGGACCAAAGAAACCGATCGAAGACCTGCGGCCGACGCTCGGCGTTGAAGCGCCACGGCCAGTCGCGCGCTATCACGGGTGAACCCTGCTGCCGGTCGGCCACTTCACGTTCCGGCGGCAACAACTCGGTGATCAGGAGACTGCGCCATGACCACGACGTTCGATACGCTGAAGGCCGCCACGCGGTTGGCAGCGAGCGACAGCGACTCGACGGCTCGTTCCGTTGACGCGCCGCGGGAGCCACCCGTACCGCTCCGGGGCACGGAAACGTTGCGCGGTGCAGTGCTCGCGTGAGCCCCGAGGCATCGCCCGGCAGGTTGCGATGGTACCTGCTCACGTACTCCGTTGTGGTAACCGTGTACCTCGTGCTCGCGTTGGACGATGCGATCCGATCCGCGATGGCACGAGGGCTCGTGGAAGTCATGTACCATGCCACGACGCGTACGGCATCGGTCGGCACGGCCCTGGCTGCGGTCATCGTCGGACTTGAAGGAGTAACCATGACGTTCTTGAAGCGCGAACGCGAAAAAGGGCGAAGCGAAGGCCGGCGCGAAGGCCGGCGCGAAGGGATGCGAGAGCGCGACCGTGAGTGGAAGGACTGGCAGGAGAGACTCAAGAGGGACCCGAACGCGGAGCCGCCGCCACCACCGAAGGATGACGACTGACGACAAGCCTGTCCGCAGCACGTCCCGGACCATGACCGGGGCAGCGAACAGGGGTTCGCCGCGGCACCGGCCGCCCTGGGCGTCGCGCACGCCCTGGGCCACGGTGACGTGCTAGACCGGATCAAGGCGGTCCTCGGGTTCCGGCGGCTGTCCTCCCGTTCGACGCAGAATCCGCCGCGCCGCCTCGATGTCGGCCTCCGTGGCCCGCGTGGCGAAGAACTCGGCCGTCTTCATCGCGGCGACCTTCTCCGCGACCGCGGTGGACACGAATTGATTGATGCTGGTGCCGTCTTCCTTGCTGATCTCGGCGACGGCCGCCTTCAGGGACGCTGGCAGACGCAACGGATACGTGCTGGTCTTTCTCTTCATTCCTCGATCCTCCTCAATGCCTGCCGGGGCGACAGCACCGCAATCCCGAATCGTCCTGGAGCATCGCCGAAGTCCCGCCGGTTGAAGGTCACCAGGGCATCGGCGTTCCCGTTGATGGCCGCTTCGAGCACCATCTCGTCGGCCGGATCGCGTAGCTGCGGCCGCCACAGAAATGCTGTCCACACCGGTTCCGCCACCGCACACAGCGCGGAAACCACCTCTCGTACCTCCTCGTCGCCAAGACCCGAAACGACTCGCTGGTCCGGGTCACGGCAAGCCGCCTCATATTCCAGCACCAGCGGTACGGACAACAGCATTGTGAACTCCCGGCGCAGGGCCAGGTCGATCAACGCAGCGGAGGCTCCCGTCGGGCTGCGAAGAGCGGCGACGACGACATTGGTATCCACGACGAAGCGCACGAACGAAACACTATGACATCACCAACGATGTGACTACCCTCCGCACCTGGAACTGGTGGCGGCTCCGATGGGAACCACGCACCTCCGCTTCTGATTGGGCGTTCGCCGCACACCACGATGGTCAAGCTGACCTTCTCAGGGCCGAGACGCTCCGGCAGCAAGCCGCCCGCCATGGATTCGACGTCGACATCCGTGACAGCTATCGACTGTCGTCGCCCACAAACGGTTTCGAGCGAGAGGAAATATCCGCGTGGAAGCTGGGAGCACGGATGGCGGCCTCGGTCCGTAGAGACACCGGCATGAATGGCGGCCCTGTCGACGACGCGAAGCTCCTGCAGTTCATGGCGGTAAAGAGCGGTGCTCTCGAAGAGGCTGCGACAGGTTCACGCATCGCGTTCCTGCTCGATCAAGACGGATCGGAGTTTCGTCGATCTCACCCTGGGTGATTCTGAGCAGCCGATCCGATGCGGGGCCGATTGCACGGCCGTATCTACGCCGAGGAACTGATGCAGGAGATGGCTCGCAAGGTCCGCGAGGAACCTCCAGGAGGGCCACGAGGCGGGACTCCACCCTCCGGGGCACGGAAGCGTTGCGTGGTGCAGTGCTCGCGTGAGCCCCGACGCATCGGCCGGCAGGTTGCGATGGTACCTGCTCGCATACTCCGTTGTGGTAACCGTGTACCTCGTGCTCGCGTTGGACGATGCGATCCGATCCGCGATGGCGCGAGGGCTCGTGGAAGTCATGTACCATGCCATGACGCGTACGGCATCGGTCGGCACGGCCCTGGCTGCGGTCATCGTCGGACTTGAAGGAGTAACCATGACGTTCTTGACGCGCGAACGCGAACGAGGTCGACGCGAAGGGATGCGAGAGCGCGACCGTGAGTGGAAGGACTGGCAGGAGAGACTCAAGAGGGATCCGAACGCGGAGCCGCCGTCACCGTGAGTGGAAGGACTGGCAGGAGAGACTCAAGAGGGATCCGAACGCGGAGCCGCCGTCACCACCGAAGGATGACGACTGACTGACGGTAAGCCCGTCCGCAGCAGTTTCCCCGCGAGCGGCGCCTGCGCCCCATCGTCCCCCCGCACGGCATCCTCCACGGGATGCGCCGCCTTGCCGCCGAGCTCGATCGCGATACCGGAAGTGACGGCTGACGGCGCCGATCGCCGCAAGGGCGCTCGCTTCCCTGCCGATCTCGGTGACGGCCCGACTCCCGCGTGCTGTCGGACGTCAGTGAGCCACGAGGGGCAGGTATGGTTGGACCACTGACCCGCATGTCGGCGTCGCAACGCCCTGCGGCGACGTTGATCTTGACCGAGCCACGGGAATATCCTTGCCGGCAGAGGCGTCGAACGATCACCATGGCGAACGAGCAACCGACCACTCAGCGTGATCCTCAGTCGCTGGTGGCGCGGATCATCACCGAGCTGCAGGCCAACCCGGACGCGCAGCGCCTGCTGTTGCGCGCGCTTCTTACCAACGAATTTCTCGGTATGCCGGCTCGGCTGGACCACATCGAGAAGGACGTGGCGGAGCTCAAGACCGATGTCCGGCAGCTCAAGACCGACGTCGGATACCTGAAGGGTTCGGATCTGGAAATGAAGGTGCACCGACGGATCATCCCGCTGGTCAGTCAGCACATGCGGTTGAGACGGGTCCGGATCATCAAGAGCGCGCTGCAGCAGGCCGCGGCGGACTTCGACGAGTCGCTCGCGCAGGCCGCGGACGACGGCCGGATCGGAGCCGAACAGGAACTCCGGATTCTCGCCACCGACCTGATCCTGCGCGGTGAGCGGCAGGGAGACCGGCGGCCGCTCTGGATCGCCGTGGAGGTGGCCAATCGAGTCGATGTCGAGGACATCGTCCGCAGCCGTGAGAGCGCCGATACGCTGGCCGAGGTGTTCGCAGAAGATGCGGTGGGGACGGTGACGGGGTATCGAATCGATGCCGCCGACCGGGAGCGTGCGGCAACGGCCGGCGTGCGTTGTCTGGACGTGCCGGAGCGGTTCTGAGCGAGCGACGGTCTCGCAACGCAACCCCGAGTCAGCGAGCGACGCCCAGGCGGTCTTCGGGTTCCGGCGGCTGTCCTCCCGTTTCGTCGCAGCAGTCGAGCGCGCCTGCCAGCCGCATGACCAACTCCGCACCGATCGCCGACCGGCCGTTGACGTCAACGCGACCGCGCCGGCCGCCGATCATCAAGGCATGCTCTCCCGCGTCCCCTTCGCGTCACTCGCGTTGCTGCTCGCCGTCTCGGCCCTCGCTCAGGACCTGCCCGTAATCACCGTCACCTACGAGACCGCGCAGGGCGTGGAGGAGGACGACGAGGAGGTCCTGGAGCCCACCTACATCCGCCATACCCTGCTCACCAGCGCGCGCCAGGACCTGGGCGACGCCGCCCGCCTGACGCTGCCGGTCCGCCTGACCAGCCGCTCCGACCCGCGCGAGCCGGCCGAGGGCGCCACCCAGTCGGTGAGCGTGCAGCCGCGCCTGGACCTCGACCTGACCGACCGGCTGGACCTGGGCACGGAGCTGATCCTGCGCCGCGGCGACGATCCGGCGTTCGTCACGGCCGGCGGCAAGCTGCAGTCCCGTCTGAAGGTCGGCGACGTCGCCCTGGACGGCTGGCTGAAGCCGCTGTTCGACCTCTACGCCGAGCAGCCGGAGCGCAACCGCCAGCTCTACACCGCCTCCCTCGGCATCACCTACACGGGCGGCGGCCTGCGCGTGAGCACCCGCTACCGCGGCACCGCCCGCTTCGCCTTCGGCGAGGAGAGCCAGGTCGACCACCGCCTCTCCCACCTGCTGACCGTGTCCCTGCGCCTCGACCTGGGCGCCCTGCGCTGACCGGGTCGCGTCACCCGAGCGCAGGCGACACTGCCAAGAACGGAGAGTGTGGTAGGCTCCGAGACCGTGGACGCATGGACAAAGAACCGCCGCCCGCGCCGTCAGCGCGGAACATGGACCTTCGCGCTGGCCGCGTTCGTGGCGCTGGCAGCGCTCGGCTGCAGCGCGCCGACGCCGGTCGGGCCTCCGACGTTCGTGGCGACCGTGGACGACCCGAAGACCTACACGGTCGACGAGGAGATCACGCCCCTGGTCCTTCCCGCCGCCACCGGCGGCACGGGCACGCTGACCTACTCGCTCGGTCCCGAGATCCCGGCCGGCCTTGCCTTCGACCCGGCCTCGCGCACGCTGAGCGGCACGCCGACGGCCACCGGCACCTACCCGATGACCTACCGGGTGGAGGACACGAACGGCCGCAGCGCCGAGCTCGCCTTCACCATCACCATCGAGACGTACAGCCTCATCCGGTCCATCGTGGCGGCGATCGAAGTGGCAGGCGCCGCCGGCGTGCCGAGGTTCCAGGAAGTGCCGGCGCCTAGCGGAGGCCCGTCCGTCGCGGTGAGGGGCAACCACGGCTACGCGGCCGGCGGCGCACTCTTCCTGGACATCGAGGCCGAGCCAGGCGCCGCGGTCGACAAGCTGCTGCTTTCGATCGACGGGGAAAGCTTCGGCTACTACGAGATCGACCTGCCGGACAGCGCCTCCTCGTACCGGCTGCTCGGCTGGGTGGAGTTCGACTTGCCACCGGACATCCCGCGGGCCTGCCTGAACGTGTCCGCGGTAGATACCGGCGGTGCGGTCGGGGAGCCGTCGTGCCACGTCGTCATCAATCTCCCCGTGGACTTCGGCGACGTGCAGGTCACCGTGTCCTGGGACACCGACGCTGACCTGGACCTGCACGTGGCGGACCCCACCGGCCACGAAGTCTACTTCGGAGCTGACGAGGTCGAGAGCGGCGGCGTACTTGATCTGTTTTCCGGAAACTGCCTCCGGCCCGACCGCCGCCGCAACGAGCACATCGCCTGGTCGCAAGGCACGCCGCCGCCCGGCCGCTACGAGGTGCGCCTCAGCCACTACGATAGCTGCGATGTCGAGGAGACCAGCTACGTCGTCCGCGTCTACAACCACGGAACTGTCAGCACATTCACCGGCACCTTCACCGGGCCCGGGGATGAAGCCGCCCGCGGCACCGGCCGAGTGATCACGACCTTCGAGGTGCCGGGCGACGCGCCGCCGGCGCCGACGGGAGCCATCTCGTCCACGTACGCCGGGCGCGGCGACCAGGTGTTCGTCCTGAACCCGAACGGGGAAGTGCTCGACGACACACTCTACACGCTGCACCTGGGCGGCTCCTCGGCGGAGGTGTACGTGATCTCCACCACCGGTAACTACCACCTGGATCCGCAGGTCGAGCGGCTCGATCTGCGGGAAGCCGCGGCCAAGGGGCTGCAGCCGACGGCGCAGGCCGTCCAGCAGCCGGAACCGAGGCCGGCGTTGGGCGGGCAGGTGTCGCCGCGGGTCAAGTGGATTACGGAGTTCAACAACTTCGACGACGGCCCGCCCGTGTGGGAGGGATCGGCCGAAGCGGGCCGGATTCAGGCGTTGGAGGCGCAGCCCGCGGTCGCGGAGGGCGACCGGATCAGCTTTTTCGACGCAGTTGACCGCGTCCTGGTGCCCGCTACCGTCCGCAGCGTCGTGACGGACGGCACCACGACCGTCGCGCTGTGGGTCGCCGACCAGGAGTGGGAGGCCGCCTGCTCCAGCCGCGGTGATTGCGTCACGCAGGAGATGGTGGACGCGGTCGCCGAGCGCTTCCTCCGCCCCGGTGAGCGCAACGACATCTACGACTGGATCACGACCATCTTCGGCGCGCCGTGGGGCCCGAACAGCGCGGTGGGGCGTGACGGCCAGCCGCTCCTGATTCCGGCGCAGGCAGCCCGCGAGATTCACATCTTCGCGTTCGACATCGGGAACGACGGCTACATCACGGGATCGCGCATCGTCGGCTACTTCTGGAGCGTGCACAACCGGCTGCGACAGCCCGATCATCCCCTGTTCCGGCACTCGCTCGAACGGCTGGCGTTCTTCATGGACTCGCCGTGGCTGGCGGAGGCCGAGGGCGACACCTGGGAGGTGACCGACCGCCGGCCGAACGCGTGGCTCGGCACCCTGGCCCACGAGTTCCAGCACATGATCCACTTCTACCAGAAGCCGGTCCTGCGGAACACCGTCAGCGAGACGTGGCTCAACGAGCAGGCCTCGGAGGTGGCCGAGGACCTGGTCGCCGACAAGATGATGACCGACGGACCGCGCGCGGTCGGGTACCATGATCCCACCGCGGGAGAGCCCGAAAACCTCCGCGGACGCCTCCCGTTCTATAATCTCTACAACGACATCCAGGTCACCACTTGGGACGGCTACCTGGCCAACTACTCGATCGCCTACGCGTTCGGCGCCTACCTGGCACGCAACTACGGCGGCGCCGCCCTGTTCAGCGACATCGTGCAGGGCGATCGCTCCGGCGTCGGCGCCGTCGAGGGGGCGGTGCGCTACCGGGGCCACGACGAGTCCTTCCTGGACCTGCTGACGAACTGGGGGGCGGCAACCCTGCTGTCGGACAACACCGGCGCGCCGGCTCCGTACCAGTACAACACCGGAACGTGGCGGAGCTCCTACGTCGGCGGCGTGGAGTTCCGGCTGGGCTCGATCAACCTGTACAACTACACCTACGCGCCGGGGCGGCTGGCCCGGCCGGGTCCGTACCTGCATCCGTTGCCGTCGTTCAACGACCGCACGCAGCCGCCGCACTCCAATATGTACACCACCCTTGGGCGCCAGAGCGGCACCCTGCGCCTCAGCGTCACCGCCGAGTCCGAGAACCGCATCACGGTGGTGGTCAAGGAGTAGCGTGATGGGCGTCACGCCATGACGCGCGCCGGCGCGGCCGTTGCCCTGTCCGCCGGCGTGCTCCTGGCCTGCGCCTCCCCGGCGGAGGAGGAGCCCCCGCCGGACCCGCCGCAACCGGACCAGGTCATCGAGTTCACCGGCCGGGTGACGGTGACCGGTTCGGCGCCGCTGACCATCCTGGTCCTGGTCACCGAGACCGATCACTACGAGATCGTCGGCGACTCGGCGCCGGAGCTGCGCAAACTGCAACAGCTTCAGGTCACCGTCCGCGGCCGGGTCGTCCGCGAGGCGGCCGGCCCCGGCTTCCCGGCGCAATTCCAGGTCGACTCCTACACGCGAGTCCGGCGCTAGCGCCATATCGGGTAGATTTGCCGATGCCATGGACCGCGACGCGCTCCTGGCCCACATCCGCGCCACCTACTTCGAGTCCGGGGACCGCGACCGCGCGGAGCAGGACGCACGCCGCATCGCCCGGTTCCTGAAGGGCTCGGGCGCGCGCAGGGTCGTTGGCATCGGCTCCGCCTTCGACCGGACGCGGCCGTTCACCCATCGCTCGGACATCGACCTCGTCGCCGACGGCATCCCGCCCCGGCGCTTCTACGCCGTCTGTGCCGAAGCAGCCGCCATGACCGGTTTTCCGCTGGACCTGACCGCCGGGGAGACGGCCGTGCCGGCGCTGCTCGCCGCCGTCCGCGAGCAGGGCACCGAGCTGTGACCCGGGAGGAGACGCTTCTGCGGCGGCTGGCCGCGGAGGTCACCAACGAGCTCGCCAGCCTGGAACAGCTCGCGTGACCGACCGCCTGCCCGCCACCCTGGCGGCCTTCCGCGAGTGCGTCGGCGCGTTTCTCTCGTGGATGCTCGGCGAATCCCCGGCCTGAGCGCGCCGGGCCGGTCAGAGCGCGGCCGACGGCCACTCGCCGGCCGGAGGACCGTTCACGGCGTCCGGCGCGCCTTCCGCCGGCCCGCACAGCTTCCCGGCCCTGCGCGCGGCGCGCGCCCGGATGGCCGGCGTGACGTAGGCGGCGACCGCCCCCAGCGCCGCGGCCAGGACGGCCAGGTCGTCGCAGAACCCTGCCGGCGCCGCGTCCGGAACCGCGTCCAGCGGCGCGATGAAGTAGCCGAGCGCCGCGCGGGCGGACTCCCGTGCCCAGGCCGGCGTCTCCTCCGACACCGCCACGTACCCGAGCGCCAGCGCCCGTTCGACGACGGCGCTTCCCGCGTGCCGCGCGGCGGTGCGCAGCTTCTCCCGGAACGGCGCATCGCCGTACTGATCCGCCCACTCCCTGGCGCGCTCCGGACTCCCGGCCTGGCACGATCCCCTGCACACCCTGCCGGCGCACAGCGAATAGGCAAGCAGCAAGCCGGCGAGCCGCCGCCGCGCCTTCCGCGCCCCGCCGTACAGCAGGATCTCCCGGACGACGACCGCGCCCGCCAGCGCGAAGCCCGCCGCGGTCAACAGGGTCAGGTCCCCGCCCGCCACGTTCACATACCGACCATACATCGGCGGTCCGAACCGTCCGTGAACGATCCGTGGCCATGCCGGAAAGGAATTGTGATTCTTTCGTGAATTCCGCTACGATCACGGCCCATGCGGCAGGCCGACGACCTCCTGCAGGAGAACCAGGCGCTGCGCGAGCGCACCTCCGCGCTGAGCGCCGCCATCCTGCGCATCAATGCCAGCCTCGACGTCGACACCGTGCTGCGCGAGGTCCTGGACAGCGCCCTCGCGCTCACCGGCGCCGCGCGGGGCGTGATCGTGCCCGGCGACGACGCTATCGTGCAGGACTTTGTCGCGTCCGGCTTCACCGCCGCCGACCACCGGCGGCTGGAGAGATGGGGTTTCGCCGATGGCCTCGATCTCTTCGACCACCTGAACGGGCTTCCGGACCCGATCCGGCTCCCGAATCTCGCCGACTACGTGCACTCGCTCGGCTATGCCGCCGACCTGGTGCTGCCGGCGGCCTTCCTGGGCACGCCGATTCGGCACCGGGACGTGCGTGTCGGCAGCTTCTTCCTTGCCGGCAGGGAGGACGGAGGGGAGTTCACGGAGGAGGACGAGGACCTGCTCGTGCTGTTCGCCTCGCAGGCGGCGGCGGCGATCGTCAACGCGCGCGCGCACCGCGCCGAGCGGCGGGCGCGCGCAGATCTGGAGGCGCTGGTGGAGACCTCGCCGATCGGCGTCGTCGTCATCGATCTGCGCACCGGCCGTCCGGTGTCGCGCAATCGCGAGGCGCGCCGGATCGTGGAGGGCATGAGCACGCCGGGCGTCACGGTCGACCAGCTCAAGGACGTGCTGATCGTGCGGCGCGCCGACGGTCGCGAAGTCCCGCTCTCCGAGGCCAGCCTGTCCCTGGCGTTGCGGAACCTGGGGACGGTGCGCGCCGAGGAAGTCGTGCTCTCCGTGCCCGGCGGAGGCAGCACCACGGTGCTGGTCAACGCCACGCCCATCAGGTCGGCGGACGGGGCGGCCGAGTCGCTGGTGGTCACCATGCAGGACCTGGCGCCGCTGCAGGAGCTGGAGCGGTCGCGGGCGGAGTTCCTGGGCATGGTCAGCCACGAGCTGCGGGCGCCGCTGACCTCGATCAAGGGCTCGGCGGCCACGGTGCTGGGCGCCTCGCCCGGCCTGGACCCGGCCGAGATGCTGCAGTTCTTCCGCATCATCGACGAACAGGCCGACCGCATGAGCGGGCTGATCGGCGACCTGCTGGACGCCGGGCGCATGGAGACCGGCACGCTCTCGGTGTGCCCGGAGCCGTCCGAGGTGACCGCGCTGGTGGACCAGGCGCGCAACACGTTCCTGAGCGGCGGCGGCGCGCACCGGGTGCTGCTCGACCTGCCGCCGGACCTGCCGCCGGTGATGGCCGACCGGCGGCGCATCGAGCAGGTGCTGAACAACCTGCTCGCGAACGCGGCCGCGTACTCCCAGGGCTCCTCGCCGATCCGGGTGGAGGCGCTGCGCGACGGGCTGCAGGTGGCGATCTCGGTCGCGGACGAGGGGCGGGGCGTGCCCCCGGAACGGCTCCCGTACCTGTTCAGCAAGTTCGCCGGCAGCGGCGGGCGGGAGCCGGGCATCGGGTTCGGCCTGGGGCTGTCCATCTGCAAGGGGCTGGTGGAAGCGCACGGGGGCCGCATCCGTGCCGAGAGCGGCGGAGTCAGCCAGGGGACGCGGGTCACCTTCACGCTGCCGGCGGCGGACGGGGACGATGCCGGCATGCCCCCCGACCGTCCGCGGCCCGCCCGGCAGCGGCGCGACGCGGAGCGCATCCTGGTGGTCGACGACGACCCGCAGGCGCTGTACTACGTGCGCAACGCGCTCTCGGCGGCCGGCTATGCTCCGGTCGTCACGGGCGACCACCGGGACGTGTCCCGCCTGATCCGCACGGAGAAGCCGCGGCTGGTGCTGCTGGACCTGATGCTGTCCGGGACCGACGGCATCGAGCTGATGGAGCGGGTTCCGGAACTGGCCGACCAGCCGGTGATCTTCATCTCCGGGTACGGCCGCGACGAGACGATCGCGCGTGCGCTGGAGACCGGCGCCGCCGACTACATGGTCAAGCCGTTCTCACCGACGGAGCTGACGGCGCGCGTGCGCGCGGCCCTGCGGGCGCGCGCGGAACCCGAACCGTTCGTGACCGGGGACCTGACCATCCACTACGAGCGGCGCCAGGTGAGCGTGGCCGGCCGGCCGGTGCGGCTGACGGCCACCGAGTACGAGCTGCTGCGCGTCCTGTCGCTCAACGCGGGACGGGTGATGACCTGCGCCACGCTGCTGCGGCAGGTATGGGGCCGCGCGGACACCGGCGACACGGAACTGGTGCGCACCTTCGTCAAGAAGCTCCGCCGCCGGCTGGGCGACGACGCGGCCAACCCGGCCTACATCCAGACCGAGCGAGGCGTCGGCTACCGCATGCCCGGCTGACGCCGCTCAGTGGCCGTTGCGCTCGATCGGCTCCACCGCCATCGCCGCCGGCGCGGCCAGCTCGCGCGGCTGCCGCCGCTCGGCCTCCTCTTCGGCCAGCCCCCGCTCCAGCGCCGCGCGCGCGGCCGTCATCAGCGACACGCCGCGGCGCCGGGCCGCCTCTTCGAGCCGCTCGCTCAACTCCGGCGACACCGCGACGCGCAGGTCTTCGTGGCCGGTCGGCAGCGTCCCCGCCTCGATCCGGGCCACCCGCTCCGCGGCGGTGCGCAGCGTCGCGTAGGCGGCCGTGTCCTCCTGCAGCATGTCGTCCACGCGCCGGCGCAGGCCGGCGCCCTGCAGCAGCGCCAGCGCCACCAGGCCGGCCAGCGCGACCACCGCGACGACCATGATCGTCTCGGCGGTCAACAGGTTCGTGATCTCTACGGGCATTGCAGCCTCCCTTCAGCGCGCCCCCGCATGATCGAGGCGCGACGCCACGCCCTATATTATCGGCGGCCGGCGCCCCGACGGTGAGTCGGCACGCCGGCCTCACAGCAGCTTGTCGAAGGCGACCATGATCCCGACCGCCGCCACGGCTACCGCGCCGAGGCGCGTGGTCATGCGCCGTCCCTGCCGGTGCAACTCGCCCATCAGGTCAGCTCTCAACGTTGCGATGTCGCCGCGCAGGCCGTTGACATCGCTTCGAAACAGTATGCGGATGTCGCCGCCGAGAGCCGCTGCATGGGCGCGCAGCGTTGAAAGCCGGATGTCGCGCCGGCGTTCCAGCTTGGACAGATCGGACTGTGAGATTCCCATCCTTCGGGCCAGCTCCACCTGCGTGAGGCCGTGACTCCGGCGCAGCGCGGCCAGTCCCCCGATGACGGGCAGCGCATCGATCTCCAGCCGACTGCGGCAGCGGTCGATCCAGGCGCGCCACAGCGGCGAGGTCCCATGGGTCGGGTAGGAGGCGAGCAGTCGCAGCACTCGATCAGCGAACGGTCCGCCGGGATCACTCCTGATGGCCCTCGCGATGGGCTTCCGGTCATCCAGGTCACCGCGGTGCAGTACATCGACGATACGCGCCAGCGGTTGCGCTTCCGGGGGGTCGGTGTCCGACACCTCCAGGTGTCGATGGGTCAATCGTCTTCCTCCACCAGCGGGCAGCGTCGGAACGCGCAGGTCGCGATTCCCGACGACCGTTATCTCGACTTCGAGCGGCGTCCGACGGATCAGGTTCCGAACGCCGGTTTCCACCCCGTCCAGCCTTCCAAGGATCATCACGGGCCGTTGTACCCGCGAGGTTACCCAGCCGCCGGTCTCCTCCAGAGCGGCGAGCACGTCATCGAACCGCTCGCGCAGGTCCGCCACGACATGGTAGTCGTCAAGCGAGGCGCGATGGCCGGCGTGGTGGACGGCGGCGGTACCGCCGACCAGCACGGCATCCGGCACCAACTCCTGGAGCCGTGCCGCCGCAGCGAACACCGCAGTCATCTCAGAGGATTCCATCGACCGCCCGATGCGTGGAATGTGCGCACCATCGGGGGTAGCATGACGCGATGATCAGGCGCCGGCTGCCGATCGGCATCCAGACCTTCCGGGAGCTGCGCGAGGAGGACTGCTACTACGTGGACAAGACGCCGTACCTCGAACGGCTGCTCCGCGAAGGCAAGCACTACTTCCTGTCGCGGCCGCGGCGGTTCGGCAAGAGCCTGTTCCTGGACACGCTGAAGGAGTTCTTCGAGGGCAACCAGGCGTTGTTCGCCGGGCTGAACATCCACGACGGACATAACTGGTCGCAGCGCCATCCGGTGGTGCGGCTGAGCTTCGGCGGCGGCACCTTCGTGGAACGCGGGCTCCTGGAAGCCAACGTCATGGAGCAGCTCGCCGCCGCCGAACGGCGCATGGGAGTGGTCCCCGAGTACCTGACGGCGGCGGGCCGGTTCGCCTTTCTGCTGGAAGCGCTGCACGGGCAGACGGGACGGCGGGTGGCGGTGCTGGTGGACGAGTACGACAAGCCGATCCTGGACGCGCTGGTGGACGCGCCGGAGGTGGCGCGCGCCAACCGGGACTTCCTGCGCGGGCTGTACGGGGTGATCAAGGACTCGGACGCGCACGTGCGGTTCACGTTTCTCACCGGGATCAGCAAGTTCTCGAAGGTGAACCTGTTCTCGCAACTGAACAACCTCACCGACCTCACCCTGGATCCGGTCTACTCGTCGATCTGCGGCTACACCGAGGCCGACCTGGACACGGTGTTCGCGCCGGAGCTCGAGGGGCTGGACCGCGAGCGGGTGCGCGAGTGGTACAACGGCTATAGCTGGCTGGGCGCAGAGAAGGTGTACAACCCGTACGACGTGCTGCTGCTGCTGCGCCGCCGCCGGTTCGCCGCCCACTGGTTCGAGACCGGTACCCCGGCGTTCCTGGTGGACACGCTGTTCGAGCGGCGGATCTCGTCTGTGTCGCTGGACCGGACGGTGAGCACGGAGGAGCTGTTGTCGACGTTCGACGTGGGCAAGATCGGCACGGAGGCGCTGCTGTTCCAGACCGGCTACCTGACGATCACCGGAGAAGAGGAGCTGGGAGGAGAACCGCTGTATCGGCTGGGCTACCCGAATCGGGAGGTGCGCCAGAGCCTGAACCGGGTGCTGCTGAGTCAACTCGTGCAGGACACCGAACAGCAGACGGCGAACAGCATGCGGCTGCAACGCCTGCTTGCCGCGCACGACAGCGCCGGGCTGAAGGAGCTGTTCCACGCGTTCTTCGCGAGCATTCCCTGCGAATGGCACACGAGCAACGACATCGCCAACTACGAGGGCTACTACGCGAGCGTGTTCTACTCCTATTTCGCGGCTCTCGGTTACGAGATCGCCGTCGAGGAGTCGAGCAGCCACGGCCGGCTGGACATGGCCGTGCGCACGGGCGGACACGTCTACCTGTTCGAGTTCAAGGTGGTCGAGCTGTCGCCTCCGGGATCGGCCCTCGCCCAGTTGCAGGAGCGCGACTACGCGGCGAAGTACCGCGGCCGCGGCGAACCGATCCACCTGATCGGCGTGGAGTTCAGCCGCCAGACCCGCAACATCACCGCCTTCGCGGTAGCCGACGGCTGAGCGAAGCCGGGAGGGGTTCACGCCGCGGGCGTTCGGCTGTCACCGGGCCGGCCGGCTACCGGCTGCGCAGACGCTTGAGGAAGTCGGCCTCGCTGACGCACGCGGTGGCGGCTTCCGCGATGACGTGGTCGGGCAGCTCGGCGAAGCCCGGCACGCCGGAGAATCCGGGCGACACCTCGATGCCGCGCGCCGCCAACAGCGCCCGCGCCAGTGAGGCACGACCCTCCGTACGGCCTTCCGCCCGGCTCCGGCGGCGCTGTGCGCCCAGCAGCGGGTCGTCGTCCGGCCCGGTGCCGTCCCGCTCGCCGAGCACCGCGCCGTACGCCTCGTCGAAGGCGCTCGCCGCATAGGCGTCCGACGCGTAGGCGAACCCGCGGTCGCCCCACCGCTGCCCCCAACTGTTGCGGACGATGAGGTGCGTCCCCGTATATCCGACCAGGCAGGCCGCGTGGCCGCCCCGCGACGGATCCTCCCGGTACCGGTCCAGCTCGCCTCCCGCGGCCGCCGCCCGCTCCCAGGTCCGGTCCACCACCACCCGCACCAGGACCGGCCCCTGGTTCGAGATCCACGCCCGCCACCGCTCGGGATCGCGCCCCAGGTTGTGATAGCTGGCGATCCGGTACTTCGCCGCCCCGGCATAGAACGCCTCCGTGCTCAGCGAGCTCAGCGTCCCGTCCATGGGCAGCGTGCTCTCGGTCACACACCCGTACTTCCGCGCCACCCGCAGGGCCAGCTTGATCTGCGTCCCCGCCGACTCGATGAACGTCGTCGGGAACGAGGTGAGCCGATCCGTCTCCTTGTTGGCCATCCAGATGAACCGCGGCGACGGCCGCTCCCCCTCGCCCAGCAACCCGGCCTGCCGGTAGTGCCAGTGCAGCACCCCGTCCGCCGCCGCGAACCCGACGCAGGCGCCGGTCGCGCCCTGGTCCCTGACCGGCCAGTCGTCCGCGCGCAGGTCCACCTCGGCGCGGGCCGCCGCGTCCGCCACCACCCCGGCCTCCACGGCGTCCGCGTAGGTCCAGTCCATCCGCGCGCCGGCCGACCGGTCGCAGTTGAGAATGAATCTCACCGGTCCATGATGATCTCATGAACGTGCGCGAGGTGTTGAGGCGGTTACGCCGGGACGGTGGGTACGATGAGAACGGCGATGGGGCAGAGCCAGAATAGGTGTCCGGCGCCCCGTGCGGCAACCGCCTTGGGGATTCAGGTCCGTCACCCAAGCGGCTGCGTCCTTGTCGCTCTTCTCATGGCGATTCACCCTTGGCGAGGCCAGCGTCAAATTGTCGGGGTCGTTGGCAAACAAAAGCGCGAAGGTTGTCGCTCGCCGCACAGAGTCCTGAGTCGTGAGCCTCGGACCGCGCCACGACGTGCTCGATGTCGGATTCCCTGAGACTCTCGAACGCGGTTCCGTCGTACGGCGACCAGGCGCCGCCGAGCGCACGAGCGATCCCCAGCTCGACGCTCTGAGAGTACGCATAGTCGTCACCATCGTACGGCGAGCACCGGCACTCCGCGGCTACCTTGAGTCCCCGCCATGTCCCGGTCGGAGCCGGGCACCGGACCGTTGGCGTTCGTGGCTGCGTCTGCGTGGTCGACGCGGAAGGCGCAGCACTGCCGTCGTGGCAGTGTCTCTCGTTCGCAGGTACATTCCACCGGGCGCAATTCGTGCGGCAGTAATGGCAGCCATCGCTGGCCGTGCGGCCCGGATGGGCCAGTGCGACAAGCGGAGCCAGCATCATCAAGGTGAGGAAGACGACATAAGAACGCCCGGGAGGTATCGCTACCACCCGGGCGTTGGACCATTTGCCTGGTTTACTGGAAACCGGCCTATCTCAACCCTCTACGGATTCGAGTTCGTCACTGTCACCATGAACGTCTGAGATACCGCCTGCTGGTAGCCACCGGACTCGTCGATCGTCACGGTGATCATCGTGGTTCCGGGGTTCAGCGGCGTAACCTCGAGGTTATTGCCGTTGACAGCCGCGGTCGCGACATTCTCGTCGCTGCTCTCGGCGGGCGTTATCACGTCACTTACCGTGAGAGTCGTTTCAATATCGTCGAAGAATTTGTGGATATTGCGAGCGGCAACCTTCGCCGTACCGTCATCCTCGTATGTGCGATTCGCAATCGTGGTCTTCACGGTCGGAGCAGCGTCAACGGTGATCTGCAACGTCCGCTCGGCGTACAGGCCGCCCTTGTTCGGTCGCACGGATCGTCACCTCGGCCGGAGTATGGGCATCAGGGTCCAAATCCGTATCCCACGTCGATTCCAGACCGGTGATCGTGAGCGTCTTTCCGTCCGCCGTGACAGTCGCCTTGGAGCTGGTGGACATCACCGACAGCACAAAGTCATTCGTGTTGTCGTCGGTGAAGATGCCGCTGCCGGCCCCCTCCACCGTGCACCGATGGATCGTGTTTGCGTCGTCAGCAGCCGCGGGTGTAGCCAAACACGCCACGACCTCCTTGTCGGCCCTCACCTCGGTGCCAACATTGACACCCCAAGCCGTGCCCGGGGTATCTGCGACCGGCGCTTTGTTGGTGAGGACGTTAACCATCTTCGTCGCGGTGTTGCCCTCGTCATCCGTGGCGGTCACGGTAATCGCGTTGGCCTCGGTAGCAGTGGTGCTAAGCTCGTATTGGCCCGCGGGATCGGTATCGGTCGCGTCCCGGAGCTTGATCGTCAGCACACCGGTGTCCTTGTCGATCTCGCCGGTGAATGTGCTGGTGCTCCCGGTTTCCATGGACGTGGAGTACGTAATGGGCTCGTACCCGCCACGGAAGTGCGTCGTCATGTCGATCGGATCCGGAAGAGAGCCGATCACGGCAGCCTGCTGGGCGTTCTCACCGTCGTTGATCAGGACTACCAGCGCGTCGGTTCCACGTGCCGTCAGCGTATCGATACCAGGTTCACCGGTGTCGCCGTGGTCGACGCCACGCTCGGAGCACCAGGAGCGGAAGGCGCTGCGGAGTCCGTGGACGGTGCCCAGTCCGAGCCGGCGCGGGAGGGTCGCCAGGGTGCTGTCGCGCATCACGCCTTCCAGGAGGGCGGGAAACAGCAGGTCGTCGGGGCCGCCGGTGGTGAGGTCGCGCGCGGCGGCGAGCACCCGGAGGGTTTGGGTGGAAGGGGCACGCGGAGCGCGCGGGCCATCTTCGTGCGCTCGGCCGGGACCGTCCACGTGGCCGCGTCGACGTCGACTTCCGCCCAGGTGGCCGCGCGGGGTTTCCGCTCCGGCTCAGTGATCGGCAGGCGGCGGTCCGAGCTTCGGCAGGGCGTAGGCGAGGCGCGAGCGCCACAGCTTCCGGTGCGGCCGTCGCGCCATGCGGGCATGGCGTCCTCGGCCGCCTGCGCGAAGGTCGGCACCGCCCGCGGGGTTCGCAGCCCCGCCGGGTCACCGCCCTGGCGAGCGATCTTGCGGTACTGGAAGGCCAGCTCCCGTGCCTCGGTCAGGGATGTGTACGGGAACCCGCCCAGTCCGAAGTCCCGCCGGCGCCCGCGCACGGTGCCGCGCCAGATCCACTGCCGGGAGCCGGACGGACTCACGCGCAGGATCAGGCGCAGGATCAGGTCGTGCAGGTCGTGATGCTTGCCCGGCGCCGCGGAGCGCACGGCCCGCGCTGTCAGTTTCGCCAAGGGAGGGATGGCGACCGGCCGAACCGGCACCCCGGCGACCCGGGCATCGGCCCGGGGGACGACCGTGCGCATCCGGCTCCCGGCCGCCCCGTGATACCGGATTCCGGCAGAGAATATGGAAAGACCATTCTCTGGAACCGCAACGAAACGTCATGTTGATGGCGCTTCGGTCGCGACCGTGCTACGGTGACGGCCCTTGATTCCATGGAGCCCGGTTCGTCCGGTAGTGCGGGAAGCGAGCCGGGCTCCCTTGCCGCCGCGGCACACCCCATCGCGTCGGCGGCGTCGGACCAATAACGGGGGAGCGGGGAGGCGCCAGTTCGGACATACCACGAACGATCCATCCAGCATCCCCGCTCCCCTCTTCGTACCCGGGCACGGCTTGGCCCCCGGCGGCGGACATCGGCGGTTGCGCTTGCGACCCCTCCCAGGAAGCCGCCGGGGGCCGTTTTCTCGTGCGCCGGACAGCCGGCGTCTACAGGCCGCCGAACAGCCGCTCGGCCGCCTCGCGGGCAGCGTCCGCACGGTCGTCGGCGGCCGGACCGGGGCCGGTCTCCTGCCGCAGCTTGAAGTACTCGCAGAAGTTCGACCGGTCCTTCTGGGCCACCGGCTCCGCGATCGACTCCCGGCACTCCATGTGCACGGACGGGTCGTAGAAGCGGCAATTCAGGCAGACGTGCGCGTCCTTGCCGCAGCTCGGGCACGTGGTCGTGCGGAAGATCTCCAGGTCCGGATCGAACGCCGCGCCGCACGCGAAACAACCACCCACGACAGCACCCCCGACCGCCGATCATAGCGCCGGCGCGGGCTCCTTGACCAGCGCCCGCCGGCCGGGGTGGGATGCGTCCATGCCCAGGCGATGCGTGTACGCGGCCAGCTTCGACCCGATCACGAACGGCCACCTGTGGGTGGTCGAGCAGGGCCAGCGGCTGTTCGACGAGCTGATCGTGGCCATCGGCACGAACCCGGACAAGCACTACGAGTTCTCGATCTCCGAGCGGCTGGCGCTGGTCCGCGCGTCGCTGGCCGGCCACACGAAGGCGACGGTGGAGACCTACGAGAACCGCTTCCTGGTCGAGTACGCGCGGTCGCGGGGCGCGGAGTTCGTGCTGCGCGGCATCCGCACGGAGCTCGACTACCAGTACGAGCGGTCGATGAAGTACATCAACGGCGACCTGGACGCGGGCGTGGTCACCGTGTTCCTGATGCCCCCGCGCGAGATCGCGGAGGTGAGCTCCAGCGTCGTGAAGGGACTGGTCGGGCTCAGCGGCTGGGAGACGGTGCTGGCCAAGTACGTGCCGCCGGCCGTGCACGCCGCGTTCGTGGAGCGCTTCAGCCGGCCGGCGGCGCGGGTCCCGGAGCCGGCTCGCTGAGCGCCGCGCGGCGGCCGAGCTCCGGGTAGCGCCACCGGACCAGCGCCAGTCCGGAGAGACCGAGCAGCGCGAAGGCGGCGAGCGCGGCCTGCGGGCCGACCTGCTCGGCGACCAGACCCAGGATCAGGTTGCCGAGCGGGTTGACCCCGATCGCCAGGCCGACCACCCCCAGCGCGCGCCCGCGCAGCTCCGGCGGCGCCGCGCGCAGGGCGATCAGGATCTGCATGGAGGCGAAGCCGGAGAAGCCGATGCCGCCGGCCAGCAGCAGCCCCACCGACAGCAGGTAGGCGCCGGACAGCGCGAACCCGCCGATGCAGACGAACAGGCTGGACATGCCGGCGAAGAAGACCCACGCCGGGCGGCGGACGGCGCGCGCGGCCAGCGTGAAGGAGCCGGCCAGCGCGCCCACGCCCCATGCGGCGACCAGGATGCCGAACCGCAGCGCGTCGGCATCCAGCACGTCGCGGCCGATCACGGGCACCATCTGGTGGAACGGGAACGCGAAGAAGTTGGAGACCAGCGTGACGGCGACGGTCGCCTGCAGGGCGCGCTGGCCGCGCAGCGTGGCCAGCGCGGTGCGGACCCGTTCCGCGATGGCCGTGCGCCCGGCGCGCGCGGACGGGGACGGGCGGCGCGCGCCGCCGCCGGCCGGCGGCAGCAGCAGCACCGACGCGGCGTGCATGGCGGCCAGCCCGGCGTAGGCGACCGCGAACCCGCCGGTGCGCGTGAGCACGCCGGCGATCAGCGGCCCGACGATCAGGCCGGCGGTGAAGGTGACCGTGTCGACGGGCACGGCCGTGGCCAGCTCGCCCGGTTCGAACAGCTCCGTGTACAGGGAGCGGCGGTTGGCGAAGTCGAAGCTCCACACCGCCCCGACCAGCCCGATCACCAGGTGGGCGCTCCAGGCGACCGGCGAGCCGAGCGCCTGGTAGGCGATCGCCAGGTAGACGGCGTAGGCGGCGACGATGGCCAGGGTGATGCTCTGCGTGATGCGCAGCAGGCGCAGGCGCGAGACGCGGTCGGCCAGCGTCCCGCCCACGTAGGCCAGGAGCAGCATGGGCAGGCCGCGGGCGGCGGCCAGGGCCGCGACCGCGGCGACCGAGTCGGTGAGCTGCAGCACCAGCCACGACAGCACCACCAGCTCGTAGGCGCGGGTGGCGTACCACAGCGCCGAGGAGCCGACCAGCCGCCGGAAGCGGGGCCGGGCAGCCAGGAGCTGCCATCCGGATACCGCCGCCTCCGGCGCGGCGCGGGGCTCGCTCAGGTGAGGTGGCGGAGGTTCTGCTGCACCGCCTGCAGCTCGACGCGGGCGTCGGCCAGGCGTTGCCGCTCGCGCTCGACGACCGCGGCGGCGGCGTTGTTCAGGAAGCCGGCGTTGGCGAGCTTCTTCTCCGAACCGCCGATCTGCCGCTGCAGGCGGTCGCGCTGCCTGGCCAGGCGCTGCCGTTCCACCTCGACGTCGACCACGTCCAGCAGGTGGATCTCGTGGTCGCCGACGACCGCGGATGCCGACCCCGCCGGCGCGCCGCCGGCCGCGAAGGTCAGCGACCCCAGGCCGGCCGCGCGGCGGATCAGCCCCTCGTAGGCGTCCAGCCGCGAGGGGGCGGCGCCGTCGCCGGTGGGCCGGATCACGGCGTCGAGCGGCTTGCGCGCCTCCACGCCGTGCCGGGCGCGCAGGTCGCGGACCGCGCGGGCGACGCCGCGCAGCCGGTCCACGTCGGCCTCCAGCGCCGCGTCCTCGATGCGCGCGTCCGGCCGCGGCCAGCCGGCGACCGCCAGCAGCTCCGCGTCGGCCGGCTGCCAGGCGGCGATGCCGCGGCGCGGCGCCAGCTCGCGCAGGCGCGCCCACAGGGTCTCGCTGATGAACGGCACGAACGGGTGCAGCAGCCGCAGCACGCCGTCCAGGACGGCCGCCACGGTCTGGCGCGCGGCGTCCGCGTCGCCTGCGCGGTCCGCCGCGGCCTGCTCCGGCGATGCCACCCTCGGCTTGATCAGCTCCAGGTACCAGTCGCAGAGATCGCCCCGGAAGAACTCGCGCACGGCGGCCAGCGCCGCCGCGGGGCGGTAGCCGGCGAGCTGCTCCTGCACCGCCGCGCAGGTGCGCGACAGGCGCGACAGGATCCAGCGGTCCTCGGCGGCCAGCTCGTCGAGCGCCAGCTCCCGGTAGCGGTAGCCGCCCAGGTTGATGAACGCGAAGCGGGCCGCGTTCCAGAGCTTGGTGCAGAACGAGCGGCCGACGTCGAAGCGGTCGCTGACCAGGGTCGCCCCCGGCAGGTCGGGCATGGTGCCCAGCACGTCGAACTCCTTGCCGGTGTCCGGGCAGAGGTAGGTGAAGATGGTCCGTCCGTGCTCGGCGGTGGCCAGCTCGATGGTCTTGCCCGTGAACGGCGACACCGCCTGCACCGGCAGGCGGATGTCCTGGCTGCCGGTCTGCAGCTCGCACATGACGTAGCGCAGCGCGTCGGCGCCGTAGCGCTCGATGATGTCGACCGGGTCGATGCCGTTGCCGGCCGACTTGCGCATCATCTCGCCCTTGCCGTCCAGGATGTTGGCGTGGATGAAGCAGTGCTCGAACGGCAGGTCGCCCAGGTTGTACATGCCGGCGATGACCATGCGTGCCACCCACAGGGTGATGATGTCGCGGCCGGTCACCAGGCAGGAGCCGGGGTAGTAGTAGCCCAGGCAGTCCTCGCCGCCGCCGGCGGCGCCGAGCGGGGGCTGGCCGGGGTCGACCGGAGCGCTGCCGGGGTCGGGCCAGCCCAGGGTGCTGTGCGGCCACAGGGCGCTGGAGAACCAGGTGTCGAGCACGTCCGGGTCCTGCTCGAAGCCGAGCCCGGCCAGCTCCCCGCCGAGCTCGCGCTCGGCGTCCGCGTCGCGCAGGCAGACGTCGATCTCCACCGCGCCGCCGGCGTCCGCGCCGGCCCGCGCGATGGCGCCCGCCTCGCCGGCGGTGAGGAAGCCGCCCTCCTCGCCGACCGCGTCGGTCACGGCGCGGAACTGCACGGCCACGTCGCCGCGCCCCTCCACGCGCGCGGCCAGCTCCAGCGCGCGCCGCAGCCGGCCGCCGGCGCAGCGGGCGGTCCAGATCGGGATCTGGTGGCCCCACCAGAGCTGCCGGCTGATGTTCCAGTCGCGCTTCTCGCCCAGCCAGTCCAGGTAGGTGCGCGCGTAGCGGTCGTCCGGGAAGAAGGCGAGCTTGCGCCCGGTCGGCGACCGCCACTCGCCTGCCACCGCGTCGATCGCCACCTGCGCCAGGCCCGCTACGGTGGCCTCGTTGACGGTTCCGCGGCCGACGGTGACACCGCCGGGCACGTCGCCCATGCGCAGGTACCACTGCCGGGACAGGTAGGGCTCGATGGCCGTGCCGGAGCGGTCGGAGTGGCCGATCTCGACCCGGTGCGGCTCGATGCGGTCCAGCAGGCCGGCGCCCTGGAGGTCGGCGACCACGCGCGTGCGCGCCTCGGAGCGGTCGAGCCCGGCGTACGGGCCGGCCGCGCCGTTGAGGGCGCCGTCCGGCTCCAGGATGTTGATCAGGCCGATGCGGTCCCGGTGGCGCTGCCAGACCTCGTAGTCGTTGGGGTCGTGGCCGGGCGTGATCTTCACGCAGCCGGAGCCCACCTCCGGCCTGGCCCACTCGTCGGTGATCAGCGGGATCTCCCGGTCCAGCAGGGGCAGCCGGATCAGGCGGCCGGCCGCGGCCATCTCCGCCAGCCGCCCCAGGCCGTCCAGGTGGGTCTCGCGGCGCTCGCGGAGGGCTTCGAGCTGCTCCTCCAGGGCCGGCCGCTCGCGCTGCGGGGCGTTCCCGGCGCGGTCGGCCAGGCGCTCGACGGCGCGGTCCAGCGCCGCGCGCGGGTCGGGGTGGCAGGCGACGGCGGTGTCGCCGAGCATGGTTTCCGGGCGGGTGGTGGCCACCACCACGTGGGTGGGCTCGCCCGGCCCGGGGTCGATCACGGGGTAGCGCAGGTGCCAGTAGGCGCCGTCCACGGTGCGGTAGGCGATCTCGTCGTCGGAGACGGCGGTGCGCAGGGCGCAGTCCCAGTTGACCAGCCGCGTGCCGCGGAACACCAGCCCGTCGCGGAACAGCGCCAGGAAGGCGTGGCGCACGGCGCGCGAGCAGACCGCGTCCATGGTGAACCGCTGCCGGTCCCAGTCGCAGGAGCAGCCCATCGCCCGCTGCTGCTCGACGATGCGCTGCTGGTAGCGGTCCTTCCATTCCCAGATGCGCTGCACCAGGGCCTCGCGGCCGATGTCGTGGCGGGTCTTGCCCTCCAGCTCCAGCAGGCGCCGCTCGATGACCGCCTGGGTGGCGATGCCGGCGTGGTCGGTGCCGGCCATCCACAGCGTGTTGTCGCCCTGCATCCGGTGCCAGCGGATCAGCAGGTCCTGCATGACGTTGTCCATGGCGTGCCCCATGTGCAGGGCGCCGGTGACGTTGGGCAGCGGCATCATGACCACGTAGCGCCGCTCGCGGCCGTCGGGGGTGGCGCTGAAGGCGCGCGCGGCCGTCCAGCGTTCGGTCGCCTCCCGCTCGGCCGTGGCGTGCTCGTAGCGGGTCGGCAGCGGCTCGTCCGCGAGCGGCGGTCGTCGTTCGGTTGTCGGGTCCATGTTTCGTTGTGCGTATACTACCCGCGGGCCGCGTTCATGGCATCGAAGAGCCGGCATCGAGGAGCCGGGATGGATTTCCGGGCAAGCGCATCGATCAGGCGGAGCAGATGTCCCGAGCGAGCTCATCCTTCAGGAATGCGCCGGGAGCCATGCGGCGCGTGCCGCCGGAATGGCCCGACCCGACGCGTGCGGCTTCGTTGTCGAAGTAAGCGCGGCGGCCGGTTTCGGCCCGGCAGCGGCTCGGCCGTCCGTGGTTCCCTGCCGGCTCGGTTGCCGCGTCCGACCCTCCGTCCGCTCCGCTGTGGGAGTCGTGTGGACGTGCGCCGCAGCATCCTTCGCCGTCGAAGCGCGACCGCGTTCCCGGCTGCCTGTTCCTTCGACGCCGAAGTGGGCTTGCAGTCGCCCTCTGCGGACCTGCTGGCGGTGCGCGCCCGGCGCGGCGGCCGGCTCGGGTCGTGGCGGTCGAGCGCCTCCTGCACGATGCGGCCGACGACCTGCCCGATCGTCATGCGCTGGTCCACGTGCGAGAGCAGCCCGCGAAGCTGCTCCAGCCCGTGCCGGCAGTCGGCGTCGATGACCGCCTTCAGCTCGTAGCGGCCGTCGCCGAGCGGGCGCACCCGGTCGGGCGGCGGCGCCAGGTCCGGGTCCAGGTCGGCGAGCATCCGGCGGACCTGCCGCGCGCTCTTGCCGGACGCCTCCTCGACGAGTTTCTGTCGTCCTGCCGCATCGAGCACCAGCGGCGGCGAATCGGGAGGAGCCGAGGTCCGGTGCGGCGCGGCATCGGCCGCCGAATCGTCCAGTGCCGCGGCCCCGGACGGCGCCGAGCCCGCCGCCGGATCCTCCGTCGCCACAGCGTTCTCCGGCGCTGAGCCCGCCGGCATGGCCGGCGCGCTCGACGCGGTGCCGGCGATGGACCCGCGCCGCCGCTGCCGGTCGAAGGCCCACTGCAGCTCGGCGGCGGCGCTGAGCGTCAGCGAGCCGTCGCGCAGCCGCTCGCGCGCATCCGGCTGGTCGGCGCACAGCCGCACGGCGCCGATTCGCCGGCCGGCGGCAGCGTCGCGGTAACCGAGCTCGCGCACCGTGTAGTCGAACAGGCTGGAGCAGCCGCGCCGCAGGTAGAGGCGACGGGCCTCGATCTCGGTGAGATGGTCGATGACGGCGCCCTGCAGGTGGCGTTCGTGGCGGACCAACGTGCTGGTCGCTCGCAGCAGCGCCGGGTCGGAGGGGGCGCCGACGGTGGAGGTGACGGCAAGCCGGGCGGGGGCGTCAAGAGTGCCGGTCTTCATGAAGTAAATATACTCATGATTTTTCGATAGACCTTATTGGCCGGACCCGGGTGGGCAGTTGAATCGCGCGCAGCGGGCGCTCAAGGGGGTGCTGGTCAGCCGAACGGGCGCCCAGGCTTCCGGGAGGCCGGAAGGGGCCGCCGCGTGCGGTGGCGTGCCACCTCGCAGGCGCACATTGCCGTCAAGACCCTGCTGAAAGATTTCTCGGGTTATTTCGGCGCGCTCGCTGCCGAGCCGGTCTCGGAAGAATCAGGAAACTGCCGAAGCGTGATGCGCAACTACGGCAGACGCTGCTCGTCGTCGATCACGGCCACGCGGCTGGGGAACCGGTCGCCCCAGGTCCAGAGCACCAGGTTGCGATCGTCCGGACCGGCGCCGGCTGCGAAGCTCCGCACCAGCATCCCGACGTAACCGGCCCGGATCAGGCGGTCCGCGACCGCCTGCGACGCTGGGACTTCTCCGCGGTACATCACGGTCCTCCAGGTCGGGCAGTGGAGATCGGCATCGGTCACGCCGAACGCCGCACACGCCCGCCGTTCGGTCGAGTCGAATACCGGCTCCGCGTCGATCTCATAGGCGCAGAGCAGGATCGGTTGCAACGTTCTCCCCAGAGGGCTGGCCTCCCGCACGGCTGTCAGCGGCGACAGGGCCGTATAGAGCGCAGGAACGTCAATCCGGTTGAACCGGCCTCCGAACCGTCGGGCGCCCTCTCCCGACACCAGTGGCCAGGACCAGCGTGGATCGTGCGCGCGGTAGACGACCCCCTGGAATCTCATCTCCCAAGGACCATGACACCTTGATCGCTCTGAACATCACACCCTATACGTAGTGCTTCTGCATGAACGGATAGAGCAGGACGATCGGCATGGCTACGAACATCGCCCCGAGCTTGGTCCGTTCTTGAGCGAATCAGGCGTACCCACCGGCGGTGACCTGGTCCAGGTAGGCGTGGACGTGGTCGGCCCTTCCCCGGCGTACCAGTTGGTGGGGTGTCATCCCGTCCAATCCCGGTAACGGCTCCGAGCGGAACCATGCATAGGCGACGAGCGTCGCGCAGCCGGTGTGCGCCTCCACCCTGCGCAGGATCTCCATCATCTCGCGCAACCGGGTCTGGGTCTTCCGGGCCCGCACCCGCGCGGCGCGGGAGAACGCGTCCTGGCCCAGACCCAGGGTGCTCGCGATCTCGGACTTCGTCGTCCACAGCGCGCCGGCAATCAGCGTCGGTGAGAAGATCTCGTCCTCGACGAACTCCTGCAGCCTCATGACCGCCACTCCCTATCAGAATCTATCACGCGATCCGGCGTGATGACATCTGAGTCTCTCTCGTTCTTCGACGACGATCGCCGATCGCTTGTCGGGTCCCGGTCGCTCGACACACGGTAGAGTACCGGACGCATGATCGAGGTTCGCGAGGTCGTGAAGCGCTACGGCGATCACCTGGCCGTGGACGGGGTTTCGTTCCGTGCTCAACCGGGCGAGATCTTCGGTCTGCTGGGCCCCAACGGCGCGGGCAAGAGCACGATCATCCGCATGATCATGAACATCCTGGCGCCCGACGCGGGCCGGGTGCTGTTCGACGGCCGGCCGCTGGCGGAGGCGGACAAGGAGCGCATCGGCTACCTGCCGGAGGAGCGCGGCCTGTATCAGCGGCAGACCGTGCGGGAGGTGCTGACCTACCTGGCGGCGCTCAAGGGCGTGCCGGCGGCGCGCTCGGCGGCGGCGATCGCCTCGTGGCTGGAGCGGTTCGAGCTGGCCGACTGGCGCGACCGGCGGGTCGAGCAGCTCTCCAAGGGGATGGCGCAGAAGGTGCAGTTCATCGCCGCGGTCGTGCACGATCCGGAGATCGTCTTCTTCGACGAGCCGTTCTCGGGCATCGACCCGGTGTCCACCGACGTGCTTCGCGCGGCCCTGATGGAGCTGGCCCGAGCCGGCAAGACCGTGCTGTTCTCAACCCACCTGATGGAGCAGGCGGAGCGGATCTGCGAGCGCGTGCACATCATCGACCGCGGCCGGACCGTGGTCGAAGGCCGGCTGAGCGAGGTCAAGGACGGTTACGGCGCCGGCAGCATCCAGGTGGAGATGGACGGCGACGCCGGTTTCCTGCGCGGCGACCCGCTGGTGGCCGGCCTGACCGAGTACCCGAACTACGTCGAGATCGAGCCGGCCGGCGGGGTCGCGCCGGAGCGGATCCTGAAGCTGCTGGTCGACCGCGTGCGCGTGCGCCGCTTCGAGGTGGTCGCCCCCTCCCTGCACCGCATCTTCGTGGAGCGCGTGCGGCGGTGAGGCAACGGTGCGGGCTCCGCGGCCTATAATCGCGCCCCATGAGCACGGCGACCGCGCGCTTCGACTTTCCGCCGCTGGCGGAGGTCCGCAAGGACTTCCGCGTCAAGTGGTACCGCTGTCCGATCGACCCGGCCGTGCTGCGCCGGCTCATGCGGCGCAGCGATCTGCAGGGCGCCTTCCAGACGCTCGGCCACCTGGGGCTGTTCGCCGCGACCGGCGCGGTCACCGCGTACTGCTTCGTCCGCGGGCTGTGGGTGCCGTTCGCGATCGCGCTCTGGTGCCACGGCACCGTGGGCACCTTCTTCCGCGGGCTGGCCGTGCACGAGCTCGGCCACGGAACGGTGTTCAGGACCCGCTGGCTCAACCGCTTCTTCCTGCGCCTCCTCAGCCTGCTGTCGTGGTGGAACCACCACGAGTACGCGATGAGCCACACCTACCACCACCGCTACACCCTGCACCCCGAAGGCGACCGGGAGGTGCTGCTGCCGCTCGACCTGGGCCTGTCGGCACGGTCGGTGGTTCAGATGCTGACCGTCAACGTCGACGGGCTGTTCCGGGTGGTGGGAGCCGCCGTGCGCATGGCGCTGCCGCGCTACAACCTGGAGGTGACCGGCATCCGCACCAGCGAGTGGACCAAGGCGCTGTTCACGATCGCCCCGGACGTGGAGCGCCGGGCGGTGCGCTGGGCGCGGCTCACCATCGCCTTCCACGCCGCGCTCCTGGCCGTCTCCGCGGCGACCGGCGCGTGGTGGCTCTCGATCGTGCTCACCGGCTACCTGTTCGCCGGCAACTGGCTGGCCTACCTGTGCGGCAAGCCCATGCACGCCGGGCTGCGCGACAACGTCCCCGACTTCCGCCTGTGCGTGCGCTCGAACACCCTGCACCCGTTCGTTTCCTTCCTCTACTGGCGGATGAACTGGCACGCCGAGCACCACATGTTCGCGGGCGTGCCCTGCTACAACCTGAAGAAGCTGGCGGCCGTGATCGCCGGCGACATGCCGGCGCCGCGCACCTTGCTCGGCTCGTGGCGGGAGATGCTGGCCATCGAGAAGCGCCGCAGGGACGACCCCGGCTACCAGTTCGACACCCCGCTGCCGCCGACGGCGCGTCCCGCCGTGGTGAGCCAGGACCAGGTACGCCTCCCCGCGGACGACCGCGTGAAGCTGGAGGCCTCGATCGGCGAGCTGGCCCCGCAGGGGCAATAGCGGGCGTCCGCACCGGTGAGCAAGCTCTGGCTGGTCTGTCGCAAGGAGCTGCGCATGACGGCCATGACCAAGGGGTTCCTGATCACGACCCTCACCGGCCCCTTCCTCATCGCCGCCCTGTTCGCGCTGCCGTCGGTGCTGGCCCGGAGCGCCGCCGACGACGTCTCCGCGCTGGAGGGGCGGACGCTCGCCCTGGTCGGCGCGGGCGACCTGCTGCAACCGATCCGCGGCGAGCTGGCCGCGCTCGGCATCGCGGTGGAGGAGGAAGGCGAGGCGGAGCCCCTGGCCGGCCGGGTACGGGCCGGCGACCTGGACGGCTACGTGGTGTTCCCGTCCGACCCGCTCGGCGAGGAGGATCCCCGCTACTTCAGCGACGAGGCGGTGGACGTCGCCCTGCGCGCGCTGGTGGACGGCGTGATCGGCCGCGCGGTCGTGCGGGGCCGCCTGCAGCGCGCCGGCCTGGACGCGGAGCGCGTCACCCGGCTGACGCGGCAGCCCCGGCTGCGGGCGCTGCTGCTGGACGAGGAGGGGGCGGTCGAGCAGGACCTGGAGGAGTCGTTCCTGGTGGTGACGGCGTTCGTGGGGCTGCTCTACATGATGCTCATCCTGTACGGCCAGTCGATCAGCCGCGCGGTGCTGACCGAGAAGACGGGCAAGACCGCGGAAATCATGCTGTCCTCCCTGCACCCCTTCGCGCTGCTGGCCGGCAAGCTGGCGGGAAGGGGGGCGGCGGGGGTGCTGCAGTACCTGGCCTGGATGCTCATCGCCCTGCTGGTGATCGAGGTGCTCGGGCCGCTCGCGGGCGTGTCGGTTCCTCCGGTCGTGCAGCCCGGCAACCTGCTGACGCTGCTGGTGTTCTTCGCGCTGGGGTTCCTGCTGTACTCGGCCGCCTTCGCGATGGCCGGCGCGATCGCCGCCGACGAGCAGAACCTCGGGCAGCTCCTGTGGCCGGTGATGGTGGCGCTGGTGGTGCCGATGCTGGTGATGCCGTCGGTGCTGATCAGTCCCGACGGGACCGTCGCCGTCGTGCTGTCGCTGGTCCCGGTGACGGCGCCGGTGGTGATGTTCATGCGCGTGCTGGTCGGCGAGCCGGGCGCGCTGCAGGTGGCCGTGTCGGTGGCCGGCATGGCCGTGGCGACGGTGGGCGCCACGTGGGCCGCCGCCAAGGTGTTCCGGCTCGGGATCCTGCTCACCGGCACGAAGGGCACCCTCGGCCAGGTCGCGCGCCTGCTGCGGGCCTGAAGCCCCGCGAAAGCCCCGCGCGAGGACGGCGCGAGGCGCTCGCGTCCCGCTACGGCCCGCCGGCGAGCTGCCGCGCCAGGGCGATGCCGGCCGCGGTCGCCAGCAGGCAGGCGCCGACGTTCAGGACGACGTTGCCCGCAAGCGCAGCCCAGCGGCCGCTGCTCCACAGCAGCGCCGACTCGTAGCTGAAGGCCGAGAAGGTGGTGAAGGCGCCCAGGAAGCCGACCATGGCGATCAGCCGGAACGCGCTGCCGGGCCCGGCCCGCTGCGACAGCATGGTGGCCAGAAAGGCGAGCGCCAGGGAGCCTGCGACGTTGACCGCCAGGGTGCCGTAGGGAAACGAGTCGTCGCGCGCCTGCAGCCAGCCGGTCACCAGGAAGCGCGCGGCGGCGCCGAAGAAGCCGCCCAGGCCGACCAGCAGCCCGTCGCGCAGCAGCCCGTCGCGGACCAACCCGCTCACCGGCGCCTCGCGCCGGCCTCGACGGTCTCCCGATAGAGCGCCTCGACCCGGCTGATCTCTTCGTCGGTCAGCCGCGCGAATTCTCCGGTCCGTCCGCGAGCGGACAACGTGCCGCCGTTCTGGCGCAGAAACCGGAACAGCAGGTTGGACAGACGTTCCGGCATGTCGACGATCAGGTTCACCCCCGTGCTGAACGCATCGTACCGTTGCAGATACGTGGTCTCCTCCGGCAGGTCGTGCTCGACGGTGTGCTGCACGCACCCGTACAGGAACTCCGCGTGCGGGGTGGCATCGAAGAACCGGTAGAAGTCGGCCGTGTCATTCAGCACGGTCACGTTGCCGCGGTCGGTCGGTTTCCAATCGACGACCGGCAACAGTCTCTTCGAGTAGTCCTCCAGGGTCGTGCGGTACTCGCGGATTCTGTCCAGAATCGCAGCCGAGACGGGAAACGTGACGCCGGGAGGGTTGAAGCCCCGCTCGGCCAGGACGTGGTGGATCAGGTAGCGATGTATTCTGCCGTTGCCATCCTCGAACGGATGGATGTAGACGAATCCGAATGCCAGAACCGCAGCCGCCAGCACCGGATCGAATTCCCGTGCCGCCGTCCGGTCGAAGGCGATGAGGCCGTCGACGAGATCCGGCAGATCCTCCGGCCTCGCGCTTACGTGGTCCGGGATTGGCTGTTGGGTGTTCCGATCCCGCTCGCCGACAAATCCTCCTTCGTTCCTGAGACCGAGTTGCACGAAGCGCGCATCGCCGATCACGATCTCCTGCAGGCGGAGCAGTTCGTCGAAGTCCAGCGGCTGCGTGCCCGCTTGACCGATCGCGCGGCCCCAGCGCTGGATGCGGTCTTGCGGGGGGCGTTCGCCTTCGATGACGAAGCTCGCCCGGGAGTCCCTGAGCAGCAGGAACGCCGCGGCGCGCGCCATCAGATCCTGCGGCACCGCAGCGCTGGCTTCTCGTGCCATTGAAGGCAGGTCCAGCTCGATGAAGCCGTCCAGCGCCTCGGTGCGGGACACGAGGGGGCAGAACTCGGGGATGCCGGGCAGGTTGTTCTTGACGCGATGGCGCGTCGAATTCTCGGCGGTGGCCGGGAACTGCAGTTTCGGGTCGAGAACCGGTGGGTAGGCGCCGCGGTCGGCGTTCGGCAGATCAAGCCTCCTGCCGGTGAACCATTCGTACAGGAACCAGACGCGCCGTGCGTAGGCGCCGGTGGGCGAGGCTCTGACGACTGCCTCGATCGGCGCGGGCCCGGTGGCACGAAACAGCCGCTTGAGCACGGCGAGATCGAGTCCCTCGTGTTTCAGAGCGAAGGTCAGGTGCCCTGCCAGGCTGGGCGGAGGAACGTGCCGTGGCGAGAAGATCCGCCATCCGGCCTGTGCCAGGAACCGATGCCGCTCACCGGTGGCACTCAACGTGCGCGGAAGCGGCACGTGCAGATCGTATGCATCGATGAGTGCCGCGTAGCCGGCCGGAGCAGCAGGTACCGGCAAGCGTCGTTCGCGAAATACCTTTACGGATTGTGAAAAACGATCCGTTCGAGCCACCCTTTTCGAATTGTTCTTCTTCAGACTCGTGTTTCCCATGGGCCGTGATTGGTATCGCGGATAGCGCGGAGAAGTGAAACTTCGCGGAAAACGATAACAATCCATGAATTATGATAATTGAATTGGAAATACGCGAAAAACAATAACATGGCGGCAATGGCCTGTCACCGGTGCCCGGCGTCGATCGTCCGCCGCTCGGTGACGACGTGGTCCAGCGGCTGGTCGCGGGCGTGCGGCCGCACCGATTCGACCATCTGCGCCTCGAAGGCCAGGCCGATGCGGAGCGCCCGCGCGCAGCGGGCCAGGAAGCGGTCGTAGTAGCCGCCGCCGTAGCCCAGCCGGTAGCCGTCGGCATCGAAGGAGAGCCCCGGCACCAGCACCGCGTCGATCGCCGCCGGCTCCACCAGCGCCGCCGTGGCCGGCGGCTCCATGATGCCCAGGCGGCTGCGCACGAGCGGCCGGTCGCCCAGGAGCATCGCGTCCATGCGCCCGGCCGCCGCGACCCGCGGCGCGGCCACCCGGTGCGTGCGGCAAAGCTCGGCGATCAGCGCGGCGGTCTCCACCTCGCTGCGGAAGCTCACGTAGACCATCACGGTGTCCGCGCCCGTTCCCGCCAGCAGGCGCCGGGCGCGGTCGCACACCTGTCCGCTCAGCCGCGCGCGCTCGGGCGCCGGTATGCCGTCGCGGATGCGGCGCGCCCGCCTGCGCAGGCTGCCACGGTCATCCGCGGCGACTGCCGGCACGGTCCGGCGATGGGACGCTCCGCCCATCATGGCGCCGCAATCGTACGCCGCGGCGGACCGCGGCGGAAGGGATCACCGCGACGGTATGCCGCGTTCCCGAGCTTGCCGGACGGGACGGGAATCGCTACGTTCGCCGGATCGGAGCCCACCTTGCCTGACCCCGACGACCACGGCAGCGGCGACCACGGCAGCGGCGCGAGCATCACCGACCCGCGGGACTTCAGGCCGCGCACGTTCCCGGCCCGAGCAGAGAGCTGATACGCACGCATCTCGTGTCGCGGCTTCCGGCTTTGCTGGCCGGCGCCGTCATGGCGGCGCTGCTCGCGTCGTGCGATGAGCCGGCGATGCTGGCCGTGTCGGCGCATCGGTCCGTGCTGCTGGGGGACTACGCGAATCCGCCGCTCTGGGAGTGGAGCGGCATCCCGTCGCACGTCGCCGCCGTCGAGGTATCCCTGGACGGCGGGCCGTACCGGCGCCTGGACCCGGATGCCAGGTCCTACCGCCCGCCGCGTCCGCTTGCGCCCGGACGCCACACCCTGACCGTCCGCGTGCGCCGCTCGGGCGCGGGCGGATTCGACCTGCAGGATTCGGCCGACGCCGTCGTGGCTGCGCTGCCGGGGCGGCCGCCGGTTCCCGACGATCCGTGCTATCGCTCCGCGGCGGACGCCGCCCGCTGCGGCGGTTCCGGCGACGGCCAGTGGCCGCTGCGCCAGCTCCGGCTGCCTGCGGTGTGGCAGGCGCTGGCGGCAGGCGTGCTGCGCGGGCCGGGGCCGGTGGTGGTGGCGGTGCTGGACACCGGCTACGTGCCGCACCCGGACCTGCTGCCCAACCTGGATGCCGCGGCCGGCTACGACTTCATTCGCGACCCGGTGGCCGCCGCCGACGGCGACGGCATCGACGCCGACGCCACGGATCCGGCAACCGGCGGTCTCCGGCACGGCACCGCGATCGCCGGCATCATCGCCGCGCGCACCGGCAACGGCACGGGCGTGGCCGGCATGGGGTGGCCGTGGGGCCGCTCGCGGGTGACGATCATGCCGGTCCGGGTGGTCGCGCCGCGCGGCGCGACGAGCTACGACGTCGCGCAGGGCCTGCTGTATGCCGCCGGGCTGGAGAACGACTCGGGCGGCCGGCCGCCCCGGCCGGCGAGCATCATCAATCTCAGCTTCGCGGACTCCCTGCCGGGGCCTCCCGACCAGGTCCTGGAGGACGCCCTGCGCCGCGTCACCGAAGCGGGCGCCATCGTGGTGAGCGCCGCCGGCAACCACGGCTCCGCGGTGCGCGCCCCGGCCAACTCCCGCTACACCCTGGCGGTGGCGTCGGCGGGGATGGACGGGTCGCTCGCGCCCACGTCCAACTCCGGACCCGAGATCGACGTCATCGCACCCGGCGGCGACAGCCGGGCGGAGGTGCCCGTGCTGGGCGCAGGCCGTGGCCCCGGCCCCGAGTCCTGGATCGTCACCCTGGACCATGGGACGTCGATCGCCGCCGCGCACGTGAGCGGCGTCCTGGCGCTGCTGGCCGGGGTCGCCCCCTCCCTCACCCTGCGCGACGTACGGGCGATGCTCGCGAGTGACGGCGACGCCCGGCACGCCCCCGGCGTGCTGGACGCCTTCGGCCTGTTCGGTTCCTATCCCGGAGTTTCCCACGGCCTGTCCCTGCGCTCCGGCGGCCGCTTCCGCGATCCCGGCGCCACCCCGCGGGAGGCGGCGCCGGACAGCGTCGAGACGCACAGCGTGATCGTGCGCTTCCGCGACGGCTCGGCGGCCGGCGGCTACTCGCTGGTGCGGCTGGAGGACGGGGAGGATCGCGAGCTGGTCAAGGCCCGGCTCCGGGACGATCCCGCGGTGGCGTCCGTCCACGACAACCGGATCTATCTGCCGCCCGGCGTCCCGGCGGAGTAGCGGCCGGCCTCAGCGGCGCT
This sequence comes from Spirochaetia bacterium, assembly GCA_964291595.2. Classification (GTDB taxonomy): domain Bacteria; phylum Spirochaetota; class Spirochaetia; order SZUA-6; family Bin103; genus CATQHW01. The sequence goes on along the minus strand of OZ219913.1, from coordinate 183,383 downwards.
CCCGGAGCCACCCGCGCACGCGGGGATGGTCGAGCACCTCCGGGTTGAGCACGTGGTCCGGTTGGCGCCCGTGCACGGCGTCGGTCACCTGCTCGAAGGTCTTTGCATCCAGGCGCGCGGAGGACTCCACGGTGATGCCGCCCGAGTGGTTGGTGGCGATGATGCGCGGATGGTCCTTGTGGATGGCGCGCGGGCCGTCCACGGGGTCGTCGACCACGTAGTAGAAGATCTTCCCCTCCTCGACGGCGCGGAGGGCGCCGGCGTCGTCCACCAGCGTGCCGCGCGACGGGTTGATCACCGACGCGTGCGGCTGCATGAGGGCGAGCTGCTCGTAACCGACCACCGGATCGGCCCCGGAGACGTGCACGCACACCGTGTCGCAGCGCCGGAACAGCTCCTCCGGCTCCGCCACCGCCTCGGCCCCGAAGCGGGCGGCCAGCTCCGCGATGTCGTCGCGGATGTCGTACACCAGCAGCCGGCCGCGCCCGCCCAGGAGCGGGACGGCCCGCTTCGCCACCTCCTGGCCGATGCGCCCGAACCCGTAGAGGCCCAGGCAGGAGCCCTGCACGTCGAAGCAGCGGATCACCCGAGAGTCGCCGGAATGGGCCATCCGGTTGAAGGTGTAGGTGCGCTTCATGGTGGCCATCCACTGCGCGATCGTGTACTCGGCCACGGTGTCCATGTGTACGGGGGTGACGGTGACCGGCACGCCGCAGCGGGTGGCGCCGGCCAGGTTGACCTGGTCGAACCCGACGCCCCAGCGCGCCACGACCCGCAGGTCACGGGCGGCGTCGTAGAAGTCGTCGGAGAAGAAGGTGCCGTCGGCGATCACGGCGACCAGTCCGGGCGCGTGCCCGGGGGTCAGCGGGGCGGGCAGCTCCTCGACGTCGGCAAGCTCGCCCAGGCGGGCGATCCCCGCCCGGCGGGCGTCGGAGGAGAACTCCGGGTTCTGCAACTGGCGGCTGATGTAGATGCGCATGGCCCGGTCATTGTGCCGCGTCGGCGTCTCCTGTGCATACAGGACACGACCCCGCGCGAGGCGCCGGGAGAGGGCGCCGCGCGCGGGGTAACGGTTCGCGAGAAAGCTACGAGCAGGTGTTGGCGGCGCCGGGCGTCGCCGTCATCGCGCGGAAGTCCAGACTGTTGTCGTCGCTGTCGAAGCCGGCCGGGCACCGGCCGATGGAGGTCGCGTCGGTGTCGGGATCCTCCGGCGCCGGCGAGCCTTCGCCCGACCCCGGAACGACGCCCTCGTAGTGGACGGCATCCACCACGCGGCTGTCCGCCTGGCGGATGATGCGCACGCCGTCCGGGCCGTTCGTGACGCTGTTCCCGGTCAGCGCCAGCGTGAGCGTACCGGCCGGCAGGAAGTTCGGGGTGTCGAGCACCGCCTGCTTCGCCAGCACCAGGAAGGCGCCGCCGTCGAGCTGCCCGCTGCCGTCCACGGACTGGTACGGCTCGTCGTCGGCGCCGTCCACCAGCTCGAAGCGGTAGTCGGCAAGGTCGACCGTCGCCGATCCGGGGTTCAGGATCTCGATGAACTCGGCGGTGTCGGTGCTGCCGGCCTGGTCGTAGTCGATCTCGTTGACCAGCAGCGTCGCCGCCTGCGGCATGAGCGGGAGAGCGGGGAACATGTTGGCGGCTACCGGCAGGCTGGCGCTGGTCTGCAGGCTCTCCGCGTCGGTGACGGTGACGGACAGGGTGCCGGCGGTCGTCTGCTCGTAGCCGGTCATGATCGTCGGATTCGCCGCCGCGTCCGTGAAAGTTCCGGCGCTGTTGTCGCTCTTGACGAACGCCCAGGCATACGTCAGCCCGGTGTCCTCGCCGGCAGCGGAGACGGCGGCCGTCCAGCGGATGCCCGCGGGAGTGCGCTTGCCGGAGATGCCGCGCACGACCGGTCCCAGCCGCGCCGCCAGACCTGAGGTCTGTACCCTGATCTGGAAGTCCACCTCGACCCGGTTGCCCTGCGCGTTGCGCAGGGCAACCTGCACGGTGTACCAGCCGACGACGTTCGGCGGCTGGTAGGTGCTGTTGATGGTCCCCGCGCCGGATGCCAGGGTGACGGTCCCCGACGGCGGATCGAACATACCGCCGCTGAACTCGTAAGCGAGATCCTCCGAGCCCGTCCCCGCCACGGTGATGCTCACGTCTGCCGGAACGCCGGTGGAAACGTTGCTGATGCTGATGCCGGTGACCTTCGGGACGCGGTTCGGCTGGTTGTCGTCGACCGCGTGCAACCGGATCGTGATCTGCGCGCCAACGTCGTTGAGCGTAGCGGTGTGGGTGCCGGTGAAGATCTCCGTGCCGTCGCCGTTCAGTGCTTTCGCCGTGAAGGTCAGTGGCGTGCCCATGGTGAGCCCGGGCAGGGTTCCGGTCCAGACGCCGGCCGGCGAGCTGGTGAGCGTGGCCGTGGACAGGGGGTCCCGGTGCGTTCCGTCGACGTCGTTGCCGGCCACGCTGACGGTCACCGACGCGACGTCGTCGTGGCTGCCCTTCGCCGAGGCGGCGGTCAGCGATCCGGCTACCCGCACCTTCACCGACGTGGTGGCGGAGCGCGGTGGGCTCTGGCCCGGAGCCGGCTGCGCCACCGCCGGTTCCGTGGCAGGCGGTTCCGTGGCGCCCAGGGCCGCCATCTCCATGAATTCCATGCATCCGACAAGCGATGCGGCGGCGACCATCGCCGCCACGCCGGCAACGACGTTGCGAACGAAACGTGGGTGTTTCATGCCCCAGATACCGCAGCGGCGTCCGTGCCGCTTCAGCCGGAGACCAGGCCGGCGCAGTCGTTGGCCGCGCCCGGTGTCGGCGTCATCGTCGCGAAGTCGGCGCCGTTGTCGTCGCTGTCGAAGCCGTCGGGGCAGCGGCCGATCGACGCCGGTGAGCCGGTGGCGTCCTCCGGCGCCGGACTGCCTTCGCCGATGTCCGGGATCGCTTCCTCGTAGTGGAGGGCGTCCAGCACGCGGCCGGTGGCGGCCTCCACGATGCGGACCGCGTCCGGGCCGTTCTGCAGGCCGCCGCTCTTGAGCGGCGCCGTGAGGGTGCCGGCGGGCACGGAGGCGGTGACCGCCTGGTCGCCGATCACGAGGTAGCCGCCCGATTCCAGGCGGCCGGCAGCCGTGTAGGAGCCGTAACGGCGTCCGTTCGAGCCGTTGATCATCTCGATCCGGTAGTCGGCCAGGTCCACGGCGGCGGGGTTCGGATTGACGATCTCCACGAACTCGGCGTCGTCGGCGCCTGCCTGGTCGTAGTCGACTTCGTTGATCGCCAGCTTCAGGGCCGGCGCCCGCGGAGCGTCCGGCCCGCTGCCGTCCGGCGCGGCGCCGGTGTTCTCGGAGCTCGGTGGGCTCTGCGTCAAGATCGCGTCCGGAAAGTCCATGCATCCGCCCAGGGATGCGGCGGCCGCGGCGGCGGCCAGCACGGCGAAGAGGCTGCGAAGCGAAAGAAGCTGTTCCATGCCGGCATGAGCGTGCGCCGGCGCCGCCACGCTTTAATGAGCGGGCGTGCGATCCTCCTGTCGCCGGCGCGTCAGCGGTCCGTCCACGCCATCGCCTCGCCGCGGACGATCCCGGAGCGGCTCTCGTAGCGGCCCGGCCACTCGACCGGCAGCTCGCCCGACTCCACCATCAGGCTGAGCGGATTGACCCGCGTCTTCAGCGGCAGGTGGACCCGCTGCCGCTTCCGCGCCGACTCGTACAGCGCCATCATCACTTCCTGCACCGCGCGCCCGCGCTCGCCGCCCGAGATCGGCCGTTCGAGCCGCCCCTCGACCCAGTCGATGGTCTCCCGGCACTGGTGCGCCCACGGGTCGTGCCACGGCGCCTCTACCGTCTGCCAGCCGCCGCCCGCGGCGCCCAGGTAGCGGGCCGTGCCGATCTCGCGGTTGTAGCGGGAGGTCGGCCCTTCCGGCATGTACATGGGCGCGTCCGAGGGGAGCTCGTCCGGCGGCGGCATCCGGGTGCCCAGCTCCATGATGCCGCCGGTTCCGCTCACGCGCAGCGTCTGCGGCCCGTCCGCGCCGCTGTGCACGAGGATGGTCGCCCCGTTGGCGCAGCCGGCGATCCCCAGGCAGGCGTCCTCCGCCGGAATGCCGCGCTCGACGCGGTCGGTGGTGCGCTCGACGGCGCCGAGCACCCACCGCACCGCCGGCTCGTCCATCAGGAACAGCGCCAGGCGGATGTGGTGCGAGCTGACGTTGAGGAGGTTGCCGCCCGACTCCACGGTCACCTGCGCCACCCGGCCGATGGCGCCCTCACGGATCAGCTCGCGCGCGCGCAGCCACGCGGCGTGGTGCGGGCGCTGGTAGGCGATCGCCAGCTTGACGCCGTTGCGCTCGCAGGCGGTGAGCATGCGGTCCGCCTCGCCCAGGTCCGCGGCCATCGGCTTCTGGCAGGTGATCGCCCGCGGCCGGCGGGCGGCGGCGGCGATCACCATCTCCGCGTGCTGGGCGTGCCAGGAGCAGACGTCGACGAAGTCCGGCCGCTCCGCGTCCAGCATCTCGCGGTAGTCGGCGTAGCGGTGCCCGGCGGCGACGCCGAAGAAGTCGCCGAACTCCCGCAGGGCGTCGGGGTTGCTGTCGGCGATGGCCCCGATGCCGGCCGGCCGGCCCGGCACCCCCAGCCAGGCGCGGGCATGGACCCGGGCGATCATGCCGCAGGCGATGATGGCGGTCCGGTACCGGCTCATGGCGCCCGATCATACGACGGCCACGGGCGGCGCGGCTGAAGCCCCGTGCCGATTCCCGCTCGCCCGAATACAATCCCGATCAACCCCATGGAACTGTTTGCCGTCGTCGCGTCACTGCTGGCGATCACGGCTCTGCTTGCCTTTCTCAACGAGCGGCTGATCGGCCTGCCGACGACCATCGGGGTGATGCTGATCGCGCTGGCGATCTCGGTCGTCGTGCTGGTCCTGGGGTCGGCGGGCGTGCTGTCGATCGCCGAGAGAGCGCGCGAGCTGGTGGCGGCCGCCGCCCTGGAGGAGACGCTGCTGCGCGGCATGCTCAGCTTCCTGCTGTTCGCCGGAGCCCTGCACGTCGACCTGGGCGACCTCCTGGACCGCTGGCTGGAGGTGGGGCTGTTCGCGACGCTGGGCGTGATCGTCTCCACGGCGCTGGTGGCGCTGGCGGCGTACGCGAGCGCCGGGCTGCTGGGGCTGTCCCTGGGGTTCGCCTGGTGCCTGGTGTTCGGATCGATCGTGGCGCCCACCGACCCGGTGGCGGTGCTGGCCATCCTGCGCCGCAGCGGCGTCGGCGCCGGGCTGCGCGCCCTGATCGCCGGCGAGTCGCTGTTCAACGACGGCTTCGCGGTGGTGGTGTTCGCGACCCTGGCGGGGCTGGCGGCGGGCTCCGTGCAGTTGCACGCCGGCGAGCTGGGGCTGTTCCTCGTGCAGGAGGCCCTGGGCGGCGCGGCGCTGGGGCTGGTCCTGGGCTGGCTGGGCTACCTGGCGCTGCGCAGCATCGACAGCTACCAGGTCGAGGCGCTGATCACGCTGGCGCTGGTCGCCGGCGGCTTCGCCCTGGCGGGGCTGCTGCACCTGTCGGGCCCGCTGGCCGTGGTCGTCATGGGGCTGTTCATCGGCAACCGCGGGCGCCGGCTGGGCATGTCCGCCAAGACCCGCGAGCACCTGGACTCCTTCTGGGAGCTGCTGGACGAGGTCCTCAACGCCGTGCTGTTCGTGCTGATCGGCCTGGAGCTGCTGGTGCTCGACCTGAACCCGGCAGCGCTTGCGGCCGGCGCCGTGGCGATCGTCGCGGTGACCGGATCGCGCCTCCTCGCCGTCGGCGGTACGATGCGGCTCATGCGGCGTTCCGGAGGGCTGGTGGCCACCTGGGCGGGGTTGCGCGGCGGCATCTCGGTGGCGCTTGCCCTGTCGCTGCCGGCCGGCCCGGAGCGGGAGCTGATCCTGACGATGACCTACGTGGTGGTCATCTTCTCGATCGCCGTGCAGGGGCTGACCCTGCAGCCGCTGGCGTCCCGCCGGGCCTCGCCGTGACCGGGTGACCGCCATGCAGCAGGAGAACGCCGCCGAGCAGGAAGTCCGCTACGAGCCGGACGACCGGCTGCGGCCGGCAATCGCCCTGGGTCTGGCCGTCCAGCACGCCGCGCTGTCGCTGGCCAGCATGATCGTGACGGTCCTGATCGTGGTGCGCAGCGCCGGTCTGGAGGACTCCTACCTGTCGTGGGCCGTGTTCGCGGGCCTGATCGTGAGCGGCCTCACGACGATGCTGCAGACCACGCGCCGCCGCCGGCTCGGCTCCGGCCACCTGCTGCTGATGGGACCCGCCGCGGCGTACATCGCCGTCTCCATCACCGCCCTGTCCGAGGGCGGCCCGACGCTGCTGGCGACGCTCGTGCTGATCTCCGCCCTGCCCCTGTTGAGAGTCGCGCGGCGGCTGTCACGATTGCGGCGCATCCTCACGCCGACCGTGTCGAGCACGATCATCATGCTGATCCCGGTCACCCTGGCGCCGGTCATCTTCGACCTGTTCGGCCAGGAGCCGGCGGGGACGCCGCCTGTGGCCGCGCCGCTGACGGCCGGCGTGACGCTGGCGGCGATCATGGTCGTGACCCTGCGCTTCCGCGGGGTGACGCGGGTGTGGGCGCCGGTGATCGGCGTGCTGGCAGGCTGCGTGGTCGGCGGCCTGTTCGGCACCTACGACGTGCAGCGGGTCATGGACGCCGACTGGATCGGGCTGCCGCGGTTCTCGGCGTGGCCGGGACTGGACTTCTCGACGCTCGGGCGCCACTTCTGGCTGCTGCCGGCGTTCATGTTCCTGTCCCTTGCCGGCGCCGTCGAGACGGTCGGCAATGCGATCGCCATCCAGAAGGTCTCCTGGCGCCGGCCGCGCGCGACCGACTACACGCTGGTGCAGAACGCGGTGGCCACCGACGGCGTCGGCAACCTGCTCTCCGGGCTGGCCGGAACCCTGCCGACCACCACCTACTCGACCAGCGTCGGCATCGCCGAGATCACCGGCGTGGCGGCGCGGCGCGTCGGGGTGTTCGTCGGAGCGCTGTTCCTGGTCCTGGCCTTCTTCCCGAAGGTCGTGTCGCTGCTTCTGGCCGTCCCCAACGCGGTCGCCGGCGCCTTCACGCTGGCGCTGGCGGCGGTCCTGTTCACGCTGGGGATCAAGCTGGTGGTCGCCTCCGGGCTGGATTACCGCAAGGGCGCGATCGTCGGCATCTCCTTCTGGGTGGGGGTGGGGTTCCAGAACGGATGGCTGTTCCCGGAGCTGCTGGACCAGGCGGGCGGCCGGCTGGGCGTGCTGCTCGGCAACGGCATGACCGCCGGCGGCATCATGGCGATCATCCTGTCGCTGATCCTGGATCCTCCGGGACAGTGGAAGCGGCGGACGATGGAGCTGAATACCGAGGCGATTCCGGCCGTGGACGGGTTCGTGGTCGCGCTGGCTTCGCGGCGCGGTTGGAGCGAGGCGGCGATGACGCCGCTGCGCGCCGCCTGCGAAGAGGTGATCCTCTCGCTCAAGGAAGAGGAGGACCCGTTCGCCGACGATCCCGAGTTCGCCTCGGAGCGGCGCCAGCAACTGCGCGTCTCGGCGCGCGTCGGCCGCGAGTCGGGGGAGCTGGAGTTCGTCGCCGCGTTCGGGAGCGGCAACCTGGAGGACGAGATCGCGACGCTCGGTGAGCCCGACGCGTCGACGGTGGGGGAGGAGACCTCGCTGCGCCTGCTGCGGCACTACGCGTCGTCCGTCCGGCACCAGAAGTACCGGAAGGCCGAGGTCGTGACGATCACGGTCAAGCGCCGGGGCTGACCGCCACGAAGGGTTCGGCGCGTACCTACTTCAGGGCGTCTTCCAGCCGCTCGGCGGCGCCCTCCAGGCGCTCTGCGAACGCGGCGATGCCGGGGGTGCTCTCCTTGAGGGCGGCGATGTCCGGGTTGAAGTTGGCGCGGAACTTCCTGATCCGTTCCAGCATCGTCTGGACGTTCTCGCGCTTCACGGACAGGGGTTCGCCACCGCTGTCCAGCAGCGCCTGAATCCGCTCGATGCCCAGGTCCAGGCGCTCTGCGAACTCCGCGATGCCCGGCGCGTTCGCCTGGAGCGTTGCAAGGTCGGGGTTGAACGCCCCGCGCAGCGTCTTGAGGACGGCCATCACCCCCTCGACGTTGTCGCGCTCGACCGCGATGCGGTCCTCCGAGTCTCCCATGTCCGATCTCCTTCCCGGCTCGGCAGCCGGGCTGTCAGTTCCGGAACGGGGGTAGCGTAACCCGCGGCACGGTGTCAAGGCGCGGCGCGAGCGAGCGAGCCTTGATGACCGGGGCGCGGTCGTGGATGGTTGTGGCGGCGGATTGCGGATGGCGGTGTTCTGGCTTACGGGCATGCCCTGCAGCGGCAAGACGACCGTCGGCCGGGCGCTGGTGGAGCGCCTGGGCGAGCTCGGCCGCGTGGCGTGCCTGATCGACGGCGACGTGGTGCGCCGCGGCGCGCTGAGCCGCGGGCTCGGCTTTTCGGCGGCCGACCGGCGGGAGAACGTGCGCCGGGTCGCCGCGCTGGCCGCGCGGCTGGCGGGCGACGTCGACGTGGTGGTGGCGATGGTGTCGCCCACCGAGCGTATCCGGGAGCCGGCGCGCGCCCTGGCCGGGCTGGTCATGGTGTGGCTGCGCTGCCCGCCGGAGGTCGCCCGGCAGCGCGACGACAAGGGCGTGTACCGGCGCGCGTGGGAGGCCGCGGCCTACGAGCCGCCGGAGCCGGCCGACAGCATCATCGACACCGGCCGCGCGGGCGTCGCGGAGTGCGTGGAGCGGATCCTGCGCGACGCCGGCGTGCCGGCGCCGTAGGGCGGCCGTGGGCGCGGCCGGGGTCGTGGTGGTCAGCGGCGCGGCGTCCGGCCTGGGACGGGCCTCGGCGCTGCGCTTCGCCAGGGGCGGCTACGATGTCGGGTTGATCGACGTCGACCGCGTACGGGGCGAGCAGGCCGCGCAGCAGGTCCGCGCGCTGGGGCGGCGGGCGGTGTACTGCCCGTGCGACGTCTCCGACCGGGGACAGGTGGACGCGGCGGCGCGCGAGATCAAACGGACGCTCGGCCCCGTGGACGCGCTGCACAACAACGCGGGGGTGCAGGTGCCGGGCGGCATCCTGCGCTGCACGGAGGAGGATTGGGACCGGCTCTACGACGTGACCGTCAAGGGGATCTTCCACCTGACGCGCGCGATCGTCCCGCTCATGGCCGGCCGGACCGGGGCCGCGATCGTCAACACCGGATCGGTCCTGGCGGCCCGTCCCGCCGGCGAGCGGGCCGCGTACGCCGGCGCCAAGGGAGCCGTCGAGGCGCTGACCCGTTCCATGGCCGCGGACCTGGCCGGCCGCGGCATCAGGGTCAACTGCGTGGCGCCCGGCGCGATCGACACGCCGCTGCTGCAGCGCTACATCAAGGAGTCCGCCTACCCGGCGGCCACCGGTTCGGGGCTGAAGGCCAAGTCGCTCTTCAACCGCTTCGGCCGGCCGGAGGAGGTCGCCGGCGTCGTGTTCTTCCTGTGCAGCGGGGAGGCGTCGTTCGTGACCGGCGCCACGTGGTCCGTGGACGGAGGCTGGTCAGCCTCGGGCTGACCCGGGGAGATCTCCGCGATCGGGGAGCCGGCATGGTACCGTGCCGCGGCACCCCGGCCGGAACGGGAGGAGCCGGACAGGAGGAGACAGTGGCGAAGATTCGCATGGCTCAATACGGGACCAGGCACGGGCACGCGTCCGGCAAGCTGAAGGCGATGCAGGTGAATGGCGATGTCGAGATCGCCGGGGTCTTCGAACCCGACCCGGCGCGGCGCGCCGAGCTGGAAAGGTCCGACGGCGCCTTCGCGGGCGTTCACTGGTACGGCGACCGGAGCGAGATGCTGGGGGACCGGAGCATCGTCGCGATCGCCTCCGAGGGGCACAACGCGGAGAGCCTCGATCAGACCGCGGAGATCGTCGCCGCCGGCAAGCACGTCTGGTACGACAAGCCCGCCGGCGACGACTGGGCGCAGTGGCAGCAGGTCGTGGCGGCAGCCGAGCAGCAGGGCCTGCTCATCCAGATGGGCTACATGCTGCGCTACCACTCGTCCTTCAGGATGGTCGCCGGGTGGGTCAGGTCGGGCCTGCTGGGCGACGTGTTCGCCGTGCGCGCCCACATGTCCACGCACATCGACGAGGCCGGGCGCGCCCGGATCGCCGGCGCGCACCGGGGCGGCATCTTCTTCGATCTCGGCGGGCACATGCTGGACCAGGTCGTCTGGATCCTGGGGCGTCCGGTGAAGGTGACGTCGTTCCTGCGAAACGACGCGGGGTCGGCGGAGGGGTTTGCGGACAACACGCTGGGCGTGTTCGAGTTCGAGAACGCCCTTGCCTTCATCGACATCGCGGCGCTGGAGACGCAGCCGGCGGCGCGCCGTTTCGAGGTGTACGGCAGCCGGGGCAGCGCCATCATCGTCGAGCCCTTCGAGCCCGGCCTGCAGGTCCGACTCTGCCTTGCCGAAGCCGGGGACGGCTACCGGCAGGGCGAGCAGGTCGTGAGCGTGGACGGGGAGAGCCGGCAGAGAACCTACGAGCTGGAGCTCGACGCGTTCCTGGCGACCATCGAAGGGAGGCAGCCGCGCGACCGGCCGGTGTCGCACGAGCTGCTGGTACAGGAGACCCTGCTGCGCGCCACGGGCGTGATCCCGGACTGAGGCGCCGTGCGTCAGGTGCGGATGCCGCGGCCGGCGATGAACTGCCGGTAGCGGGCGAAGGCGGCGTCGACGGCCTCCGGAGTGAGGTCGAAATCGGCCAGGTCGTAGCTGTGCCGGATTTCGTGCCGGCGCCGCTCCGCCTGCCGTTCCTGCCACGCATCCATGGCGGCGACCGCAGCCGGCTCCAGCGGCCAGCCGAAGTGCTCGTAGACGGCTTGCACCGCCGACCACGGGTCGTCGACCAGGTCGGCGTAGCTCACGTCGCACCAGCGCTGCCGCAACTCGGGATGAGCTTCCCGGAAGGCCACGGCCCGGTCGAGCATGGTGCTCATGTCGGTGAGCTGCTCGGCTCCGAGGACGTCGCGGGGAATCGGTTCGGTGGTGCGCGTGCGGAGCTGCTCGATCAGACTCACCCACGAGCCCGTGAGCTCGCGGGGCTCACGGTGGGTCTGGATGAAACAGGCGTCCGGATACGCGCCCAGCAGCGCCTCCAGCTCCATGAGGTGGACGGGCGCCTTCAACAGCCACTGCGCCTCCTGCCCGGGTTGCCGCATGTGCCGCTGCCAGGTGAAGTGCTGCATGGCGCGGCGGTGGTATCCATAGGCGGGCTGCGAACCCGCCGTGGCCAGCCAGCGTCCATATTCGGGCACCACGTAGATGTTGGTGTTGGACCAGGACCGGAAGGTGTGCCGCAGGAGGGGGAGGTCCTCCTCGGGCTCATCGATGTCGAGGTGATGCGCGCCCGCGAAGGACTCGAAGAAGCCGGCCGCGATGAACACGTCCCGCAGCCGGGCGCGCCGGACGTCGGCGTCGGTCCACGCCCTGGCGTAGTCGCCGTCCACCACCACCGGCTCCGCCAGCTCGTAACTGTGCAGGGTCCAGAATCGCGGATCGCGCGCCAGCAGCCGGTGCAGGAACGTGGTCCCGGTGCGGTTGATGCCGACGATGAACACCGGGCGCACGATCCTCTCGCGTGCGATCGCCGGGTGCCGCATTCGCTCCCCGGTGAGCATCGCGTTGTTGCGCAGGCTGGCGCTCAGGTCGGAGACGACGACGGCGCGCTTGGCCTGCAACAGGCGCGCCTCCGGCGCCTGCAGAGCCTCCACGAGGCGGGCAAGCCCGTCGCGTATCCACTCGGGATAGGTCTCGGCGAACGGTGCCCCGAAGCGTTCCGCGTAGTGCCTGGCCCGCGTCAGCAGGCGGTCGTAGTCGATGCGCGACTGCGGCAGCGAGAACGGCCACTGCTCCCGGTGCTCCCTGATCCATTCGTTGGTGCGCCGGAACATGGTCAGGATCCCCGGCCACTCGATCGGAAACGGACAGTCCTCGCGCAGCGCGCGGACGCTGACCGGCAGGTCGGTCAGCGCCTTGCTGGGACTGAACCAGTAGGGCGCGAACTTCTCGAACAGCGCCCAGTAGCCGTGCAGCGGCGACTCCTCGCCGCGCGCCTGGCAGGCGCGCATGAACGTGTCGTGGGGAACCTCGCGCAAATAGTGACCGAAGTCGGCCAGCTCGATGTCGTGAGGGACCGGATTGGCGTTGCAGCAGTGATACAGGGTGAACTGCCGCCTGGGGTTGGACGCGATCGCGGTACAGATCCGGCTCAGGGTGTCGACCGTGTGGTTCTGGCGCTGAAACGAAAAGCCGCCCGGCATCATCTCCACGTCCGCAACCGCGGCGTACACCCGCACCGAGGTGTCGCTGGGCTGGATGTAACCGGTAGTGGAGCGGCTGGTCAGCGGCAAGCGAAACACCGCCGCCGGCAGGCCGGCCTGGTGCGCGAACAGCACGCTCTGCTCGGCGACCAGCTTGCTCCACGAATACCCGCCGAGGGAGAGCGGGAACATGCGTTTCATCTCGGCGAGGTCGGGCTGTCCCTGATGCTCGATGCCGCGGCCGGCGAACTCGTTGGCGAAGTCACAGAAGTACTGCGGGAACACCCCCATGGTGGAAGCGTGGAACAGGTGCTTGCGGCGGGTGCGCAGGCACAGTGCCAGCACGTTGCGCATGCTGGATGCGTTGGTCTTGCGGATGGCCTGATAGGAGATCGACAGGCTTATTTCCGCCGCGAAGTGATGGACCGCGTCGATGCGCCGGGCGAGGTCGTCGAAGCGGTCCGGGCCGAGACCGAAGCGCGCCTCGCACAGATCGCCCACCACGACGCGGATGCGGTCCGCGAATGCCTCGTCCCAGATCTCCGCCTCCTCCATGGCGGCGCGCAGGCGCTGCAGTCCGTGCCTGGCGTCGCCGGCCCGCACCAGGCAGTGCACCACCAGGTCTCCCTCCGGGCACAGCAGGTCGCGCAGCACGAATCGGCCCACGAACCCGGTCGCCCCGGTCAGCAGCACCTCCCGGACGTCCGCCACCGGCACCGCCGGCGCCGGATTGCCGTCGCCGATGGCGCGGCGCACGAACGCCCGCAGGTCGTCCAGGTCGCGCTGACACGCCGGCGGCAACGCGCCGCGCAACGGCGCTACTCTCCTGTCGGCTGCGGTCGCTGCATGCGGCACGTGGCGGTCTGACTCCAACTCTAACGGGCTGCGGTGGCGGCCGCGGTGTCTGCTGGCGCCCCGGAGCCGTTGGGGAAGTGGTCGGCGGGGGCGCTGGCGAAGGCGGAGGGCACGCGGCGGGCGGGCGGTATCTCCGCCTCCACCTGCTGCGCTCCGGCGGCCTCGGCGCCGGCGTCGGCCTCGTCGCCGGCCTGGTCTCCCAGCATGATCGCTTCGGCGAGCGACAGGCAGGTGGCGGTGGTCATCAGCTCCAGGGCGCTGACCTGGTAGTTGAACTGCATGCGGATGAACGCGCCCAGCTCGGCGACCGAGATGGAGGTGAGGCCGAAGCTGGACAGCGGCTCCTCGGGGCTGCCCTCGTCGTGGCCGCAGAGCTCGGCCACCTTGGCGGCGATCTGCGCCACCACCGCCTCCTGGGTGAGCTGGCCGCCGGCGTCGACCGCGAACGCGTCCTGGTTGCTCAGCATGCGCCCGGTGCGCAGGTAGTCGGGGGAGTCGACCGTCCACGGCGGACGCGAGAACAGGGCGGTGACCAGGTGGTCGCGATCCGGCATCGCGCGCATGGCGTAGTCGAGGTTGGTGATGGCGAAGTCGGCGCTGATCGGCGGCACGCCGCCGGCCCGGCTCATGCGCAGCACGTGCAGGTTGCGGGCGGCCATGCCCGCCTCGGCGACGGCCGCGAGGTTGTAGCACAGCACCGGCAGCCCCTGCCGGTGGCGCAGGGCGGCCAGGCCGTCCACGAAGCCGTTGGCGGCGCTGTAGTTGATCTGGCCCGGATTGCCGAGCGTCGAGGCGATCGACGAGAACAGCACGAAGTGGTCGAGGTCGCAGCCGGCGGTCGCGCGGTGCAGGTTGAGGGCGCCGCGCGCCTTGGGAGCGAACACCCTGGCCATGGACTCGGAGGTGAGATCGGCCAGCAGGCAGTCGTCCAGGGTGCCGGCCAGGTGGAACACGCCCTTCAGCGGGCGCCGCAGGCCGGCGATGCAGCGCCTCACGTCCGCCCCGTCGGCAACGTCGCCGGCCACGATGTCGATCTCGATTTCTTCCGGGAGGTACCACAGGGCACTGGTCCTGCGCAGCCAGTCGGCGCTGCGGCGGCGCTGCGGATCGCGGTCCAGCAGGGTGATGTGGCGCGCGCCTGCCGTGGCCAGGTAGGGCAGCAGCAGGCGGCCGAAGCCGCCGAACGCGCCGGTGACCAGGTAGGTCGCCTCGGGGTCGAGGAAGGGACGCAGGTCGGCGACCGCCGGCGGCTCGTCGCCTCCGGCCGACGGCGCTTGCAGGACCAGCTTGCCGGTGTGCCGGCCGGTGGTCATCAGGCGCAGCGGCTCCTCGTAGTCGCGGTAGGGGAAGGTGGTGATCGGCAGCGGCGGCACCGCGCCCTGCTCCAGCAGGTCCAGGCACTCCTGCGACAGCTCGCGCGTCAGGTACGGGTCGTCGTTCATCAGCCGGTCGACGTCGATGGCCGCAAAGCGCAGGTTCTTGCGGAACACCGAAAGGCTCAGCGAGCTGTCGGCGTAGATGTCCACCTTGCCGATCTCGCAGTGCCAGCCGCCGGGGCGCAACGCCTCCAGACACAGGGCGATGTGGCGGCCGGCCAGGGAATTCAGCACCACGTCGACCCCTTCTCCGCCGGTGGCCGCCTCGAGCTCGTCGTACCAGTCGAGGCTGTGCGAATCGAACGCCGCCCGCACGCCCAGCGCGCGGAGCTGCTCGCGCTTGGCGTCGCTGCCGGCGGTGGCGTAGACCTCGGCGCCGGCGTGCCTGGCCAGGGCGATCGCGGCCTGGCCGACGCCGCCCATGGCGGAGTGGATCAGCACCCGCTGGCCCTTGCGCAGGCGCGCCAGGTGGATCAGCGAGTAGTAGGCGGTGACGTAGACGGACAGCACCGAGGCGGCCTGCTCCATGCTCAGCGCATCGGGCTTGCGGAACACCTGGTAATCCCTGGCAATGGCGCGGTTGCCGATGCAGCCGCCCCGGGTGAACACGACCGCGTCGCCGGGCCGGCAGGTGCGCACGTCGGCGCCGGCGCGGCGCACGATGCCGCTCGCCTCCAACCCCACCGTTCGGCCCAGCGCCGAGCGCTCGAACGAGCTCGACGGCAGCAGCCCGAGCGTCACCATCACGTCGCGGAAGTTGAGCGCCGCCGCCGCCACCTCGATCTCCACGTCGAGCGGTCCGAGCGGCGCGGGCTCGTACGTCTTCATCTGCAGGCCGCCGATCTGCCCGGGGTTGTCCAGGGACAGCCGGTAGGAAGCGTCGGCGCCCGCGGGGACGCGCGGAAACCGTTCGCGGAGGCTGATCAGCCGCGGCGCCCAGACCCGGTTGCCGCGTACCGCCAGCTCACGCTCGCGCAGGTCGCAGGTGTCCAGCCAGGCCAGGGTTTGCAGGTCCTCGGCCGCGTCCAGATCCACCAGGCGGAAGTCGACGAGCGCGGCCGTGCCCGCCTCGGCCGCGACTTCCTGGGCGATGGCGCGCAGCGCTCCCCAGACCGCGCCGGCGCGCGGTTCGGCCACGTCCAGGACCGCGCGCCGCGTCACCACGGTCAGACGGCAGGCGGTCTGCGCCTGAGCGACCCGGTACGGGATCAGCGCCTTGACGAAGGCGGCCAGGCGCCCGGCCAGCGCCTCGCCGGTGGGGTCGCCCGGGTCGTCGCCACACAGGAAGTCGATCGCCTGCACCTCGGCCGCCCGCGGCCAGTCGGCCAGCTCGGCGACACGGTCGTCAGCCAGCTCCGCGTAGGGGATGGCAGACGCATCGGCTCCGGCGAACCGCGCCAGCCACTCGTCCGCCAGGCTGCCCGGCTCGCCGATCACCCAGCGCACGCCTGAGGGCCGCCGCGGTTCGGCGTCTTCGGGCGCGGCGAGCGGCGCCTGCAGGAGGGTGGCCCGGCGTCCGCTCCGTACCGTGGTCCAGCCCGCGCCGCCCCAGCCGGAGTCCGGCGGCGGCGCGGCGCCTTCCTCGTGGCAGATCAGCGCCAGGCCGCCGGGGACCGCCAGGCGGCGCAGCCGGCGCCACCGCTCGGGTCCGTATGCCGCGGCCTCGCCGTGCAGCAGCAGGATCTCGGCGGCGTGCGGCCGCAGCAGGCCGGTGTTCAGCTCCGGCGCCTCGTCGGCATCCAGGTCCAGGGCGGCGAAGCGCAGGGCGGCGTCGCGGTTGTGGAACGCGTCGTAGTGGGCGCGCGCCCGCTCCTCCGTGTCGCCGAGCAGCCAGTACTCGGTCTGCGCGATGCCGCTGCCCAGCCAGTCGAAGCACCGGTTGACGATGGCGTGTTCGGGGGCTTTCGCGCCGGCTACCTCGATGACGTGGCAGGCGTAGCGATGGCCGTCGCCGGCGGGCTGCTCCAGGGCGGCGATCAACGCCGCGGGCTGGAGCTCGCCCGCGTCACCGTCGGCCGTGCGGGGCAGGGCCGTGCGGGGCAGGAAGGAGCGCGCCTCCGGCACGAACCTGGGTTGCCAGGAAACGGCGTGCTTGCTGTGCGGCCGGTCGCTCCAGCGCGGGTTGGAGTTGAACGAGACGTACGCGTCGATGCACAGCACCAGGTCGCCCGTGTCCCCGTCGTAGAAGCGGATGCTGCCCCCGGAGCGTTCGCCGCGCCGCTCCGTGAACTGGCCCTGCTCGTTGATGTCCGCCCAGTCCGGGGCCTTCTTCACGAAGCAGGTCAGGCGCGGCCCGGTCGGCGGGCGCAGGAAGGTCACCCCGTCGGCATGGCGCGGCATGGCGAACAGGTCGGTCGCGCGCAACAGGTGGTAGAGGAAGATCTGCAGCCCGCCGTCGAGCAGCGCGGGGTTGGCCACGTAGCCCTCCTCGCGCCCCGCCAGCCACAGGCCCTCGTCCATCTCCACGTCGAACAGGTAGTCGGCGGTGTCGCTGTCCCACTGCACGCGCTGGATGTTGCGAAAGTGCGGGCCGTACTGGAACGTCTCGCCGAGACTGGCGTCGACACGCTCGTAGAAGTCGCTCTCCCCCACGTAGTAGTAGGGCTCGAACACCGTGGTGTCGACGTCGGCCAGCCGCAGCGGCACGTCGACCGGATGGTCCTCGCTCACCAGGCGCAGCGCGCCGCGCGAGTGCAGCTCGCTCCTGGCGTCCAGCTCGTAGGAGCGGGAGGAGATGGTGAAGGTGTACCGGTCGGGCGCGCCCGCCACCGGGAACAGCTCCGTCTGCAGCCGTACCGGCGTCTGCGGGATCGGACACGGCTGCAGGAACTCGAGCGACTCCACGTGCAGCGGCACGCCGCCGAACGCCTGCAGCAGCAGCTCGATGTAGCCGGCGGCCGGCATGATCGAGGCGTAATGCACCCGGTGCTCGGCCAGCCAGGGGAAGTCGCGCTCCGACAGCCGCGCCTCGAACAGCAGGTGATCGCACGGCACCCGGTGGCCGATGAGCGGGCCGTGGGCGTACTCGCCCGCCTGCAGGAACATCTCGTCGTCGCTCATCTCGTCCGCGGTGGTCTGCTCGTCACGCGGATAGCCGGGCAGCAGGTGGGCGATCGGCTCGGGGCGCGGGTACTGAGCGGCGAAGTCCAGCTCGACGCCGGCGCGAAACAGCGCCCCGAGCGCCTCGTGGAATCCCAGGCACACGTCGGAGTCGCGCCGCAGCGTGGGGATGCAGACCGCGCGCGAGGCGCTGCCCTCCAGGCACTGCACGATCGCGGACTGCAGGGCGCTGTGCGGGGCGAGCTCCAGCACCACGTCGGGCCGGAAATCGCGAACGGCGGTCTCCAGGGCGGCGGCGAAACGCACCCGGCGGCGGATGTTCGTCCACCAGTAGGCGTTGTCCAGCCGCTCGGTGTGCTCGCCGGTCACCGAGGAGACGAACGGCACGGCGGCATCGAAGGCACGGTCGTTGAGGAAGGAGAGCGCATCGTGGGCGTCCTCCTCGAGCTGATCCATGGCCGCCGAGTGGAAGGCGATGTTGCCCGGCAGCAGGCGGTGCTGCAGGTTGCGCCGCTCCAGTTCCTCCATCACCGGCCGCAGCGCCTCTTCCGTGCCGCAGATCACGGTGCTCGCCGGCGCGTTCTCGCAGGCGATCTCCACCGGCGGCGCGACGCCGTTCTCGAAGCGAAACGAAATCTCCAGCTCGTCGAGCAGCCCTTCCACGCCGCTCAGGTCGAGGCCGATCGGCAGCATGCGGCCGGAGCCGGCGGTGCGCTGCTGCAGCGTGGCGCGGTGGTAGACCAGGCGCGTGGCCTCGGCCAGCGACAGCGCCCCGGAGGCGCAGGCGGCGGCCACCTCGCCGGAGCTGTGGCCGACCACGCAGTCGGGGTAGACGCCCCAAGTCTTGAACAGCTCGACCAGCGCGCACTGCAGCATGAAGGTGACCGGCTGCGCCAGCCGGCACTCGTTGAGCTCGGTCTGCGGCGCCTCGAAGGCCGCGGCACGCAACGAGTGGCCGGCGTGCTCGCACCAGTGCTCCTCGATGGCGTCCACCGCGCGCCGGAACACCGGGTGGGCGTCATACAGCGCGCGCCCGCAGCCGGCCCACTGCGTACCCTGCCCGGTGAACACCATCAGCAGCCGCCGCCGGCCGTCGTCCACGGTGGCGACCGGCTCCGGGTTCTCCACGAAGGCGTCGAGCGCCTGCCCGAGCTGCTCGCCGTCGTGCACGGCGAACGCGGTACGCGCCGCGAAGTGGGTGCGGCGGCGGCTGAGGTTGCCGGCCAGCGTGTACAGGTCGGACGGCACCTCATCGAGCGCCTGCCGCAGACCGCGCGCGCTCTCCACCAGCGCGCCGGTGGTGCGCGCCGACAGCGGAACCAGGTAGCCGGCCCGCGGCGCCAGCGGCACGGACCAGATCCGGGGCTGGTCGGGGCGATACTCGCGCACCACGCAGTGGCCGTTGGAGCCGCCGAAGCCGAACGAGTTGATGCCGACCACCACCGGGTGATCGGGGAACGATTCACAGTCGGTCTGCACCTGCATGCCGAGACCGTCGAAGTCGATCTCCGGGTTCGGCACCAGGTGGTTCCCGGATACCGGTGCGAAGGTGCGCCGCTGCATCATCAGCACCACCTTGAGCAGCGCGCAGGAGAACGCCGCGGCTTCCATGTGGCCGACGTTGCTCTTGACGCCGCCCACCCGCAGTGGCGCCGCGCGCCCGGCGCCGCCGAGCGCTTCGCCGATCGCGTTGCCCTCGATGCGGTCGCCCACCACCGTGCCGGTGGCGTGCGCCTCGACGTAGTCGAATTCCTCCGCCGCGCGCCCGGCGCGGGCGCGCGCCTCGCGCATCAACTCCACCTGCGCATGGCGGGTGGGGGCGGTGATGTAACGGCCCTGGGCAAGGCCGACGCTGCCGTCGGCGGCGCCGGCCGCGTTGACCGCCGTGGCCTCCACCACGGCGTGAATCGGATCGCCGTCGCGTTCCGCCGCGGCCAGCGGCTTGATCGCGAACACGAACGCCCCCTCCGAGCGCATGTAGCCGTTGGCGTCCGCGTCGAAGGAATGGCACTTGCCTTCGGGACTGATCACGCCCAGGGCGTTGAAGCCGGCGCTGAGGCGGGCCGAGCCCAGGAAGCTGGCCGAGCCCACGAACGCCTGCTCGCAGTCGCCGCAGCGCAGGGCGTTGAGCCCCTCGTGCAGCGCGGTCAGGCTGGCCGAACAGGCCGTGCACGTCGCCAGCGACGGCCCCATCAGGTTGAAGTGGTAGGAGATGCGGTTCGCCAGCATGGCCAGGCTGATGCTGGCGATGGAGAACTCGTGCGCGCCGAGCGGGGCCCGCCAGTTGGCGGTTGCCGGCACCTGCGCGCCGATGAACACGCCGGTGCGGCTGTTGCGCAGCGCGTGCAGGTCCCAGCCGACCCGCTCGCACGTCTCCCAGGTGCACATCAGCAGCATGCGCACGTGCGGATCGGCGGTCGCCATCTCCTGGTGCGACATGCCGAACAGGCCGCGGTCGAACAGCTTCTCCCGCCCGTCGCGGATCAGCCCTTCGTAGGGACTCGCGAAGCGGCCCGGTCCGGAAAACTCGCCGATCGGCCGGTAACCGCGCTCGTAGCGGTCGAAGATCGGCTCCTGCACGATCTCACGCTCGCTGAGCAGCCGCCAGAAGTCGTCGTCGGAGACGATGCCGCCGGGCATGCGGTGGCTGTACCCGACGATCGCGACCGGATCACCCATGCTCTTGCACGGTCGTGCCGGCGGCGGCCGCGCGGCGGCGGGCGTAGAGCTCGCGCATGATCTCCGCGCGGCGCGTGGCGTCGAGCCGATAGTGCAGGTAGCACCAGATGCCGGCGGCGGAGAACACCATCAGCACGGGACCGTAGAAGATCCCCAGGTGGACGATGGTGTCGGCCGGCACGGCGCCCACCGTGACGCCGGCCCCGCGCGGCCAGTCGATCACGTCCAGGCCGACTCCGGCGACGATCTGGGCGATCGCGGCCGATGCCTTGACGGCGAAGGTGATGACCCCGAACAGGGCGCCTTCGCGACGGGCTCCCGTGTCGAGCTCGTGCAGGTCGGTGACGTCGGTCATCATCGCGAAGTACGCGACCACGGCGAAGGCGGTGAATGCGCCCTGGATGGCCTCCATCGCGATCAGCGCCCACACCAGCGCTGACGTGCCGTTCGCGGGAAAGAGGTCGGCCAGGCGCAGCAGCACCGGCAGGACCTGGAACGACACGGAGCCCGCCGTGCCGAGCAGCAGCGTGAACCGCTTGCCCGTACGGAACAGGACGAAACGGAGCGCGACGATGCCGGCGAAGAGTCCCACCAGCGTCGCAAGCTGGACGACCACCATCTGTCCGCTGCGGAGGGCCCAGAAATACTCCAGGAGATAGAGGCTCAGCGTTCGGTGCACCCCTGCCGAGAGGAACAGCGCCGTCGTCCCGGCGGCGAGCCACACGAACGGCTTGTTGCGCGCGCTTTCCCGGACGTCGCGGACGATCTGCCCCAGGAACCCCTGCTGGCGAGGCGGTGCGGTGTTCACGTGCCGGATCTCCGACCGCGTTCCGGTGGCCGCCACCAGGATAGCCACCGTCATCGCCGTGCCGAGCGCGATCGCGAAGCTCGGATAGTTCTCCGCCAGGAGCCGGCCGCCGCGCGCGTCGGAGAAGAACCAGCCGACGCCGACGACGATCGCGAACGTCGTGCCCACGTAGGAGAAGAGCTGGCGCAGCAGGATGAGCTTGGTGCGCTCCGCCGGGTCCTCCGTGATCTCCGTGCCAAGGGCCAGGTGCGGGACGTTGTAGAGCGTCAGGGCGAAGCGGGTGAGCACCGCGAAGGCGGTCAGCCAGAGGAACAGGCCGATCTCGCCGAGTGCGGACGGCGGTGCGAACAGGCCGACGAAGGTCAGCCCGACCGGCAGCGCCGCCGCGAACATGAAGGGATGGCGCCGTCCCAGCTTCGACCGGCAGTGATCGGACCACGTCCCGATCAGCGGGTCCGTGAACGCATCGACCAGCAGGCCGATGAACAGCGCCGCGCCTGCCAGCGTGCCCGGCAGGCCCAGCACCTGGTTGTAGTAGAACAGCACGAACAGCGAGGTCGCGTTGCGCTTCATTCCCTCGGCGGACTCGCCGATGCCGTACGCGATCCTGGTGAAGAACGGCACGCGCCGATCCTTGACGACGGTGCTCATGCGCCTATCCGGCCCGACCCGGGGGCCTCGTCACGCTGCTCGGAGCACGAACGCTGCTCCGAGCACGAACGCTACTCGGAGCGCGAGCCCTTGCACGTCGCGAGCTTCTGCTTGGGGCCGTCGATCGTGCCTGAGATGGTGTCGCCGTCGACCGTGAAGGTGCAGGTCACCGTCCGCTTGCCGGGAAACAGGGGAATCGACACGTCGGACCTCCACCTGAGGGTGTTGCCCTTGCGCCTGCCGTTATCGAACTCCAGGGTCATCCGCTCGCCGATCAGCGCGCCGGTCACGGTCTCGCCGTCCGTGGACAGGTCCAGGGTGGCGTTTTTCTGCTTCCCGCGGATGGTCTCGATGTCAAGGATCCAGCGCCCGTCGATGTCGCTCATGCGTACTTCCCTCGCTTGTGTGCGGTCGGCCGCGGATGGTGACCGATGTTTCTGAGAAGCGCAACGCCACCGCCGCCCGTGGGCTATGGTCGGGAGCCGTGACGGCGGTCACCGGGGCTACGGGTTTCGTCGGCCGCGCGTGCGCTGCCGCGCTCGCCGCCGGCGGGGAGGAGCTGGTCTGCACGGTGCGGGCGCGCAGCGACACCCGCGCCGTGCGCGCGCTGGGGCCGGGGGTGGCGCTGGCGCCGGCCGCGCTGGATGACGTGCCGGGGCTGGCGGCGGCCTTCGCCGGCTGCCGGGGGGTCGTCCACTGCGCGGCGCGCGCCAGCGACTGGGGCAGCCGCGCCGACTTCGAGCGCGACAACGTCGCCGGCGCCGTCAACGTCGTGGAGGCGGCGGCGCGCGCGGGCGCCGGGCACGTCGTGCACGTGTCGACCGCCAACGCCGGCGGCTACGGCCGCGACCTGGACGAGGACAGCCGCGGCGCGCGGGCATCCTCGCCGTACTCGCGGTCCAAGCGCGCCGCCGAACGCGCAGCGCGCCTGCACGCCGCCCGGCGTGGCGTGTGCCTGACGATCCTGCGGCCCAGCGCCGTGTACGGGCCCGGGGACCGGCGCTGGACGCTGCCGATGCTGGAGCGGATCGACGCCGGCACGTGGGCGCTGGTCGGCGGCGGGCGCGCACTGCTGACGCCGCTGTACGTCGGGAATCTGGCGCAGGCGGCGGTGCTGGCGCTGGAACGGCGCCTGCCCGGCATCTTCATACTGACCGACGACGTGACCATGAGCTGGAGGCAGTTCACCGTCCGCTCCGCCGGCGCGCTGGGGGTGCGCCCGAGCACGCGCAGCGTGCCGTATGCCCTGGCCCGGCCGGCTGCCGAGGCGGCCGAGCTGCTCGGGAGGATGGCCCGGCTGCGGCGTCCGCCGCTGGTCACCCGCTACCGCGTCGTCCGCGCCGCGAAGGACTTCCACTACCGGTGCGACCGCGCCAAGAGCATCCTTGGCTATCGCCCGGACCGCGACGTGGATACCCATCTGCGCGCCTGCGTGGACTGGTACCGCGGCATCCGTCCGGCATGAGGGGCGGCGTTCCGGGCGCATCGGACCGGCTGGCCGGACCTGGCGTGGCCGCCGTCGCGTCGTGGAGGCGCGTCGCGCCAGCGGAAACGGCCGCCGCTGGGCTGCTTGTGTTACCATGGAGTAGCGCCAGACTGAATGTCTGCGCAGGGGGCTCCGGCCGGTGTCGCGACCTCGGCGAGACGGTGTGGCTTGCCTCAAAGAGTTGGGGACGAACGATTGAGGTCTTTCACGATCGAATACGGCGATGACGTGCTGATCATGTAGATCGCCCGCAGCGGCCGGTTGGGGCTTTCTCCGGAGCAGTTCTGCGAAGAGGCAAGGATGATTATCGCCGTAAAGCTCTACGAGATGGGACGACTCTCCGCGGGATCGGCCGCGGCGTTTGCCGAAGTTCCGAAGCCGTTATTCCTGTCGAAATTGGCGCACTACGGCGTAGACACATTCTTGATGTCGCGGGAGGAACTTCGCGCGGACGTGGCACGTGCCCGACATCGTATGTGATACGTCGCCGATTCAGTATCTGCACCAAGCAGGGCTTCTACATCTACTGCCGGCGATCTTCGGTCACGTTGTGGTGCCAGGGGCAGTAGTAGAGGAAATTGCCGAAGGGAGACGTCGAAACATCCCGCTACCGGAACTATCGGAACTTCCCTGGGTGACCATCCGTGTAGTGGGCGATCGGACATTGATTCCGCGCGAAGCCAGACTTGGAAACGGAGAACGGGAGGTCGTCGCCCTCGGTTTGGAAGGGAGGGACTCGCTCGTGGTTCTGGACGACAGAGTCGCGCGCCGACACGCCTTCGCTGCGGGGCTGAGGATCACGGGCACCCTTGGCATCTTGTTGCTGGCAAAGGAGCGAGGCATCCTCGAGTCGGTTCGTCCGGCCCTGGATCGCTTGGAGGCCCTACGGTTTCGGCTGAGTATGGAGACCCGGCGGGCCGTGCTCGACGAGGCGGGCGAAGGCACCTGAGCCTATGCGGTAGGCTACCGGGGTGCGGCTGATCCCGGAGGGGCTCCTGGAGCGGGCGGCGGACCGCTGGCGTTCAGAACGGTTCGCCGACGCGCGCGACGGTCTGCGGCGGCGGGCCGGGGCCCTGCTCGCCGTCGACCTGGAACCGCCCGACGAGCCGGCCGGGCTCTACCACAACTACTTCTGTCCCGACCACGCGGCCGAGTTGCGCTTCGATCCGAGCACGCCGCACGCGCACGTCTGCCCGGTCGACGGGCGCGTGTGGAGCGGGTCGCCGTACGACGAGGCGTGGCGCTTCGGCGCCAATCACCTGCTCGCCCACGGCGCGCTGCAGGCCGCGCTGCTGTGGCGCCTGGACGGCGACGCGCGCGCCGCCGATCGCGCGGCCGCGGTGCTCACCGGCTACGCGCGGCGCTACCCCGGCTACCCGCTGGGCACGCACAGCTCGCGCGGCGGGGGCCGCGGACGGGCCACCTTCCAGTCACTGGACGAGTCAAACATCGTCGTGCCGCTGGCGCGGGCCTACGACCTGCTGCGCGAGCGGCTGCCGGCGGCCGACCGCGAGCTGATCGAGGGCGACCTGCTGAAGCCGGCGGCCTGTCACATCCGCGCTCAGCGGTTTCACGAAGTCCACAACATCGAGTGCTGGCACCATGCGGCGCTGGCCGCTGTGGGCATGGCCGTGGGCGACGGCGCCCTGGTGGACGAGGCGATCGACGGCGCCTTCGGGTTCCGGCGGCTGCTGCGCGACGGGCTCGCCGACGGACTGTGGTGGGAGTGCTCGTCGAGCTACCATTTCTATGCCGCCCACGCGCTGACCACGCTGGCCGCGGTCGTGGCATCGGCGCGCCCGGAATGCGCGCGGGCCGAGGAGCTGCGCAGCATGTACTCCGCGCCGCCGGCGATCCGGATGCCGGACGGGCGGATGCCGGCCACCAACGACTGCTGGTTCTTCTCCTCGCTGCGCGGCGACGTCTGCCATGGGGTGCCGCCCGCGCGCGCCCTGTACGAGGTGGCGGCCGGCTGGTTCGGCGATAGTGACTTCCATGCGGTGTTGGCGGAGAATTACCGCAGCGAACGGCGCGACTCGATGGAGGCGCTCCTGTACGGACCGGACGAGGTGCGGGCCGCCGACGAAGCGGATGGCGGCCACCGCGGGACCGGAGCAGGAAGCGTCTGCCTGCCGGCCATCGGCCTGACCGTGCTGCGCGGGAGTCGCGCTCCGGGATCGCCCGAGCCGGCGGTGGCGCTGCTCAAGCACGGGCCGTCCGGGGGCGGGCACGGACACCCGGACAAGCTGGCACTGTCGCTGTACGCCGCCGGCGAGGCGGTCTCGCCCGACCTGGGCTCGCCCGGCTATGGGGTGCCGCTGCACCGTTCCTGGTACCGGCAGTCGTTCAGCCACAACACCGTGATCCTGGACCGCCGCTCGCAGCCGCCCGCGCGGGGAGAGATGCTTCGGTTCGAGTGCCCTCCCGGCGGCCCCGATCAGGTGCTGACGCGGGTGCGGTTCGGCGACCCCGACGGTGCTGGGGACGGCGCTGGCGACGAGGACGACGACGTCTATGCCGGGACCGCGCTGTCCCGCACGGTGGCGTCGTCCCGCCGGTATTTCCTGGATCTGTTCAGGGTCCGATCGCGGGCCGCGCAGACCGTGCAGTGGCTGTTCCGTATGCGCGGCGCGCTCGCCTGGCTGCGCGGGACCGCCGGGCGCGGGCTGGCAGTCGATCTTCCGCACGTGAGCGTGCGCGAAAGCGGGATCGCCGCCGGCGCGGCGGCAGCGCTCTGGCGCACCTCCGGCGGCTGGGTCGCCCTGCACCTCCCGGACGAGGCGGGCGGCTCGGTGGCCGTGGGGGACGCGCCGTTCAACCCCGCCTCCGAGCGGACCGACCTGCTGGTCCGCACCCGCCGGGCGCGGACCGCCGACTTCCTCACCGTGATCGAGGCCGGCCGCCCGGGTGAGGAGCCGGGTCAGGTCGAATGGGAGCCGCACACCGGCACCGTGGTCATCCGCCGCGACGGGGACGAACACCGCTGGCAGCCTCCGGACGCGGCCGGCGCCGGCTGGCGGGCCCTGAACGGATGAGCATGCGCGCGTTCTTCTTCTGGGAGGCCGGCGGCGACCTGCGGCTGGGCGGGCGCTCCAATCAGTACGGGGCGCTACTGGCGCGGTCGCTGCGCCGCCACGGCATCCACCTGGAACCCGGCGACTATGCGTTCGGCGCCGACTGGCTGGAGCGTTCGCGGCCGGAGTACTCGGTGCTGCACCTGAACTGGCTGGACCGGTTCTATACGCAGGGCGGCCCGGAAGGGGCGCTGGGCGAGTACGCGCGCTTCGCGGAGACGCTCGTCCACGCCAGGCGGATCGGCTACCGCGTCGTCTGGACCCTGCACAACCTGTTCCCGCACGAGCGTGCGCACCCGGAGCTGGACCGGCTGGTCAACCTGCTGGTGGCGCGCGAGGCGGACGCCGTGATCGCCCACTGCCGCTACGGCGCCGAGCAGCTCACCCGCCGCTACGGCGTGGACCCCGTGCACGTGATCCCGCACGGGCACTTCATGGACGTGTTTCCGGACGAGGTCACGCGCGCGGCGGCGCGCGCACGGCTGGGGATCGAAGACGGCCGCTTCGTGTACGTGTTCTTCGGCAACCTGCGCGGATACAAGGGTCTGGAGGAGCTGGTCGACGCGTACCGGCAGATCGCGCGGCCCGAGGATCTGCTCATCCTGATGATGAAGACCAACGCGCGGGCGCCGGGGCTGCTGGAACGGGTGGCCGCGGCCGCCCGCGCGGCGCGGTCGATTCGGATCGAGACCTCCGACTTCTTCGCGGAGGAGGAGTTTCAGTACTACCTCAACGCCGCGGACGTGGCCGTGCTGCCGTTCCGGGAGGTGATGACCTCCGGCAGCGCCATCCAGGCGCTCGGCTTCGGGTTGCCCGTGGTGCTGCCGCGCCGCGGCTGCATGGCGGACCTGATCGACGGCAGCATGGGGATCCTGTACGAGCCGGACGAGCCCGGCGCTCTGTCCCGGGCGATGCGGCGCGTGCGCGGCATGGACCTGCAGGCGGCCGGCCGGGCCGCGCGGGCACGGGCGAAGCAGTTCGACTGGAACGACATCGGCGATCGGATCGCCGCTCTCTACCGCGGGGCCGGCGACGCGCGATGACGCGGCCGGGCGCGGCGGCGGCGCCTTCCCGGAACGGTGCGGACGGACCGGTCGTCGTCCCGTACTTCGCGGCCGGGGCCGGCCACCTGTCGGCGGCGCGCGCGGTCGCGGCGGCGCTGGAGGAGCGTGGCCGCGGCGCCGAGCTGGTCGACGCGGCGGCCCTGGGCGGGCCGCGCACCGAGCGCTTCTACGTCTCGTCCTGGGACTGGATCCTGCGCCACCGGCGGGCCGGCCAGCTTGCCTTCGCCGGCGGGGCGGCGCTGCCGGCGGTGACGCGCATGGTCAACCGCGCGGCGGCCGCGCAGGCGGTGCCGCAGGCACGCGAGCTGCTCGACCGACGCCGGCCGGCGGCGGTGCTGGCCACCCACTGGGGCACCGCGCACATCTTTGCCCGCGCCCGGCGGCTGGCCCGGCACCGGCCGCCGCTGCTCTACGTGTTCACGGAGCTGGGCGGGCCGCACCACCTGTTGGCCTGCCACGCCGACCGCTACTTCGCCATGGGGGAGGCCGCCGCCGACGCCGTGCGTGACTCCGGCGTGGGGCCCTCCCGCATCGAACGCGTGGCGCCCATCGCCCACCGGCGGTTCCTGGCCCCGCCGGACCGACGGGAAGCCAGGCGGCGGCTGGGCCTGGAGCCGGGGCGGCCGGTGGTGTTCTACGGCCTGGGCGGGGCCGGCATCGGCGACGCCGAGGGGTTCGTGCAGGCGTGCGCGCGCGCGGTGCCGGACGCGCTGATGCTGGTGGCCACGGGCCGCAACGCGGCGCTGCGGCGGCACTTGGCGGCGCGGTTCGCCGGCAGCCGGGTCGTGCCGCTGCCGTTTCGCGACGACATGGAGGTGCTGCTGGCGGCCGCGGACCTGGCCGCCGGCAAGTGCGGCACGCTGTTCACGCTGGAGGTGACCGCCGCGCGGCGGCCGTTCCTGATCACGCAGGTCGGCGCTCCCAACGAGCGCCACAGCCGCAGCTTCATCGTCCGCAACGGCTACGGCTGGTACGCGCCGTCGGCCCGCGCGTTTCAGGCGGCGCTCCGGCGCGCCCTGGTCGAAGGCGAGGTGGAGTCCGCCCGGCGGGCGCTGGCGCGTGCGCCGCGGCCGACCGGCGCCGCGCAGGTCGCGGCGGCGGTGGCCGCCGCCGTGGACGCCGCGCCGTGATCGGCTGGGCGCGGCGCTCGGAGTCGGCCGCGGTCGTCCTCGCGGCCGCCGTGGGGGTGACCCTGTTCGCGCTGGCGGCGGCCCCGCCGGGAGCCGCGCCCCTCGCCCGGTTGCTGGCGGGCGGCGAGCCGGCGCCGTTCGCGGACTACGCCGTGCGTTTCGCGGCCGCGCTGGTGCTGCTCGGACTGGCGCCGGCCGTGGTGCTGCGTCTGGGCGGCGGACGCCTGCACGAGATCGGCCTGCGCAGGGCGAAGCGCATCCATCCCGCCGCGGTGCTGCTGGCCTGCGCGGCCGCCGCGCTGGTCGGGTTCCTGTCGCGCCGGAACCCGCAGCTCGCCGCCTTCTACCCGTTCGGGCGGCCCGGCATCCTGGAGCTGGCGCGGTCGCCGCTCGGCGTCGCCGCGCACGCGCTGGCCTACCTGTGCTGCTACTACCTGCCGTGGGAGCTCACGTTCCGCGGCGCGCTGCTGTTCCCGCTGGTGCCGCGCCGCGGCGCCGGCGCGGCCGGCGTGCTGCTGGCCGCCACCCCGCAGGCGCTCGCTTCCACGCTGCTGCACATCGGCCACCCGCCCATCGAGCTGGCGGCCGCCTTCCCGTTCGGCCTGGCCCTGGGGCTGCTGGCGGTGCGCAGCGGCTCGATCCTGCCGGGGCTCTTCATCCACGCGGCCGCCGGCATCGCCCTGGACCTGTCGATCCTGGCGGCGCGCTGAGCGCCGGGCCGGTCAGCCGCTCCCGGCGCGCGCCGCACGGTCGGCGGCGTGGTCGTACACCACCGCCCCGCCGCGCAGGAACGGCACCGCCTGCGACCACAGCCCGCCGTCCGCTCCCAGGATCGGCTCGGCGCTGTACTGCGTGAGGTAGACGCGCCGCATGCGGCCGGTCGTGTTCGGTCCCGAGCGGTGGAAGTTGTAGCTCGTGAACGCCACGACCGAGCCGGCCGGGACGGTCATGGCGATCCCCGGATCGTCGCCGTGGTAGCCGACCAGGTCGTCGTCCACGGCGTCGCGGACGTGATCGGCGATCATCTCCCTGGTGCCGGCGCGCGAGTGGGGGAGGACGTGGACCGTTCCGTTCGACTCGTCGACATCGTCCAGGGTGCACCAGCAGGACAGGTACGGCCGGTGGGTGGTCTGCCGGTAGCGGTTCTTGACGTAGCCGGAGTCCTGGTGCCAGGCGAACGCGCCGCCGGTGTCGGCCGCCTTGACCACCCACTGCTCGTTGAACAGGTAGACGTCGGCTCCGAGCGCGGCCCGGCATACCCGCGCCATCACCTCGCCATACACGAAGCGCCACAGCCGCGGGCTCAGGTGGTAGCGGTTGCCGACGAAGTAGCGGTTGCCGCGCTGGTGGATCCCCTTCCGCTCCAGCCCGGCGGCGTCCATCTCCGCGTCCATGTACCCCATGAAGTACGAGCACTCCTCGCGCAGCATCTGCAGCGTGGCGTCGTCGATGGCGCGTTCCAGGATCAGGTATCCCTCCTCGTGGTAGCGGTCGATCTGCTCCCGGGTGATGGTGGCGGGCGGTCCGGACGGCGAGCTGGCGGTGTTCATCGGGCTACTCGATGCCTGAGGAGCGTGCGCGGCGTCAAGGCGCCGTCCGGTTTCCGCGCGCCTGCGACGCCTGTCTTGACGCCGACGGGCGCAAGACGGCCACGCTGCACGCATGGGTCGGGAGCCCGCCGCGGACACGGTCGTGACCGGCGCGTCCGGGTTCGTCGGCTCCGCGCTCGCCATCCACCTGGCGGCGTCCGGACGCCGCGTGCGCGGCATCTGGTTCCGCGGCGGACCGGCCGAGCGGATGCGCCGGCTGGCGGCGGCCGGGGTCCGCCTGCAGCGCCACGACCTGGGCGAGGATGCCGGCGCGGGCGCGGCGCTGCAGGGGGCGGCGACCGTCGTGCACTGCGCGGGGGCGGTCACCGACTGGGGCACGGCCGACCATTTCCGGCGCTACAACGCCGAGCTCACGGCACGGCTGTGCCGGGCTGCGGAGGCGGCCGGCTGCCGCCGGTTCGTGCACGCCAGCTCGGCGGCCGTGCACGGTTTCGGCCCGCACCGCGACACCACGGAGCGGGGTCCGTTCTATCCTCCCGTCAACCCCTACCAGGAGACCAAGCTGGCCGCCGAGCGGAGCGTGCGCGAGCTCGTGCCCGACGCCGTCGTGCTGCGCCTGGGCAACGTCTACGGTCCCGACGACACCACCAGCTTCTATCGCATCCTGCAGGCGATCGATCGGGGGCTGCCGGCGTTCGTCGACGCCGGCCGCCGCCTGACCTGCCCGGTGTACGTGGACGACGTCTCGCGCGCGTTCGAGCTGGCGCTGGAGACCGACGCGGCGGCTGGCGAGGTCCTGCTGCTGACCGGGGGCGAACGCGTGACCTGGCGGCATCTGCTCCGCCACGCGGCGGCGCTCCTGGGGCGCCGGCCGCCGCGCTGGGCGGTGCCGGCGCGGCTGGCGCTGCCGGCGGCCCGGATGTGCGAATGGCTGTATCGCGCCGTGCCGGCGGCCGGCGAGCCGCCGCTGACCGTCTACCGGGTGGCCCAGACCGCGCACGACTATCACTTCTCCATCGCCCGCGCGCGGGCGGTGCTGGGCTATGCGCCGGCGACCGGCTACCGCTCCGGGATCGAGCGGACGGTGCGGGCCTACCGCCGGTCGCGGCCGAAAGGTGGGGATGGGCCGAAAGCGGAGCCGTAGGCGACGGTTTCGGGGCGCTACGGTGAAGCGGCGCGCCCGGCGCGGTACTCGGCCAGGGCCTCGACCACGATCTCGAAGGCGCGCTCGTCCACGACCGGCCCCACCATCGGTTCGAAGCCCTGCTGCAGCACCCGCCACTCGGCCGCCTGCTCGGCCGTGGGCTGCTGGATGGTCAGGCCGAAACGGCGCATGAGCTCGACGGCAATGCGCTCGGCTTCGAGCACCTCCGCGGTCGCCTCCGTGCCGATCTCCTGCACGACCTCCAGGAACGGCGCCCGCAGCTCCTCGGGAAACCGCCTCCACGTGCGCGTGGAGATCAGCATCGCGCCGTAGAACGGCGCGATCTCCAGCGCGTTCATGTGCTTGGCGACGCCGAACCACTGCATGGGCGCGACGATCAGCGGCGTGTTCAGCACCGCGTCGACCAGCCCGGTCTGCAGTCCCAGCATGAGCTCCGTGGCCGGCACCTCGGCGATCCGGAAGCCCGCCGCCTGCCACGCCGCCACCACGCCCGGATCGGCGTCCGGTACGTTCAGCTTCTGCCGCTGCAGGTCGGCGGGGGTGAGGGTGGGCTCGCGGGTGAAGAAG
Organism: Spirochaetia bacterium; assembly: GCA_964291595.2. Lineage (GTDB taxonomy): Bacteria > Spirochaetota > Spirochaetia > SZUA-6 > Bin103 > CATQHW01. The sequence continues at coordinate 151,607 of OZ219913.1, read as the reverse complement.
TGCACCCAGCCGGCCGCCGTCCACATCAGGATCTTGAAGCCGCGGCGCTCGAACTCCTCCTCGATCAGGGGGCGGAGCCGCTCGGTGGCGTACGCCACCTCCTCCTCGTTCTCGAACAGGAACGGCATGCCGAGCGCCAGCACGCCGGGATACACGCCGGCCAGGCCGATCGCGGAGATGGCGGCGGCGTCCAACTGGCCGGTGCGCATCTTGCGCAGCATGTCGGTTTCGTCGCCGGCCACGCCGCCGGGGAAGACGGTCACCTCGATGTCCCCGCCGGAGAGCCGGTTCCACTCGGCGCCGATCTGCTGCAGCGCCTTGTCCCACAGCGTGTCCTTCGGCGCCAGGCTGGCGAACTTCAGGTTCTGCCCCGCGGCGCCGGCCGCCGCCAGCGCCAGCAGGACCACGCACGCGCACGCACGGCGCGCGGCCGAGCGCCATCGTGGGCGGCAGTGACGATCGCCACGACGATCGCCGCGGCCTGACCAGACTGCGTGTTCCATGATGGTGTCCATGGTCGCGTGCGGTACCGGGAGCGTCAATTCACCGCACCGCCGGACAGACCCAGCAGGCTGACCAGCGTGGTGGTGAGGGGCGGCACGTAGGTGATCACCAGCACCGACACCAGCAGGATCGCCAGGAACGGGAGGGTGGTGCGGTACAGCTTCGCCAGTGGAATCTCGAACCGGTAGGAGGCCAGGAACAGGTTCAGGCCGACCGGCGGGGTCAGGTAGCCGAGCTCCAGGTTGGCCAGGAAGATGATCCCCAGGTGCACGGGGTCTATCCCGTAGGACTCCGCGATCGGGGTCAGCAGCGGCACCAGCACGACGATCGCCGAGAAGATGTCCATCAGGCAGCCGGCGATCAGCAGCGCCAGGTTGAGCAGGATCAGGAACACGTAGGGCGAGCGCACGTGGTCGGAGAACCACTGCACCAGCGCCTGCGGCACCTGCGCGTCCACGATCGCGAACGACAGCGCCTTGGCCACTCCAAGGATGACCAGGATGCCGCCGATGATGGGCGCGGCCCTGGCGAACAGGCGGGGCAGGTCGCGCACGGACAGGTCGCGATGGATGACCATCTGCACGAACAGCAGGTAGACCACGGCGATCGCGGCCGTCTCCACCAGGTTGGTGACGCCGCCGAACAGCAGGCCCAGGATGATCACCGGCAACGCCACCTCCCAACCGGCGTGCCGCAGCGCGCGTCCGACGTCCGGCACCGGCAGAGGGGCTGCGGGGCCGGCGGCCGTGGCCGCGCCCGGCGCCGGCGCGCCGGCGGAGCGGCGGGCCGTGCGGGCGCGCACCAGCGCGAAGGCGATCAGGGCGAACACCATGAGGATGCCGGGTCCGACGCCGCCGGCGAACATCGCCTTGACGTTGTTCTGGCTGACGACGCCGTACATGATGATGGGGAGGCTGGGCGGAAACAGCAGGCCGATGCTGCCGGAGGCGGTCAGCAGGCCGGTGGACAGGTCCTTGCGGAACCCGTTCTCCGCCAGCAGCGCCGCCAGCAGGCCGCCGACCGCCAGGATGGTCACGCCGGAGGCGCCCGTGAAGGTGGTGAAGTAGGCGCAGATCAGCGTCGCGGCGATGATCAGGCCGCCGCGGTAGCGGGAGAACAGGGCCGTGCACAGACGCACCAGGCGCGCTCCGGCGCCGCTCTCCGAGAGCAGGAAGCCTGACAGCGCGAACAGCGGCAGCGCCGGCACGTGCACGCCGATGAGCATCGTGTACGCCTCTCCGGGGACGGTCTCCAGCACGCCGTTGGACGCGAACATCAACAGGGCGATGCCGCCCAGCACGGCGAAGATCGGCACGCCCGCCCCCGCCGAGACGATCATGAGGATCAGCAGGGGCAGCCGCAGCGACCGGATCAGGCCGTTCACCCTGTCGGCAAGGTCGTAGAGCGGCGCCTCCAGCGCCCCGAGTCCCGAGCCGATCTCCCAGGAGACGGTGATGGCCAGGTTTGCCAGCGGCTGCGTCGACAGGATCACGCCGAGCGCGATGCCGATCACGCCTGCCGCGGTTCCCGCCCGTCCCGAACGGCCCTCCTCCTGCGGCCGGGCGGCGGCCATCACCATGCGCAGCGCCATGAGCCCGAAGCCGACCGGCAGGATCGCCAGCACCGCCCGCTTGGGGAACGCCCCGACTCGTTCGTACCCACCGAAGCCCACCAGCGTCAGCGACGCCGCGCTGACGGCGATGCCGGTGGTGACGGCCACGGTGATGGCCGTGGCGGCGGTCGCCGCCCAGCGATCGTACGGGGCGGGCAGCTTCGGCAGGCCGGCGCTCAGCGACAGGTGTTGCCGCTCGCGCGTGGCGACGATGCCGGTCAGGCAGGCGCCCCAGACCACCAGGTGCCTGACGTAGCCGGAAGCCGCGGTCAGGGCGGCATCGAACAGCAGCCGGGCGATGACCTGCGCGGTAGGGATGACCGCCAGCAGCAGCAGCGCGACGATCACCGCGCCGTCCTCGATGCGCGCCGCGCGCGAGGGCGGCGGAGCCGTCGAATCGGGAGCGGATTCGCTCATGGGCAGCGGTTCATCCCGATGCCCGACTGGCTGCCGGAGGCGGACCCTGGACGGCCGCCCAGGTGACGACCGCCGCGACCAGGAAGCGGTACCGGTCCAGGCTCAGGATCTCGCGGTCGGCCAGGCCGCCCGCGAGCTGCTCGGCCGCCGGCGCGTCGAGCGCCGTGCCGGACTGCATGGCCAGCAGCGCACGGGCGGCCTTCGCGAAGCGCGCATGATCTTCGCCCATCAGGTCCAGCATCTTAACCACCTGCTCGGGCGGCGTCCGCGAACGCCGATTCTGTGTCAACTCGTCGCGGAGGCTGTCCAGCCCTGCGGCGGCGTCGTCCAGGAAGCTCCGGTAGTGCTGGTACAGGAAGCCGCCCGCGCCCAGGATCGCGGCGATCGCCAGGATCAGCTCGTCGCGCACGTAGGGGGCGAACCGGCGGCTCAGCTTGGCGATGAGCACCGGGACCGAGGTTGCGCTGCCGAACAGCTCCAGGGCGGTGGCCGCGTGGATGATCAGGCGCGGGTTCTCGGTGTCGGCCAGGAGCTGCTCGATCCGCCCGACGCTCGGCCGGTCGCCGAGCCGCCCCAGGGCCACCATCGCCTTGCCGGCCAGGAAGAAGTCGCGGGAGTCCAGGCTCTCGCGCAGGGCGGGGATCGCTTCCGTGATGCCCTTCTGGCCCGCCACGTTCGCGGCCAGGTAGGCGGTGGTGAAGTCGTGGTTGCGCAGCTCGTTGATCAGGGCCGGGGCCAGGTCCTCGCGGGTGTCGGCGGTGCTGAGCGCCGTCAGCGCTTCCGCGCGCACCGCGAACCGCGGCGAGGACAGCTTGCGCACCAGGTCGCGGGCGGTCACCCGCGAGCGCGCCGAGCCGAGCTCCTGGATGAGCTGCTCCTCCTCGAACGGGCTGCGCACCCGCTGCAGCCGGTTGAGCAGCCCCAGCGCGCGCAGGTCGCGGATGGAGAACATCATCGACAGCACGTCCCGCGCGCGGTAGGCGCCCAGCCGCTCCAGTCCGCCCATGCCGAGGACGATGGCCGCGAACAGCACCGTCACCAGCGCGAAGTAGGCGCGGAACGAGCCGGTCACCCCCAGCGCGCCCCCCAGCACGTCCAGCAGCGCGCCGCCGGCCAGCGAGCCCAGCGTGCCGCCCAGCCCGGTGGCGAGCATGTACAGGATGCCCAGGTTGAGCCGCTCGGAGGCCTTGCCGATCGACAGGAAGTAGACGGTGGAGGCGCTCTGCATCCCGCTGGCGCCCAGCATGAAGACGAAGAACGCCGCCGCGCCGTAGATCCATGCGGCGGTGGCGGGCAGGGGAGGCGCCACCACCAGCGGCAGCATCACCACCGCCATGGCGGCGGCCGACAGCACCAGCAGCGGCTGCGCGCCGATGCGGTCGGTCATCAGGCCGCTGAGCAGGGCCATGCAGATGGCGCCGATCGAGCCGACCACCGTCACCAGCATGATCGAGTCGTCGCCCATGCCGTAGACCTGCCGCAGGAACACGATGAAGAACGGACTGACCATGAAGGAGCCGGCGAACACGGCCAGGATCAGGAGCAGGAAGCGGCGCAAGGTGGCGCCGCGCAACGCCTCGGCGGCGGCCCGCAGGAGCGGTCCGGAGCGTTCCTCGGCCGGCGGCTCCGGCAGGCGGAACACGGAGAAGGTGGCGATGACGCCGGCCGCCACGCCCACCGCCAGGATGACCGTGAACACCGCCAGCGGCGACTCCCGGTCCAGGACCAGCCCCATCAGCAGGCCGGTCACGATGATCACGGCGTGGATGATGAGCTGCATCCGCGACATGAACAGGCCGCGGTCCTGCGGCGTGGTCAGGTGGCCGATGACCGGCTGCATGCCGGCCATGCCGGCTCCGCGCGCCAGGTTGAAGCCCAGCACGCCGATGAACAGCAGCGCCACCGCCACGGTGGTCTGCCCCGCGCCCGCGAACAGCGCCACGGCCAGCAGCGGCGCCGCCAGGATGCAGCGTGCGCTCCAGAACAGGCCCATGGAGCGCACGTTGCCGAGCCGGGTGACGAACAGCCGGCCGATGAGCGGCATGAACTGGGACAGCGGGATGACGGCGAACAGCACCCCGATCATCACGCTGCCCAGCCCGACCCGGAGCCCGAACAGGGTGATCAGGTTGCCCGACAGGCACTGGAACGAGCAGACGTTGAACAGCGTGAAGACGTGGAAGGTGCGCTGCGCGGCGGTCCGCTGCGCGGGACTGAGCGCGCGGCGCTCGGGCGATGGGGCCGCGGTGCTCACCGGCCGAAGGTAGATTCGGCCTGCGGGGCCGTCAAATCGGGGTCGTCAAATCGGGGTCGTCAAATCTGGGTCGTCTTGGACGGGCTGTCAGTAGCGGTAGGAGTGGACGACCGTGCCGCGGCCGTCGCGCAGCTCGGCAACGTCGCCCGAGTTGCTCCAGATGTTCTTTGTCGAGAGCTGCCGGCAGGGATGATGAGTATCCACGCAGCCCGTGCCGCTGCCCACGGCCAGCGAGTCGCCGGGATCCAGCACCACCCGCGAAGGAATCATCAGCCCGTCGCCGTCATCGTCGAGCAGCCGCCAGCCGGAGATGTCGACCGCCGCGTTTCCGTCGTTGCGGAGCAGCACGTGCTCGTCGCGGCTGTGGTTGGCGATGGCGGCGATGATCACGCCCGAGCCAGCGCGGCCCTTCCACACGCCGAGCTGCCGCGACCGGGCTTCGCGCTCCAGGTCCTCGAACTGAGGCAGAAAGTACATCAGGTCATCGCCGCGATAGACCACGGCGAGCCCGGCCTCGATCAGTTCGGCGTTCAGCAGCGTGCCATCCGCCAGGTAGACGAAGGCCAGCAGGCGGTCGAACTGGTCGCGGCGCCGAAAGTCGAACGCCAAGTATACCGGCCCGGCGCCCGCCCTCCGCTCCACGTGCGCGCGCGCTTCGTCGAACAGCGGCTCGTTTCGCTCCGGGGTGTCGATGCCCATGAACCGGACCTTCTCTTTGGCGCGCATGCCGTATGCAGGGTCGGCGATCGCGACCTCGAAGGTGTCGCCGTCAACGTGGCGAGTCACCGTGGCCGGGGTCATCTGCCGAAGATCCGCGTCCTGGTAGTGCTCCAGGCGCGCCACCGTGACGTCGTAGACGACCGGCCGGACGGCCCTCTCGCCCGTGGCGTCCAGGGCCACCACGACCAATCCGGCCAGCATCGCCGCGAATCGCATGCCTCCGTTCATGACGCGGGAGTATGGTGTATCGATCGTGGCGCCGCGCTACCATGCGCGCCATGACGGCGAACGACTTTCGGCTCGACGGCAGGCTGGCCCTGGTCACCGGTTCGACCTCCGGCATCGGCGCCGCGCTGGCGCGCGGCCTGGGCGAGGCGGGCGCCCACGTGCTGGTCAATGGCCGCAGGCTCGACCGGGTCGCGCAGATGATCGAAGCGCTGCGCGCGGACGGGATCGAGGCCGACGCCTGCCCGTTCGACACCCGCGACGAGCAGGCCGGGGACGAGGCGATCGGCGCCGTCGAGCGGGCCATCGGGCCGATCGACATCCTGGTCAACAACGCCGGCATGACGCGGCGCGCGCCGATGGTCGAGCTGGACTCCGCGGCCTGGCAGGAGGTCATCGACACCGACCTCACCGCGCCGTTCCTGGTCGGCCGGCGGGTGGCGCGCGGCATGTGCGAGCGCGGCCGCGGCAAGATCATCAACACCTGCTCGCTGATCAGCGAACGGGCCCGGCTCGGCACCGCCGCGTACGGGGCCGCCAAGGGCGGGCTGCAGATGCTGACGCGGGCGATGGCGGTGGAGTGGGGGCCGCACGGGGTGCAGGCCAACGGCATCGGCCCCGGCTACTTCGTCACGGAGATGACCCAGCCGCTCGCCGACGATCCGGCGTTCAACGCCTGGCTCCGCGAGCGCACGCCGGCCGGCCGCTGGGGGGACACGACGGAGCTGGTGGGACCGGCCGTGTTTCTGGCCTCGGACGCCTCCAGCTTCGTCAACGGCCACGTGCTGTACGTGGACGGCGGCTTCCTGGCCTTGCTGTGAACGAAGCCGGCACCTGACCTTCGGTTCAGACCGTGCGCTCGGGCGTCGCCGGAGACTGGTCGAGCACGTGGGTCATCAACGAGGGGATGCCGGCCTCGTACCGAACCGGCGACGGCTGGCCGGGAGGGCACCAGACAAAGCCCAGACGCTCACACGTGGCCAGGGCCGCCTGCACGTGCTCGTGGTCCGCGCTCGCGGCGAGGCCGTCGGCGATGGCGGACTTCAACTCGGCGTAGGTCAGGGCCGGCGTGCGTTGCAGCCGGGCTGCCACCTGTTCTGCGGCGGCCAACCAACCCGACTGGTCCAGCTCGAAATACCGGTCCTGGCAATAGTCCGTCATGCGGACCGCCACGTCGGGACGTGCAGCGTCCGCGTGAGCGGCCGTCAACCGGGTCGCGCCGGTGGCCAGGCGCTGCTCCCACAGCGCCTCACCCCAGAGCTGGATGAAGTACGGATAGCGCTGGCTGTGCTCGACGACCGCGTCGAGGGCGCCCGGGTCGATGCCCACGCCGTGGGCCGCCAGCGGCTCGACCAGGGCGGCGCCGGCGGCGGCGGCGCTCAGCAGGCCGATGCCCAGGCGTCCCGCGCCCAGGCGGCTCCAAAAGGACGCGTCCATGGCCCCCAGATGCGCCGGCAGGCCCGGCGTGCCGGCCATCACCAACAGGAACGGCGCCTCCGTGCGAATCTTCTGACTGGCGTTGAGCAGCGCCCTGCCCACCACGAGATCGAGCGTGTGTGCTTCGTCGAGCAGCACCGCAAGCGGTTTCCCGCGGCAGCGGGCGGTCAGTTCCGCCCGCAGGTTCCGGGTGCTCCCGGGCGGCGGCGCCCATTCGACCGAACCGACGGCCGCGACTCCCACCTTCCGGGGCAGCAGCTTCGCCAGCCTCGACGGCGGCGCCAGGACATCGACCAGGCCGTCACGGGTCGGGATGTCGTCGGGAGTCAGGGTCGCCACGTCCACCTGCGCTGTTCGGTCGCGACAGACGCGCTCGAACCAGTTGAGCAACACGGTCTTGCCGGTGCCGCGCGGGCCGATGAGAGCGACGTTGTGCGGCGGAGCCTTGCCGCCGAGCAGGTCCGCCAGGCACTGCTTCAGCACCGCCTCCTCGCGCTCACGCCCGGTGAGGGCCGGCGGAGTGGCGCCGTCGCCGGGCGTGAACAGGCGTTGCTCTGTCACCTCCATGGCGAACGACAACGTACATCGATCGACCACGACGTGGTAGCCGCGCGGGCGGTTTGGAGGAGCTGACCGGACGCTGTTATCGTTCTTTCTGACGATGCCGACGCTGCTCCGTACGCCGCTGCATGCCGCCCACGAACGGCTGGGCGCGCGCATGGTGCCGTTCGCCGGCTGGAGCATGCCCGTGCAGTACGCGGGCATCGTCGCCGAGCACCGCACGGTGCGCGCGGCGGCCGGCCTGTTCGACGTCAGCCACATGGGAGAGATCGACGTGACCGGCGCCGGGGCCGCCGCCTGCGTCGCCCGGCTGGCCTGCCTGGACGTCGGGCGGCTGGCGGTCGGCGGGGCGCGCTACTCGCTGATCCTGGACGAGGCGGGCGGGGTCATCGACGACGTGATCGTCTACCGGCTGGCCGAGGACGGGTACCGCGTCGTGGTCAACGCCGCCAACACCGGCGTGGTGGTCGAGCACGCGCGCGCGGTCGCCGCGGGCATGGACGGCGTCGACCTGCGCGACCGGAGCGCGGAGCTCGGGCTGATCGCCGTCCAGGGGCCGCGGGCGGAGGCGATCCTGCAGGGCGTGGCCGCGGCCGACCTGGGCGCCGTCGGCGCCTATCGCTGCCGGGAGACGGAGGTGGCAGGCGTCCCGGCGCTGGTGGCGCGCACCGGCTACACCGGCGAGGACGGGTTCGAGCTGTTCGCCGCCGCCGATCGCACGGAGGCGCTGTGGACGGCGCTCCTGGACGCCGGCGCCTCCGCCGGCCTGCAGCCGGCCGGGCTCGGGGCGCGCGACACGCTGCGCCTGGAGGCGTCGCTCCCGCTGTACGGGCACGAGCTCACGCGCGACGTGTCGCCGCTGGAGGCGGGGCTCGGCCGGTTCGTGTCGAAGGGGAACGCCTACGTCGGCGCGTCCGCCATCGCCGCGCAGCGGGCTGCGGGCGTGGCGCGGCGCCTGGCCTGCCTCAAGCTCGACGGACGCGCGATCGCGCGAGCCGGGTTCGCGATCACGACCGCCGGCGGGGAGCCGGCCGGAACGGTGACCAGCGGCGGCCATGCGCCGTGGCTGGAGCGGAGCGTGGCGATGGGACTGGTGGCGCGCGAGCACGCCGCGGTGGGAGCCGAGCTGGCGGTGACCATCCGGGGCCGCCCGGTGGCCGCCACGGTCGTGCAACGCCCATTCTACAGGCGCAAGCTCAAGTAAGAGGAAGCGATGATGGAGTTCCCCAAGGACCTGCGATACACCGCCGAGCACGAATGGACCCGGCAGGACGGCGAGCTGGTCGTGATCGGCATCACCGACCACGCCCAGCACGAGCTGGGTGACGTGGTCTACGTGGAGCTTCCCGAGGTGGGCAGCCAGGTCACGCAGGGCAGCCCGTTCGGGGTGATCGAGAGCGTCAAGGCGGCCAGCGACCTGTTCGCCCCGCTGACCGGCGAGGTGGTGGCCGTGAACGACGACCTGGAGTCGGCGCCGCAACTCGTCAACGAGTCGCCGTACGGCGACGGCTGGATCGTCACGGTGCGGCCCAGCCGGCTGGACGCGGAGGAGCCGCAGCTCCTGGACGCGGAGGCCTACGCCCAGCTCGTCGCGTCGGACTGACACCGCCGTGCAGTACGCCCCCCACACCGGCGCCGAGATCGCCGAGATGCTCCAGGCGATCGGCGTCGCCAGCGTCGATGAGCTGTTCACGGACGTCCCGCATGCCCATCGGTTTCCCCGGCTCGACCTGCCCGACGGGTTGAGCGAGCCGGAAGTCGCCGCCGCCTTCCGCGACCTGGCCGACCGCAACAGCGCCCTCGACCGGCATAGCTGCTTTCTGGGTGCCGGCGCCTACCACCACTACACGCCGGCCGTGATCCCGCACCTGCTGTTCCGCAGCGAGCTGTACACCGCCTACACCCCGTATCAGCCGGAGGTGAGCCAGGGGACGCTGCAGACCATCTTCGAGTTCCAGACGATGGTCGCCCGGCTGCTCGGCATGGAAGTGGCCAACGCGTCGATGTACGACGGCTCCACCGCGCTGGCGGAGGCGGCGCTCATGGCCGCCCGGCTGTCCCGCGGCCGGGAGACGATCGCGGTCAGCGAGGCCGTGCATCCCGAGTACCGCGAGGTGCTTGCCACCTACCTGTCCGGCCTGGGCCTCCGCATCGTGACCATCCCGTTCGACCGCGCGTCGGGACGCACCGATCCGGCCGAGGTGGCACGGGCGCTCGGCGACGACACCGCCGCCCTGCTGGTGGCCTACCCGAACTTCCTGGGCGTGATCGAGCCGGTCGCGGAGCTCTGCGAGCGTGCCCACGCGGCCGGTGCGCTGGCGGTGGTGTCAGCGGACCCGGTCGCGCAGGCGGTGCTGCGGCCGCCCGGCGAGCTGGGCGCCGACATCGCCACCGCGGAGGGACAGCCGCTCGGCATACCGCTGTTCTACGGCGGCCCCTACGTGGGCCTGCTGGCCACCTCCATGCGCAACGTCCGGCAGATGCCGGGCCGCCTGGCGGGCATCGCCCGCGACGAGCGCGGCCGGCGCGGCTTCGTGCTGACCCTCAAGCCGCGCGAGCAGGACATCCGCCGCGAGAAGGCGACCAGCAACATCTGCACCAACGAGGCGCTGATCGCCACCGCCGTGGCCATCTACCTGGCGGCGCTGGGTCCGTCCGGGCTCCGCGAGGTCGCCGGCCAGTGCTATCACCGCTCCCACTACCTGGCCGCCGAGCTGGCGCGCGTGCCGGGGGTCGAAGCGCGCTTCTCCGGGCGGTTCTTCCGCGAGCTGACGGTGCGCACGCCGGTGGCGCCGGCCGAGCTGAACCGGCGGCTCTGGGCCGACCACGGCATCGTCGGCGGGCTCGACCTGGGCCGCTTCGACCTGGGTCTGGACGGCTGCTGGCTGCTGACCGCGACGGAGCTCAACAGCCGCGCCGACATCGACCGGCTGGTGGCGGCCGTGGCGGAGGTGGTCGCATGAGCGATGGTCGCATGAGCGGTGGCAGCATGAACGATGGCCCCGTGAGCGCCGCGGACGTGTCCGGCGCTCCCGGCCCGTCCGGGGCCGCCCTGCTGCCGGAGGAGCCGCTGCTGTTCGAGCGCTCGGTCGCGGGACGGACCGGCGTGCGGCTCCCGCCGCTCGACGTGCCGCGCGCCGAGGCGCTGCCGGACGAGTTGCTCCGCGCCGGGCTGCCGCTGCCGGAGCTGTCCGAGCCGGAGGTGGTGCGCCACTTCACCAACTCCTCGCGCCGCAACTTCTCGGTCGACCAGGGCTTCTATCCGCTCGGCTCCTGCACCATGAAGTACAACCCCAAGATCAACGACCGCATCGCCGACCTGCCGGGGCTGGCGTCCATCCACCCTTACCAGGACGAGGCGACCGTGCAGGGCGCGCTGCGCCTGCTCTGGGAGCTGCAGGAGTGGCTGGGCGAGATCGCCGGGCTCCCCGGCGTGTCCCTGCAGCCGTCGGCCGGCGCGCACGGCGAGCTGACCGGCGCGCTGGTCATCCGCGCGTACCATGAGGCGAACGGCTCGCAGCGGACGACGATGCTGGTGCCCGATTCCGCGCACGGCACCAACCCGGCGACCGCCGCGATGGCCGGCTACCGGTCGCGCACCGTGCCCACCGGCTCCGACGGCAACCTCGACTTCGCCGCCGTGCAGGACGCGCTGGACGACAGCGTGGCCGGGCTGATGATCACCAACCCGAACACGCTGGGGCTGTTCGTGGAGCGCATCACCGACATCGCCGCCGCCGTGCACGACGCCGGCGGCCTGGTCTACATGGACGGCGCCAACATGAACGCCATGGTCGGCGTGGCCAAGCCCGGCGACCTGGGAACCGACATCCTGCACTTCAACCTGCACAAGACCTTCAGCGTCCCGCACGGCGGCGGCGGCCCCGGAGCGGGGGCGACGGCGGTCACCGAGGAGCTGGCGCGCTTCCTGCCGGTACCGGTCGTGAGCCGCGATGGGGACACGTACCGCCACGACTACGACCGGCCCGACTCGATCGGCCGCGTGCGCGCCTTCTACGGCAACGTCAACAACGCCGTGCGCGGCTACGCCTACCTGCGGTCGCTGGGCGGCGACGGGCTGGCCACGATGAGCCGGCTGGCGGTGGTCGCCGCCAACTACGTGCGGGTCGCGCTGGCAGACGTGCTGGAAGTGCCCTATCCGCGGGTCTGCAAGCACGAGGTGGTCTTCAGCGCGCGCCGCCAGGCACAGGAGCACGGGGTGCGCGCCCTGGACATCGCCAAGCGCCTGATCGACTACGGCATCCACCCGCCGACCATCTACTTCCCGCTCATCGTGCCGGACGCGCTGATGGTGGAGCCCACCGAGACCGAGTCGAAAGGGACCCTGGACCGGTTCGTGGCGGCCATGCGCGCCATCCTGGCGGAGGCGGCGGACACCCCCGAGCTGGTGCGGACGGCCCCCCACACCACGCCGATCGGACGCCTGGACGAGGCGACCGCCGCCCGCCGGCCGGTGCTGGTCTGGCCGCAACGGGACGTCAGACCAGCACCTTGATCCGCCACGAATGCCACCTGCAGGCTCGGGGCCGGTCCTCCGAGAGGCACCGTTCAGCCGTGCGGCGCGTGCCGATGACGGTGGCGGGCATGACATAACAATCGGAGGTTTTGAGGATCGGCGCCGCCGCCCAGCGCATGGGGCAGGATGTGGTCTATCTCGATCAAGTGTCGTGAGTTGCAGCGGCGTCCGGTCCGCCGGTCGAGGTAGCAGCAGCAGCCGCCGTCCCGCTGCCACACCTGTCGTTTCACCGCCGTCGGAATCGCGCGGCCCGAAGCGCACCGCTTCGGCGTCGAAGTGGCGGCGCCGGCCGGCTTCGTCTCCGCAGCGGCCTGGCGCTCCGTCGCTTCCCGCCGGGTCGGCGAATTCGCCGAGGTCGGCGTCGGGTGGCGCGCCTGCTCCGCGGTCGGAGTGGGGCCGGCGGGGATCGCCGCGTCCTGCACTGTCACGGCGCGATCAGGTTCCGGGGCGGGTTGATCGTTCGCTGCCGGAGCGGGCCCGGATTCGCCCGGCGCCGCCCGGCTTTCGGTGCGCGCCCGGCGTGGCGGCCGGCTCGGGTCGTGGCGGTCGAGCGCCTCCTGCACGATGCGGCCGACAAGCTGCCCCATGGTCATGCTGGGGTCCACGTGCGACAGCAACCCCCGCAGGTGCTCCAGTCCCTGCCGGCAGTCGGAGTCGATGACCGCCTTCAGCTCGTAGCGCCCTTCGCCGAGCGGGCGCACGCGGTCGGCCGGCGGCGCCAGTTCGGGGTCCAGGTCGGCCAGCATGCGGCGGACCTGGCGTGCGCTCTTGCCGGACGCCTCCTCGACGAGCTTCCGCCTTCCTGCCGCATCGAGCACCAGTGGTGGCGCGGCATCCCCGACCGGATCGTCCGCCGACGCGACCTCGGCCGCCGCTGAGCCCAGCACGCCAACCCCGGCGGCCGCAGCAACCGGCGCCACAGCCCCTGCCGGCGCAATCGACGCGATGCCTGCGATCGCCCCGCGCCGCCGCTGCCGGTCGAACGCCCACTGCAACTCGGCGGCGGCGCTCAGCGTCAGCGAGCCGTCGCGCAGCCGCTCGCGCGCGCCCGGCTGGTCGGCGCACAGCCGCACGGCGCCGATGCGCCGGCCCGCAGCAGCGTCGCTGTAGCCGAGCTCGCGCACCGCGTAGTCGAACAGGCTGGAGCAGCCGCGCTGCAGATACAACCGGCGGCCTTCGATCTCGGCCAGATGGTCGATGATGGCGCCCTGCAGGTGACGCTCGTGGTGGACCAGGGTGCTGGTCTGATGCAGCAGCTCGCGGTCGGAGAGCACACCGATGGTGGAGGTGATGGCCGGGCGGGCGGCCGCATGAGTGGCGTTCTTCATGGGGTAAATGTACTACCGGTTTTCAAATAGGACTTCATGACCGGTCCGGGACGGGTCGGCGATGCGCGCGCAGCGGGCGCTGAAGGGGGTGCGGGGCGGCCGAACGGGCATCGGAGCTTCCGGGAGGCCGGAAGGGGTGCGTACGTGCGGTGGCGTGCCACCTCGCAGGCGCAGAACCCCGTCAAGATCCTGAGGCAAGAATGTTCGATCTTTTTTGCGGCTCCGCACGCTCCTGGTACGGACTGCTCGGCCACGACCCGGGCCATGGACCTTGCAAACCGACTAGTCGCCTAGTATGGTGGCGGGTATGAGCACCTTGGGGATCTATGAAGCGAAGACGAAGTTCTCCGAGATCTGCGAACGGGTCGCGGAGACCGGTGAACCGGTGGTGGTGACCAAACGAGGTGTTCCGTTGGTGCAGATCTACCCGGTGGGGCCACAAGACGGCGCCGTCTCGACTATCTGGGGGTCCAGGAAGCGGTTCGTCGACGAGCACGGCGACTTCGAGGACGATCTCGACTTGCCGCCGAGAGTCGTAGAGGAATACAAGAGCCCATTCTGAGTCGTCCGTTGACCCATCTCCTCGACACGAGCGCCTACTCGCAGCCGATCAGGAGAGCGCCTCTGCGTTCCGTTCAGCGCCGGTGGGCCGCGCTTGGAGACCGGTCTTTGAGCACCTCGGTCATCTGCGAGGCCGAGGTGCTCCAGGGGCTGGAGGCGAAAGGCTCGGAACGACTCTGGAAGGCGTACCGGTCCGTCCTCAGGGGCCGCGTCCGGGTCCTGCCGGTGGACGTCGCCGTGGCAGAGCGCTACGCCCGCCTGCAGGCCGACTTCACGCGGAGGGGCCGCACCAGACCCGCGTTCGATCTACTGATCGCCGCAACGGCGCTCGTTCACGGGCTGGCGATCGCGACCTGCAATGTCCGGCACTTCGACGAAGTGGAAGATCTGCGAGTGGAGGACTGGAGTCACATTCCGGACGGATAGGGGGGGTCCGGGGAACGGGCTTGCCCTTCTTCGGTTGAACCGGCGCCGAGGTCGGGGAATACTCGACCTCGACAGAGACGCCTAAGGAGGAACCGATGGCCTTTACCCTTGAAATCGGCGACCGTGCGCCCGACTTCTCCCTGCCCGCCGTCGACGGCAAGACCTATACCCTGGACGACTTCGCCGGCAGCGCGGCGCTGGTGGTCGTCTTCTCGTGCAACCACTGCCCGTTCGTGATCGGCAGCGAGGACCGCATGAACGCGTTCGCCGCCGACTACGCGCCGCGCGGCGTCGCCATGATCTCGATCAACTCGAACGAGACCGACAACCACCCCGACGACTCGTTCGAGCACATGGTCACCCGCGCCGCGGAGAAGGACTTCCAGTTCGTCTACGCCCGCGACGACGACCAGAGCGTCGCCCTGGCCTACGGAGCGCTGCGCACCCCGCACTACTACCTGTTCGACGCCGACCGCAGGCTGCGCTACACCGGCCGCATGGACGACGATCCCCGCAACGCCGCCAACGCGAGCACGCACGAGCTGCGCGATGCGGCCGACGCCGTGCTGGCGGGCACGCCGATCGCGGTCGAGCTGACCAACCCGATCGGCTGCAACGTCAAGTGGGCGGGCGAGGACGCGCACTGGATGCCGCCGGAGGCGTGCGACCTGGTCCAGGCTTCGTGACCAGGAGGTGATCGGCGCCTATCTCGATCCGGCCGGAACGCCGCCGGACCGGCCGCAACGGTCCGCGATGGATGCCGCCACCCGCGGGCTGCACGAGGGCATCGATGCCGCGATGCACCGCACCGGAGTGCCCTACCTGCATCCCGACGGGGAGACGATCCAGCTCGACCTGCTCGGCAGCGGCCCCATGGTCCGCTGGCAGGAGCGCAAGCAGGAGCTGATGTTCCTGGGCTCCTCCTGCTGGTCGGAGCAGCCGCAGATCTACGGCCGCTACGGCACCACGGTCTCGCGGCGGTTGCTGGCGTGGGTCCGCGAGCTGGAAGGAGCCGAGGCGGCGGTCCTCACCGACACCGGCATGCAGGCGTGCGCGCTGCTGTTCGACGCGCTGCTGGAGCCGGGCGACCACGTGGCCTGCGCGCGCGGCGTCTACAACAAGAGCAAGGCGTATCTGAGCCGGCTGACCACCCTGCTCGGCGGCGAGCTGACCCTGGTGGACGACCTGAGCCACGCGGGGCTGGCGGCCGCGCTGCGGCCGCACACGCGGCTGCTGTTCGTGGAGACCTACACCAACCCGTTGATGCGGGCAGTCGACCCGGAGGCGCTGGCGCGCGCCGTGGGCGAGGTGCGCGCCGCGGGCGCTGCGCGGCTGGTGGTGGCGCTCGACAGCACCATCGCCAGCCCGTGGGGACTGGCGGAGCCGGCGCTGCGCTGGGAGGGCGTGGACGTGGCGGTGGTGTCCGGCACCAAGGCGCTGGCCGGACAGGACCGCGACATGTGGGGCTACCTTGCCTCGGACGACGTCCGCCTGCTCAACGGCGTGATGGACCTGCAGGCCATGCGCGGCGGCATCGCCGACTGGCGGCGCGCCACGGCGATCCTGGACGGACTGGACCGGGCCGAGCCGCGCTTCCGGCGGCGCTGTGCGACGGCGCGGGCCGTCACCGCCTTCCTGGCCGCCCACCCGCTGGTGGAGGAGGTCTTCCATCCCAGCGCGCCCGGCCACCCGGACGCCGCGGTGATCGAGAAGCACTACACGGAGCCGGGCTCGATCGTCAGCTTCCGGCTGCGCGACGCGGACGAGGGGGAGACCCGCCACTTCTGCGACGTGCTGGCGATGTGCGGGGTGCTGCGCTACGCACTCAGCTTCGACGGGCTGGCCACCAAGCTCAACCATCACCGGTCGGTATCGGAGTACTTCACCGCCGAGGAGGAGGTCCGGCGCATCGGCGTGGACCGGCTGGTGCGGCTGGGGGTCGGCGTCGAGCATCCCGACGACCTGGTCGCCTGCCTGAACTGGGCGCTCTGGCACCGGCAGGACGTCGGCGCGCCGGAGGTGGAGGCATGGCAGGCCGAGCGCGCTGGATCCCTGGGCCTGGGCGAGTCCTGAAGAGAAGTCAATCGACGCCGGGCAGCCGGTTCCGGTCGAGCCAGCTCCGGTCGAGCCAGCTCCAGTCGAGATGGAGCGTGCCGTCGCGGAACACCCTGCCGGTTCGCGCCAGGTCGGTCGAGCCGTTCTCGATCCGGCGGTGGACGTTCTGCGGCGGCGCCGCCACGGTGTCGCGCCCGCCGGCGAATCCGGCCGCCTCGCGGCTTCGCACCAGCGCCAGGTACGCCTTGTCGAGCAGGATGGCCCGTTCGCGGGACGGCAGGATCAGGTCGGTGATGTCGCCCCCGCCGCCGGGGGCGGCGCGCGCCACGCGGGCCGTGTCGATGCCGTCGGCGGTGATGAAGCGCTCCACCATCTCCCGGTTGGCGCGGAACTCGTCACCGCCGCGCACGCGCTGCAGGTAGAGCGCGTACTCCGGCGTCCCGGCGCCTGCCTGCGGCACGTCGGGGATGCCGTGCGGGTTCTGGTAGGCCCACCCCGCCAGTCCCGGCACCTTGCGGGTGAGGGTGAAGGTCGAGTCCACGGTGACGCCGATGGTGCCGTGGCAGCCCATGCACCAGCGGTGCTCCTCCTCGGTCTGCAGGCGCAGGCGGCCGGCGGGATCCTCGATGAAGCCCTGGAGTTGCCAGCCGAAGCCGTTGCGAAGCCCGACCCGCGGCGAACCGGCGAACTTCGGCAGGACGCCCTCCGCCTTGTCGTTCAGCTCCTCTTCGTAGGCGCGCCCGATCGCCCAGGTGTCCAGGAACCGCACCTTGCGTGAATAGCGCACCTCCTTCATGCGCCGCGCGATGAATCCCGGCCGGTCGGGATCGAGATAGCGCACGGTGTGCAGGAACTCCACCCCCGCGGGATAGCGCGAATGGGTCACCGGCACCGTGTCTGCCGCGCCCACGAAGTGGGTCGGCAACCCTCGCATCAGCATCGTCACGCCGCCCACCGTGCCGTCTCCATCCAGGTCGATGCCGGCAGCCCGCTCCTCGAGCGGCTCGGTCAGCCGTACCCACGCGGCCACCGGCCGTGCCGGGTCGCCGGTCATGGCCGCTTCCAGGATCGACAGGTTGATGCGGTAAACGTCGATCGACGGGCGGCCGTCGCCCGCCGCACGGAACTCCTCCGGCAGGCGGATGAACACGTCGTCGGCCGAACCGTTGGTCGGCCAGAACGTGCCGGGGAACGGCTTGTAGCGCAGCGCCCGCCAGCCGCTGCCGTCGCGGGCGAACCCCAGCTCGTCGAACCCCCGGTCGAAGTCGAGGTCGGGGATGTAGCCCGGGTAGGAGCGGTGCGCGGTGAGCGCCTCGCGCAGGGCCGCGTAGTTGTCTTCCCGCACGTAGGACAACGCCTCGGCGTCGCCGATCGCGGCGATCGCGGCGCTCCGATCCTCGAACAGGTTGGACCAGCGGTTGGTCAGCGCGAAGTCGCTGAAGGCGTACTCCTCCTGCAACGGGAAGTCGTCCATCTGGTTGGGCCACGCGGATGCCACGTGACAGGCGTAGCAGGCGTTGGAGACGCCGCCGGTCTTCGTGTAGCACATCGCCGGCACCACCGCCTCGTAGTTCACGGTGCGGCCGATGCTGGCCACGGCGAAGTCCACCGGGTCGTAGGCGGCGCGGCCCTCGGCCACCCGCACCCCGTACGCGGTGCGCACGGTCACCACCTCCGCGGTACCGGCGATCATGAGCAGCGCCGCCAGCGCCATTCCGATCCACCGGTCCCGGCCCCGGCGGCGGGCGCGGCGGAGAGCCGGCTCCCGCCGGCTCTCCCGCGAATGGACCATCGGCTTCAGCGTTGCGGCCATGTGCTCGGCGCGCCCTCGAAGTCCTCGCCCGGGTGCTGCACGTTGAAGAACAGCGTCGTCATCGTGGCGTTGAACGCCGGCCCGGTCGCCTCGGAGTCGCTCGGTCCGGCGGCGAACCGGAACGCCGTGCCGTAGCTGGCGTGCGCGGGGTTCAGGTCGAGGTAGTACAGCGCGTCGGCGGTGCCGTTGCGCCCGTAGTTGCCGTCGGTGCCGAACCACACGCCGCCGTCGCGGTCGATGGCCAAGTTGTCCGGGTTGGCGGCGTCGAGCGGGCCGGTCCCCTCGGTGCCTTCCCACACCTGCCAGAAGGAGAATCCGGCGGAACGCCCCGGCCGCTCCGGGTCGTCTTCCTCGATCACGAAGATGCGCCCCAGCGAGTCGTCGCGGATCGGGCGCTCGGCGTCGCCGGTATTCAGCGTACCGTCGGCGCGCAGCACGTTGGGCCGCCCGTGCTTGGTGAACGCGACATACAGGCGCGGCGTGCCGCTCGGGTCGAGCGGGTTCCATTCGACGTCCTCGGGCCGGTTCTGCTCGCGCACGCCGATCTTGGCGGCGGCGGTGAACAGCGCGGCGCGGACCAGGACGTCGGACGGGAATCCGCCGATCCCGTTCCAGCTCATGTCGCGCAGGGCGGCGCCCACCGTCATGTCCGGGAGGCCCAGCGCCGCCGCGTTGGGCGCCGTGTCGGCGGTGTTGTCCAGACTCATCCAGATCCAGCGCCCGCGCCCGCGGTTGCCGTCATCCATCGCCCGGCCGTTCACGTGCAGGTAGCCGGTGGCGTTGTTCAGGTCGGCCAGGTGCGAGACGTAGGTGCGGCCGGCGGCCAGCAGCTCGCGCACGTCGGCCTTGCTCATGCCGGCCCGATACGTCCGGTCGGAGATCCACTTGTAGACGCGGCCGCCGTGGCGGTCGTTGGCCGCGTACATCACGATCGGCTGCCCGGCGATCAGCTTGAACGAACCGTCGGTGACGATGCTGGCGTTCTCCCAGCGGGCGCGCCCCACGGCGCCCAGCTTCTGGTGGCCGGCGCCGTCGGCCAGGCTCGCCTGGCTGGGCAGGCCGGGATCGATCTCGCTCAGGTACCCGAACGCGTCGCGCCTGTGACGGCCGTTGGGGTCGCTGATGCGCCCGAAGTCGGCGCTGGTCGAGGCGCTCATCACCGGATCGACGTCGGTGCCGGGATCGAAGCCGGCGCCGGCGACGAACTTGTTGTTGGAGCTGGGAAACGCCGCCTCCAGGTCGCCGTAGTAGTCCTGCACGTTCTCCTCGGCGGTGATGACGGTGCCCCAGGGTGTGACGCACCCGGAGCAGTCGCCCATGATGCCCGCGACCACGCCGGTCGGAAGGTACAGGCCGGCGTCGTCGTGATCGAGCCCCGACAGCGTGGTGCCGGTCACCAGCAGGCGGGTGGCGCCGGTCGCGTCGTAGCGCCGGTTGGGCGCGCCGCGGTCGAGGTGCCAGGCGCCGCTGCCTTCATCCTGGACGACGTGGAACCACGAGCCGCCGACCTGCCGCTTCTCCTGCCGGATGTAGGTATCCACGTCGCGCTGCGCCCACACGTCCGACTCCACGTCGTTGGCCAGCACGCCGGCGGCACGGAGAAAGCGGGCCAGGGTCAGGTGCTGGCCGGTGGGGGCGCTGGTCGGCGTCGGCGCCTGGTTGGAGACGTACTCGTGGTTTGACCAGACCCAACCGGCGGTGCCGCTGCCCGAGAACTGCGGCGGGCTGCCGATGCGGCCGGCCGCCCAGTCGGCGTTCCAGCCGTCGCCGAAGTACGCCAGGAAGTCGGCGTTGGCGCCGAAGCGCGGCGCCGCCGGGCCGTCGGCGGAGGTCAGCGGATCGAGCCACTTCACCACGACGTTGTGGCGAAGCCCGTCGAGCACGCGCACCGTGTCGGTGGTGGCGTTCTCCAGAGGGAAGCGGATGCCGCGGAGCCTTGCCCGGTCGGTGTTGTACAGCGCGACCAACTGCTTGAGGTAGTCGGAGAGGTTGTCAGCGGTGGTCGGGCCCGGGTCCCGGAACACCACCGCCACCATGCCCGACAGCGGCACGTCGGGGTCCGCCGCCCCCGTGCCCGCCGCCAAGGTGAGCAGGCCCGCGAGAACGGCGATCGATCGGTTCGGACGGAAGATCATCAGGATCACTCCTTGCGATGTGTGTTCCCCGTGACTCGCCGGCTGGCGAGCCTGTCGCAGTGTCGCACTGTGCGCCACGCCGACAGGCACCATTCGCAAGAACGTTCATACTTGCCCGTGAGAGCCGCCTGAAGGGCGCGATGACGCATTCGATTGACAAGGCGCCATGCGGCACGCACCGTCTTCTGGCATGCGGGATGCCGCAGCGACGGACCGATCGCCGGCGGTTCGCTTCAGCCTCCGTCCGCGCGTCGCGGCGAGCATCTGCTTCATCCTGGCTTCGGCCGTGTCCCTGACCGGACTGCTGAACCACTACGAGTACCGGACCTATCTGGCCGGCCTCCTCCGTGACCGGCATGCGCTGGTGCTGCAGGACATCGGCCACAACATCGAGGCGTCGCTCTCGCTGGGCCTGGCCCTGAACGCGCTGCCCGGCGTGGACGGGGACCTGTTGGACAGCATGCAGCAGCACGACCAGGTGCTCTCGATCGAGATGTTCGACGAGCACGGGATCGTCCTCTACGGCACGGACGAGAGCCTGCGCGGCGACCTGGTGTCCGAGGACTGGGTTGCCGCGTGGAACGCGGGCGAGCCGGTCTGGTCGCGGCTGGAGCCGGACGCGCACGTGGTCGGCCTGCGGGTGGAGAACAGCCTGGGGCAGGCGGTCGGGTCCCTTGCGCTGCGGTTCTCACGCGCGGAGTTCGACGAGAACGTGCAGGACATGGCGCTGCGGATCGCCGGTCTGTGCGCGGCGGTGGTGGTCGGCTTCGTGCTGCTCGGCGCCGTCCTGTCGGTGTTCGTGACCCGGCCGCTGCGCCAGCGGCTCCATGCGATGCAGGCGCCCATCGATCCCGCGATCGAGATCGATGCCGCGATGGACCCCGATCCGTACGCCGTGCGGTTCGCGGAGACGACGGAGGCGGCCAGCCGGGCGGTGTCCAACGGAGCCGAGGAGATCCGCCGGATCGCGCGGGAAGCCGGCCAGCAGGTCGGCTCCGGCAGCGCCCGATGAGCGCGGCTCCCGCGGGTGTCCGGAGCGGCCGCGCGCCGGAACGGTCGCTGGAACGGTCCGAGCGGGGCGTCTACCGCAGCGTGGTTCTGCGGCTCGCCGGCCTGACGGCGCTGCTGCTGATCCTGTCCCAGGGGGTCCTGTCGTTGCTGCTGGCCCGGACCTTCGAGGACACCCTGCTTCCCGAGGTGCGGCGCAAGGCGGAAGTCGCCGGCGAGCTGGTGGCGGAGCAGATCGGCTATGCCGTGTCGCTGGGCATCCCGCTCGGCTCGCTGGTGAAGATGGACGAGTTCCTGGACGGGGTGCTCGCCGACAACGAGGATTTCACGTTCGTGGCCGTGCTGGATCCGAACGGCGCCGAGCTCTATGCGCGCGGCATCGCGGCGGAGTCGCCACGGGACGCCGCAGGCGGAGAGCTGGTGGAGCTGCCGATCAGGCGCGAGGACGGGACGCAGGTGGCGTCCCTGCGGGTGCAGGTGCAGGAGGGGACGGTGCGCTCCGAGCTTCAGGCGCTGCGCCTGGACATCGGCACCGTGCTGCTGGTCACCCTGCTGATCGGGATCGAGTTGCTGGTGGCCCTGGTGGTGGTCAGGGTCTCGGGGCCGATTCGCCTGGCGGACCGCCTGCTGGAGCTCAGCGCCAGGGGCGACTTCGGCAGCCGCTTCGGCGTGCGCCACCGCGACGAGGTGGGCCGCTTCGGACAGCTCATCAACACCGCGCTGCACCGCATCAACACCGCGTTCGCGGACCTGGTGGAAGAGGCGGAGGACGCGCACGAGGTGCAGCTCGACCGCGGCGTCCAGCGGCGCATCCGCGACGTGCTCGACGACATCAGGGCGCGCTTCCACTTCGCGATGCCCGGCTCGGAGAACACGCTCGTTTCCCGCTCGCCGATGGACGTGCGGATCCCGTTCTTCCTGTTCATGCTGGCGCAGGAGATCTCGCGTCCGTTCCTGCCGCTGTTCTTCAATGACATCTACGTGCCCATCGCCGGCCTGAGCCGCGAGGTGGCGATCGGCCTGCCGATCACGGCGTTCATGGTCATGGTGCTCATCGCCACCCCGATGGTCGGATCGCTGACCGACCGCATCGCGCCGCGCGGGATGTTCGTCGCCGGCATCGTCCCGTCCGTTGCCGGCCACGTGGGCACGGCGTTCGCCACGACCATCGTCGAGGGACTGCTGTGGTGGACGCTCTCCGGTCTGGGCTACGGCGTCATCTTCATCTCCGCCCACGCCTACGTCGCCCAGCACTCCGAGCGTTCGAGCCGGGCGGTGGGCATGTCGGGCTTTCTGGGGGCCGTGTTCGCCGCCTTCGTGTGCGGCCCGGCGATCGGCGGGATGCTGGCGGGGCGCCTGGGCTACCAGAACACCCTGCTGGTAGCCGCCGCGCTCGCGGCGGTCGCTGCCGCCGCGGCGCTCGTGACCATCGATCCGGGAGGCGTCCGCCGCGTGAGCCGCGGGAAAGGCGGCGTACGCGGCTGGCTCCGGTTGCTCGGGCACCGCCAGTTCATGGCCGTGACGGTGTTCACGGCGTTGCCGAGCAAGTTCGTGCTCGGCGGCCTGTTCTTCTACCTGGTGCCGCTCTACCTGGCGTTCCTCGACAATACGCAGTCGAACATCGGCAGGGTGATGATGGTGTACGGCGTCGCGTGCGTGGTGGCCACGCCGCTGGTCGCTCGAGCCGCGGACCG
Source organism: Spirochaetia bacterium (assembly GCA_964291595.2). Taxonomy (GTDB): domain Bacteria; phylum Spirochaetota; class Spirochaetia; order SZUA-6; family Bin103; genus CATQHW01. Next base: position 128,320 of record OZ219913.1, on the reverse strand, counting down.
GCTCAGGCGGCCGCGGCTGCTGATGATCGTCGGCAATTGCGTCCTGGGCGTGGGGTGCGCGCTGCCGGCGCTGGCGGACGCGACCGGGCTGGTGCTCGCGTCGGTGGCCCTGATGGGAAGCGGATTCGCGATCGTGACCGTGCCCCAGCTCGCCGTGATTCAGGAGATCGCGCAGGAAGCCAGCGGCGAGGTGGGAATCAGCCCGGGCGGGATCGTCGGCATGTTCCGCACTTTGGAGCGGATCGGCACCGCGGGAGGAGCGGTGGTGGTAGGGGCCGTGGCGGCTGCCACGGCGTACGGGCAGGCGATGCTCGCCGTCGGCGTCCTGGTGCTGATCTGCACGGCGGTCTATGTCGTGTTGAGCCGCGCCGGCGCGCCGGCGCGGGAGGCGGCATGAGAAGGCTCACCTCGCCCTGCGGGCTCGCGGCAGCCGTCTTCGTCGCGCTGGCCGGCGCGGCGGTCGCCCAGACCCCGGCCGGCGCCCAGACCCCGGCCGGCACCCGGAGCCCGGACGATCCGTTCCACGTGTTCCTGGTGGTGTGGCGCGGCGAGACCGACGTCGAGCACGGCTTCCGGGCCCACATGCGGGAGCGCGGCATCCCCGTGCGCTACACGCTGCGCAATCTGGAGCAGGACCGGGGCAATGTCCCCGGGATCGTCGCCGAGATTCGCTCCGCCCAGCCGGACCTCGTGCACACCTTCGGCACCTCGGCGACGCTCGGCATCTTGGGCCCTCGCGACTCAGCCGACCCCACGGCGCACGTGCAGGGGATACCGGGCGTGTTCTCGATCGTGGCCTACCCGATCGAGGCCAACATCGTCGAGAGCTTCGAGTCCACCGGCCGTCCCGTCACCGGCACGGCGTTTCTGCCGCCGGTCAAGAAGCAGCTCGACGCGCTGCTGCAATACCGCACCGTCGAGCGCCTGGGCGTGGTCTACAACTCCCTGGAGCGCAACTCGGAGATCAACATCAAGGAGCTCCGCGAGGAGGCCGCGGAGCGCGGCATCGAGTTGCTGGAGGCGCCGGCACCGCTCGACGCCGACGGCAGGCCGGATCCCGGCCGGCTGACCGAGGTCGTCAACGGGCTGGCGGACGACGGAGCGGAGTTCGTCTACATGGGTCCCGATTCGTTCGTGACCCGCAACGACGTCCGCGTCACCGAGGCGGCGGTAGCGCGCGGCATCCCCGTCTTCGCCGGCACCGAGGCGAGCTTCGTGGGTTCGCAGGCGATGCTCGGCTTCGTGAGCCCCTACTACCTGGTCGGCAAGCTGGCCGGCGCCCAGGCCGAGCGGATCCTGGTCGATGGCGAGCAGCCGGAGGACATCCCGGTCCGCTCGCTCGGCCGGTTCTCGCTGGTGATCCGCATGTCGGTGGCGCTGGAGCTGGGGATCTATCCTCCGCTGGGCCTGCTGCGCGTGGCGCAGGTGGTGGAGTAGGTCCGGATGGGCCTCAAGGCGCGGATCGGGGTCATCGTCGTCGTGTTCATGGCGGTGATGGTGGCCGGCCTGGTGCTCGCCGGGAGCCAGCGCGAGCAGGCGCTGCGCGACCAGCTCGACCGCACCGCCATGACCGGCAGCCGCGCGCTCTGGAGCAAGATCGTGGAGACCGGCGTGCAGCGCATGCGCGAGCGCGCGCCGATCGTCGCGGAGAACCAGGCGCTGCGCGACGCCGTGGCCGGCGGGGACCGCGGTGAGATCTCGCAGGCGGCGCAGGCGGCGCTCAGCACCCTGCGGCGCGCCGGCGACGTGACTCGCCTGGACCTGGTCTCACCCGCCAGGGAGGTGCTGTATTCCTCGCAGCCGGCGTTCGAGCCGGCGGCGGCTGCCAGCGACGAGGCGCTGGCGCGGATGATCGAGCGGGGATGGACCGGCGGCGGCGTGGCGATCGACGCGGAGCGCAACGTGACGCTGTCGGTCGGCGTTCCCCTGCACGGCGCGGACGGCGCGACGCTCGCGGTAGCCATTCTGGCGACCGACATCATCGAGGCGCTGACCGAGCTCAAGGAGGACACCGGGGCGGAGGCGCTGATCGTGAACCGGCGGGGCCGACTCCTGGTGGGGACCGACCGGGAGATCTGGGAGCTCATCCGCGAGACGGGGTGGCTGCCGGGAAGCACTTCGGAGCCGGTCCGAAGCGGCGACCAGGTGTTCTCGCACGCGGCGTTTCCGCTGGAAGCCGAGCTGGGCAACCTGGTTGCGCGCGTGGTCACGGTGCAGGACGTCAGCGCCGTCTACGCCGGCCAGCGGCGGGTCAGCCTGATCACCGCCCTGGCGGGGGCGGGATTCGTGCTGGCCTCGCTGGTCGGGCTCACGCTCTACCTGCGCGGCGCGCTTGCGCGCCTGACCGAGGGCGTCGTCGTGCTGGACGCGCTGTCCCGCGGCGACACGCAGGCGACCGTCGCGGTCAGCGAGGAGGAGTCGGACGACGAGGTGGCGCGCATCGCCCGCGCCGTGAACACGTTCCGGACGCAGACGCTGACATTGCGCCGGCACCGCCGCCGGGCGCTGCTGCGCCGGCGCCAGCAGGAGCGGTTCATTCAGGGCGAGATGACCCGCCTTGCCGACACCCTGAACGAGGAGGAGCGGCGGGACATCCTCAAGGACCTTGCCGAGGTGCAGGCGCCGGCGGCCACGGTGGAGGTGGACGCGGCCGGCGACAACGACAGCGGCAACGAGCTGCAGATGATCGGGCTGGCCTTTCAGAAGATGACCAGCCGGGTCGGCCGCCAGCAGCAGCGCCTGACGACGCTGGTTGCCCAGTTGCAGGAAGCGCTGCGCACCAGGACCGCCTACATGGCCCTGCAGCGCGACCTGCAGATCGCCAGCCGCGTGCAGCGCTCGTTCCTGCCGGGCGAACGCTTCGAGGCGCCGGGCGTCAAGATCCAGGCCGCCATGCATCCCGCCAAGGAGGTCGGCGGCGACTTCTACGACTTCTTCCGGCTGGACGAGAACCGCATCGGCGTCGTCGTCGGCGACGTCGCCGGCAAGGGCGTGCCGGCGTCGATGTTCATGGCGGTCACGCGCACGGTCATACGCGCCACCGCCCGGCAGGTGGAGCACGGTCCCGGCGAGTGCCTGCGCATCGTCAACGACACCCTGGTCGAGGCCACCGCCGGGGACATGTTCGTGACGGTCTTCTACGGCGTGTACGACGTGCGCGACGGCAGCTTCGTGTACGCCAACGGCGGCCACAACTCGCCGGCGCTGGTGACGAACGGCGGCGTGGAACGGATCCCGCTGACCGGGGGCGTCGCCCTGGCCATGTTCGACGGGCTCACCTACGAGGAAGCGGCGATAAGCGTGCCGCCCGGCGGCAAGCTGTTCGTCTATACCGACGGCATCCCCGAATCGGCCGACGTGACCGAGGAGGAGTACGGCTACGAGCGCATGGAGGAGAGCCTCCGGGACAGCGCCGGCCGCGGCACCGGCGACACGCTGGAGATGATGCTGCGATCGATCGAGGAGTTCGCCGGCGAGGCGGCACAGTTCGACGACGTCACCATGGTCGTGCTCGGCCGCGAGACGGCCGAGGACGAGATCGCGGTCCGGCGCTTCTCGCTGCGCAACAACCGGGCGGACCTGCCCCGCATCGCCGAGGAGATCCGGACGTTCGCGGAAGGCGCCGGCATCGGCTCCACCGGCGCCGAGCACCTTCAGCAGGCGCTCCGGGAGGTCGTGATCGACGCGATCGACGAGCGGCTGTCGGCGGTCAGCGAATACGAGATCGCCGTGACCGCCACGCTCGACGGCGGCGTCGCGGAGGTCACGGTGGAGGACGACGGGGGAGCCTACGATCCGCTGGAGGAGCGCGCGGACGGCGGCGGCGGACCGGGCGACGCGGAGGAGGCGGCAAGCCTGGGAGCCGGGCTGATGAGCCGGTCGCTGGTGGACGAGGTGTCCTACCTGCGCGTGGGCGAGCGCAATCGGCTCACGATGCGCAAACGGGTCGATGCATGACGATGCACGGGCCTCCGGTCGACCTGAACGGTAATTTCGGATATCATCGGTGACTACGACGCGGCGCGGCAGGCGCCGCATCACGGGAGAAGGATGAGTGCAAATCAGCAGTGAGCGCGACGGCAGCGCGTTGATCGTCGCCGTCGACGGTCGCATCGACGGCAGCAATTCCCAGGAATTCCAGGACCGGTTCGAGGAGGTCGTCGGCGACGACGATTCCGCGGTGGTCCTGGACATGGGCAAGCTTACCTACATCAGCAGTTCCGGCCTGCGGGCGACGTTGCTGCTCGCGCGGAAGCTTCAGCGGCAACAGGCCAAGTTCGCCATCTGCTCGCTCTCGCCGTCGATCAAGGAAGTGTTCGAGATCAGCGGTTTCGACCGCATCATCCAGGTGCACGCCTCCAGGGAGGAAGCCACCCAGGCGGTGAGCGCCTGATACCGATGGGTTCCGTGGAGGCGACCGCCGGCCGCACGGAACCGCCGCGCGGCGGCGAGAGCCGCGCATGAGGCGCTCGCGCCGGAGGTGGCGCGGACGGACGAGGCTCCGGGCGTGAGCGCCGACCTGCATCTGAAGCTGGAAGCCGACCCCGAACGGCTCTCGGACATCACGGATGCGATCGAGGAGCTGGGGGAGCGCGAGCGGTGGCCCCCGGACTTCCTGTTCCGCATGAACCTCGTGCTCGAGGAGATGACCCTCAACGTGATGACCCACGGCCGCGAGGCCGGGGCCAGCGAGCTGGAGGTCATCGTGGCCTGCGAAGCGGACACCGTCACCATCGAGATTACCGACGACGGCCCGCTTTTCGATCCGCTTCAGGACGCTCCGGTCCCCGACACGGACGCGGCGCTCGACGACCGCCCGGTCGGCGGCCTGGGCGTCCACCTGGTTCGCGAGATGATGGACGAGGTCAGCTACCGCTACGAGGACGGCCGGAACCGTCTCCTGATGCGGACCAGCAAGAACGATAATGCCTGACCGGCCGGACAGATAGCTCGCGCTCGGCGCACGCGCGGTGCCGGGCGCACGTTGACAGCACGCCCCGAGGGGCGCAGAGTATGCCTCTCATGCGGAACGCCGTGTCCACGGCTTCCACCCTGACCGGACGGACCCCTTGGGCGGCGTTGTGGAGGCGGATCAAGCTCGAACGGGCCTGGTACGCCATGATGGTCCTGCCGGTCGCCTATCTGGTCATCTTCCACTACCTGCCGATGGCCGGCATCGTCGTCGCCTTCAAGGACTACCGGATCGCCAAGGGCGTGTTCGGCAGCGACTGGGTCGGCTTCAAGTGGTTCATCCAGTTCTTCGAGTCGTTCTACTTCTGGCGGCTCATGCGCAACACGCTGCTGATCAGCTTCTACACCATCGTCTTCGGGTTTCCGGTGCCGATCGTCTTCGCGCTGATGCTCAACGAGATACGCATCGTGCCGCTCAAGCGCGTCGTGCAGACGGTGAGCTACCTGCCCTATTTCGTATCCCTGGTGATCATCGTCGGCATGCTGGTCACCTTCCTGTCGCCGAACAGCGGCATCGTCAACCTCGCCATCAAGTCGCTCGGCGGCGAGCCGGTCAACTTCATGGGGCAGCAGCGCTGGTTCCGGCCGCTCTACATCGGCTCGCACATCTGGCAGTGGTTCGGCTTCAGCTCGATCATCTACCTGGCCGCGATCGCCGGCATCAGCCAGGAGCTCTACGACGCCGCGGAGGTGGACGGCGCATCACGCATCCAGAGGATCCGTTTCGTCACCGTTCCCGGCATGGCGCCGACCATCATCATCCTGCTCATCCTGAACGTCGGGCACGCCCTGTCCGTGAACTGGGAGAAGATCCTGCTCATGTACTCGCCGGTCACCTACGAGGTGGCGGACGTGATCGATACCTACGTCTACCGCCGCGGCATCGTCAGCGGCGAGTACAGCTTCGGGGCGGCCGTCGGGCTGTTCAAGAACGTGGTCAACCTGGTGTTTCTCGTGGTCTTCAATCGGATGGCGCGGCGCTTCACCGACACGTCGCTCTGGTGATCCCGCGATGACGGGAGGGGCAGGCATCCGCAGGGCGGTCACGGTCGAGGACGTGCTGGTCGACACGTTCGTCTACCTGGGCGTGGCCGTGGCCTTCATCGTCACGCTCTATCCGTTCGTGTTCGTGCTCAGCATGTCGATCAGCGATCCGGCGGCGGTCGCACGGCGGGAGGTCTTCCTGCTGCCGAAGGGATTCAGCCTGGCCGCCTACCGCACGGTGCTGAGCGATCCCACCGTGATCCGCAGCTACTACAACACCATCTGGTATACCGGCGTCGGCACCACGCTGAACCTGGTGTTCACGGTGATGGCCGCCTACCCGCTGTCCAAGCGCAACTTCTCGGCGCGCGGCGTGCTGATGTTCCTGTTCGTGTTCACGATGTTCTTCTCCGGCGGCCTGATCCCGCTGTTCGTGCTGGTGGTCAAGCTGGGGCTGTACGCCACCCGCTGGGCGATCGTGATCCCGACGCTGATCGCCACCTTCAACCTGATCATCTGCCGCACCTTCTTTCAGACCCTGCCCGAGGACCTGTTCGAGTGCGCCCGCATCGAGGGTGCGGGCGAGTGGCGGATCGTCTGGAAGATCGTGCTGCCGCTGTCCAGGCCGATCATCGCCGTGCTCATCCTGTTCTACGGGATCGGCCATTGGAACAGCTTCTTCCCGGCCCTGCTCTATCTGCCGGAGGCGGACCTGCAGCCGATCCAGATCTATCTGCGGCGGGTGCTCATCCAGGCGTCGCCGGAGGCCGTGCAGCAGTTCGAGACCGGCGAGTCGGGCAGGGGCGTCATGGCGATGGTGCAGATCAAGTTCGCGGTGATGATCGTGGCCGTGCTGCCGATCCTGCTGCTGTATCCGTTCCTGCAGAAGTACTTCGTCAAGGGCGTGCTGATCGGCGCGCTGAAGGGGTAGATCGGGTCGCCGACGAGCGACCGGTTGGTTGGTGGACCAATCGCAAACCACCGAACGACGGAACCAGAACGACGGAACGAAGGAGAACCGAAATGAAGCTACCGAGAATCGTGGTCCTGGGCGCGGTGCTGGCCATGGCGGCCGCAGGCGCCTTTGCCACGGGCACCGAGGAGGCGATGGCGCCCGACGAGCTGCCGACGCTGACCGTGGCGACCCATACCGGGTGGGCCGCGCTCCTGCCGCCGGCCGACAACGAGCTGCCGGTCTACCAGGAGCTGGAGCGGCTCAGCGGCGTGCACATCGAGTGGGAGAACATCCAGGTCGCCAACTACGCGGAGGTGATGCGCGCGCGGCTGGCGGCCGCCGTGAACCTGCCGGACGTGATCAACATGTCGCTGCTGGGCGACATCGGCCAGCACGGCCGTGACGGACTGATCATCCCGCTCAACGACCTGCTGGAGGACCACGCGCCCAACATCAACAAGTGGTGGAACACCGGCAGCAACGGCATTTACAAGATCCTGGACACCAGTCCCGACGGGAACATCTACGGCGTGGGCAACTACGTGCTGCCGCACTACCTGTCCCAAGGGCCGCTCTGGAACGTGGTGTGGCTGGACGCGGTGGGTATTCCGGAGATGCCGGAGACGCAGGCCGACATGATGACGGCGCTGCGGGCGTTCCGCGACGGCGATCCCAACGGCAACGGCGAGAACGACGAGATCCCCCTGGTGCCCGCCGCCGGGCGCGGCTACCTGCGGTTTCTGGGGAACATGTACGGGTTCGAGTACTCCATCGTCTCCGAGTACCTGGTCGACGACGACGGACAGGTCTACTGGATCTTCCAGAGCCCGCGCATGAAGGAGTACCTCACCTTCATGAACCAGCTCTACACCGAAGGACTGCTCGACAAGGCGTACGCCACCGACAGTTGGACCGAGACGCTGGAAAAGGTCACCAACGACCTGGTCGGCCTGATCACCTGCTGGACCACGTTCGCCGGCACCTACAGCCAGGCGTCTCCGTCCGGCAAGCCCGACGGGTCGGTCCCGGTATTCGTGAACGGTCCGCCCATCGAAGGGCCGTACGGTGACAAGTTCTTCGTGAAGCGCGAGATCTTCGGCGGCGACCAGATGGGGATCACGAAGGATGCCAAGCAGCCGGAAGTGGCCATGCACTGGATCGACTTCATCCGCAACAGCGAGGAAGCCCTGATGCTGCAGAACTTCGGCATCCTGGGAGAGACGTACAACATGGTCGATGGCGAAATCCAGACCGTCAGCACCGACGACAAGCCGTTCAACGACCGGCTGCTGGAGGTCGGTGGCAGCCAGCCGCCGTACGCTCACCTGCAGTGGGACTTCGCGTGGGACTATCGCTTTCCGAAGTGGGCTCTGGAGAACAACACCGCCTACCAGGGCTACTACAAGGCGCCGTCCTTCCCGCAGGTGCGGCCGACGCTGGACGAGCAGGAAACCCTGAACCAACTCCTGACCGACCTGAACACCTACAAGACGGAGTGGTTCGACAAGTTCGTCACCGGCCAGGAGCCGCTGAGCAAGTTCGACGAGTTCGTCGACGGCTTGAACAGGCTCGGCGCCCAGGACGTGATCGCCGTGCGCCAGCAGCAGTACGAGCGCTACGGAGAACTGGTCGGCAACTAGGAAGCAGGCCGATTCCGACGGGGATCGATCTTCTACGCGAGCAGGCGGGCATGCAGCCCGCCTGCTCGATGATGAGGCGGTGACCGTGAGGCGAGCTCGGGGTTACGCGACCTTGCGCGGGCGAATGGCCTGCAAGGCGGCGTGCGCAGTCCGTTCGGCGAGCGCGAGCTCGTATCGGGTTTGCAGGTTCATCCAGCTCTGAGCGTCAGTGTTGAAATACTTGGCAAGGCGAAGCGCGGTTTCGGCCGTGACGCCGCGCCGGCGCCGCACGATTTCGTTGACGCGCGCCGGTGTCACGCCGATGGCCCTCGCCAACGCCGTAGCGGACAACTCCAACGGCTCCATGAAGTCGTACTTCAGGATTTCTCCGGGGTGAACCGGATCCAATCGGGTCATGACTATACCTCCATCAGTGGTAGTCGACGATCTCTGCGTCGTATGCGTTGCCATCCTCAAAGCGGAAGCAGAGTCGCCATCGGTCGTTGATGCGGATGCTGTGTTGACCTTCACGGTTACCCTTGAGCTCCTCCAGGCGATTGCCGGGCGGCGCTCGCAGGAACGCCAGCGTCGCTGCGGCGTCCAATTGTGCCAGCTTCCGTTGGGCAACTCGCTCGAAGGCAGCGAAACGTCGCGAAGGATAGCCGGCGGCCAATCGCTGCGTGTCCTTGCAGCGGAAGCTCCGAATCATGGGCTCGTAATATATCGCATATCGATATGCGAGAAGGCAAGGTCATGTGGCTCGAGTTCGGTTGAGCCAGGCGGGCCCACGGCCTGGGGTAGCCGGTGAGCGCCCCCGCGCCGCGGCCGGTGTCCTGGAGCTTCCCACGCACCGATCCGGTCCTGGCGTGCGGGTTGGGAGGAGCCGGCGATGCCCGCCGCGCCTCGAGCCCGCACGTGCTGAGGTTCGGCGACGATTACCATATGTACTACTGGGGCACCGGCGCGGACGGACTCCATCGCATTTGTCTGGCCATCGCTCCGGTGCATGCTCCGGAGCGATGGCGCTTCGCGGGAACGGTGCTGGAGCGCCAGTCCGGGACCGCCTACAACGCCATGGGGCCAGGCTTTCCGTTCGTGGTGCCGCGCGAAGACGGCCCGTGGCTGATGTACTACGGGGCATGGGGCGTGCCCAGGGACGACGGCAAGCTGGCCAATACGACCGGTCTGGCGCTCAGCGAAGACCGCGGCCGCACGTGGCGGCACGCCGGCGAGTCGCCGGTGCTGGCGCTGGACCGCCCATGGGACCACGAGGGCACCGGCAGCGTGTGCGTGCTCGCCGACGGCGGCGTCTTCCGCATGTACTACACCGCCCTGGGCGACTATTCGCCCAGACCGGCGGGTGTACGCACCGGTCACGGGGACGTGATTCCGCACATCGGCGTGGGCTACGCCGAGTCGACCGACGGCATCCGATGGAAGAAGCCACTGGACGGCCTCTTGGTGAGCCCGCGCGGATTCGCCACGGAGCCGTTCGAATACATCGCCTCCAAGCCGTTCGTGCTGCGCCACGACGACGGCTGGACGATGTGGGTCAACACGTTCGGCACGGCGTACCGCGTCCGCAGCCTGGTCAGCGGCGACGGAGTGACTTGGACCTGGACGGACTCCGGACCCGACGGCGACCTGGGAGTCGGCGCGGCCGGCAGCTTCGACGACCACCAGCGGTCCTACGCGGCGGTGGTCGCGCATGAGGGCGGGCTGCGCTGCTGGTACACGGGCAACGGCTTCGGCGAGACCGGAATCGGCTACGCCACGACCGTTCAGTCGGGCGGGGGAGGAGTCCTCTCGGCATAGAGACAGGCATCGAACAGCGCGTCCAGGTCGCGTTCCGCGATCTCCTCGGCAACCGCCACGAAGTCCGCGGTCGTCACGTCGCCCCCCGCGTGGCGGGCCACGTACTCGCGCAGCCCTAGGAAGAACGCCTCGTCGCCGATTTCCTCGCGCAGGGCGTGCAACGTAAGGGCGCCCCTGACGGGGAGTCGCAGTCGGCGCGGTTGCGGCTCTTCTGCCGTCCACGGCGCCAATGTGTGCGGAAGACGCGGTATCGGCTACTCTGACGACCCACCGGGGAGGTTCCATGCACGAGGGTGAGATACGCGTCGGCGTGATCGGTGTCGGCCGCGGCGAGAGCTTCATCAAGAGCGCCACCGACGCCGTCGGGATGAAGCTGGTCGCCATCTGCGACGTGTGGGAGGAGCGGCTGCAGGCCGCCGGCCGCACCCACGGGGTCGCCACCTACACGGACTACGACGCGTTTCTGGAGCACGACCTGGACGCCGTGATCCTGGCCAACTACTTCCACGAGCACGGGCCGTTCGCGGTCAAGGCGCTGGACGCCGGCAAGCACGTTCTCAGCGAGACCTCGTCGAACGGCACGATCGCTGAAGGAGTGGCCCTCTGCCGTGCGGCGGAGCGCTCGGGCTGCATCTACATGCTGGCCGAGAACTACTGCTACACCGTGTTCAGCCAGGAGATGCGCCGGCTGTACCGCACCGGCGAGATCGGCCGGGCCACCTACGCCGAGGGCGAGTACAACCACCCAATGGCGCCCGACTCCCGCCTGCGCCTGGCGCCGGGCGAGCACCACTGGCGCAACTGGCTGCCGTCGACCTACTACTGCACCCACGCGCTGGCGCCGCTGGTCTACATCACGGGGTCGATGCCGAGGATCGTCAACGGCCTCTCCATCGCCGCCCCGGAGGTCGACGAGCTCAGCATGCGCCGCAGCGATCCCGGCTCGGTGATCCTGTGCCGGATGGACGACGGCTCCGTGTTCCGGATCTTCGGCCTGGTCCTGCCGGGCCACAGCAACTGGTACCGCGTGCACGGCACACGGGGGGCGATGGAGATCGCGCGCGGCCCGGGCTACTTCGGTCCGGGCGAGGTCCGGGTCTGGCACGAGCCGTGGAACCGCTCGTCCGATCAGCCGCTGGAGCGCACCTATCTCCCCGACTGGCCCGAGCACGCCGAGCTGGCCGAGCGGGCCGGCCACGGCGGCGGGGACTTCTGGACCAACTTCCACTTCGCGCGGGCGATCCGCTCGGGCGAGCAGCCGTTCCTGGACGTCTACCGGGGCGTGGCGATGAGCTCGGTCGGCATCCTGGCGTGGCGGAGCGCCTTGCAGGACGGCCAGCCGGTCGAGGTCCCGGACTTCGCCGACGAAGCGCAGCGGGCCAGGTACCAGGACGACACCTGGTCGCCGTGGCCGGACGGCGCCGAGGAGCCGGATGCGCCGCCCAGCATCGCGGCGACCCGCGAGCCGACGGCGGCGGCGAAGGCGCGTGCGCGGGAGCTCTGGGACGAGATGGGATACGGAGGCGGATGATGGCGATCAACGGAGTTCGCGGAGCTGACCGACGGAGCGCCGCGGGGATAGCGGATTCTACGCCGGTGTCACCGCCTCGCAGACCACCAGCTCCCAGCCGTGGAACACGAGGATGAGTCCGGTGAACCGTACGCCCGGGTACTGGCGCGCGAGCCGTTCGTCCGCCAGGTAACCCCGTAGCTGGGCGTCCGCTTCGGCGGTCGTCGCCGCGATGCGCCCCTCGCCGGCCGATGCGCCCCGGCGCAGATACTTGAGCTCGATCAGATATCCGCGCTCGAGGTGCGGAAATCGCGCCAGCAACGGCTCCAGGCTGATGTCCGCATGGCCTTTCCCGAGCTCCGCCTCGCTGCGGAACACGTAGTAATCCGTCACGCTCAGATAGGCGGCCAGGAACCCCTGCAATACCTTCTCGCCGGCGATGTAATCGCGGATGGCGGTCTGCGCGGCGATGGCCTCGGCCAGGAACTCGAACACCGGCCGCCACTCGCCCTGATTGGCCATCCGCATCATCCGCTGCCCGAACTCGTACAGGTTGACGTCGAACGCCCCCGCGTCCTCGTACGCCTCGCGCAGGTACTCGTACATGAGCCGCTTCACGGTCTGGTTGGGAATCGCCAACCGGGGAAGGCCGTCCACCACTTCCCGGATGCTCAGCAGGCCGAAGAAGTGCAGCAGGGAGAGGAAGTTCTCCCGCTTGATCAGCCGCTTGAGGGGAAAGCTCGGCTGAATGCGGGCGTCGGCGGACTCGGTGCCGATGATGCCGCGCAGCAGGTCGAAGTTGCCGTTGAGGCGTGCGGCGCCTTCGGCGCTGCGGCGGTTGACCACCAGCAGGTGCCGGAGCTTGCCGTAGTCGATGCGCACGTTGGTGTCGATGAGGTAGTCCGGCACCGGCCGGTTCGGCAGGGACTTCTGCAGGTAGTAGAGCACCATGTCGGTGTTGTAGACGGCGGTCTGGGCCGCCCTGGAGAAGCGGTAGCCGTCGTACCACTCGCGCATGATGCCCAGCGCGGTGTCGACGTCCTGGCTGAATGCGCCGTGGCGGCGGTACCGCTCCACCAGGCTGCTCACTTCCGCCGCCGTGAAGCCGAGCATCTCGTTGAACGCCGGCTCCAGGCTGAGGTTGGTGCCGATGTTGAAGCCTGAGGTCACGTCGTCGAGGGTGACGGGCGACACGCCGGTGATGAACAGCCGCTCCAGTCCGCCGCCGCTGCGCTCGGTGCCGGTCTTCAGCGTGGCGAAGAAGTTGCGGTAGAAGCCGCCGCCGTGCGTCAGCTTCTCGTACGCCTCGGCGCCGTGGTGGGCCAGGATGGTGTTGGCGAAGTTGTCGTACTCGTCGATGAGCACGTACAGCGGAACGTCGTGCTCGCCGGCGAAGTGGAACAGTTCGGCGAGCTTGTCGGTGATGCCGTCCGGGGCCAGGATGCGCTGCTGCGCCGCTTCGGGAAAGAGATCGGGATGGCGCTCCAGCGCCCCCCGCAGCTCCATGTGGCAATAGGTCTCGAAGCTGCGCTCCAGTCGCGCCAGGGCGTCGTTGACGGCGGAGAAGTTGAAGCGCAGGACGACGTAGCGATGGCGCTCCGCCGTCGGCTCGCGGCCGAGGTCGGTGCCGGCGAAGACGGTGTCGAACTCGTGTGCCCAGCGCCGGTCGTAGTAGTTCTCCAGGAGCGACAGCCAGCACGTCTTGCCGAAGCGGCGCGGGCGGATGAAGAAGACGTAACGCTCGTCTTCGAGGACGTTCACGAAGCGGGTCTTGTCGACGTACAGCCAGCGATTGAGGCGGATGCGGCGGAAGTCGGCCTCGCCGTAGGGAATGCGGGGCCAGGGTCTGTTCATCGCGTGCGCCGGCATCTCGGACCCGGGTGCATGATGGCACGGCCGGGGATGCGCCGCCATCGCCGCGTGCGCGAAACGGGCCGTCCGGCGGGTGTATAATCGGCCGGTACGCGCCGAGGAGGGCCTGGATGGTCACGGAAGCACACAAGAAGCAACTCGACCGCGACGGCTACTGCGTCGTCCGCGGCCTGTTCGACGAAGCGGAGACCGTCCCGGTGCGCGCCCGGATGGAGGAGCTCTGGAACGGCTACCACGACTACGGCTGGCCGCACCGCCACCTGCAGACCTGGGATCCCGACGACCGGGACACCCCCGGCGGCAACTACCGCTCCGGCTCCCTGCAGCTTCCGTCCAAGATCGAGTCGGTGTTCGACGACTTCACCGGCCATCCCAAGCTGGTGGGCGCCATGGAGGCGTTGCTCGGCGGGCCGGTGAAACGCTACACCGACCAGACGATCTTCAAGCCGTCGGTCTTCAAGGCCGGGCGCAGCTTCTACCACCAGGACAGCTTCTACTGGAAGCTGCGGCCGAAGGTGTGCCTGAACTGCTGGATCGCCCTGGATGAGGTGGCGCCCGACGCCATCGCCCTCGGCTTCCTGCCCGGCACGCACGCGAGCTGGCGGGTTCAGTTCCACGAGCAGTACTGGGACCAGGTGCCCCAGCACGGCCGCGACGGCAAGACCTACCAGCGCAAGCGGATCGCCCTGGACGTGGTCGACGACTCGCGGGAGGACCTGATCTCCGGCGGTCCCGGCGACGGCTATTTCTTCACCAACTACACCTGGCACCGGGGAGAGCCCAACCTGAGCGGCGTCAACCGCGCCGCCTACGCGATCGCCTACCAGCTCGACCGCGACGACAACCTCCTGTCGGAAGACGAGTTCCACGCGCTGATGGACGGGGCTCCGGAGTGACGCAGAGCGGGCTCCGGTCCCTGCGCGACCAGTGGACGGACGAAGGCTACTGCCTGTACCGCTCGCTGCTGTCCGCCGACGAGGTCGACGAGTTGCTGCGGATCACCGAGCGCGTGCGCCGGCAGTGGCTGGTCGCGAGCGCCGAGGACGGCAAGCCCGGCGACCCCGACCGCCACAACATGCGCCACCTGAACCATCCCGGGTACTTCCGCGACCACCCCGGCGAGTTCGTCACGCTCATGAACCTGATCGCCGACGAGCGCATCCTGGCCTTCGCCCGCGAGCTGCTCGACGGCGAGCCGGTGTTCCGCGCCACCACCCTGTGGTTCGAGCCCACGGCCGCGCACGAGGACGGCTCGTGGCACCGCGACGTCCAGTTCCTGAAGCCCGACGAGGGGGAACAGCGCAGGACCGTCGCGACCCGGACGAAGCCCGACGGCATCCAGCTCCAGATCGCCCTGGTGGAGACCTCCGACGTCGAGTACGTCCCCGGCTCACACCTCCGCTGGGACACCGACGAGGAGTACCGCATCCGCCTGGCCGACGGCCAGGCCAACAGCCGCTCCAACGACATGCCCGGCGCCGTGCGCATCCACCAGCGCCCCGGCGACGCCGTCGCCTTCGAGGCCCTGGGCCTGCACCGCGGCCGCTACCACACCGACAAGCGCCGCCGCACCTTCATGCTGACCTACACGTCCGACCGCGAGCACCGGTTCGACTACTTCTCCGACCAGCCCTGGATCCTGTCATCTCCGCTGATGGCCAAGCTCCCCGCCGCGACGCGCGCGTTCTTCCAGCAGTTCATCGACATCTATGGGAACGACCTGCGAACCAACAGTTCTGTCGCGGAGGAGTTCCGCACCTGATGTGCCGACAGTCAGAGACGCCATGCGACTCATAGAACGGGACGGCTGGAGGCTCGTGCGAACCCGTGGAAGCCACCGCCAGTATCATCATCCCGAGAAGCTCGGAACTGTTACCATAGCGGGTCGGGAAAGCAAGGATCTGAGCCCTGCGACGTGGAACAGCATCCTGAAACAGGCCGGAATCGAGCGGGGAGAGCCATGAAGTACACTGTCGTCATCGAGAAGACCGGCAACGGCTATTCGGCCTATGTGCCTGACCTGCCGGGGTGTGTGGCTGCGGGCGATACACGTGAGGAGACCGAGGAGCTCATTCGGGAGGCGATCGTGTACCACTTGGAGATACTCCGCGAAAGCGGTGACCCGATTCCGGAGCCTGAGACCACCACAAGCTTGGTCGAGGTGTAGCCGGTCCCGTTGCACCGCCGTCGCACCGCTCCGTGGCGTCTGTCAGTCCTGGTTGGGAGCCACCACGATCATTTCTCTTTCATGGACTCGTCATATGCGATGACGAACTCCGTGGCCTCGACCGCTACGTTGAGACACGCAAGCGCGAGTGGCATCGCGTTTTTCCTGCCGACTGTATTCGGCAGCGTTGTCTTCAACTGCTCGACGGCTGCAACTATTTCTCCTGCCATCCGACGAAGCTCGGCTTCCGTCTTTCTGTTCATTTATTCACCTCCCGATAGATCATCAGCCACGTCAAGTTGCTTCTCCCTGAATGCCTCCAGAACATGCTGTGGAATGTCGGCCGCTATCGTCTCGGCCAGTCGCGCGCATGCATCGGCATTGCGGAATCCGGTGTACGCAGATACGGCTAGACTGACCGACGAGCCGAACGCCGCAGCCGACGTAACCCCTTTGGGAAAGCCGTAGCGTCCCAATTCCTCGCTCACGTCGGGCGACACAAGGATCGCGATTCCGGATGCCAGCATGGCGGCAGCACCCACCGAATCGACGATCGGTGTAGCCGTGGACGTGCTGCATCCCGGCTCGGCTGTCGGGTCTTGCAGCGCCGCAACGAAGTCCTCGTGGCTCGGGGTACGATTCACGAAGTGGCTGCATCCGGGAAAGAGGATGGCCATGGCGACAATAACCGACCATCGAAACCTCAGCACGTCGTACCTTCGGAGTCGATGTGCGTCCCCAGTACCGGTGGCTTGCGCAGCACTCATCTCCGCAGTGATCTCGCGGGCCTATCGAGGCCCGTACAAAACCCGCGCTGGTTCATAGCGCCTCCTCTGTTTGTTTCACCGAGTGCGATCATCCGTTATTCTAGTTATTCCGATCCGTTGCCTCCAGCGTTGACAGCAGACCCCGCGCGAACCACGGTCCCTTTCCCAAACGCCGGATTACTTCGCGCGAACCGCCGTCCATGATGCCTGGAAGGCGGTGCCCGGCTTCCTCCGAGAGAGCGGGTCCGAAACCAGACTCCAAGCGACGGTAATCACAACGGGTTCTGTCACGTGCGTCGACAGCCACATCGACTCACGAGCCAACGTCGGCCCAAGAGCGCGCACCCAATCCCCCAACCCAAACCCGAGCGCCGCTCACGATGCGCAAAGGAACCCGGGGAGCCCGTCAACGACGTGCGATTTCATGAGCCGCGATTGAACCCCAGGTGCAACCGGATGACCATCCGCCAAGATGAAGCGCTGTCGTCGCTGGTTGAACCGCGTGCTCCTTGGGCGCTGCACCGGCCGAATCGCCAACGGCCGAGGCTGGCAATCGCCCCTCCGTCGGGCCAATGGCACAAAGAAAGAGCGACCGTTGCACGAACAGTGCCGCTCCACGGCCTCCACAAGGAGCTGAACCATGGCGACAGACCGAACATCGCATTCCCATTTCCGGACGTCCAGCCGGGCAAAAGCGGACCGCCGGTTCGTGGCATCGGCCCTCGTGCAGGGCTTACGAGCTTGGACGATCAATCATGCTCACGATGTCAACGTTGAGCATCTCCGGCCGAGCCGCTCCCGCTGTCATCGGTTGTGGCTTCGAAAGCTGCACCTGCTGGTTGTTTCCGCATGTGCCATAGTCGCCACGGCGTGCGCTACGAGAGGTGAGGTAAGCGAGTTACGCGCCTATGCAGCTGCAACGCGGTCGGGCGTTGATCAAGCACAAGCGGACGCCGACGTCAACGCTGCCTCGTTAAGGCATTTTGGGCGGGCATTGGAGGCCGCGATCGCCGACGCTGGCCAGGCCCGTGCCGAGGCGGAGCGCGCTGGCGAGGCCGCTGAGATTGCGCGGATGGAGGCGGAGCAGGCGCGAGCCGACGCGGCGGAGGCCGAGGCGGCAGCAGCTGAAGCTGCGGCGACGCTCGTTCGCGGGGAGACGCTGGCAGCGGAGGCCGTGAGGGCTGCGGTGGCCGAGGCGGAGCGCGCCGGCGAGGCCACCGAGATTGCGCGGATGGAGGCGGAGCAGGCGCGAGCCGACGCGGCGGAGGCCGAGGCGGCAGCAGGCTGAAGCTGCGGCGACGCTCGTTCGCGGGGAGACGCTGGCAGCGGAGGCCGTGAGGGCTGCGGTGGCCGAGGCGGAGCGCGCTGGCGAGGCCGCTGAGATTGCGCGGATGGAGGCGGAGCAGGCGCGAGCCGACGCGGCGGAGGCCGAGGCGGCAGCAGCTGAAGCTGCGGCGACGCTCGTTCGCGGGGAGACGCTGGCAGCGGAGGCCGTGAGGGCTGCGGTGGCCGAGGCGGAGCGCGCCGGCGAGGCCACCGAGATTGCGCGGATGGAGGCGGAGCAGGCGCGAGCCGACGCGGCGGAGGCCGAGGCGGCAGCAGCTGAAGCTGCGGCGACGCTCGTTCGCGGGGAGACGCTGGCAGCGGAGGCCGTGAGGGCTGCGGTGGCCGAGGCGGAGCGCGCTGGCGAGGCCGCCGAGATTGCGCGGATGGAGGCGGAGCAGGCGCGAGCCGACGCGGCGGAGGCCGAGGCGGCAGCAGCTGAAGCTGCGGCGACGCTCGTTCGCGGGGAGACGCTGGCAGCGGAGGCCGTGAGGGCTGCGGTGGCCGAGGCGGAGCGCGCCGGCGAGGCCACCGAGATTGCGCGGATGGAGGCGGAGCAGGCGCGAGCCGACGCGGCGGAGGCCGAGGCGGCAGCAGCTGAAGCTGCGGCGACGCTCGTTCGCGGGGAGACGCTGGCAGCGGAGGCCGTGAGGGCTGCGGTGGCCGAGGCGGAGCGCGCTGGCGAGGCCGCTGAGATTGCGCGGATGGAGGCGGAGCAGGCGCGAGCCGACGCGGCGGAGGCCGAGGCGGCAGCAGCTGAAGCTGCGGCGACGCTCGTTCGCGGGGAGACGCTGGCAGCGGAGGCCGTGAGGGCTGCGGTGGCCGAGGCGGAGCGCGCTGGCGAGGCCGCTGAGATTGCGCGGATGGAGGCGGAGCAGGCGCGAGCCGACGCGGCGGAGGCCGAGGCGGCAGCAGCTGAAGCTGCGGCGACGCTCGTTCGCGGGGAGACGCTGGCAGCGGAGGCCGTGAGGGCTGCGGTGGCCGAGGCGGAGCGCGCTGGCGAGGCCGCTGAGATTGCGCGGATGGAGGCGGAGCAGGCGCGAGCCGACGCGGCGGAGGCCGAGGCGGCAGCAGCTGAAGCTGCGGCGACGCTCGTTCGCGGGGAGACGCTGGCAGCGGAGGCCGTGAGGGCTGCGGTGGCCGAGGCGGAGCGCGCTGGCGAGGCCGCCGAGATTGCGCGGATGGAGGCGGAGCAGGCGCGAGCCGACGCGGCGGAGGCCGAGGCGGCAGCAGCTGAAGCTGCGGCGACGCTCGTTCGCGGGGAGACGCTGGCAGCGGAGGCCGTGAGGGCTGCGGTGGCCGAGGCGGAGCGCGCTGGCGAGGCCGCCGAGATTGCGCGGATGGAGGCGGAGCAGGCGCGAGCCGACGCGGCGGAGGCCGAGGCGGCAGCAGCTGAAGCTGCGGCGACGCTCGTTCGCGGGGAGACGCTGGCAGCGGAGGCCGTGAGGGCTGCGGTGGCCGAGGCGGAGCGCGCTGGCGAGGCCGCTGAGATTGCGCGGATGGAGGCGGAGCAGGCGCGAGCCGACGCGGCGGAGGCCGAGGCGGCAGCAGCCGAAACTGCCGCCACACTCGGCAATGTCGAAGAGCATTTGCATCCGGCGTTGGATGCTGCCATGGCCTACGCCGACCAAGCGCGCCTGGATGCAGTCAAGGCCAAAACAGCCTCGGATGCGGCTTCCTCGACCCTCTATCGGGCGCAAGCAACCATAGACGCGGCGACAAAGGCTACGACGGCGCATGCCGATCAAGCTCATGACGACGCGGTTAGGGCCGCCGGAGCGGCCTCCGCGGCCCAGAACCTGGCAGACGCGGTCGTGAAGGACGCCACGGCACTTGTCGATCAAGCTCATAGGCACGCCGCGGCGGCCAACGCACATGCCTTCCAGGCTCGGGCCGACGCGACCAGCGCAGGGGTTGCTGCCGACGCAGCTGCCGTGACCTTCGATCAGGCGGCCACAACCGTAGAAGCGGCGGTGACGGCCATCTCGGACCATATCGACCAAGCCCGTACCGATGCGGCGCGAGCCGATGCAGCTGCCGATGCGGCGTCCGAGGCCTTCCTCCAGGCAAAGGCATCAACAGACGCGGCTGTGAAGGATGCTACTGCCCACGCCAAACAAGCGCATATAGACGCCGCGGCCGCCCGCACAGAAGCCGACCAAGCAAGTGTCCACACGGCCAAAGCCGAGGCAGCTGCGCTTGAGGCTTCGGAGGCTCTCCGTGGGGCGGAATCGGCCCTCGATCGGGCGTTAGAGGAAGTCGCACAACGGCTGGAGGACGTGATAGTCGAACACGACGCCATAGTCGCGAAAGTCGATGTGTTCCTCAACCAGCTCTCGGGTCTCCAAAACGCGTTAGCCGCCCATGTTTCTCACAATGACAACGTTGACATCAGCGCGGCCAAATCGCTTCGGGATTCCCTGTTTAGATCCGGCGTCCGAGTTATTGACGGCTTCTCTGACGGGGAGGCGCTAATAGACGACAAGAGCACGTGGATCAGAGGTGAGGACTCGGTGATTCAAGATGCTGCAGACGCGACCCACGGGAAGTACGCCATCCCGGCAGCGCAATCTGCGTCGCAGATGCTATTCGGAGTGTCCGCGACGAGCACCGCGGCCGAAGTGGGATTCGGGCTTCACTTCCTCGCCTCTCAAGTGCCCGATGATGGCAACAGACTGGGACTATGGCGTCTCCTACCTCGTATGGGTCACCAAGGTTCCGGAGATAGGTGCTAACGAGATGTATCTGCAGTTATACAAGTCCTTCAACGACGGCGAGCTAGAGTGGACTGCCAGTAAGATGATCCCGGAAGTGCTTACCGGACCGATCAACAATGTCGAAGCGTTGTATCAAAAAGAGTCTGGGTTCATCACGCTATTCGTGAATCAAGAGGAACAGTTGACTGTGAACGTAGGATCAGATATCAGTCAAGGCAATACCATCGCGCTACGTGCTTTGGGCAAAGTAACATTCACACAGGTCTATGTGCGACAGCGATGAGAGTCTTGCCGTATTCACATTCACGCCTTGAAGGGCAGTTTCGAACGACGCTGCCGTCGCGCCTTATGTCTCAATCAGCCGAGGTTCCGCATGAAGCATGGGCATGCACTAGTCTCGATAGAGGAGGGACGTCGATATGAATGGAAACGCGCATTGGGCCTTGTTCGTGCTCGGCGTAATCGTTCTCGTAGTTGTGATAGCAAGCGCCACGCGCAACATCCAACCTTTGCGAAAGAAGGAAGACGGATCCCGTAACGTGTTTGCTGCACTGATTTCAATTGCAAAAGAGGTGCTGACCAACGGCGCGCCACCCTTTGTACTGTTGACCGGCTTTGTGGTTGTCGAAAGCGGTGAGCCGGCCGAGAGAACCACGGAAGAGTGCGTCCGGGACGTTCAAACCGTCGTCGAGGAGAGTTTGCCGCCACTGATTGAAGACGCTGTTGCTGAGCGAATTCCGTATATCATACCAGATTTACAAACGACACCAGCCATGATCAAGGAGATACTTGAGGACCTGCAAGCCCGCGCGGCTTCTCCGTATACACTTCGTAGTACACTACGATCCTTGCCGTCCGAACTGGACGATGGGTCGCCTTCCGCCACTGAATGAACTTAGACGATGTTGGTCACCGCGGCTCCGATGAGGAGTTCTAGGCCGCCGGGGCCTGGGAAAGATACCCAGTCCTGGTAGAGGTCTTTGCCGTAGCGGTCGCGAGGTAGGAGGTAGGCGAGCGTGCCGTTCGTGACCACCGAAATCAGGATGGGGCGGTCGGCAAAGCGGGCACGCAACTGTCGTTGGAGCAGGGAGTAAGGCTCCGCAGGAACGGTGAGCAGGAAGGCGTCGCCGATCTGCCAGAGGTGGAGGTCGAAGGGGATGGTGCCGCCGTCGGGGAGGGTCGGTCCGCGGAGGAGGCGGCGGCGGGCGCGCTCGCGGAGGGCGGTGGCGTTGCGGATGGCGATGGGGTCGCCGGAGGCTTGCGCAGCTTCGAGGTCGCGGGTGGCCTGGTCGTGGGCGGCCTTGAGGGCGCCCGGTGATTCGTGAGGCTTGATCGGCAGGTCGATGCGCAGAGTGCGGCTGCGCAGCGCGAATGACCGGTCGCCGACGGGCGGATCGAGCTCGGTGCGCTTCCAGGCGCCGAGCGTGGCGCCGGAGATGATGGGGCCGTCGTATTCGAGCTGCGTCCCCGCGGGGAGCAGCGACTCGACGGCGGCGGCGGCGGCGAAGCCCAAGCGGCGGCCGTTGGAGTCGGCGATGGCCGTGTCGCCCACGAATCCCTCGCGGGGGCCGGTGTCGCCGCAGGGGCTGAGCAGGAACAGGCAGGGGGCGCCGAAGGCGTCCTCCATCACTTCGCGCATCGCGCCGATGTAGTCGGGGGAGAGCAGGCGGTTGGTCGGCCCCAGGGTGGTGGGGTGGCAGCCGTAGTTGACCAGCGTGGCCAGCACGCTGCCGTCGTCGGCGCTGACGCGGGCGACCAGGACCGTGTCGTCTGGTTCGCCGTCGGGGTTGAAGCCGGTGACGAACTGCCCCGAGTCTTCGTCCCACGCGTCGCGGTTCTGGGCGAGGTCGCAGGTGCCGGAGCCGAAGGTGAGCCATGCGGGTACGAGGTTGGCGATCGCCTCGGCGCCGGCCTCCGCGCAGCGGCCGATCAATCGCTTGAAGTAGGGGCGGATCTTGTCGCCGCCGGGGTGGTCGCGCATGGAGCTCGACAGGTTCGCGCCCGCGTGGGTGTGGGAGAAGGCGATGAGCAGACGGCCCTCGTCGAGGCCGAGCGGCTCGCGCACGCCGTTCAGGAACTCGGCCATCTCGTCCTTCTCCAGCCAGCCGATGTCGACGGCAAGCAGGAGCATCGGGCCGCCGTCGCCTTCCAGCTCGGCCAGGGCCAGGGCGGTGGCGGTGAAGGGCCGGTGGACGCCTTCGGCGGTCTCGTGCAGGGCGGCGCCGAAGGAGCGGCTCTGAATTCCGACGGGCGGTGTCACGTCCCGGCGGGCGACGCCGGCGCGGCAGCGGGCGGAGGGCGGATGGTACGGATGCAGTGAGTTCATGACTGCCGCTCAATCTACCACCAGGGCGCGTGCGGTCGCACCGCCACGGTCCGCTCGCGGCGAAACACAACGTGTTCGACAGCCATACCACACTTTGAGACGATAGCCACGGTGCGCACGTTCAACACGGAAGGTCCGGTGGTGACCGAGGACCACTACTGCATCCCGCCACTGGAACGAATCGATCTCGATACCGTGCTCGGCTTGGTCCGCGACAAGAAGTACTTCGTGCTGCACGCGCCGCGCCAGACCGGCAAGACCTCGGCGTTGCTGGCGCTGCGCGACCTGCTGAACGGCGGCGCCGCCGGGGACTACCGCTGCGTGTACGCGAACGTCGAGGCTGGTCAGGCGATGCGCGAGAACGTGGCGGAAGGACTGCGCACGGTGCTCGCCCAGTTGGCGTTTCGGGCCATCGTGACGCTGCACGACGAAACCCTGGAGAACCTCTGGCCGGCCCTGCTGGAGCGCGTCGGGCCGGGGCAGGCGCTGCACCAGGCGCTGGCGCGCTGGAGCATGGCGGACCCGCGCCCGCTGGTGCTGCTGATCGACGAGATCGACGCGCTGGTCGGCGACACGCTGCTGTCGGTGCTGCGCCAGCTTCGCACCGGCTACGATCAGCGTCCTGCGGCCTTCCCGCACAGCATCGTCCTGTGCGGGGTGCGCGACGTGCGCGACTACCGCATCCACTCGTCCGCCGAGGACCGCCTGGTGCTCGGGGGCAGCGCCTTCAACATCAAGGCGAAGTCGCTGCGGCTGGGCGACTTCTCCGAGCGGGAGGTTCGGGAATTGCTGGCGCAGCACACGGCAGCGACCGGGCAAGCGTTCACGGAGGAGGCGCTGCGGCTGATCCTGGTGCGTACCGCCGGCCAGCCGTGGCTGGTGAACGCGCTGTGCCGGGAGGCGTGCTTCGACGACAAGGCGGGCCGCGACCGCTCCCGCCCGATCACCGAGCAGGCGATCCTGGAGGCGCAGGAGCGGCTGATTCTGCGCCGCGACACGCACATCGACGACCTGGCGAACAAGCTGCGCGAGGAGCGCGTGCGGCGCGTGGTGGAGCCGATCCTGACCGGCGCTGACGAGCAGGCGTGGTCGACCGAGGACGTCGCCTACGTCTGCGACCTGGGACTGGTGGCGCAGGAGCCGGACGGCACGCCGCACATCGCCAACCCGATCTACGCCGAGGTGGTGCCGCGGCATCTGAACTACGCGGTGCAGGCGGGGCTGCCGCAGCGGATGGCGTGGTACGTGGACGCTGACGGCGGGCTGGACGTGGCGGGGCTGATCGCGGCGTTCCAGGCGTTCTTCCGCGAACACTCCGAGCACTGGGTGCAGCGCTTCGAGCAGTACCACGAGGCGGGGCCGCAGTTGCTGCTGCAGGCGCACCTGCAGCGGATCGTCAATGGCGGCGGGCGGATCGAACGCGAGTACGCGTTGGGGCGCGGGCGTACGGACCTGCTGATCGTCTGGCCGCAGGGTGGGCGGGAGCGCCGTTTCGTCGTCGAGTGCAAGGTGCTGCGGCAGGGCTTGGAGCGGACCGTCGCCGACGGCCTGGCGCAAACCCGGGGCTACGCGGACCGCTGCGGGGCGGAAGCGGGCCACCTGATCGTGTTCGACCGCACACGGGAACGGCCCTGGTCGGAGAAGATCTTCCGGCGCGCTCCGGCGGGAGATGGCGTACCGGTCACCATCTGGGGGATGTGAAGCCGAGCCCCTGAGCAGATCGACGCCGTTCTCAAAGAACGACCAATACATCGCGGGGCGTGCGGTCGCACGGCCGGAACGGTACGATGCCGCATGGGCTGGACGGTGGCGGAACCGGACGTGGGGAGCGTGCTGGCGGCCCATGCCGATCCGCTGGCGTCGCTGGCGCGGGCCGAGGTCCCGGCGATCGTCCTGCGCGGCGCGTATCCGGCCGAGCAGTGCGCCGCGCTGATCGACCGGTTCGTGGCGCGCGGGCTGATGGACTCGAACCTGCTGGACGCCGACAGCGTGCAGCCGCGCCGCGTGGACATCGGCACCAGCCTGAGCAACCGCGCCGCCGACCGGGAGGGGTTCCTGGCCCACGCGGAGAAGACCCGGGAGCTGTTCGCCACCCTGTTCGCGGGGCATCCGGACCCGGTGAAGCTGGTCTACGGCCGGCTGGCGGAGCTGGCGCCGGGCAAGCGGGTCACGACCGCGTACGAGCCCGGCGGGCGCGCCTACGGGCCGGCGATCTTCCGCATCCACTACGCCGGGCACCGCTACCAGCCGCACGTCGACCACGTCGGCAAGCACGAGCGGCGGCTGGATTACGCCGTCAGCCGCTTCGCGCATCAGTTCGCGGGCGTGCTGTGCCTGCAGAACAGCCGCTCCGGAGGGCGGATCGCGCAGTCGATCCTGCACCGCTGCCTGTGGACGCCGGAGCTGGAGCCGTGCCTGCAGGCCGACGCCTTCGCCGACTACGCCGCGGCCAACGCCGTCGAGCACTACCAGGTGGACCTGCAGCCGGGCGACCTCTACTTCTTCAACACCCGCCTGGTGCACGAGGTGCCGGCGCTGGAGGGCTCCTCGCCGCGGGTCGTGCTGGCGGTCTTCATCGGCTACTCGACGGACGATCCGGAGGTGTTCGTCTGGTCGTGAGGGCGTCCGTCCTTGGCACCCCGACGCGGCGGGCGTAGACTCGGAGCCGTTCGATCCAAACCGGCTCACATCGGTTCAACCGACAAGGAGGAACGATATGCGGACGAGAATCAACGTGGCGCGCGGCGCCGCCCCGATCGCGGCGGCCGTGGCGCTGCTGATCGTGCCGTCGCTGGCGACGGCGCAGATGATGGACACCAACTCCGAGGTGCACCAGCTCGACGAGTGGCAGGGCATGCACGGGGCGATCACCTCGTTCAGTGAGGCGCCCATGCTGGCCAGCATGGTGGCGGCCGGCGACCTGCCGCCGCTGGCAGAGCGGCTGCCGAGCAACCCGCTGGTGGTCGAGCCGGTGGACGAGATCGGCCAGTACGGCGGCGTGCTGCGCGAGCTGCGCCCGGAAGGCACGATCATCAACGGCGACCACTGGGTGTGGGAGTACGCCACGGCGTACTCGCCGGACATGAGCTCGATCTTCCCGAACGCCCTGGCGGGCTGGGAGTGGAGTGCGGACGGCATGACCATCACCCTGCACCTGCGTGAAGGGATGAAGTGGAGCGACGGCAAGCCGTTCGTCGCCGACGACTTCCTGTTCTACTGGAACGAGATCGGCCTCAACGAGGAGCTGTTTCCCGACGCCGCCTTCGCAGATGCGGTTCGGCGGCAACGCGGGGACGATGACCAAGGTCAGCGACACCGCGGTGCAGATCTCCTGGGACGTGCAGGCCGGCATGTTCGTGGAGTTCATGGCGCGCTGGCGGCCCGCCAACTACGCGCACTCGGAGTTCCTCAAAGCTTTCCACCCGGGTCACACGTCGATGGACAAGGTCGAGGCGGCGGTGAAGGAGAACGGCTTCGAGACCTGGACCGACCACTTCAAGGAGATCTACAACCCGCAGCACAGCCCGAAGACGCCGGTGATCGGCCCCTGGAAGCTCGAGAACGAGAAGACCGACCAGGTGCTGGTGATGAACCGCAACCCCTACTACTGGAAGATCGACACGGCCGGCAACCAGCTTCCCTACATCGACGCCATCCACTCGCAGGGCGTTCCGCCCGGAGAGGCCGAGCTGCTGAAGATCCTGGCCGGCGAGTCCGACCTGCAGGCGCCCGGCCCGTGGGGCGGCATCGCCAACCTGCAGGTGGTCAACGAGAACGCCGACAGCGCCGGCTATCGCCGCATCCAGTACTGGTGGCCGGGGGGCGAGCAGGGCCTGATCATTTTCAACTTCGCCCACGAGGACGAGGTGCTCCGGGACCTGCAGAGCGACAAGCGCTTCCGCATCGCGCTGTCACACGCCATCGACCGCGACGAGATCAACCAGACCTTCTACAAGGGGCTGGGCGTTGCGTCGCAGCCGACCGTGGAGGCCGGCCCGCCGTACTACGGCGAGAACCTGTTCAAGATCTACCTGGAGCACGACCTGGACAAGGCGAACGCCATCCTGGACGAGCTGGGTCTGGACGAGCGGGACGGCGACGGCTACCGCCTGCGCTCCGACGGCGAGCGCCTGCGCATGCAGATCTACGCGATGCCGTCCGGCCTTACCGCCGAGATCGCGGACCTGTACACCGGCTACTGGGGTGATATCGGTATCGAGACCGTCGCCCGCGCCGGAAGCTGGGACGCGTTCGGCGGCATCTACAACACCAACGACTTCGACCTGATCATGTTCCCGTTCGGGCTGGCCGGCCGGCCGATGAACCCGCTGGTCCGGGGCGAGGTCGTACCGGTCGGCACCTGGTTCACGCCCGGCAGGGAGTGGGCCGCGTGGCTGAACTCCGGCGGCGAGGAGGGCATGGAGCCCCCGGATGAGCTGAAGCAGATCGCGGCGCTGCGCGAGCGCGCGATCTCCATCTCGGATAATGAGGAACGCATCGCCATCACCATGGAGATCTTCTCGCTGCTGGAGGAAGGGCTGTACATGATCGGCGCGGTGCGCCCCCCGAGGCAGGACTACTACGGAATCGCCAGCCTCAAGCTGGGGAACGTCCCCGATCCGATCATCGCCGAGCACATCCACGAGGTCCCCGCGCAGTTCTACTTCAAATAGCACATAGCACGCGGATCTGTAGCGAACCGGGGAGGAGGGACGATCCCTCCTCCCTTTCCTCTTAAGTAGAGGTATACGGATCGGCCGCGTCGCGCAGCCCGTCTCCCAGGAAGTTGAACGCCAGCACCGTGACGATCACGAACCCGCCCGGGATCAGCAGCCAGGGCGATCCGGCCAGCACGTGGATGCGTTGCGATTCCTGCAGCAGCACGCCCCAGCTTATCGCCGGCGTCTGCAGCCCCAGGCCGATGAAGCTCAGCGCGGTCTCTCCCAGGATCATCCCCGGCACCGACAGGGTCAGCGAGGCGATCATGTAGCTGGCGAAGGAGGGCAGCAGGTGGCGGAACAGGATGCGTCCCGTGCCGGCGCCGGCGACGACGGCCGCGGTGACGAACTCCTCCTCGCGCACGGCCATGAACTTGCCGCGCACGACGCGGGCGATGGAGGTCCAGCCGACCAGCGACAGGATCATGACGATGCCGAAGTAGACCCGCTCGGTCGACCAGTAGCGCGGCAGCGCCACGCTCAGCGCCATCCACAGCGGCAGGTCGGGGATGGAGCGCAGGAATTCCACGAGCCGCTGGATGGCCACGTCCACCGTCCCCCCGAAGTAGCCGGAGATCCCTCCCAGGACGATGCCGAGCAGGAAGCTGATGGCGATGCCGACCAGCCCGATCGACAGGGAGATGCGTCCGCCGTGGATCACCCGCGACAGCAGGTCGCGCCCCAGGTTGTCGGTGCCGAACAGGTACGCCCTGCCGCCGTCGGCGACCCCGAACAGGTGCAGGTCGGACGGAAACAGGCCCCACAGCTCGTACGGGTCGCCGCGCACGAACAGCGCCAGCGGCTGCCGGGCTTCGCGGTCCACCTCGTACACGTAGCGGAACGTCTCCAGATCCAGCTCGGACGACAGCCCGTACACGAACGGGGCGGTCAGGCGGCCCTCGTGGAACAGGCGGATCCGCTGCGGCGGCGAGTACTGCTGCTCCGGGCTGCGCTGTCGGGGGTCGTAGGGCGCCACGAACTCCGCGAACAGCACGCCCAGGTAGAAGATGCCGAGCAGCACCAGCGCGGCCACCGCCACCTTGTGGCGCAGGAAGCGGATGCGGATCAGCCGCCACTGCGAGGAGACCTGCTCGCGCTCGGCCGGGTCGTGCCGGGCCCGTGTGGGCGCCCGTGCGCGGGCGCTGCCGGGTCCGGCCACCTCAGACCGCCTCCCGGATGCGCGGATCGATCGCGACCAGCAGGATGTCGGAGATGAGGGTGCCGAGCACCGTCAGGCTGCTCAGCACCATCACCACGCTGCCGGCCAGGAACATGTCCTGGTTGATCAGCGCCTGCACGAACAGCGGCGCGATCGTGGGCAGGCCCATGACCAGCGACACCAACAGCTCGCCCGACACCAGCGCCGGCAGGGTCCAGCCGATCGTCGAGATCACGGGGTTGAGCGCGATGCGCACCGGGTAGCGGAACAGCAGCGGCCGCTCGGCCACGCCCTTGGCGCGGGCGACCGTGACGTAGAGCTTGCGCAGCTCGTCGAGCAGGCTGGCGCGCACCACCCGGATCAGGCCGGCGGTGCCTGCGGTGCCGACGATCAGGGCCGGCATCCACAGGTGCTTCAGCAGGTCGATCACCTTGGCGACGCTCCACGGCTCGTTGGCGTACTCGGCGGAGAACAGCCCGATGGCCGCAGTGCCGGTGGCCTCGAAGGTGATCCACAGCAGGATCAGCGCGAACAGGAAGTTGGGAATCGCCAGACCCATGAAGCCGATGAACGTGAACACGTAGTCGCCGGGCGAGTACTGGCGGGTGGCCGAGTAGATCCCGATCGGCAGGCCGAGCAGGTAGACCAGGATCAGCGACAGGGTGGAGATCGCCAGGCTGGCCGGCAGCCGCTGCGCGAGCAGCTTGTTGACTTCCATGTTGTGCGCCATCGAGCGCCCCAGGTCGCCGCGCAGCACGCCCCAGATCCACTTCAGGTACTGCACGTGCATCGGCCGCTCCAGGCCGTAACGGGCCTCCAGCGCTTCGATCCTGGCGTCGTCGACGGCGTCGCCCTGCATGCGCAACTGCGTGATGTAGGTGTCCAGGTAGTTTCCCGGCGGCGCCTGGATGATCAGGAACGAGAGGACGGAGATGGCGGCCAGGGTGACCACCATCAGCCGCAGCCGGCGCAGGACGGCCAGGATCATCGCATCACCGCTCGTAGTGGTAGCGGCAGGAGATGATGGTCACGCGGGTGTCCTCGACGGCGTAGACCAGGCGGTGTGCCTGGTCGATGCGGCGTGACCAGAACCCGGTCAGGTTCTCTTTCAGCGCCTCCGGTTTGCCCAGTCCCTCGAACGGAGAGCGCATGGTGTCGGCGATCAGCCGGTTGATCCGGCGCAGCGTCTTCCTGTCCTGACCCTGCCACCACAGGTAGTCGGCCCATGCCGCGTTGGTCCATGCCAACGTGCGCTGCATCGCTAGTACCCCATCAAACTGTAGTTTGGGGGTGCGTGCTACGGGAACTCGGCCTTGCGCGCGCTGTTCCAGTGCGCTTGAAGCCCGTGTAGCGACCTGTGTCACCCGTCGACATCAGTTTGATGGGGTACTACGGGTCGATCGTCTCTCGTTCGAGCACGTTGCCGGCCCGGTACTGCTCGATGGACTCGGCGAGGTGAGCTGCGTTCGCAGGCGACCTCAGCAGGTGCACGGTTTCCATCAGGCTGTTGTAGTAGTCGAGCGACATGACCACCGCGTCCTCGGCATCACGGCGCGTGATGATGGCGACGTCCGCATCGCCCGCGACTCCGTCGAGAATGGACTTCAGGCCGTTCCTGGCTTCCGTGAACGAAACCGTTCTCACATCACCCTCCAGATTGTCGGTCTCACCGGAAGTCTACCGCGAACCGGCAACTTGTACCACTAACCGTACAGGTCGAACCGGCGTACACAGGTCACGCGGTGTACAAGGCGTAGAGCTTCGCTCGCGTCATCCGGAACTGGATCACCAGGGGCCTCTCGGGATGGACCGCGATCTCGGGCCGGCCCCGCCAGGTTACCGGATGGCGGATCCGGTCGCCCCGCACCGGGTCGCACTGGGCAAACGCATACCCCTCGACGGGCACCCCCGTCTCATCGGTGAGCTGGACCCGTATCTCCCCCGACGGATAGGTCGTGGCGTTGACCGACAGCGCGGCCAGCGGGTCGTCGAACACCGGTGTCGCAAAGAAGCCGCGTTCGTCGGCCTCCACCGCCGCGAAGCGGTCGGTGCTCCAGGTCGCCCAGAAATACCCGCCCTGGTACTCCGCCCGGAATCCCTCCGCCGTGTCCTCGTTGTGGGTGTGGCGCCAGCGGCTGCACGGCACGGCGACGGCATCCGTGCCGAGCGGCACGACGCCCACCCCCGCATAGACGCGCTTCTCGTCTCCGGCGCCGTCCGCTTCGATCGGTACCACCGGCCGGTCGCCGAAGTACTCCAGGCGCACCCCGTCCCGGCTCGTGGCCAGGTGGACCTGCAGCGTGTCCTTTTCCCGGCTGAACTGGGCGGGGAAGAACAGGTGCAGATCATCCCGTCCCGGATACAAGGCGTGCGCGTTGGTGTACAGATCGTGGGACGGATGGTGCGCCACGCCCAACCAGGCAGTCGTCTCGGGATGGGGCCAAGTCCGAAAATCGGCGGTTTCGGCGCGGGAGATCGACCTTCGGGACTGGCGTGAGCGGAACGATGAGCTGGGGACGTCGCTCTCCATCCAAGTGCGGAAGTAGCCGACGTAGCGGCGCCGCACCGGGTCGTAGTGTGCGGTGGTCTGGGTATCGCTCATGAATCCGTCGATGAGCGGCTCGGCGACCGGAGTCCACTCAAGCCCATCCGCCGACACCGCGCCCTGCATCTGCCACGTGCTCGGCTCGGCGCCCAGGAAGATGTGCTTGTAGCGCTCGGCGGCGGGTGCGACGGGGTCGACGAACACCGTTCCGCCCAGACAGGCGCGGCCGCGGTTGAGCGTCCTGTCGAACACGATGTTCGTGTTCCGGTCGCCGCGAAACTCCACCAGGCCCAGGTTCGGCTTGTGCCAGCTCACGCCGTCGCTCGACTCGGCGTAGCACAGCCGGTGGCTGTAATCGGTCAGGTCCGAGGAACGCCAGTTGTAGTCGCTGGCGGCCGCCTCATACCACAGCCGGTAGGTGCCGTTCTCGTAGATGAGCGACTGCGACTTGCCGAGCGCCTGCTCTTCCCACGGCCTGTCGGCGCGGAGCCAGGGGGCTGACCGCCGCGCGGGCTGCGATCGGATCGCGATCCCGTACGGCACGTTGCCGTACTTCGGCGAGCGCGGCATGTGCTGGTAGCCGGGTTGCACCAGCGACCAGTCCAGGAACGGCCATCGGCGCGGCGTCTCTCTGACTGCCATTTTGAGGATGCCTCAGCGAGCGCTCAGATCGAATGGATTGGACCAGGCCTTGCTGCCGTCGGGCGCGATCACCTCGAACCGCACCCAGCGGGCGTCGATCTTCAGCGGGAACGTAGCTTGCTCAAAGGTCGCATCCGGCTCGCGATAGGATGCTCCGCCCAGATCGCTGATCGCATCGATCCGCTTTGCCTCCGAGCACACCACGGTAGCCGCGATTCGGCGCCCGCTCGCCGATCGCTCCCCTCGGAGCTGGATGTCGTGGATGACCGGCCCGGTGGTCCCGTAGGAGGCGCCGCTCAGCAGCGCATCGACGATGGCCTGCGCTGAACGCTGGCGGGCGCGCACCATCGTCCATGCTTCGTACGTGTCGCGGCGATCCTCGTCTCGAAAGTGGGAGTCGTCGTTCGCCAGCGCCGGAATGAGCCGGTCGGCGTGCACCATCCACTCGTCCCAATGCACCGCCGACTCCGCCTTGCCCTGCAGCCCGCACGCCGCGTTGAAGACCTCGATTCCGGCCAGGCCGCGCAACGGCAGCGTGTCGCGCGGAATGCAGACGGAGCTCCAGTACGGGTGGGCCAGCCACACCGAGCCGCCCTGCTCGCGGACCGCGTCGATCACGTGTTGCGGCGCGAGCTTCGCGGCATCGATGTCGTCGCTGACGTGCAGGCCGACGAAGTGGTGCACCTGGCCCCCGAACGGGTTGTCGGGATGCAGCTCCACGCCCTGGATCAGGACCAGTCCGTCGGCAGGGGTGATGCCGGCGAGGCTGGTGATGCGGTAGTGGTCGGTGATCGCCAGGAAGTCGTAGCCGGCGGCCGCGTAGGCGTCTGCGCGCTGCTGCGGTGACAGGAGACCGTCCGAGCAGGTGGTATGCGAGTGCAGGTTGCCCTTGAGCCACGCGTAGCCGTCGGCGGCGCTCAGCGTGAACGGATCAATCAGTTCCGCGCGCTCGTCGCCGGCCATGTTCCGACTATACATCGAGCGCCGCGGCCGTCGGAGTGACGCCGATCACCGAGGTCGCTCACCTGTCCGGCTCGAACACCAGTTCGGGCATGACCACGTCCCAGTCATCGCATCTCAGGGCGTCGTGGTACTTCGGGTCCGACGCCTCCCGGCTCCAGCCCACGACCGCGAACATTGCCGCCGACCGGCACCGTGACCCGTGCGGCGGCCGGAACGCCCCGGCGAGGCGCCCCACGGTCCGGCCGGTCCGGTCCAGCAGCGTCCAGCGCCCGTCCATTCCGACCCGCACGTCCAGGGGATCGCCGATCGACAGCGCGGTGATGGCGCCGTGTACGGGATCGCCGGCACGGCGCCGCCCGGCGAACCCCAGATCGACCTCCTGGAGGGTGGGCCGGACATGGCGATACTCCACCGCCTCCGGGCACGGAGGAAGCTCGGCAGCCTCGCGACGGATCGTGGCGGGATGGTCAGCCAGTTCGGCAAGGAAGCTCCGGGATCCGTCGAGTCTGGCCAGCGTCAGCGTCTGCCGCGCCCGCGTCATCGCCACATAGTACAGCCGGCGCGGCGCGTCGGGGTCCTCGTCGCGGCCCACGCGGTCCCAGCCGCCGTCCAGGACCGCCACGTGGTCGAACTCCAGCCCCTTGGCGCGATGGGCGGTGAGCAGCAGCAGCCCCCGCTGGCGGCGTCGTATGTCCCGGCCCCACTCGGCCAGCCACTCGATGATGTGGTCGACCGGTGTCTCTCCGTCGCCGGTTTCCAGCGCATGTTCCTCCACCGCCTGCCGCAGCAGGTCGTGCCAGGGATCGGAGGGCTGCGCGTCGGCCCACCCGCGCAGGGACGCGCCGTCGACGATCCGCGTTTCACGTCCGTGCAGCCACTCGACGAACGCCCGGGTTTCCCGCAGGCGCCAGAAATTCGGGATCTCCTCGTTCGCCATCTGTACCGGGATCTCATGCGCCTCGCAGAACGCCCGCACCGGAACCAGGTACTCCCACTCGCGCGCGATGACCGCGCACCGCGACCAGTCCCACTCCTGCGCCAGCCCACAGAGGCGCAGCAGCTCCGCCATGACGGCCCGCGCCTGACCGACCGGATCGCCTCCGGCCGGCAGAATCTGCACCCGCCCGCGCGAAACCGGGTCCAGGTCCGTCCACTCGCCGCCCGGCGGGTCGCTCTCTCGCACGCGGTCGACCCGGATGGGATGCCCGGCCTTCATGCGGTTCCGCGCAGGCTCGATCACCGCATTGGCCGCCGCCACGATATGGGCCGTCGAACGGTAGTTGGCGGTCAGGTAGGTGGGCCTCGGCCCGTAGTCGGCCTCGAAGCGCCGGATGAACTCCACCGACGCTCCGTTGAAGGCATAGATGTTCTGGTCGTCGTCGCCGACGGCGAACAGGGTGAGCTTGCCCGCGTCGTCGTCCAGCGTCCGGCCGGCCAGCGCCGAGATCAGCTCGTACTGCTCCAGGCCGACATCCTGGTACTCGTCGACGAGAATCCACCGGAAGCCCGCGAGCAGGCGCACGCGGCGCTCGTCCGCCTCCTCCGGCGACAGCTCCTGGCCGCGGAGCAGCGCGACGGCACGGCCCATCACGTCCCTGAACATCGCGTCGTCCGGGCGCTCCGACCGGCCGGTGAAGCTCGCTCCCGCCAGGCGCATGGCAAGCGCGTGGCAGGTGAGCACCGTCACGCCGCGCGCGTCGTCGCCGATCATCTCCGCCAGCCGGCGGCGGATGTCGCCGGCCGCGTGACGGTTGTAGGCCAGCGCGAGGATGCCGCGGGCGTTCTCCCGCCTGACGCGGATCAGCCAGGCGATGCGGTGCACCAGCACGCGGGTCTTGCCCGAACCGGGGCCTGCGAGGACCAGCACGTTGGTCTGTTCCCGCTCGTCGGCCACGATGTGCTGCTGAAGCGTGTTCCCCAGGCTCTCGACGATGGCGCGCCAGGACGCGGGCGTCGTCTGCCGGCCGATCTCCCGGTCGCGGCCAGGCAGCCAGCGGGCCAGAAACTCCTCCTCCGTGAGTGCGAAGTAGTCCATCGCCAGGCGCAGCGCCTCGCTCATGGCGGCGAGGCCGCGCTCGGCGAACTCCTTCATGACGTGGATCTGCAGCACCTGTCCCCGGTAGTGAAGCGCAAGGGGCTCGAAGTCCGCCTTGGCAAAGCCGCGCCGGTCCCGTCGCTCCAGCCGGATCGTCATGGCCGGGCGGAACACCGCCAGCCCCTTGTTGAGGCGGATGACCTCCAGCTCGTGGAGCCAGAGCAGGGCGCGGTCCAGCAGCTTGGCCGGGTTCCTCACCATGCTCTTCAGCACCAGGTCGGACTCGATCGCCTGCAGGAGCTTTCCGAGCGTGGTCTCTGCCAGGAGGTCGGTGCCGCGGCTGCCGGGCGGCAGGCAGTCGAGCAGATGTTCGAGCAGGCGGCCGGCCGCCTGGCGGCGTATGCCGGCGATCTTTGCCAGCGCACCCCATGCGCGATGCAGCGTGACCCGTGCGGTCTCCGCGTCCCGCTTGCGGACCGTGAGGCTGCCCGCGGCGCCGTCGTCCTCGCCGCGCCCGTCGAAGGCGATGCCCCGGACGATCCGGAACAGCCGTTCCGGCAGCGGATCGGCCAGACCCCGATCCCGCAGCACCTGGGCGGCGATACGCAGATGGAGTGACGAGCTGTCTCCCTTTCCGAGGTCGGGAGCGGCCTCCTGCATGTGCTCGACGAGCGCGGTCTCCAGGGCGGCCGCCTCTTTGAGGCGCTTCGGCGACGAGCGGTCCACGCCGGTGTGGACGAACGCGGTCAGCGTCGTGTCGTTGCTGGCGATGCCGAACCGCTCCAGGTCGTACAGGGCGCCGCGCACGCGCTCCGGACTCAGGCCCGAGAGCTCCATCAGCTCGTCCGTGCTCACCCCCTCGTCGGCGTCCGCGCCGATCAGGGCTTGCGCGATCAGCAGGAGCTGCCTGCGATACGCATCCGCGATCTTCGCCTGGGCGAGCCGCCGTCCGGCCTCGCCGACCGTGCCCACCCGGAGCGAGGACGGGAACACCTTCACGACATTCTCCTCGCGGGTGAGGAGTTGCGACTCCTCCAGCCAGGCGACGGCGGTGCGCACGCGGGTGTCGTCGGTCGCGGAGTCGCGTTCGAACACCTTTTCCTCGTCCTCCCCGAGGATCTCGCCGGCGGTCGCCACCACGTTGCCGGCGAAGCGCTTCTTCCGGTCGAGATTGCGCAGGGCTCTCAGGATCCCGTGGATCTCCTCGCGGGTAAGGCGCGAGCGCGCCGACATGCCGAACTGGCGCTCGACGTCGTCCGCCGCATAGAGAAGAACGCAGCGCGCCGGATCGCGGTCGCGCCCGGCGCGGCCGGCTTCCTGCAGGTAGTTCTCCAGCGAGCCGGGTATGTCGGCGTGGACGACCAGCCGCACGTCCGGCTTGTCGATCCCCATCCCGAAGGCATTGGTGGCCACGATCGCGCGCAACTCGCCGGCGATGAAGCGCCGCTGGACCTCCTTCTTCCTCTCCGGAGGCAGGCCCGCATGGAAGTGGTCCGCCGCCATCTCCTTCAACTGAAGGTACTCCGCGATGTCCTCGCTCTGTTGCCGCGTCGCGCAGTAGACGATCGCGCCACCCGGCGTGTCGGGCGGCAGATGGGACGTCAGGACCTGCAGGATGTCCGCGAACTTCTCTCCTCCCGTGGTCGGGATCACCTCGAAGGTGAGATTGGCGCGTTCGGCGCCGCCGTCGAATACGGCCAGATCGATACCGAGTTCGTCCCGAAAATGGCGGTCGATGTCCCCGATGACATCGGGTTTGGCGGTCGCGGTCAGGCACAGGACCGGAGGTATCGGTCCGTCACCTGCCTTCTCGCGGATGAAACGTCCGACGTAGCGGTAGTCGGGCCGGAAGTCGTGGCCCCACCGCGACAGGCAGTGCGCCTCGTCCAGCACCCAGGCGCCGATCTCGCGCTGGTCCAGAACCCGCCGCAGGGAGCGCGAGCGAAGCTGCTCCGGCGAGATCAGCAGGATGCCGGCGTCTCCCAGCCGGATCCGGTCCAGGGCGTCGCTCCGCTCCGGCATCGACAACAGCCCGTTGACGGTCACGCAGCAGCCGATGCCGCGCTGCTCCAGGCCGGTCACCTGGTCCGCCATCAGCGCGACCAGGGGAGATATCACGACCGTCAGCGCACCGGTCTTGTCGTAGCGCGACAGCGCGGGGATCTGGTAGCAGAGCGACTTTCCCGTCCCGGTGGGCAAGATGCCCAGAGCATGTCCTCCCGCCATCGCCTCCTCGACGATGGCCTGCTGCATGGGCCTGCCGTCGTCATCCGCCGGTTCGGGACGAAACCCGTCGTAGCCGAACCAGCGTTTCAGCTCCCTGCCCGCGTCATGGCGTTCCCGGCACCAGCCGCAGGCCGGATCCGTGCACGCGGTGTCCCTGAGGCGGAGCACCAGTCGCCCCGCTTGCGGAAACTGGTGGCGGACCCAGGGCGGCATCACCGAGTTGCCGCCGGCCACGGAAAGCCACGCCAGGGCATAGGCCAGCGGCCAGCCGAGTCGGTGCGCATCCGCAACGACATCTCGTGCCCAGGTGCCGCAGGCGGCGTTCCGGAGCCGCCGTTCGATCGCCGCTTCAGCCTCCGTCCGCGATGGCCGGTCCCGCCCTCGAAGGTGGCAGAAGAGCCCGTCCAGGGCGTGGTCCACGCCCCCGGGCTCGGGGGTGCACAGCCAGTGCCATGCGGCGAGCAGGTCCGGTGCGGCGTTCGCCAGCGCCTCGCACTCGTCGCCATAGAGCTTCAGCGCGCCGCGGGAGTCGAGCTCGGGATCGTTCACCCGGCCGCGCTTCAGACCGCCGTCCTGGTAGTGCTTGACCAGACTGTGATAGGGGTTGCGGGGGAAGGCGAGCGGGCTGAGGCGCAGCGTGTCGACGGCCGGGAGCTTCAGAAGCCGGAGGGCCGGCTTCGCCGCCGCCAGGTGGGGCAGGTCGAAGGCGATCAGGTTGTGCCCCAGCAGGAAGGACGCGCCGTCGGCGAAATCGTCCAGCCGCTCCAGTGCGGCCGCCAGACCGCCGCCCGAATGCGTCAGACTGCGGCCGGTATCCGCCCGTATTGCCCCGATGGCATGAATCCTGTCGTCCCTGCCGACCTCCAGATCCAGGGAAACGCAGGGCGGCCGGAATTCGCGCATGCCCGTTTTATTATGCTGAACGTCGCCACGCCTCGACGGCGGCTTACAGGACCAGGAAGCCTTCGATCTGAGCGGCCTGCGAGAGGCGGGCGTCGCTGCAGACGAGGTGCAGGGTGGCGGGATCCCCCATTGCAGCCGTCAGGGCGGCGGCAAGTTGCAGGGCATCCGCGGCGCGCAGCGGGTGCGTCCGCAACAGCCGGAGCGCTTGCTGTCTCACGTGTGGGGAGGACCGGATGTGCAGCCAGCGCGCGGCGAACTGGGTGAGTTCCTGCAGCGTCTCATGGAGCGCCCCGCCGTCGAGGCCGCCTTCCCGGT
Source organism: Spirochaetia bacterium (assembly GCA_964291595.2). Lineage (GTDB taxonomy): Bacteria > Spirochaetota > Spirochaetia > SZUA-6 > Bin103 > CATQHW01. The sequence continues at coordinate 89,788 of OZ219913.1, read as the reverse complement.
GGCGGCGGTTCAGGGCAGACGCACACTCGACCCAACTCCCCCACCAGGTGACGATGCGACCGTCCTCCACCAGCAGAGCGCGGCGATGTTCGCTCGTCGATTCTTCGACCAAGAGTGCTACCAGGGCCGAGGAGTCCCAGTATCTCAGCGGCCTTCCTCTCGTTCCTTCGCTACAAGCTCGCTGACGCTGAGACCGCCTGCAAGACGAGGCCGGGGCGTCGCCAGAAACCGGTCGACGTCGAGCGGTGCCTCCGGAGGATCGGCCAGACCGCTACGCACCAGCTCCGCCATCGCCTGGTCGTCCGTCAGTTCCGCCGGGTTGTAGGTCGTGATTTTGGCTATCGGCTGGCCGCGGTGCATGATCAGCACGGTCTCACCGCGCCTCACCTCGGCGAGGAGACCGCTCAGCCCGTTCTTGGTCTGGCTAACGCTGGCCTTGATCATGAGGCCAACATAGCTCTCTCGTCCTGTCGTGGCAATGTACGTGCCACAGTGGGAAAGTTCGTGAGCCGGGCCAACATCGTCTTCATGCACTCGCACAACACCGGCCGCTTCGTGCAGCCATACGGGCACGCGGTGCCGACGCCGCACCTGCAGCGACTGGCCGGGCAGGGGGTGCTGTTCCGGCAGGCGTTCGCCGCCGCGCCCACCTGCTCGCCGAGCCGGGCGAGCTTTCTCACCGGCATGTATCCCCACTCCTGCGGCCAGCTCGGCCTGGCTCATCGCGGGTTCTCGATGCCCGACTACTCGCGCCACCTCGTGCATGGGATGAAGCGGGCCGGCTACCACACGGTCCTGTCGGGCGTCGAGCACACCGCGCCGGACCTCGCCGCGGTGGGCTACGACGAGGTGGTCTGCAACCACGACACGAACTACCCGGAGACCGAGCCGGCCGACGCCGCCGACGCGGCCGCGGCGTTCATCCGCGGCCGGCACCCCAAGCCGTTCTTCCTCTCGGTCGGCCTGAACGAGACGCATCGTCCGTTCCCGCCGGCGGATCCGGCGCATCACCCGGCGGAGGACGAGCGCTATTGCCGGCCGCCGGCGCCGCTGCCGGACACGCCCGCGACGCGCCGCGACACCGCGGACTTCAAGGCGGCCGCGCGCGTGATGGACGCCGCGTTCGGTCGCGTGCTGCGCGCGCTGGATGACGCCGGGCTGGCGGACGACACGCTGGTGTTCTGCTTCACCGACCACGGCCTGCAGTTCCCGCGCAACATGTGCAGCCTCACCGACCAGGGCATCGGCGTCTTCCTGGTCGCGCGCGGCCCCGGCGGATTCCGCGGCGGACGGGTTATCGATGCCCTGGTCAGCCTGATCGACCTGGCGCCGACGGCCTATGCAGCCGCGGGGATCGACGTTCCGGACTTCGTTCAGGGCAAACCGTTGCAGCCGCTCGTGCGCGGCGAGGTCGACGCCCTGCACGAGGAAATCCATGCCGAAATCAACTACCACGCGGCGTACGAGCCGGCGCGCTGCGTGCGCACCGCGCGTTACAAGTACATCCGCCGCTACGACGAATACGGCCGCGTGGTGCTGAGCAACGCCGACGACGGCCCGAGCAAGGAGGAGCTGCTCTCGCAGGGATGGGCCGAGCTGCCTCGGGAACGGGAAATGCTCTACGACCTGACGTTCGATCCCACCGAGCAGCACAACATCGTCGCGCGCAGCGACGTGCGACGGCTCGTGGACGACCTGCGCGGCCGGCTCGACCGCTGGATGGAAGCCACCGGCGACCCGTTGCTCGCCGGCAGCGTGGACGCCCCCGCAGGTGCGCGGGTCACCGACGCCATGGCCCGCTCTCCGGCCGACCGGTCGCGGACGATCACGGTAGTGGGTCGGTCTTGAGAGTCCTCAGGATTCGTATGGGCGAGACCGAAGGAGGCGCGACCGCGGTGGCCTTGGGGCTTGTCCTCCGGAAGGCACCGTTCAGCCGTGCGGCGCGTGCCGATGCCTGTGGTGGGCATGACAGAGAAGGCGGAGATTCCGGGGGTCGGCGCCACCGCCAAGCGCGTAGGGGACGATGTGGTCTATCTCGATCAGATGTCGTGAGTTGCAGCGGCGTCCGGTCCGCCGATCGAGGTAGCTGCAGCGGCCACCGTCCCGCTGCCAGACCTGCCGTCGCACCGCCGCCGGAATCGCGCGGCCCGAAGCGCACGCCTTCGCCGTCGGAGTAGCTGCGCCAGCGGGCTTCGTGCCGGCAGCGGCTGATCGGTCCGTCGCTTCCTTCCGGGTCGGCGACGGCGCGGAGGCCGGCCTGGGGCGGGGCGTCCCCTCCGGCGTCGAAGTCGTGCCGGCGAGGATCGCCGGGTCCGGCGCGGTCACGGCGTGACCGGGTTCCGGCGCAGGCTGCTTCTTCGCCGCCGGAGCGGCCTCGGATTCGCCCGGTGCCGCCCGGCTGCCGGCCCGCGCCCGGCGCGGCGGGCGGCTCGGGTCGTGGCGGTCGAGCGCCTCCTGCACGATGCGGCCGACGAGCTGCCCCACGGTCATGCGCGGGTCCACGTGCGAGAGCAGCCCGCGCAGGTGCTCCAGTCCCTGCTGGCAGTCGGCATCGATGACCGCATTCAGCTCGTAGCGCCCGTCGCCGAGCGGGCGCACGCGGTCGGCCGGCGGCGCCAGCTCCGGGTCCAGGTCGGCCAGCATCCGGCGCACCTGGCGCGCGCTCTTTCCGGTCGCCTCCTCGACCAGCTTCTGCCTTCCCGCCGCATCGAGTACCAGCGGCGGCGCGGGCTCGGAGTGGCTCGGCGTTGCGGCCGGCACGGCATCCGCCACCGGATCATCCGCCCGCGCAGCCTGGGCCGGTGCTGACGGCGCTGACCCCAGCGCACCGCCCCCCGGCGCCGGCGCCTCCGTCGGCGCCGAGCCTGGCAGGTCAGCCCCGGCCCGCGCTGTCCCCGGCGCCACAGCCCTCGCCGGCGCGCTCGACGCGACTCCGGAGATGGACCCGCGCCGCCGCTGCCGGTCGAAGGCCCACTGCAGCTCGGCGGCGGCGCTCAGCGTCAGCGATCCGTCGCGCAGCCGCTCGCGCGCGCCGGGCTGGTCGGCGCACAGCCGCACGGCGCCGATGCGCCGCCCGGCGGCAGCGTCGCTGTAGCCGAGCTCGCGCACCGCGTAGTCGAACAGGCTGGAGCAGCCGCGCCGCAGAAAGAGCCCGCGGGCCTCGATCTCGGCCAGGTGGTCGATGATGGCGCCCTGCAGGTGGCGTTCGTGGCGGACCAGAGTGCTGGTCTGACGCAGCAGCTCGCGGTCGGAGAGCACGCCGATGGTGGAGGTGATCGCAGGGCGGGCAGCGGTCGCAAGAGTGGCGGTCCTCATGTGATAAATATCCTCATGATTTTCAGATAGACCTTCTTGCCCGGTCCGGGACGGGCTGTCGATCGGCGCGCAGCGTGCGCTGAAGGGGGTGCTGGGCAGTCGAACGGGCATCCGAGCTTCCGGGAGGCCGGAAGGGACGCGTGCGTGCGGTGGCGTGCCACCTCGCAGGCGCGCAACCCCGTCAAGACTTCGTGGAAAGAATCCTCGATCTTTTTTTTGCGGCGCTCGGTGTTCGGCAACCTCCAGCGCTGTTGCGAAGCGCAGTACCGGTCGATCGTTGCGCTGTGCCAGGTGAGCGGGCAGTATCCCGTTGCCGTCAATCGGCGGTGAGGGATTGAGGGATCGCCGTGTTGCTCGACCACGTGCAGGTTGCGATGCCCGCGGGCCGCGAGGAAGCCGCGCGAGCGTTCTACGGCGCGGCTCTGGGGCTGCGGGAGATTCCCAAACCGGCCTCGCTGGCGGCGCGCGGAGGCGTCTGGTATGCGGTCGGCGATCTGCAGCTCCATCTGGGCGTCGCGGCGGACTTCGCCCCCGCGACGAAAGCGCACCCCGCGTTTCGCGCGGCCGATCCGGCGTCTGTCGCCGCCAGGCTGCAGGAAGCCGGCTTCGCGGTGCGCTGGGACTCCGCCCTGCCGGGTCGCAGCCGCTTCTACACGGACGACCCGTTCGGCAACCGCATCGAGATCATAGGCGTCGCGCCGCGTGGAACCGAACGCCATGCGGAAGAGCGTGACCCACTGACCGGTTCTCCGCTGATTCGCTCAGCGCGGCCGATCACCGAAGACGACGTTCGATCACTGGAAGACCACGAGTGACGCGGCTGCACTACAGTACCCGACCATGGATATCGGCACGCGCAAGCAGCTCCTGGTCGACGATTTCGTGGTCGAGGACACGTGGAACCTGAAGCGGGTGGTCACCCGGCCGGCCAAGCACCACGCCAACCCGGTGCTGGTCGCCGACCAGCCGTGGGAGCACAGCCGGCAGCCGGGACAGGGCAACAAGGGCCTGCACGGCAACTCCGTGATGTACGACCGCGACGAGGGGCTGTTCAAGCTCTGGTACAACTCCTCGCACTTCGTCCACTGGAACAGCCCGGAGGACTGCACCTACACCTATTGGATCGGCTACGCCACATCGCGCGACGGCATCGTCTGGGAGAAGCCGAACGTGGGGAGGTTCGAGTACGAGGGATCGACGGCCAACAACGTGGTCCTGACCGGCGAGTGGTGGGCCACCTGCGGCACGGTGCTGAAGGAGGACCACGAGCCCGATCCGGCGCGACGCTACAAGCTGCTGTACACGGACATCTTCGGGGTCGAGGCGCCGGAGAAGCTGGTCGCGCAGCACCGGGCGGGCGAGCTGCGTGCGGGCGTCTGCATCGCCTACTCGCCGGACGGCGTCCACTGGACGCCGCACGCGGACAACCCCGTGATCGACGGCGAGTCCGACACCATGAACACCGTGTTTCGGGACGAGCGGCTCGGCCGCTACGTCCTGTACATGCGGCCGCCGGTGTACGCCGGGCGCTGGAAGCGCCGGGTGGCGCGCGCGGAGAGCCCGGACCTGCTGAGCTGGAGCTTTCCGCAGACGGTGGTCACGCCGGACGAGCTGGACCCGGTCGAGGTGTACGGCATGCCGGTGTTTCCGTACGAGGGCCTCTACTTCGGGTTGCTGCAGATGTACTACTCGGACACCTCCATGACCATCGACTCACAGCTCACCTTCAGCCGCGACGGGAAGCGCTGGGACCGGCTGCCGACGCGGCAGACCTTCATCGAGCGCGGCATCGAGCACGGCCAGGCGCGGGAGTTCGACTGCGGCATGCTCTTTCCGCTGCCGCCCGTCACCGTCGGCGACGAGCTGTGGTTCTACTACACCGGCCACAACGTCCTGCACAACGACACGGGCGCGCAGGAGAGCGCGGTGGGGCTGGCGACGCTCAAGCGCGACCGCTTCGTCGCGCGCACGCCGGTGCGGCAAAGCGAGGGGGCGCTGGTGACGCGGGCGTTCGCATGCGAGGGGGACGGCCTTCAGATCAACGCCTGCGCCGCCAACGGACGGATCCAGGTCGAGGTGCTCACGGAGCGTGGCGAGGTGGTCGAGGGATTCGGCCGGGACGAGTGCGCGGCGTTCTCGGGCGATGCGCTCGCTCACTCGGTCCGCTGGAACGGCGGCGGCCTGTCGGCGCTGCGCGGCCGGACGATCCGCCTGAAGTTCTACCTGAGCGAGGCCAGCCTGTACGCCTTCCAGATCACGGCGTAACGTCGGCGGCCGCCGGCGGTCATCCGTCAAGCGCCGCGGCCAGCAGACGGCGATTGTGGCGGACCACGTCCAGCAGGGTCGCGGTGGCGGCGGCGCCGGGGAAGTTCAGGAACGCCACCACCGGCGCCGGCGCGTGGATCTCCGCGAGCGGCGCGGCCACCGTGTTGTGGTGGTTGTCGATGATCAGCGCCACCTCCGCCTCGGCCAGGGAGGCGAGCGCGGCTGCCTGCGGCGGCAACGGGCCGAATGTCGCGACCACGTCGAAGCCCAGCTCGCGCGCCAGCGGCTCCTGGAACCGGTGCACCAGCGCTGGCGCCCCGGCAAGGCCGCGCGCCGCCAGCTCGGCTCGCCAGGCGGCGTACTCCTCGGCGATCGCGCGCAGGCTTGCTGCCGAGGCCGCCGGCGTGCCGCCGGCCGCCTGCAGCGCATCGAGCGACCGGCGGAGCGTGGCCAGCGAGTAGTCGGTGTCGATGCGCAGAACGGTCGCCGCCTGCCGGGCCAGCTCCGGCAGGCGGGCGGCCATCGCCTCGTAACCGGCCAGGACCACGGCGTCCGCGGCGGCTACGGCGAGCAGGTCCGACGGCCGCAACTGGTACTCGGCCGGATGGCGCGCAGCGGCCGGCGCCAGTACCGTCACTTCCGGGATGCCGGCCGCGCGCGCGAAGGCGGCCGTCCACTCCGTCGACGCGACCACGGCGCCGCCGTCAGCGCCGGCTGCGGCCGCGCAGCCGATCCATGCCGCCAGCAGCAGGTAGTGCAGCCGCGGGAGCCGCCGGCCCCCGGCCACGGCGTACCGTCTCACGCGTGCCTCCGCCGGCGGGCGACGATCACCACCGGCAGCAGCAGGGCCGCCGCCAGCGTCACGCCGGCGCTCGCCGGCAGGTCGACCAGGAGCGCCACGGCGAACCCCGCCGCCGCCACGGCCAGGCCGGCCGCCCCGGCCAGCACGAACAGGCCGCGCACGCTGCGCGCCACGGCCAGCGCCAGGATCGCCGGCAACAGCAGGATGGCGTCGAGCAGCAACGCGCCGATCAGCTTCATCGCGAAGGCCACGGCGCAGCCTACCGCAAGCAGCACCGCCGCCCGCACCCGCCGCACGGCCACACCGCTCGCGGCCGCCACCTCCTGGTCGAACAGGAGCGCCGCGATGCGGCGGTGGGCCAGCGCCACGAACGCGATCAGCGCCGCCCCGAACGCCGCGACGGCGATCAGGTCGCTGCGACTGAGCGCGAACGGATCGCCCCACAGCACCGCGAACACCTCCGGCGCCGGTACCGCGGCGCGGTAGATCACCGCCGCCGCGGCGCCGATGGTGATCACCATCAGGAAGGCCGCCACGTAGCCCAGCCGCAGCCCCGCCGCCCTGGCCAGCGGCACGTGCGTGACCACCAGCAGCAGGGCGACGGCCAGGCCGGGCAGGAGCGGGTCCAGCCCGGCCGCCAGCGCCACCGCCGCTCCCAGCAGCGCCCCGTGCATGAGCGTGAAGCGCAGGGTCACGAGCTCCAGGCGCAGCACCAGCACCCCGGCCAGGGGCAGCGCGGCGCCGGCGATCAGCACGGCGGCCAGCCCGCGCGCGATCGGCGCCACGGCGAGCGCTTCGAGCAGGGTGCTCAAGCCCGCACACGCCCGTCGCGCAGCTCGCCCACCGGCCACGGGACGCGCGCCCGAGCCTCGGGATCGTGGCTGACGATCAGAGGATCGTGGCTGACCATCAGGATCGCCAGCCCCAGCCGCTCGCGCAGTCGCTCCAGCAACTCGATCAGCCCGGCCCGCGCCGCGGCGTCCAGGGCCGAGGTGGGCTCGTCCAGGAGCAACAGCCGCGCGTCCTGCGCCAGGCAGCGCGCCACCGACACGCGCTGCCGTTCGCCGCCTGACAGCTCCCCGTAGCGGCGCCGGCGCAGGTGTCCGCACCCCGTGTCATCCATGGCTGCGGCCACGACCCGGCCGCGCTCGGCGGCGCCCAGGCGCCGCGCCACGGTGCCGATCTCCACCACCTCGGCGGCGGTGATCGGCAGGTCGCCGGCGGGCGACTCCTGCGGCACGTAGCCGGCCGCCGGAGCCCGCATCGGGCGCCCACCGAAGGTGACCGCGCCGCGCCGCGGCGCCAGGAATCCCAGGATCGCCCGCAGCAGCGTGGTCTTGCCGGTGCCGTTGGCGCCCGTGATCAGGAGCGCGCCGCCTCCGCCGACCTCCAGGCTGACGCCCCGCAGCACGTCGCGGGTGCCGCGGCGCACCCACAGGTCGTCGACCCGCAACGCATCGACCCGCAACGCCTCGACCCGGCTGCCCGGAGCCACGCCGGCCGCCTCAGGAGGGCCGCGGCGCCGGCCCTCCATGAGCCGCGTGAACGACTCGGTCGCCGGGATGTTGGCCAGCACGATGCGCAGCGCCGCGGTCATCGGCACCGCCAGCAGGGCGCCGATCGGACCCCAGAGCCACCCCCAGAAGAACAGGAAGATGAACACCACCAGCAGCGACAGGTTCAGGCATCGCCGAGCAGCTTGGGCTCCAGGATGCTGCCGGTGAGGACCTGCGCCGCGGTCACGCACCCGATCACGGCGATCGGCGTCAGCCCGCCGCCGAACTGCGCGAAGGAGAACAGCGCCACGGCGGCGATCGACAAGAGCGATCCGACGCTGGGGATGAAGTTGAGCAGGAAGGTCAGCAGTCCCCACACCACGGCGAAGCGGACGCCGAAGGCCAGCAGGATCAGGCTCGTGGCGGTGCCGACCGACAGGCTGATCAGGGTCTTGACGCCGATGAAGCGGCGCAGCGAGCGGTCGATCTGTCCCAGGATGGCCGGCATCGAGCTCTGCGGATGCGAGAACGCGTCCGCGAAGCTCCTGGTCATGTGGTGCTTGGCCGACAGGAACAGCAGCGCGAAGAAGAACACCAGCAGGAATGACCAGAGGCCGCGCACCACCGACTGCGCCGCGTTGGCCACTTGGTTGAAGGACGACAACAGCAGGCCGCGCAGCTCTTCCAGGGGATCGAAGGAGAGCTCCACCCCGAATCTGCTCGCGATAAAATCCGTCGCGTTCTGCAGGGTCCGGTCGATGGCCGGCATGAAGTCGTCGAAGTCCCGCGTGAACTCGACCAGGCTGCGGATGATGATCACGCCGATGCCCGACAGCACGGCCAGCGACAGGATGGCGGTCAGTGGCAGCGCGGCCCACAACGGCAGCTTCAGGCGCTCGTCCATCACCACCATCACCGGATCGATCAGGTAGGCCAGCATCAGCGCCACCAGGAACAGGGTGAGCACCGGCTGCATCAGCTTGAGCGTCACGCCGACGGCGATGATGACGATGATGAACAGCAGGACGTTGAGCGTGCGGGAGTGGTCCACGTGCGCGGGAGCATAGCCCGACCGTGGTACGGGTTACACTGATCATCGTCATGCCAAGCGTCTTCACGCGGATCGTCGCCGGCGAGCTGCCCGCCCACTTCGTCTGGCAGGACGAACGGTGCGTGGCGTTCCTTTCCATCAACCCGCTGCGCCCCGGTCACACGCTCGTGGTACCGCGGGCCGAGGTCGATCACTGGATCGACCTGGATGACGAGACCCTGAACGCGCTGATGCGGGTCGCGCGCACCATCGCCCGCGCCCTGCAGGAGGCGTACCGGCCCACCAGGGTGGGGCTGCTGATCGCCGGGCTGGAGGTCCCGCACGTGCACGTCCACGTCAGCCCGATCGACGGCATGCACGACATGGACTTCGCGAACGTCGGTCCCAACCCCGGCGACGAGGCGCTGGCTGCCGAGGCGGCGCGCATCCGCGCCGCGCTGCCCGGGTAGCGCCCGGCCATGGACGGCCTGAGACGGCTGGCCGACGGCACGTATCGCGGCCGCGGACTGGCGCTGGGACCGGCTCCTGACGGTCGGAGCGTGGCGATCGTCTACTGGATCACCGGCCGCAGCGAGCGCAGCCGCAACCGGCGGCTGGTGGAGTCCGCCGACGGCACCGTGCGTACCGAGTTCATCGACGCCGGGCGAGGCGATGACCCATCGCTGGTGGTCTATCCCCTGCTCATGAGCCGTGGCGGGACGCACGTCGTGAGCAACGGGGAGCAGACCGAGCCGGTCCTGGACGTCCTGAGCACCGGCCACACGCTGGAACGTGCGCTCCAGGCATGGACCGCGGAGCCGGACGAGCTCGCCACGCCGCGCATCACCGGCACGGCCAACGTCGGCGCTCCCGGCGCGTGCCGGCTGGGCGTGGTCCGCGAGCGCACCGTCGACGGCCAGGCGGTCACCGAGCGCAGCGTCTTCTCCTACGACAGGCTGCCGCCGGGCAGCGGGCGCTGCGTCACGACCTACGCCGGCGGCGCAGGCGACCCCGCGTCGTTCGCCGGCGACCCCCTGAGCGTGCGCTTCGATGCCGGCCCGGAGGCCGCCTGCGAGCGCTTCCGGGAGGCGCTGGCCGGCCCCCTGCTGGTAAGCGTGATCGTCCGCTTCGTCGGTCCCGGCGGGTCTCGCACGGCCATCGCCAACCTGCAGGGCTGACCGTGCACGCGATCGTCGTCGGCCGCGCGCCCGAGCACTCCCTGCGCTGGGAGGAGGTCTCCAACCCGGGGCCACCGCCGGCCGGCCACGTCCTGGTCGAGGTGGCCGCCACGGCGGTCAACCGCGCCGACCTGCTGCAGCGCGCCGGCCGCTATCCGCCGCCCCCGGGGGCCTCGGACATCCTGGGACTGGAGGTCGCAGGCCGGATCGCGGCGCTCGGTCAGGGGGTCACCGACTGGTCGGCCGGCGACCGCGTCTGTGCGATCGTCGCCGGCGGCGCCTATGCCGAGCGCTGCCCGGTTCCCGCCGGCAGCCTGATGCGCGTGCCGGAGCGCCTGTCCCTGGCGGAGGCGGCGGCGGTGCCGGAGGCGTTCCTTACCGCGTACGTGAACCTGTTCCGGGAAGCGGAGTTGCGGGCGGGCGAATCGGTGCTCATCCACGGCGGCGCCAGCGGGGTCGGCACCGCGGCCATCCAGCTCGCCGCCTGCGCGGGCGCGCGGGTGGCGGTCACCGCGCGCGACGAGCGCAAGCTCTCGGTCTGCCGGCGCCTGGGCGCCGAGCTCGCGATCGACCACACCCGGGAGGACTTCGCCGCCGAGATCGAGCGCGAGTGGGGCGGCGTGGACGTGGTGCTGGACATCGTCGGCGCCGACTACCTGGAGCGCAACCTGCGGGTGCTCGCGACCCGCGGGCGCCTGGTCCTGTTGGCGACGCTGGGCGGCGCGCAGGCGACGGTCGACCTGGCCGCGCTGATGCGGCGGAGGATCCGGATCATCGGCTCGGTCCTTCGCGGCCGCTCGGACGAGGAGAAGGCGGCGATCACGGCGGGATTCGCGCGGCGGTTCCTGCCGCTCTTCGACGAAGGGAGGCTGCGGCCGATCATCGACCGCACGCTGCCGATCCGGCAGGCCGGCGACGCGCACGCGCTGGTCGAGGGCTTCGGAAACGTCGGCAAGGTCGTCCTGGCGGTTCAGGAGCGATGGCGCACGTAACCTCGAGCGGCGCGGCGCTCTTCCGCAGGATCGACGGTGCGCTGCACTTCCTGGCCGTGGAGTCACGGTCGGAGCGCGGTTACTGGGGGCTGGTCAAGGGCCACGTCGAGGCCGGCGAGAGCATCGCCGACGCTGCGCGTCGCGAGATCGCCGAGGAGGTGGGCCTCCGTGACGTGAGCTTCCTGCCGGGGTTCCGCGAAGAGGTGCGCTACCGCCTCCCGTCCGGCGACGACAAGGTCGTGTACTACTTCCTGGCCGACGCGGGTGCGGGCCGGATCCGGCTGCAGGCCGAGGAGATCGCCGACTGCCGCTGGCTGCCCTTCCCGGCGGTGTGCGAGCTGTTCACCTTCCCGGAGGCGGGCCGGGTGGTCGAGCGCGCGGCGCGCTTCCTGGAGACCGAAGGCGCCGACCGGCAACCCGACGAGCACATGCTGGCGCGGCCGCACGTCGCCGCGCTGGACGAGATCCTGGGCCGCCGGCTGGACGTGCTGGATGACGGGTTCGTGCGCGTCGTCGACTACCTGGGCAACGACGCCGCGATCGTGCAGGCGGCGCGCGTCTCCTACGGCTCCGGCACCCGGCGGGTGAGCGACGACCGCGGGCTGATCCGCTACCTGATGCGCCATCGCCACACCACCCCGTTCGAGATGTGCGAGCTGAAGCTGCACGTGCGCGTGCCGATGGACGCCTGGCGGCAGTGGATCCGCCACCGCACCGCCTCCGTCAACGAGGTCTCGACCCGCTACTCGATCGCGATCGACGCCGCGCAGGCCACCTTGCCCGCGGAGTGGCGGACGCAGGCGTCCGGAAACAAGCAGGGATCGGGCGATCCCTTGGACCGCGCGGCCGGCGAGCGGCTGAGCGCCGCGGAGGCGGAGCTCCAGCAGCGGGCGCGGAGCGTCTACCAGGAACGCCTCGATGCCGGCGTGGCGCGCGAGCAGGCGCGCAAGGACCTGCCGCTGTCCACCTACACCGAGGCGTACTGGAAGATCGACCTGCACAACCTGCTGCACTTCCTGTCGCTGCGCATGGACGACCACGCCCAGCTCGAGATCCGCCACTACGCGCAGGTGATCGGAGCGGAGGTGGTCGCGCGCTGGTGCCCGCTGGCGTGGGAGGCGTTCTGCGACTACCGGCTGCACACGACCAGCCTGAGCAGGATCGAGACCGGGCTCGTGGCGGCGCTGACTGCCGGCGACCGCGAGCAGGCCGCCGCGATCGCGCGCGAGGCCGGCTGGCTGGCCGGGCGCAAGGGACAGCCCGGCCGCCTGGCCCGCAATCGCGAGCGGGCGGAGGCTGAGGCCAAGCTGAGGTCCCTCGGCCTGCCGGCGCCGTGGACGGACGCTTCCGCGGGTAAGGGGCGGCCGGCTGCCGGCGTCGACTGAGGAGGAAGCGATGGAGCGGTCACGACGAGGAGCGCGCGCCCTGCTGGCCGCCGCGGCGGCCAGCCTGCTGCTTGCCGGCTGCGGCGGCAGGGGCGGCGACGGAGAGGGCGGCGGCCCGGCTCGGGGGGACCTGCCGATGGCCCCCGACTTCTATTTCGAGGCGTACCAGGGTGAGAAGGAGCTCGGCGGCCGGGAGCTGCACCTGAGCGACGTGGTCGCCCTGGGCAAGCCCATCATCCTCAACTTCTGGGCGGCCCAGTGCCCGCCGTGCCAGGTCGAGATGCCCGAGTTCGAGGAGTACTACCAGAAGCACCGCAAGCAGGTGCTGATGCTCGGCGTCGACATCGGCGCGCTGGCCGGGCTCGGCCTGCCGGAGCACGCGGTGTCGCTTCTGCATACGCTGAAGATCACCTACCCGGCGGTGACCACCGCGGACGAGCACGTCCAGGGCGAGTACGAGCTGCTGGGCCTCCCCGCCACCTACTTCATCAACTCCGCGGGGCAGATCGCCCATTCGTGGACCGGCTTCCTGACCAAGGAAAAGCTGGAGGAGCTGGCCGGCGCCCTCATCGAAGCGGAGCGGTAGCGCCCCAATGACGTCACCTCTGGCTCCGGCATTGGCCCATCCCCACCTTCCGCTATGGAATCCTTGGTTGTTGCCCCTGACGCGGCGACAACCAAGGATTCCATAGCGCGGTGGCGACCGCGCGGACCATGGACCCGTCCCCGCCCGCGACGGGCGGGTGGCGGCACGTCCTGTGGTACTACGTGGTGCCGGCCGCCGCGGTGGTCGCCCTGGTCTACCTGCTCACGCGCGTGCAGGCCGGCGCCGAGAACGCGGCCACCGAGCTGGCCCGCTCGGTGAGGCTCGGCACCGCCTTCGGGGCCGGCATCGTCGCCTGCGTCAACCCGTGCGGCTTCATCATGCTGCCCACCTACCTGTCGCTGCAGCTCGGCACGCAGGAGAGCGGCTACGGCGCCGCGTCATGGCTGCGCCGCACGCTGGCGGCGCTCCGCATCGCCGCGGCCACCACCGCGGGATTCGTGGCGGTGGTGGCGCCGGTAGGCGCGCTGGTCGGCTTGGCCGGGCAGGCGCTGGGTCCGGTCCTGCCGTACGCGGCCACGGCGGTGGGAGCCGTCATGGTGGCGCTGGCGCTGTGGCTCCTGATCTCCGGCCGCAAGATCGGCATCGCCGCGGCCAGCCGCGTGCACGTCACGCCGCGGCGCAACACCCTGAACGCCCTGCTGTTCGGGATGACCTACTCCATCGCGTCGCTGAGCTGCGCGCTGCCGATCTTCCTGCTGGTGGTGTCGACGGCGCTGACCGCCGACGGGTGGCTGACGAGCCTCGCCCAGTTCGTGAGCTACGCGCTGGGCATGGGCGCGGTGATCACCGTGGTCACGGTCGCGGCCGCGCTGCTGCGCACCACGCTGGCGCAGAAGCTGCGGGCGGTGATGCCGTTCGCCAACCACGTCGGCGTGCTGTTCCTGCTCGGAGCGGGCGCCTACCTGGTCTACTACTGGGTGGTGGTGGCGCCGGTCGGGCTGTAGAGCGGAATCGTCCGCTGGCGGTGGTGTTGCGCTCGCCGGGGTGTAATTTGACTGCAGCAGCAGATCCTTTCGCAGACGCCATCTTGAACCCGATCACCCCGTACGCCCGATGATTGAGGTCGTCTCGTCGGTAATCTACGGCCACTCCTGGGTTGGAGAGCTCTACTGCGCGCGACCGTCGATGACGAATATCTGGGAGGATGCGCACCCATCATGCAACTAAGTCAGGCAACTCAGCGCCAGGATGCGAAATGTGAAGCAGAGGCGCCTAACGCTCTGCTCTTCGTGGTATCGTGCGAAGGGTAGATTGTCATGGCGAGAACGATGGACCGAGACTGCGCGCTGAATTTCCGGGACCAACTCCGAGATGCTAGGTATGGCGCATTGGCGGATGCGGAAGGATACCAGAAGATCCTGTTCGTTGTGGAACGGATAGGTTCTTATCTCCTCGGGAAACAAGGCAGCCTCGGCGCGTACGAGTGTCCCTTGAATCTATTCGTAAAGTGCTATCATCCTGATGCTGGTCGCCCAACCGCAGATCACTCTATCGGATTCGAGACGTTGTACAAGCTGGTCAGGGAAGCGCGAAACGACGCATTGCATCAGGGATCGGCCGCCCGGATTCTCACTTCTCATTCGACCGAGCTAAGTATCATGATGGAGGACGCCTTGGTGGGAAAGGCAGGATCGTGCGACGATACGAGAATCAAGGACTACATGGTACGAAATCCGGTGTGCGCGTATCTGTGGCAGCCGATCGGCTTTATTCGACAAATCATGCTTGAGAGATCGTTCTCGTATCTTCCGTTCCGATGTGGAGACACGTGGTACGTCGTTTCTGACGCGGATATTGTCGCCTATCTGCAGAGCTGTAACCGCAAGCAAAACTGTATCAGGAAGAGGCTAAACAGAACGCTGGAGTGTGCCAGGAGATGCAACGGCGACGGGGAACTGGTTTGTAAGAAGGGCTTTGACGCGGCACCGAACGACCCGGTCAGCTTGGTGCTGGGTGCCGAAGATAGGCAGTGGCCGATACTGGTAAAGGGAGACGGCTGTGAGGATCTCTTGGGTATAGTAACTCCGTTTGATCTTCTGTGAGTGAGCGGAAACCCGTCCGAGGGTACTGCGAGGTCCCCGTTATCTCACGGCCGTTTGAGAATGCTGTCGGTCAGAGGAAGTCATGGTGGAGTCCGCTTGCGCTGGGCATCCTCCCAGGTAGGGGGCAGTCGAGGTGCTGACGCTGCTCCTGCCCTTGGCCGAGGTGGAGGTCTGGCTGCCGGGCGTGCTGGTGCTCGGCTTCTCGGTAGGCGTGCTCACCGGGCTGTTCGGCGTCGGAGGAGGGTTCTTGCTCACGCCGGCGCTCAAGGCGCTGTTCGGGGTGCCGTACCCGGTCGCGGTGGGCACCGACCTGGTGCAGATCTTTCTGGCCGGTACGGTCTCCGCGTACCGGCACCGGCTGGCCGGCAACGTGGAGATTCGCCTGGGTCTGGTGCTCGGCGCCGGCGCGATGGCGGGGGCGGAGGTGGGCCTGCGCATTCAGAACGGGCTGGAGTCGATCGGCGAGGTGAGCGTCTCGGGCACCGGCGTCACGCTGCTCGACTTGGTGCTCGGCGGCCTGTTCGTCGTGCTGCTGGCATCGGTCGCCGCGATGATCTGGCGCGAGACCCGCGTGAGGCGCGGCGAGGGCGTGGACACCGGCGTCGCGCGGGCGCTGCGCCGCATCCCGCTCCGTCCGATCATGGCCCTGCCGCGCTCCGGTCTGACCGGCATCTCGGTGTGGGTGCCGCTGACCATGGGCTTCGGCGTCGGCATCCTCACCGGGCTGATGGGCGTGGGTGGCGGGTTCATCAATTTTCCGCTCCTGATCTACGTCCTGGGTGTACCCACGCACCTCGCGATCGGCACCAGCGCCGTCCAGGTAGTGCTGGCCTCCGGCTACGGAGCGATCCGCCACGGAGGCCAGGGCCACGTCGAGATTGTCCTGGTGCTGCTGCTCACCGCGGGGTCGGTGCTCGGCGTGCTGCTGGGCGTGCGCCTGGCCAGGCGGTTCAGGGGGCCGCGCATCCGCCGCCTGTTCGCGGCCGTCCTACTCCTGGGCATCGCCACCATTGTCTGGGACCTGAGCCGGCAACTGCTCGTGGGTTAGAATCGTGCGGAGGCTGGAGGTCACATGAATAATCGGATCAGGGTCGGCGTCGTGGGCGCCGGAGCCAACACGCGCCAGTTGCACATCCCGCGCCTGCAGGCGATCGACGGGGTCGAGGTGGTGAGCGTCTGCAACCGGTCGCACGCTTCGGGCGCGCGGGTGGCGGAGGAGTTCGGCATCCCGCAGGTGCTGACGACGTGGCGGGAGGTGATCGACTCCGACGTCGACGCGGTGGTGATCGGCACCTGGCCCTACCTGCACGAGCAGGTGACCGTCGCCGCGCTGAACGCCGGCAAGCACGTGCTGTGCGAGGCGCGCATGGCGCGCGACGCGGCCGAGGCGCGCAGGATGCTCGCGGCGTCGCGGGCGCATCCGGACCTGGTGGCGCAGATCGTGCCGTCGCCGATGACCGTGCGGGTGGACCGCACCATCCAGCGGCTGATGGCCGGCGGCGTGCTGGGCGAGCTGCTGGTCGTCGACGCGCGCGTCTCCACCGGCTTCCTGGACCGCGACGCGCCGCTGCACTGGCGGCAGGACACCGACCTGTCGGGCCGCAACATCATGAGCATGGGCATCTGGTACGAGGCGATGATGCGCTGGGTCGGCACGGCCCGCCGCCTGTCGGCGATGGGCAGGACCTTCGTGACGCGCCGCCCGGACGCATCGGGCGTGCTGCGCGACGCGCTGGTGCCGGAGCACATCGACATCACGGCGGAGCTGCACTGCGGCGCGCAGCTCCATCTGCAGGTGTCGGCGGTGATGGGGCTGAGCGGCGGTTCGCAGGTCCACCTGTGCGGCTCCGACGGCACGATCCGCTTCGACAGCGACACCGATACCGTGTGGGCCGGACGCAACGGCGACGACGCGCTGGCCGAGGTGGAGGTGCGAACCGAGGAAGAGCAGTCCTGGCGGGTGGAGGACGAGTTCGTCGGCGCCATCCGCGGTGAGGAGGAGATCGTCCTGACGCCGTTCAAGATCGGCCTGCAGTACATGGAGTTCACCGACGCCGTCAGCCGCAGCCTGCGCACCGGCCGCGTGGTCCCGGTCGACCCGGCTTAGGGCGGCCGGACCACGTTTCGGTAACCTCCCGTGCAGCTACCCGAGCTCGCGCTGGTGCTGGTGGTCGGCGTCGCCGGCGGCTTCCTGAATACGGTGGCCGGCGGCGGCAGCGCGCTCACCATGCCGGTGCTGATCTTCCTGGGCATGCCCTCCAGCGTCGCCAACGGCACGGTGCGGGTGGCGATCATGCTGCAGAACATCACCGCCGTCGCCGGCTTCCGCAGCAAGGGCCACTTCGAGCCGGCGCTCGCGCTGCAGCTCGGCCTGCCGGCGCTGGCCGGCGCGGTGGTCGGTTCGCGCATCGCCGTGGACGTCCCGGACGCCGTGTTCAACGCGGTGCTGGCCGGGGTCATGGTGCTGGTGCTGGTGTCGATCTTCCTCAAGCCCAAGCCGGCCGAGGGACAGGGCACGGTGGAGCCGCCGGCCGGCTCGCGCCGCCTCCTGCTGATGGCGATCTTCTTCGCCATCGGCGTGTACGGGGGCTTCATCCAGGCGGGGGTGGGCTTCCTGATCATGAGCTCCCTGATCTTCCTGAGCGGCTACGACCTGGTGCGCATCAACGCGGTCAAGGTGGCGGTGATCCTGATCTTCACGGTGTCGGCGCTGACCGTGTTCCTGCTCAACGGCAAGGTCGAGTGGGGACCGGGCCTGACGCTGGCGGCCGGCAACGCCGCGGGCGCCTGGATCGGCGCCCGGTTCTCGGTGGCCGGCGGCGAGCGCTGGATCCGGGCGATCCTGGTCGTCGCCGTGGTCGTGATGGCCGTCCGCGTCTCCGGGCTGCTGGAGCTCATCGGCATCCTGTAGCCGCCCGGGTTCGGGTCGGCGAGGTTCGGGGTGGCCAAGTGGGGGGTGGCCAAGTGGGGTATGGTCTGGCCATGCCAGTGACCCAGAACGCCGTGGTACGAAAGCTCGCGGCGGGCGAGGTGCCGATCGGGGCGCTCGCCACCGACAATACGCACGAATCGCACATCGAGGTGCTGCAGAGCGCCGGCTACGACTTCCTGATGCTGGACGCCGAGCACGGCGAGTATCCGCCGGACCGCCTCGCCGCCATCTGCCGGGTCGGCCGGCTGGCCGGCTTCGCGGTGATCATGCGCACGTTCTGCACGTACGAGCACGTGCGCCTGGCGCTCGACTACGGCTCGCTGGGCGCCATCCTCCCCATGGTCGACTCCCCCGAGCAGGTCGACACGCTGCGCCGCGCCGCCTTCCTGCCGCCGGTCGGGGAGCGCGGCCCGGGCGGCCCGGGCAACCGCCACGTGAGCGACGTCCGCCGCGAGACCTGGGCGGAGCTGGAGGAGCAGCTCGCCCTCATCCCCATGATCGAGACGCCGCGCGCGGTCGACGACCCGTCGGTGTTCGACCAGCCGTGGGTCACCGCCTGCCTGGTCGGGCCGTACGACCTTGCCATGTCGCACGGCATCGCGCTGGCCGACTTCTACCGGCCCGGCGGGCCGCACGAGGCGGTGATCCGCCGCGCCATCGAGGGCTGCGCGCGGGTCGGAAAGCCGTGCGGGACGGTGGTCCCCGACGGCGAGAGCGCCGCGCGCTGGATCGAGATGGGCGCCAGGCTGATCATCTGCGGCGAGCTGAACGGCATGCTGGGACAGGTCGCGCGCCGCAACGTCGACGCCATTCGGGCAGCGGCGGGCTGACGGGAAGGACGGGTGTCGGACCGCCAGCTCTACCCGACCGAGCTGATCGGCAGCTACGCGCTGCCCGGCTGGCTGATCGCCCTGGAGGAACGCGCGGCGTCGGCCGGCGACCTGGGAGAGGCGGACATCGCCGAGGCGCTCGACGACGCGGTCAACGTGGCCCTGCTCGATCAGGAGCGTGCCGGGGTGGACGTGGTCACCGACGGCGAGATGCGGCGGCGGGACTTCATCCAGGGATTCTACAGCCGCCTGACCGGCCTGATGCAGTTGCGCCCGGCGCGCCGGCTCGGCGCCGCCGGCTACGACCAGAACCCCCGCTACCGGGTCGAGGGGCCGGTGCGCGCCGCGGGGGGCCTGGGCATCGTCGAGGAGGTCGCCTGCCTGAGCCGCCACACGGCGCGGCCGTTCAAGGTGTGCGTGCCGGGGCCGGTGACGCTGTCCCTGCCGCTGCTGCTGCCCGACGGGGGGATCAGCCGCGACGCGGTGCTGGCCGACATGATCGACATCGTCAACGCCGAGATGCGCGCGCTGGTCGCGGCCGGCGCCGCGTACCTGCAGGTCGACGAGCCGCGCTACGCCACCAGCCACGCCGCGGGATCGGAACTGGTCGACGTGCTCAACGCCACCCGTGACGGCGTCGAGGCGCGCGTCGGCGTGCACCTGTGCTTCGGAAACTACCGGGGCCGCTCGCGCGACCGGCGCGACTACCGCTACCTGTTTCCGGCGCTCGGCCGGGCGCGCTGCGACCAGCTCAACTTCGAGTTCGCCAACCGCGAGCAGGCGCAGCTCGAGCTGCTGGCCCGGGTTCCGGAGCCGATCGACGTCGGCGTCGGCGTGGTCGACGTGAAGTCCTACTTCGTGGAGGACGCCGAGCAGGTGGCCGCCGCCCTGGAGCAGGCGGCGCGCCACGTGGATGCCGCCCGCATCGTCGCGGTGCCGGACTGCGGCTTCAACCACTGCCCCCGGCACATCGCCCGCGCCAAGCTGGAGGCGCTGACCGCCGGGGCGCGACTGGCGCGGCAGCGCAGAGGAGGAGAGACATGAAGCGCTACGGACTGATCGTCGGCCTGCGGGAAGAGAGGATCGAGGAGTACAACCGGCTGCACGCCGACGTGTGGCCGGACGTGCTGGACCGGATTCGCCGGTCCAACATCCGCAACTACTCGATCTTCCTGCGCAAGCTGCCGGACGGCAAGCACTACCTGTTCTCGTATTTCGAGTACGTTGGCAGCGACTTCGCCGCCGACATTGCGGCGATGGCGGCCGACCCCAGGACGCAGGAGTGGTGGAAGATCACCGACCCCTGCCAGGAGCCGCTGCCGGACCGCGCCGAAGGCGAGTGGTGGGCCGCGGCCGAGGAGGTCTTCCACGTCGACTGAGACCGAGCGCCACATCATCGCGCTCGGCGGCGGCGGGTTCGGCGACGGCGACCTCTTCATCGAGCGCTACATCCTGGCCCAGGCGGCGCCCGAGCGGCCGTCGGTCGGCTTCATCCCCACCGCCACCGGCGACGCCGACTCCTACCTGGTCCGCTTCTACTCCGCCTGCGGGCGCCTGGAATGCCGGCCGTCACACCTGTCGCTGTTCACGCGCACGCCCGATCTGCGCGCGTGGGCCTTTGCGCAGGACGTGATCTTCGTGGGCGGGGGCAACACCCGGAGCCTGCTGGGCGTCTGGCGCGAATGGGGGCTGCACGAGGTCCTGCGGGCGGCGTGGCAGGCCGGGGTCGTGCTGTCGGGGGTCAGCGCCGGAGCGATCTGCTGGTTCGAGCAGGGCAGCACCGACTCCTGGGCGGACCGGCTGCGGTCGCTCGACTGCCTGGGCTTCCTGCCGGGAAGCTGCTGCCCGCACTACGATGCGGAGCCGGAGCGCCGGCCGACCCTGCACGCGATGCTGGTCGCCGGAGAGATCCTCCCCGGCATCGCCCTGGACAACGACGCGGCCGCCCACTACGCCGGCACGGAGCTGCGCCGCGTGGTGACGGCGCGGTCCACCGCGGGCGGCTACGCGCTCGGTCTCGCCGGCGGCGACGTGTGCGAGGCACGGCTGCCGGCGGTGGACCTGAGCGCCGCGGAAGCCGGGAGCGGCTACTCCGAACCGCTCTCCGACTCTTCCGGCAGCAGCACGACCCGCACGTAGCGGTCGCGGCTGAGGTAGCGGCGGGCCGCCTCCGTCACCTGCTCCAGCGTGAGCGCGTCGAGGCGCTCGTCGAAGCCGGCGATCGCCTCGAACGGCTCGCCGCGCTGCACGGCGCCACGGATCTGACCCAGCCAGAAGCCGTTGCGCCGGAGCTGCTCCTCGCGGCTGGAGCGCAGGATCTCCTTCGCCGTGTTCAGGTACATCTGCTCGGCGCCCTCACGCGCCCAGTCCACGCCGATCAGCACCTCCTCGAACAACTCGTCGGCGCGTTCCGGATCGCTGGAGAACCAGACCGTGATCTGGTACTCGGGGTCGGGAAGGGCCGAGCCGGAAGCGCCGATCCCGATCGAGTAGGTGCCGCCCAATTCCTCCCGGACCCGCTCGCGCAGGCGGATCTGCAGCATCTCGCCGAGGGCCGACAGCTCCAGCGCCGCCTCCCGGCTCCACTCCATGTCGCCGGCGAAGGCGACGCGGGTGATCGAGCGCTCGTCGACTCCCTGCCGGACGATGCGTTCCTCGATCGCGGGCGGCGGGTCGATGCCCACGTCGCGCCAGGTCTCGACCCGGCCGGCCGTCGGCAGCGACGCCAGGTAGGTGGCCGTCAACGAGCGCAGCGCGTCCCAGTCGAAGGCGCCGACGATGATGAAGGTGAAGTCGCCGAGGTCGCCGAACCGGTCGTGATAGATGGCGGTGGAGCGCTCCAGGCTGAGATCCTCCAGCAGCTCGAGTGTGAACGGCCTGGTGCGGAAGTGGTCCTGGCTGATCGCGCTGCGGTAGGTGTCGGAAAATACCGCGTCCGGTTGCAACAGCCGGCTCTCGGCCTGGCTTCTCAGGTTGGACGAATAGCTCTCGTAATAGTCGGCGTCCAGGCGGGGGGCGGTCGCGTACAGGGTGACGAGCTGGAACAGCGTCTCCAGGTCGTCGGGCGAGGAGTCGCCCGTGAATCCCTCGAACAGCCCGCCGATGTACGGCGACAGCGAGGCCGTGTTGCCGGCCAGCAGCTTCTCCAGGGCGACCACGTCATGCGCGCCGACGCCGGAGCCGCTCACCAGGGAATCGGCGGTGAGTGCGGCGACGTAGTCGGCGTCCTCCACCAGCGACGTGCCGCCGGGGCTGGTCGCCGACAGCAGCACCTCGTCGTCCCGGAAGTCGGTCTGCATGGCGATGACGGTGACGCCGTTGGAGAGGGTCCAGCGCACGGCGTCGACCGCGTCGATGGTCTCCTCGGCGACGATGACGCCCGGCTCCGGGATCTCGGCCAGCAGCGGCTTGTCGCTGGCTTCGTCGTCGTACGCCGCGATCTCCATGGAAGGCGCGCCGGTGACCTTGGCGGTCAACTCCGCTTCGGTATCGGGGCCCGTCGGGATGCCGTCCGGACCGGACAGCAGCACCACCGCGTTGTGGATCCCGCGCCACGGCTCGGCGATCCGGTTCACGTCCTCCACGGTGATCTCCGGCAGCATCTCCTGGTGCAGGGCGTACTCGGCGTCGACGCCGGGCACCGGCTCACCGTCCAGGAAGTGGCGCAGGTACTCCTCCGCCAGCCGCTGCGACGGCCGCTGGTCCTTCTCGTGCCAGGCGCTCTCCATGGCGCGCAGCATGTTGGCCTTCTCGCGCTCCAGCTCGGTGGGTGTGAACCCGTGCTGGACGACGCGCTGCATTTCCTCCAGCAGCGTATCCAGCCCGCGCGGGATGCGGTCCTTGTCCAGGTACGCGGCCATGTACAGCGTGGCCGCGTCCCCGACCAGAAGCGACCTGCCGCTGCCGGCGGCCAGGAACGGCGGATCGGCCTCCCGGCCGCGCTCGTACAGCCGGGCGTTGATCATGCCGGCGAACAGGCGGTCGACCAGCAGGCGCCGATAGGCGGCACGGTCGTGGCCGACCTGCGCGGGCACCTTGTGGTAGATCCACAGCGCCGTGAGGTTCTCCTCGGGATCGGTCGCCACGTTCACCCGCAGGTCCGGGTGCGGGGGAACCGGAAACAGCGTCCGGTCGGTCGGTGCTTCGGTCCGGTAGGCGCGCGGGAACTCGGCCGCTCCCTCGGGCGGCGGCGCGAAGTGCTCGCGGATCAGGGCTTCCATCTCGTCCGGATCCAGGTCTCCCACCGCGACGAAGGCCATCAGGTCGGGCCGGTACCAGCGCTCGTAGAAGCCGCGCAGGTCGTCGGCCGTCGCGGTCTCGATGACGTCCTGCAGGCCGATCGGCAATCGCACCGAGTACTGGGAGTCGCCGAACAGCACCGGGAACTGCTGGTCGCGGATGCGCTGGCCGGCGCCGCGGCCGAGCCGCCATTCCTCCAGCACCACGCCGCGCTCCTTTTCCACTTCCTCCGGATCCAGGGTGATGGCGTACGCCCATTCGCTCAGGATGTCGAATCCCTGCGCGATCACGTCCGGCTCGGTGGGGAGCTCCAGGATGTAGACGGTCTCATCGAAGCTCGTGTAGCCGTTGATGTCGGGTCCGAAGGCGGAGCCGATCGACTCCAGGTACTCGATGATCTCGTTGCCGGCGAAGGAGGCGGTGCCGTTGAAGGCCATGTGCTCCAGGTAGTGGGCCAGGCCGCGCTCGGACTCCTCCTCCAGCACGGAGCCGGCCCTTACCCCCAGCCGGAGCTGGACGCGCTCGGGCGGCTCCGGGTTGACCTTGATGTAGTAGGTCAGGCCGTTGCCCAGCGTGCCGCGGCGCACCTCCGGGTCGAACGGGATCTCGTCCTGCGGGTCCTGCGCCCACGCGGCCGGCAGCAGCATGGCCAGGGCCGCGACCGCGGCGATGGTGACCACCAACCGGCGGCGCTGGCAAAGGCGGAGCAGTCTGGTTTTCATCTTGGACGGAAAGTACCGCTCCCCATGCGGATCGTCGAGGATCGAGCGACGTCAATCTCAGGTCGCGGTTGACAAGACCGGGAACCCGGGTTGGCGATCGCGCTTGTCCCAGACATAGCCTGTGGCACATTGAAGGTAAGAGCGATGCGTGACGTGACTCTGGCCATGGAAGACCAGCTCATCGAGCAGCGACCTCTACGATGGCTGAGTCCTATCAACTCCGGTCAGTCTACAGCGGCGTGGAGGTGAGAGACCCGTTCGCGGGCGGCTGCCCATGATCCCGCGCTTCCACATCGACGTGGGCGACGGCGACGGCACGCACCTCGCCGAGGTGGTCATCGACGGCGCCGGCAAACGCCATCTGGGCGTCTACCGCTTCGTGCTGGCCGACGGCACCGATGCGGTCGAGCCGGACACCCCGACCTGGGACTGTCGCGAGTGGCAGTGGTGGGCGGGCTACGACGGATCGACGGAGATGCGGCCGCGCATGGTCCCGGCGGCGTGCGGAGGGGACGAAGTCGATGGCATGGCGCGGGTGTGGAGCGAGTACCGCTGCGACGGCGTGCGCACTCGCCACGAATGGGCCGTCCCCACCGTGCAGGAGCCGCCGCGGCTCGGCTACGACTGCACGATCACCGTCACCAACGAGACCGGGGAGGAGCTCGCCGAGTACGGGCAGTTCTTCGCCTGCTACACCAGCCTCAACCGGCCGGCCGGCCGGTGGCCGACGCGGGACACCGCGATCGGCTGCCGGTTCTGGGACGCCTCCGGCGGGCTCGTCAACTTCCTGGACATCGGCGGCTACCACATCGACCGGCTGATCGTGGCCCCCGACAGCCCGTTTCTGCCTCTGGGCACGAGTGCCGCACTGCCCGCGCGGCAACGGCCGCGTCGGCGGTTCATGGACGCATCCGGCGCTCGTCTCGCACCCGGCTCCGGGTGGAGAGCGCCACGTCATCCTGTTCGAGCCCGCGACCACCGCCGCGGTGTGCATGGGCGCCGGCGGGCCGGCGATGGACTACGTCACCTGGCCCGGCTCGCCGGCCTTCGCGGCCGGCAGCAGCTACACGACCCGCGTCCGGCACCACGTCACGCCCCTGCCGGAAGGACGCGAGGTGGACGGGCTGCGGGAGCTGTGGGCTGCGTTCGAAGCCGATCTGTGCCGATGATCAACTCATCATCATGGTCATTCATTGACCAAGATGACATACATCATGGAAAGCAGATAGCCAAGATGATATGATGCGTCCACGTCTCATGGACGCGAACCAGATCCTGGACCAGGACGGCCTGGCGGTGCGGACCGTCAGCCGTTTTACGCGCACGCGCACTCTCTTTCCGGAGCTGCAAGCCACTTCGGGCCGGCCGTTTGTCGCCCTCATCGGCCCGCGCGGCACCGGCAAGACGGTCATGCTGCGGCAACTGCGCGCGCAGGCCGAAGACGCCCTCTACGTATCGGCGGATACCCTTGACCGGGGCGACAGGCTGACCGACCTGGTCCGCCTCTTCGGCGACCGTTACGGCGTGCGGTCGTTCTTCATCGACGAAATCCACCACGTGCGCGACTACGCGGCCGACCTCAAGCAGGTCTTCGACTTCCTGCCGGCGCAGGTCTGGTTCACCAGCTCCGTGGCGGTGTCGCTGTACGGATCGGTGGCGGACCTGTCGCGGCGCGTGCGCGTGCTGCGGTTGTTGCCCTTCACATTCCGGGAGTTCCTCCTGTTCGCGGACGATCCGGCCTTGCCGGCACTCAGCCTCGGCGCGGTCCTGCGGGACCAGGTCCCGTCCGCAGTCCTGCGGGCGTCGCCCCGGTTCGACGAGTACCTGGCCGGCGGCCTGTACCCGTTCGTGCTGGAGGCAGGATCGGATCTGGACCTGTTCGGCAACATCGTCGAGACCGTGATTCGCAACGACATCCCTGCATATGACCCTCATCTGACGCTCGATGACCTGACGAACATCGAGCGCACGCTCGCCTTCGTGGGCCGCTCGCCGATCGACGGCGTCAACTACACGTCGATCGGCCGCAACCTGGGCATCACCAAGTACATGGCCGAGCGCTACGTCCGGGCACTGGAACGAGCATTCCTGCTGCGGCAGGCGTTCCCCGCGGGGACGAACGTGCTGCGCGAGCCCAAGGTGTTCCTGGAGCCGCCGTACCGCCTGCTGCATCGGCCATGGGACGAGTGCATCGGCGCCCTTCGGGAGGACTTCTTCGCGCTGGCGATGGCGCAGCACGGGACGGCGTTCCGGTATGCGAAGTCGACGCGCGGCGCCAAGACGCCCGACTTCCTGGTCACGCTCGACGGCCGGGACTACGTGATCGAGGTCGGCGGACGGGGCAAGGGGAGAACGCAGTTCAAGGGGCTCGACTACGACCGCAAGGTCATCCTCTTCCACGGGACCGACCGGCGCTACGAGTCGGGGCAACGCGTCCCCCTGCACTGCCTCGGATTTGCGTGATGACCGGTCCATTTGTCCTCGGGCTCGCGCTGCTCCGCCTTGACCCGCTCAATGGAGTCAAGCCCCTCGGCCGTGAACGGCGCCGGGCCACGATCGAGCCGGCTGAGGAACTCTGCCGCCGTGATTGTGTCCGAAACCGTCTTGGCCACTATGCGCGGAGTCTGTGGGGTCCAGCAGCGTTTCTCCGATCAAGGCCCTTCCACCCGATGGGGTGGGGAGCCCGTATGTTGACACTCTACAGCCGCGGTGACAGGCTCACTCATCCTGTCCAGGCTGTCGTGTGCCGCAGGGATGGAGCGAAATGGCTGAACCCTCCATCGTAGGAACGGGGACCGAGTTGGGCCCTAGTCGGCGATTCGGGTACTTGAGCGCGGCCGGAGGTTCGGCGGATGTCTGACGTCTCCACGGCGCCTGCCGGCGTAACGGCCGACACCCAGGTCGACTCGTCGCTGCGGGAGCGCAGGGCAGAGCCGCGCACGCTCGGGTCCCGTTTCGCCGGGAACATCGACGTGATCCGCCGCTTTCCGGCGCGGCACATCATGATCGCGATCGCCCTGGTGTGGCTGGTGGTCTTCCACTACATCCCGATCTGGGGCCTCACGTTCGCGTTCCGGCGGTTCAGCCCGATCGAAGGCTTCTTCGGCGCCAACTGGGTGGGGTTCAGGTACTTCGAGGACTTCCTCACCGACCCCAACACCCTCAGGCTGCTCCGCAACACCGTGCTGCTCGGACTCCAGCAACTCGTCTACGGCTTTCCGGCGCCGATCATCTTCGCGATCCTGCTCAACGAGCTGGCGAACGCCAGGTTCAAGAGCTGGATGCAGTCGCTGACCTACCTCCCGCACTTCGTGTCGCAGGTGGTGATCGTCGGCCTGATGTTCCAGTTCGTCAATTTCGAAGGCCTGGTCACCCGGATCATCGCCGACATGACCGGGGAGGCGCCGGTCATACTGGCCGATCCGCGGGCGTTCCGGCCGATGTACGTGATCTCCGGCATCTGGCAGAACCTGGGCTGGGGCTCGATCCTGTACCTGGCGGCGATGACCGGCATCAACCCGGAGCTGTACGAGTCGGCCGACATCGACGGCGCCGGACGCTTCCAGAAGATCTGGCGGGTGACCCTGCCCTCCATCCTGCCGACGATCCTGGTGCTCCTGATCCTGAACACCCGGACGCTGATCGACGTCGGCTTCGAGAAGGCGCTGCTGATCCAGAACCCGGCCACCTACGAGACGTCCGACATCATCCAGACCTACGTGTACCGGCGCGGCATCCAGAACGGCCAGTACGGATACGCGACCGCCGTGGGTCTGCTCAACTCCATCGTCTCCTTCTCGATCGTCTACGCCACGCACCGGATCGTCCGCAGGGTACGCGGGCAGGGACTCTGGTAGCAGGGGGGCTCTGGTAGCGATGGCACAGGTGTATCGCCAGTCGGTCGGGTCGCGGCTGTTCGACGTCGGCAACATCGTCCTGATATTCGCGATCGCCGTGTCGGCCCTCTACCCGTTCGTGTACATGGCCGCGATCTCCACCAGCGACTTCTTCGCCGTCGGCTTCGGCAAGGTGACCCTCATTCCGGTCGACTTCAGCCTGGAAATCTATACCTACCTGTTCCAGTACAACCCGTTCATCGCCCGCGCCTACTACAACTCCATCCTCTACACCGTGCTGAACACGGCGCTGACGGTCATCCTGTGCGGGATGGCCGGCTTCGCGCTCGCGCAGCGCAGGCTGGCGTTCCGGGGCTTCATCGGCGGCGCGCTGCTGGTGTCGATGTTCTTCAGCGGCGGGCTGATCCCGAACTTCCTGTGGATCAGGGAGCTCGGCATGCTGAACACCCTCTGGCCGATCGTGCTGCCGACCGCGGTCAGCGCCTACTACGTGATCCTGTTCCGGGTGTACATCCACACCAACGTCAGCGAGGAGCTGCTGGAGTCGGTATACGTCGACGGCGGCGGCGACTTCCTGGTGTTCTTCAGGATCGTGCTGCCGCTGATCAAGCCCATGCTGGCGACGATCGGACTGTTCGCGGCCGTCACCATGTGGAACTCGTTCTTCAGCGCGCTGATCTACCTGAGCGACCGGAACAAGTACCCGCTGACCCTGTTCCTGCGGGAGGTGGCGGTGGTCGGCGGCTTCGGCGGCTCCAGCGTGGGCAGCCCGGACGCGGGGCCGGAGCAGCTCACCGCGTACGAGGCCGAGGGGCAGTACGACGCGGCGCAGGAAGTGTGGCAGGGCGGTTACCTGAAGGCCACGCAGATGGCGTTCACGCTGATCACGGTGGTCCCCATCCTGTTCGTCTACCCCTTCGCGCAGCGCTACTTCGTGAGGGGAATCACCCTCGGCTCCGTCAAGGGCTGAGGTAGCGTTGCGGCGCCCCGCCGCGCGGGCGCATACTGTTCGGACGAGCCGCGCGCCGCGGCGCGCCGGCAATCTCTGAAAGAAGGAGGCGTTGCATGAGGCAATCGCTATCCCGTCTGAGCACCCTGGCACTCGTGCTGATGGTGGCCGCCGCCGGAGCGGTGTCGGCCGAGGGGCCGGTCATCACCTGGTCCGGGTTCTACGAGTTCAACAAGAACGCCACGCCGGAGACCCTGGTCATGAAGTGGCTGGGCGAGGCGACCGGCACGACCATCCAGCCGATGCACGTCGAGCAGGGCGACATGTCCACCTGGTGGAGCACGACCCTGGCGTCGCTGGATTTTCCGGACGTCATGCAGTACTTCGGCACCATGGGGGACGACCCGAACATCTACGGGCCGCAGGGCCTGTTCGTCGCCCTGGACGTCGAGCGCGAGGCGGGCAACATGCCCAACCTGGACCGCGTGTACGCCGCGTGGGACATCGACAACTATCAGCGCTTCGCGCCCGACGGCCACGTGTACCTGGCGAACCGGCTGGACACGCGCTTCCTGGCGCCGCGGGTGCCCGGGTTCGTGCTGCGCAGCGACCTGATGGAGGCGGCCGGCTACGACCCGAGCGTGCCGGGCCAGTTCACGGACGTCGACCAGGTCCAGGAGGCGATCCTGGCCATGAAGCCGCACTGGGACGCGATGTTCGGCGGTCCGACCACGGGCATGCACACGCGCGGCGACCGCGGCATCCGCAACAGCGGGCAGTTGCCCCGCGTCATGTACAAGGACGAGTTCGCGGCCGACACGGCCATGCAGATGGAGCCGGACAACGTCTGGCGCTTCGGGCCGCTGAACCCGCGCTTCAAGCGCGCCACCGAGTTCCTGCGGGCCATGCACGAAGCCGGCATCCTGCACCCCGACTACCTGACGATGGCGGAGAAGGACCAGCGGCGCCTGGACTGGGACGAGGGCAAGACCATGTTCTGGTGGGGCACCTGGGCCTCCAGCATCGAGCCGACGCAGGCCGAGCGGTACTGCACCCAGGGCACCGGCGGCGACCAGTTCTGCGGCTTCTCGTCCTATCCCGTGGTCGCCCCGCAGGTGAACGGCGAGGACGTCTGGATCCGCCAGCGCGGCATCGCCGGTCCCAAGGCGCTGCTCTCCGCACGCGGCGACAACGTGGCCGCGGCGGTGGCGCTCCTGGACTTCATGTACAGCGACGAGGGCGCCACGCTGAACAGTTACGGCCCCGAGGGCTACGCGTGGGAGTGGGACGACACCCCCGGCAACGACTGGCACCGCCGCTGGACGCTGTGCTGGAGCGGCGCCTACCCGAAGGTGGAGTGCGAGGAGAACGATCCGGATCGCTCCAAGACGCGCGGTGAGATGATCGGCGAGGGACCGCAGATCATGATGCAGGGCGGCCCGAGCGACACCTGGGGCATGGACTGGACCAACTACTACTGGGATCCCGCCGATCCGGACGGCCGCAAGGCGGCCCGCGCCGCGACCCTGAAGATCTGGGACGAGTGGCGCGAGGCCGGCACCTGGGACGTGCCGCCGGCGCCGAGCTTCGGCTTCAGCCCGGACGAGCTGGATGAGAAGGCGCAGTTGGAGCAGCAGCTCCACACCTACGTCGACGAGCAGATCGCCCGCTTCATCAACGGCCAGAACAACATGGACAGTGACTGGGACCGCTTCATCAGCCGCATCGAGCGCCTGGGCGCCGAGCAGTTGGAGGAGATCTACAACACGGCCATGAACCGGTACCTGGACCAGGCGGGTATCAAGCTCTGAGCTTCGCTCCTTGAGCGCGAGGCCGACGGCCAGGCTGAAGCACCGCTTCGGTCTGGCCGTCTTCTTTTGACATGACATCCAGAGACCTGAACAAGGGGGGCCGGCGGGCCGTCGCGGTGCTGGCCTGGATCGCCGCCTGCGCCGCGGCTCACGCCGATGGAGCCCCGGCCGGCGTCAGCGTCGGCGTGACGCCGTTCCGGCCACGATCCGGGTGCGAAGCGGCGTTCCGGGCGCACGACCTGGACCACCGGACGCTGCCGTCCGGACTGCCGATCGAGCTGTTCGACAGCCACGGCGCCGGCGTCGCCGCGGGCGACCTGGACGGCGACGGGGACCTCGACCTGGTGCTCACCAACCTGGCGGGTCCGGTTTCGCTGCTCTGGAACGAGGGCGGCCTGCGCTTCCGCCGGCAGATCGTGCCGATCAGACACACGCGCGCGGTGACCGTGGTCGATGCCGACGGCGACGGCCTGCTGGACATCGCCTTCACCCGCGGCAACGGCCCGGCGGAGCTGTGGCGGCGCGATACGCTCGACGGCGAGTTCGACCGCCTGTTCCATCCTGCGCCGTCCGAGACCGCCTACACGATGGCGTGGGGTGACCTGGACGGCGACGGCGACCTTGACCTGGTGACGGCGACCTATGACGCCGAGCTGGTGAAGAACCTGGGCTTCGGCCACGGCGCGGGGGGCGTCTTCTACCACGAGCGCGCGGGCCGCAGCCTGAGAACCACGCGGCTTGCCGATCGGGCGGAGGCGCTGGCGCTGCTGCTGGTGGATCTGGACGGCGACGGCCGCCTGGACATCCACGTCGGCAACGACTTCGCGCTGATCGACCAGGTCTGGCTGCGGACCGGCAGCGGCTGGGCGGAGGCGATGCCGTTCCGGGCGATCAGCCGCAACACGATGAGCCTGGACGCCGGCGACGTGGACGGGGACGGCGAGGAGGAGCTGTTCGCGGCCGACATGAGCCCGTACTCGGTCGAGCTGGCCCGCCACTACCTGACGGTGATGATGAAGATGGCCGAGGTGCCCGGCGAGCGGACCGATCAGCAGGTCATCGCCAACGTGCTCCTGTCGCGGGAGGAGGACGGAAGGTACCGCAACAGCGCGCGCACGGCCGGCGTGGCCTCCAGTGGATGGAGCTGGTCGGCCAAGCTCGGGGATCTGGATCACGACGGCGCGCTCGACCTCTATGTGGTCAACGGCATGGTCGGCAGCGAACAGTTTCCGTATCTGCCGGACGGCGAGCTGATCGAGGAGAACCAGGCGTACCGGAACGTCGGTGACGGGCTCTTCGCGCCGGCCCCGGAGTGGGAGCTCGCCTCGGAGCGCAGCGGGCGAGGCATGGGGATGGCCGACCTGGACCTGGACGGCGACCTCGACATCGTCGTGAACAACCTGGCCACGCCAGCGCAGCTCTTCGAGAACCGGATGTGCGGCGGCTCCGCCGTGCAGGTCGAGCTGCGCCAGAGCGGCGCCAACACGCGAGCGATCGGCGCCGTGGTACGGCTGCGCACCGCCGACGGCGTCCAGCGCCGCGATGTCCGCTCCGCGAGCGGGTACCTGTTCGGCGACCCGCAGCGCGTGCACTTCGGCGTGCCGGACGATTCCGAGCTTCAAACCTTGGAGGTGCGCTGGCCCGACGGGGCCGTGTCGACGATCGACCATCCTCCTGCCGGCGCGCTGCTCATGATCAGGAGAGAGCCCTCCTGACGCCGCGTTCCAGGTCGCGCGCGGCAATGCTCCTGGGCGCGGCGGGAGTCGGCGCCGCGGCCATCGCGGTGGCCGTTGCGCTCGCGCGGGAAGCCGATGATCCCGAACAGGAGGCATGGCAGGCGCTCCCCGACGTTCCCGAGGTCGTCGTCTCGAGCTGCACCGGCTGCCACGGCCCCCCCGATCCGGGCGAGCTGGCACGCGCCGACTGGCTGAAGTCGCTCGCGCGCATGCGGGCGATCATGGCCGAACGGGCTGCGCTCCGGCTCACCGACGACGAGTACCTGGAGGTGTGGCGGTACTTTCGCAACCGGGCGCCCGACGCGCTGCCCGAGGCTTCCCGCCGGATCCCACCGACTCTCCCCTGTCGTTCTCCGGCGCGGGCCGGTCGCTCCGCCCGCGGTGCCGTGCCTCCCTTGATCACCTCGGTGCGGACGGTGGATGTCGACGGAGACGGCTCGGTCGGGATCCTGGTGAGCGATGCCCGGCGCAACACCGTCTCCGTTCTGTCGCGTGCCGGCGATGGGTGGACGGAGGCGGTGCTGGCCGACGTCGCGGCCCCGGCGCGGGCGGAAGTCCTCGACGCCGACGGGGACGGGGACCTGGACGTTGCCGTGGCGTCCCTCGGCAGCCTGGCGCCCACGGACGGCTTGGTCGGGGGTGTCGTGCTGCTGGAGCGCGGCCCCCGAGGCTACACGCGGCGGGTGCTGCTGCAGGACGTGGGGCGGGTGGCGGACGTGCGGGCGGGAGACCTGGACGAGGACGGGGACGAGGACCTGGCGGTGGCGGCCTTCGGTCACGTGGCGGTCGGTTCGATCGGCTGGCTGGAGCAGCGGGCGTCCGGAGAATTCGTCTACCACGAGCTGGAACAGGTCGCCGGAGCCAGCCACGTGCCGGTGGTCGACATCGACGGCGACGGTCATCTCGACGTCGTCGCGCTCGTCTCGCAGGCCAGCGAGCGCGTCGACGCCTTCCTGGGCCGCGGCGACGGAACCTTCGTGAAGCGGACGCTGTACCGCGCGCCGACGCCGCTGTTCGGCTCGTCCGGGATCGCGCCGGCCGACCTGGACGGCGACGGGGACCTGGATCTGCTCTATACCAACGGCGACGCGTTCGACGTTCCCGCGGCAGGATCGACGACGATGCTGCGTCCGTATCACGGCGTCCAGTGGCTGGAGAACCGCGGGCGGCGCGGCTTCGTCCGCCACGACCTGCTGCGCTACTACGGCGCGTTCAGCCCGATTCCCGCCGACCTGGACGGCGACGGCGACCTCGACATCGTGGCCACCAGCCTGGTGAGCGACTGGGCCGATCCGGAGCGCCGGAGCCTGATCTGGCTGGAAAACGACGGTGAGCAGCGGTTCACCCCCCATGGGATCGCGGGTGCGCCGACCCACCTGGTGGCCGCCGACGTCGCCGACCTGGACGGTGACGGCCGTCCCGACATCGTCGCCGGCGGGCTGCACATGTTCGGCCCCTACGACCGGCTCGGCCGCGTCACGCTCTGGGCCAACCGAGGATCCCGGCGCCGGGGCGCCGGGCCGCCAGGCCGCTGAGGCGGCTTGTCCCGAGTGCAAGCGCGGGACTACAGTGGAGCCGCTGACGGAGGCTGTCGATGGGCTGGGAAGAGTTCAAGACCGGCGCGATTCGGTACTTCACCGTCCTGGGCATCATCGTCGCGATCATCCTGCTGGTGGCCGCGTACTCGCTGCGCGGCAAGATCATCAGCAAGGTCTACGAGCACCGGGCCGGCCGGCAGGTGGTCGGCGTATGGGAGGCGGAGCGCGACTCGCGGACGCTCGAGCACATTCCGCAGATGCGCGCCCGGTGGGTGTTCGACGAGAGCACCTTCACCCTGACGACCGACTACTTCTACGCCGAAGCGAACGAGTGGCGGCGCGTGCACGAGATGCGCGGTGACTACGAGTTCATCAAGCGCGGCGGTCTGAACCCGTCACAGGTGGCGCTCAGCAACGTCACCGTGCGGCGCTCGGGCAAGGAGACCAGCGTCGGCGATCCGATCGACCTGCGGCGCGCCCTGCGCCTGGATCCGATCGACGAATCCGAGGATGCCTGGGGAGCGCCGCGCATCGACTATCCCGACTTGACCGTCAGGTTCTCCCGGGACAGCGAGGTGCTGACGATCGGCACCAACCTGATCGGGGTCGCCAACTACGACAAGGTGGAGTGATCGGAACCCTCGTCGATAAATAATCGACACAACATGTCGTTATCTGTGATACATATGAGCACGTGATTTTCTCCGCGCCGGACGTGACCGCGGCCGACGAGCGTGTTCTCACGCGCATCGAGCAACGTCGTGAGGAGTTGCGCTTCTACCTGCATCGGCCGCGGCGGTGGTACGGGACGCTTCGCCGGGTGACCGAGGCGCGCGCGATCCAGGGATCGAACTCGGACACGGCGGAAGACCCCTACCGCTCCTCTTGAGGTCCGGATCAGGAACCTGCGATTGCCGGTGGGCGACCGCCGTCGGCGATCAGCGCAGATCGGGGCGTACCGGTCTGCCCAGCTCGGCCGAACGCATGGCGGCCAGTGCCACCTGCAGTGACGAGCGTCCCTCCGCGGCTGTGACGCTGGCCTGCCTGCCCGCGGCGATGCCGTCCAGGAAGTCGACGATCTCTTCGGTAATGGCGTGGCCGAAGCTGGGCCGTTCGTAGCGCTCGCCGGTCAGGCAGACCGCCAGTCCCTGCTCGACCAGGTCGACGCGCGCGGTGCCGCCGGTGCCGATCACCTCCAGCTTGATGTCGCCGCCGCGCGGGATCTCCCGCGGCAGCACCCAGCCGCTCTCCACGCACGCCACGGCGCCGCCGTCGAGGCGGCCCACGGTGAAGGCGACGTCCTCCACGTCGTATCCCCTGGCGGCGAGCAGGCCGCTGCGGGCTTCGGCGTGCACCCGCGCGAACTCGCGCCCCGTCAGCCAGCGGATCACGTCGTAGTCGTGGATGCCCAGGAAGAGCTGCACGGACACGCGGCCGCGCAGGTTCTCCTGCGAGGCGCTGGAGGTGATGCGGCGCGCGTGCAGGCTGATCGGCTCGCCCAGCGCGCCGTCGTCGAGCATGCGCTTGACGCGCACGTAGCGCGGGTCGAAGCGGACGATCTGCGCGACCATGAGCTGTCCCGCGGCCGTCTCCGTGGCGGCGACGATCCGGTCGGCGTCCGTCATCGTGGTCGCGATCGGCTTCTCCAGCAGCACGTGCTTGCCGGCTGCCAGCGCGGCCAGGGTCGGCTCGACGTGGTCGGCATCGGGGGTGCAGATGCTGACCGCCTCCACGTCGGATCGGGCCAGCAGCTCGTCCAGGCCTGCGAACGCGACGGCGCCGACCTCGTCAGCGACTGAGCGCGCCGTGTCGGGGCGGGCATCGAACACGCCCACCAAGTGCGCGCGGGGCTCGGCAGCGTAGGTGCGGGCGTGGATCGCGCCCATGTAGCCCACACCGACGACCGCAACGCCGATCGCGGCGCCGCCCGCCCGGCCGCTCAACCCGGCGCCACGCCGTGCATGTTCCAGCCGGCCAGACTCAGAAGCGGCTGGATCGCACGGTCCTGCTCCAGCACGTCGGGCCGCACGTCGTGGAGCGCCGCGCAGCGTTCCTTGAGCTCCCGCTCGGTCAGCGGCGTCCCCAGCGGCGGCTCGCCGGCCGCGTGCCAGCGGTCGATCTCGTCCCGATGGCCCAGGCGGCGCAGGGCGTTCCAGTACCCGCGGTGGTGGTCGCGCTGGTAGCTGTCCCAGAAGAACAGGCGCTCGCTGCCGGCGTCGTAGAGCATCCGGGCCATGCGGCGGAACTCCTCCGGGGGCATGCAGCGCGGCATGATGTTCATCGCCAGCCGGCAGGCGGTGCCGGCGACCGCATCCGCGAACGGGCGCACCTGCTCGGGGCCGCTCCAGGTGTCGGTCGGCACCGGCAGCGCGTACGGGGCGCTGCTGTACGGCATCACCGTGTCCACCAGGCCTTCGCGCGCCCAGGCGGCCACGTCGATGCCGAAGAACAGGTTGTCCTGGATCGAGCCCAGGATGCAGGCGGAGATCTCGACGGGGGCACCGCGTGCGGCCGCCTCGGCGTCCATGGCCTGACGCACCCGCCGCATGAATCCGGTCAGCACGTCGGCGCGGTAGCGCAGCCAGTCGGGGTCGTCGGCCGGCAACCGGAACGGATCGCGTCCGGTCGCCGCCGTGAACCCCTCGGTCAGCGGGGGCTCGTAGTCCAGGTAGGGGGGGCGGCGGTTGTAGAGCAGCGTGACGCCGTCGACCGGGTAGGCGCGCACCACCTCGCGCAGCACGGAGATGCAGTACTCCTGCACCTCCGGGAACGCGTAGGACAGGCGCGCCTGATCGCGGCCGTCGCGGTCCTTGCAGCGCCACTCGGGGTGGCGGTCGTACAGGCCGTCGGCGAAGGCGTAGTCGAGCAGGGGCGGCGGGTAGGTCCACCCGGCCAGCCGGTAGGTCGCGTGGAAGCCCAGACCCATGCCGTGCGCATAGCCGACCGCCTCTCCGAACGGGTCGATGCCGGCGGCCACCAGGCGGTTCCAGCCCTCGTGCAGGTAGCGGTCCCACTTTCGCCCGTAGTCGGGCGGCTCGATCTGGTCCAGGGTGCGCCCGATCCTGCTGGGATAGTTCATCAGGTCGCCGGAGCCCATCTCCCAGTGGATGCGGTCGAAGTCGCTGTCCCGGTACGACTCGAGCTCCTCCCGGATCGCGTCGACCGTGCCGGCGCGCAGCACGTTGCTGACGTCGGTGTGGCCCTGCAACCGCTTGTGCGACCGGTCGGCGCGGTCGGCGCGCACCAGCGCCGCCTCCTCGCCGGTGAGCGGCACCAGCTTGACGTAGGCGATCCGCGCCGGGGCGTGGTCGCCGAGCTCCGGATGGGCTTCGGTGCCCGCGCGCAGCTTGTACTGCGAGAAGGTGATCTCCTGGTCGGTCAGGTCGGCGACCTTCCAGAAGATCTCCTCCAGGCGGCGGCGCTTGAGGTGTCCGCCGGGGTCCCATTCCAGGATGGAGAAGGACTGATCGCCGGTAAGCCTGGCCCGCAGCCACGCCACGTCGCCGGTGGAGTTGTGCCAGTCGATCTGTGCGATGTCGCTGGGGTGGATGCCGATCGAGATGGCGTGCGGGCCGCGCAGGTCCAGCCGGCAGGTGACGTCGGGCGCTCCGGTCTCCGGGTTGGCCATGAGCATGGTGCCGCTGAACGCCGGGGTCTCGTAGGGCAGGGTGCGCCAGACGCCGCGGCGCGACTCCGTGCTCAGGGCGTCGGCCGGAGTGCAGCGATCCAGGTCCGACACGTAGATCGGCGGCGAGGAGAACGCGCGGTCGCCGATCAGATCGGGTGGAGGTGCCATGATGGCTGCGTCATGGAGTCTGTCCGACGTGGCGCGCGGCCGGCAAGGCGTCGCCAGACGACCGCGCCAGCAGGTCCGCCGTGACGTCGAACACCGCTCGGAGGCGCTTTGTCACGTGTGGGTCGCGGAAGTGCGGGCGCCAGACGAGCTCGCTCAGCGAATCGCTCACCACGCAGAGCCCCCCATCACATTCGGCGGGCCGTGATGATCGCCGGGCTGCCGTACTTCGCGGGACAGTGTGGAAGTGGCATCCGATCAGCTCCGACGCGCCAGGCGCTCGATCAGCTCCTCGTTCCACTCGATGCCCAGACCGGGGCGGTCGGACATCACGATCCTGCCGTCGCGGAACTCCGGCGGCGCGATCAGCTCGTCGAACAGCAGCGCCGGGCCCATCTCCACGATCTGCCCATTGGTGACCGCCGCGACCGCGACCGCGCCCAGGTGCGCATCGCCGTGCGGCGCCATCGGCAGGTGGTGCGCGCCGGCGTAGGCGGCGATCTTCACCCACTCGGTGAGCCCGCCGCAGACGTTGGGATCGGCCTGGATGTAGTGCGCGGCGCGCGCGTCGATCAGGTCGCGGAAGCCCCAGCGGGTGAACTCGTTCTCGCCGCTGGCGATCGGGATCGGCTGCGCGCGGGCCAGCGCCGCGCTGCCCTGCACGTCGTCCGCGTGCACGGGCTCCTCGAACCAGTAGGGGTCGCAGCGCTCGACCAGTCGCGCGAAGCGCAGCGCGGTGGCGAAGTCCCAGGCGTTGTTCGCGTCGATCATGAGCTCGACCTCCGGCCCGATCGCCTCGCGCACGGCGCCCACCCGCTCCGCGTCCTCGCGCAGCGTCACCCCCGCCCAGCCGATCTTCATCTTCACCGCCCGGAAGCCCAGCTCCACCGCGTGCGCGGCCTCGGCCGCCAGCTCGGCCAGCCCCTTTCCTTCCTGGTAGTAGCCGCCGGCCGCGTAGGCGGGAAGCTCGCGCTGCGCGCCGCCGAGCAGCTTCCACGCGGGCTGGCCGGCCACCTTGCCGCGCAGGTCCCAGAGGGCGTTGTCGATCGCCGACATCGCGCGGATGTGCTCGCCCTTGGCGACCGGCTTGCGCCAGTTCCCCTGGTACATGCGCTGCCAGAGCGCGTCGGCGGCAAGCGGATCCTGCCCCGTCACCACGGCGGCCAACTGCTCGATGAGCGCCCGGTTCGGGCCCGGTCCCGGCGCCATGCCGACCGCCCCGTCGTCGGTGGTGATGGTGAGCCGCGAGAACCCCTTGCGCCGCGGGCGGGGCGGATAGCCGATGATCCCGTTCCAGAGGCCGGGCTCGGGATCGCCGTGCGAGAACGCGGTCAGCGTGACGCCCGTGATGCGCATGGGTGCCACTGTACGCCGGCCACGCTGCGCCTGAAACCCTGCGTGCCGGTCCGCCGTCCAAGCGCCACGCCTTGCCGGGTGCGGACAAACCTCGCATATTGTCCGCATTCCGTGCGGAGAATTGAGCAGTGTACCTGTGGGAGCGGGGTGATTGGCCGGCGTTTCGCTGGGATGCCGACGTCCTGCTGTCGCCACTGGCTGATGCCAGAGGCCGGCACGGACGGTTGCTGGGGGCAATGAGCCAACTCGGTTTCGATCTCAAGATCGAGTCGGAGCTGCAGGCGACCACCGAGGATGTCGTGAAGACCTCGGAGATCGAGGGGGAGACGCTGGATCCGGCCGTCGTGCGGTCGTCGGTGGCCCGGCGCCTTGGCATGTCGGCTGGAGGCGTGTCGGTCGTCGACCGGACCGCCGACGGGGTCGTCGACATGGTGCTTGACGCCACGCAGCACCACGACCGGACACTGAGCCCGGAGCGTCTTCGGGGATGGCACGCGGCGCTGTTTCCGACCGGTTACTCCGGTGTCCGCAAGATCACGGTCGCCGACTGGCGGGCCGATCGCGACGGCCCGATGAGGGTCGTCTCCGGGGCGATGGGCAGGGAGCGGGTCCACTTCGAGGCGCCTCCGGCGGAACGCGTCGCGACCGAGATGGACCGGTTTCTCACCTGGTTCAACGACCGTCCGCCGATGGACGGCCTGTTGCGCAGCGCCGTCGCGCATCTGTGGTTCGTCACCATCCATCCGTTCGACGACGGCAACGGCCGCATCGGCCGCGCCATCGCCGACCTGGCGTTGGCGCAGATGGAAGGAACCGGGCAGAGGTTCTACAGCCTGTCAGCGCAGATCCGGCAGGAGCGGTCGCGCTACTACCGGACGCTGGAGACGACCCAACGGGGAACGCTGGACATCACCGACTGGCTGGCGTGGTTCGTGGCCTGTTTCGGCCGAGCGATCGACGAAGCCGAGACGGAAAGACGCACCGTCCTCGCGAAAGCGGAGTTCTGGCGGCGCTACGCGCATGAGACGTTCTCCGTCCGGCAGAAGACCGTGCTCAACCGCGTGATGGATCGCTTCGTCGGGAAGCTGACGGCGCGGAAGTGGGCGAGCCTGGGGAAGTGCTCCATCGCAACCGCGCAACGCGACATCAACGATCTGCTCGCGCGAGGCTTCCTGATCCGCAATCCGGGTGGCAGCAAGCGCACCAGCTACCGGATCGCCGGGGCTCAGGACCCGCAATCGGGGAGTTGATCGGTCTCCCGCCCGTGGGGGCTTCTCAGCGGACCAGGCGCCTGAAGCCCTCCACCGGCAGCGGGCCGCGCAAACGGTCGGCGACATCGCCCTTGCGGATCGCGTCGGCGAGCTCGGCCATGACCGGTCCCATCGCCTCTTCGTACCGGTCGAGCACCTCCTCCGTGTGCGCCACCGAGCAGTAGATGGTCGGCGGGGCCAGGAAGCCGCGCTCCAGCATGAGGTGCGTGTACAGGGTGCCGAGCTCGCGCGCCTGCTCGTGGTCGAAGGTGGCGCTCGCGATGCACGGGTAGCTGTCGCTGACCACCATCGGCACCCCGGCGGCATCGGCCTGCCGGCGCCACGACGCCTTGACCCGCTCGCCCACCGCGGCCACCAGCGCCGGCACGTCGAGCCGCTGCGTCATCTTCCTGACCGCGGCCACCGCCGCCGCCGGTCCCACGCCCTCGGTCCAGTAGCTGGAGGAGATGAACGAGTGCTCGGCGCCCTCCATGGCGGACGCGGTGCCGATGACGGCGCCGATGGCGTGGCCGTTGCCCAGGCTCTTGCCGAACGTGGCCAGGTCCGGGTTCACCTCGAAGCGGGCGTGCGCCCCGGCGCGTTCCAGGCGGAAGCCGATGGAGGTCTCGTCGAAGATCAGCAGCGCGCCGACGCGGTGCGCCTCGGCGCGGATGTGCTCCAGGTAGCCGGGATCGGGGTCCTGCCCCCGGCACGGCTCCATCACCACGGCCGCCAGCCGGTCGCCGTGCTCGGCGATGATGCGGTCGAACTTCTCCAGGTCGCCCCACTCGAAGACCTGCGCCGTGCCGCGCAGCTCGCGCGGCACGCCGAGCGGCTCCAGCCCCGGCATCAGGTGGCCGCGCAGCGCGTCGCTCTCGCCCAGGTTGGCCGCCAGGTACCAGTCGTGCCAGCCGTGGTAACCGCTGATCGCGACCACCGAGCGGTCGGTGGTCGCGCGGGCGATGCGCACCGCGACGGTCATCGTCTCGCCGCCGGTGCGCGCCAGCCGCACCCGTTCCGCCCAGGGGTGCAGCCCGCACAGCAGGTCGGCCAGCTCCAGCTCCTCGCGCGGATTGAGGGTCGAGCAGCTCCCCAGGCTGACGCGCCGGATCACCGCACGGGTGACGTCCGGGTCGCGGAACCCAAGGATGGTCGCGCCGATCCCGTGCGAGGAGCAGTCGAAGAAGTGGCGTCCCGCCTCGTCCCACACCTCGCAGCCGCGCGCCTCGCGGAAGTAGGGCGGCCACTGCCCGGGCGCCATGCGGTCCGGGTTCTTGCTGAGCAGG
Organism: Spirochaetia bacterium; assembly: GCA_964291595.2. Classification (GTDB taxonomy): domain Bacteria; phylum Spirochaetota; class Spirochaetia; order SZUA-6; family Bin103; genus CATQHW01. The sequence continues at coordinate 48,377 of OZ219913.1, read as the reverse complement.
TGGTTGCCGCGCGGGATGATGGTGAGCGCGCGCTCGTAGCTCTTCTGGCCCATCTCGGGATCGACTGCCCGGAGACCCAGCAGCCGCTCCGCGTTGTCGCAGAACACGTCCTGCAGGTCGGAGTCGTTCAGGCCGAACCGGTCGGCCGCGTGCAGGATGGCGCGCACCTCCTCCAGGCCGACCTGGATCGGCTGCCCGAAGAAGGCGCGGTCGTTCCACTCGACCTGGTCGGTGGCGACCCAGGCGAAGCCGCTGCCGAGCGTGATCGACCGCCCGCGCTGGTGCGAGACCGGGAAGTCGGATCCGTACAGCAGCCGGCGCGGCCCGAACTCGTCCAGGATGGCGACCATGGGCTCCGCCTCGCAGATCGCGGAGGTGTCGAACCACACGTTCGAGAGCCCGCGCAAGGACGCGATCGACCTGGTGGTGTTGGGGCCGTGGAAGCCGCGCGCCGCGTGCGCCAGGATGAGTTGCGCGTTCGGGAAGCGCTCGCACTTCTCCCGGATCTGGCGCTGGTTCTCCGGGTCGTCCAGCGCGGGGTCGCGCACGATGTGCAGCATGATGAACCAGCCGCGCTCGTCGGCCACCTGCCACGTCCAGTCGGGCAGGAACTCGTCGATGTAGGACTGCTGCGTGTCCGCGCGCGCGCTGTAGCAGTGGTAGCACTTGAAGCCGCCGATCCCCGCGCCGTCCAGGTCGGACCCCACGTCGTCCAGCGTCGTGTCCGCCGCGACCAGGTACGCGCGGACTGCGCATCCGTGGCCGGCGGTCTGCGCCGCGACGTACTCGTTCTTGGGACCGATCGGCAGCTCCGGGGCCGGAAAGGGCAGGACCAGGGCGCCCGCCATCCGCTCGGGGCCGCCGAGCTGCGCGCCGACCAGCTCCCGCCACTCGTCCAGCCCGACCCGCTCCGGTCCCCACTCCATCATCGGACCCAACCTCGGAAAGTGTTCGACGTCATAGAGATGCATGTGGGCGTCGAAAACGCGCGGCGGGATCCGCGCCGCTGACTCGGCTGCTGCCGCCCGGTCTGCCTCGGTCGTGGTCCAGCCGGTTTCCAGCCGTTCGTGGGTCAACATGGGGCCTCCTGATCGATCGATGGAAATCGTAGCATGACGGGTTGCCACAACTCTCAGAATCTGCGATTGTTTGCCGCATGAAAGTTCTAGCAGCTCTTCTGACTATCGCACTCGTCGGCGCGACGGCTGCCTGGGCAAAGACCGGCAGCTTCACGTACGACGACGGCTCGACCTATGAAGGCGAGTTCGAGGACGGCAAGGTCCATGGCCAGGGTACCTACACCTGGAGTGACGGGACGATGTACGAAGGTTCGTTCGAGTCCGGTCTTCCGCACGGTGAGGGCCGTCTCACGTGGCCTTCGGGCGCCATGTACGAAGGGCCGTTCCAGGCTGGCGAGATGGCCGGTACCGGCATGATGACGTGGCCGAGCGGCGCGTCGTATGAAGGCAACTTCACCGCCGGTCGCATCAACGGCTACGGCACGCTGACCTGGCCCGACGGCCTGACCTACAGTGGCATCTTCGTGACCGAGACGATCGAGGGCACGGGCATGCTGATGTGGACCGACGGCACCAGCTACGAAGGCGACTTCATGGCCGGCAGCATCGACGGCTCGGGCATGATGAAGTGGCCCAGCGGTGACATGTACGAGGGCGGATTCATGGCCGGCTCGCCGAACGGCGAAGGCACCTACACTTGGGCCACCGGTTCCCGCTTCGAAGGCATGTATGAGGGCGGTCTGGCCAAGGAAGGCACCTTCTACGTCACGGATGAAGACGGCAGGGCCTGGCACTTCGTCGCGTCTCAGGACGCCGACGGGAACTGGATGGTCGACCATCCCGAAAGCCAGGAGATGTAGGAAGGGCCGGCAAGGTCCGAAGCGACAGAGATAGGACAGCCGAGCTGAGCGTATAGATCGGGAGACGATGCTCCGGAGGGTCCGTCAAGGACCGGCCGGGCATCGGCTCCCGGTGTTTTCTTCGTAGCGCGTACGCCAAGGCGGGTCACTGACCGTCAGGCGGCGCGTTTTGTCGTGCCCGGACGGATCGGGGTCCGGTCAGGCGCTCCGGTACTCCTCCAGCACCCGGTCCATCACCCAGCCGGTGCGGGCGGCGCTCGTGCCGGTGCTCGGGCAACTCCCCACGCCCCGCAGCTCATCCACGATCGATTGGATCAGCGGCTGCTGCACGTGCTCGGGATGGGAAATCTCGGTGCGCGCGGTGCCGCGGGATGTCGTGACTTCGAACGGGACGTCTCCGAAGGTCGAATAGCGCAACACGCCGAGGCTGCCGGCGATCTCGACCAGGTCGACCTCCTCCCGAGCGGTGAAGGCGAAACGGGCGGTGCCCACGACGCCGTCGCGGAAGCGCATGGCGACCGCCACCGCATCCTCCGCCCGATAGGCGCCGAGCTGGTTCACGGCGAAGCCGCGCACCTCTTCGATCGGGCCGAGCAGGTGATCCAGCAGGTCCAGCACGTGCGAGCCCATGTCGGCGAACAGCCCGCCGCCGGCGATCTCCGGACGGTAGCGCCACGGCAGCGGACCGGAGCCGAGAGACGGATCCGGCGGACTGGCGTACTGCGCGGTCACCGTCAGCGGGGTGCCGATGCTTCCGCCGAGCAGCGCGTCCCGCACCGCCACGAAGCGCGGCAGCATCCGCCGGTAGTAGGCGACGAACAGCGGCAGCCCGGCCGCCTCGGCGGCGGCGTTCATGGCCAGGCACTGCTCATGGGAACAGGCCATCGGCTTCTCCACGTACACGGGCTTGCCCGCTGCCAGCGCCGCCAGGGCGTAGTCGTGATGGGACGACGGCGGCGTGGCCACGTAGACCGCGTCCACCTCGGCGTCGCCGATCAGCTCCGCCGCGTCGTCGTACGCGCGCGGCACGCCGTGCCGGCGCGCGTAGTCGCGTGCGGCGTCGCCGTCGCGCCGCATGACCGCCACCAGGCGGGAGCCGTCGGCCTTCCGGAACCCCGGTCCGCTCTTGACCTCGCAGACGTCACCGCAGCCGATGATCCCCCAGCGGATCGCGGGCGGGCTCATGGCGTCCGCTCCGCCGGCGGCAGCAGCGCGCGCATGGCCCCCGTGTGGATCGCGCGCTCGGCGGATGCGCGCAACTCGCCGGCCGCCTCTGTCCCTTCGCATGCGTAGGTGTCGGACTGCAGGGCCATGTCGATCTTGTCCAGGTCCTTGACCAGCCTGCCTTCCGGGGTGCGCCGCTCGGCGTAGTCCAGCCACGCGGACATCAGTGTTCCGTGCGGGTCGACACCGGCCAGGATCCGGCGCGCTGCCTGCTCCTCCCGCCGTCGCTTGACGTCGCCCGGAACGCCGTCCGCGGGCGTCAGGTCGCCGGTGAGCGCTTCCGCCACGTCATGGATGACGGCGATGAGCACCGCCTGCGCGGGATCGGCGCCGACCTCGGCCGCCGTGACCGCCGCCAGCGCCGCCACGCCGAAGGAGTGCGCGGCGACCGACTCCGGATCCGGGACGCCGCGCTGCACCCAACCGGTGCGCGGCATTCGCTTCAGGGCCGCCACGTGCGCGAAGAACCCCTGGAGCCGCTCCGAGGTCATCGGCTGGCCGGCAGTCACCCGGTGAGGGTATGCCGAGTGGGGCACTCTCGACTACCGTACGGGTTGGCAGGCGATGGATGGTACGGGAGGCCCGGTCCGGTTGTTGCTGGACCAGGACGAGATCGAGCTTGCCGGCTACGACGAACGCGCCACGGTCGGCGACCTGATCGCCGCCCTGGAACGAATGCGTCTGCGGCCCGGACTGGCCACCGTCGGTTGCGCCGGATGCGGGTTGTGCTGCCGGGACCGGGTGCCGGTGCTGGGAGCCGACCTGCCCAGGCTGGAGCGGGCCCTCGGACTGCCCCGCGAGAAGCTGCTGCGCGACCACCTGGAGTTGCCCTCCCGCCCGGACCCGGCCGAGCGCGCGGCGCAGATCGCCGACCTTGCGCGGCAGTTTCACGCTTCGCCGGCCGAGGCGACGCTCCTCTACGAGTGGAACACCGGGGAGCCGATCGTGCCGCGGCAGGGCGATGACGGCTTCTGCCACTGGCTGCGGGACCGGCGCTGCTCCGTTTACCCCGGCCGGCCGCTGATCTGCTTTTTCTACCTGTGCAACTTCGGCGACCGGCTGTCGGCGCTGTTCGACGCGATCGTGCGGCAGGGGGTGTGGCACAGCTACGTCGCGGTGGGCTGGATCGAGAGCAGCGTCGTCGCGCACAATCCGTTCCTGTCGGTCGGCGACCCGGCGCTGGCGCCGCTGAGGGCGTTCGACGTGGATGTCGCGCCGCTCCTGCAGCGCATGGCAGATACCTGGTAGGGACACGGGAGAGTTGGAGCACCTCTCAAAGGGCGTAAGCGGAACGTTCGCCGGGGAAGGAATGCCGGCGGACCGGATGGCATGGGCAGTACGGGATCGGTGATCCAGCCCGCGGATCACACGACGACCTGGGCCGGGTTCGGCCCGGTGCTGCGCGTGTTGCGCATGGCGCTGGCCTATCCGGTGCGGTTGACCGTCGCCGTCGCCGCCACCGTCGCCGCGGCCGTGTTTCAACTGCTGCTGCCGCAGTACCTCGGGGACGTGGTGGACACCGTCAACGTGATCCTCTCGGACGCCGTGGACCCGGAGGCCGCCAGGCGGCAACTGCTGCAGCTTGCCGCGCTGATCCTGGTCGCAAGCCTGGTGCGCGGGCTGATGATGATGGTGCACACGCAGCAGGCGGAGATCGTCGGCCAGAGCGTCGGCTACCGGCTGCGGATGGACTACTACGACAAGGTGCAGCGGCTCAGCTACGGGTTTCACGACCGCGTGCACACCGGCGAGCTGATCACGCGCGGCATGCTCGACGTCGAGTCGGTGGCCAACTCGTTCAACCGCGGGATGATCAAGGCGATCTGGCTGCTGGTGCTGATCACGTGGGGCACCTGGCTGCTGCTGAGCACCGACCCGGTGCTGACGCTGGCGGCGCTGAGCTTCGCGCCGGTCGTCGCGTGGCGTGCCACGGTGGCGCGCATGCGGCTGCGGGTGGCGTGGCTGCGCCTGCAGCAGTGCCTGGGCCGGCTGACCAGGGTGATGGAGGAAAACCTGGGCGGCATCCGCGTGGTGCGCGCCTTCGCCGCGCGCGAGCACGAGATGGGCAAGTTCGACACCGTCTCCGAGCAGGCCAAGCGCTACACGGACCGCACCATCAACATCCGCGTGCGCGACGTGAGCCTGATGACGCTGGCCTACTACGCGGCGATGGCCCTGATGCTCTGGGTCGGCGGCACCCGCGTGCTGGCCGGGCACCTCACCGTCGGCGACGTCACCGAGTTCCTGGTCTTCATGCTGATCCTGCAGATGCCGATCCGGCAGCTCGGCATGGTCGTGAGCGCGTTGTCGCGCGCGTCGACGTCCGGTGGGAGGCTGTTCGAGATCCTGGACCTGCAGCCGGACATCACGGACCGGCCGGACGCCCACGATCTGGAGATCCGCGAAGGGGTGTTGCGGTTCGAGTCGGTGAGCTTCTCCTACGGCGGCGACGGCAACCGGGTGCTGGATGACATCAGCTTCGAGGTCGGCCCGGGCCGGACGCTCGGCATCGTCGGGCCGCCGGGGTCCGGCAAGTCGACCATCGCGCTGCTGACCGCCCGCTACTACGACGTCGGCGCCGGCCGCATCACCATCGACGATCAGGACGTCCGTGCGGTGACGCTGCAGTCGCTGCGCTCCGCGGTGGGTGTGATCCAGCAGGACAACTTCCTGTTCACGACCAGCGTGGAGAGCAACGTCGCGTATGCCGACCCCTGGGCGCAGCGCGAGCAGATCGCCCACGCCAGCTCCTCGGCGCAGCTCCACGACTGGGTGCTGGGCCTGCCCGAGGAGTACCGGACGCTGGTCGGCGAGCGCGGCGTGTCGCTGTCCGGCGGCCAGCGCCAGCGGCTGTCGATCGCCCGCAGCATCATGGTGAGGCCGGCGATCATCGCCTTCGACGACTCCACGGCCGCCATCGACGCGGCCACCGAGCAGCGCATCCGCACCGCGCTGCGCAGGCTCACCGAGCGCACCGCCACGATCATCGTCTCCCATCGGCTGAGCTCCCTCATGCATGCCGACGAGATCCTGTTCCTGGACGCCGGCGCCATCGTGGAGCGGGGCACCCACGCCGAGCTGATGGAGCTCGGTGGCCGCTATCGCGCGCTCTACCAGCTCCAGGCCAACCCGTCGGAGTCGCTGGACCGGATCGCCGACAGCGTTGCCGACGGTGCGGCGCGGGCCGGGGAGGTGGTGCGTGGCTAGAAGGGGCGCTGACGGCGCCCGCGTCCGGGCGCGCAACGCGAAACGGCCGCACCTTGCATCCGTGGGTGCGCAGTCCAACCGCGAGGAGGTGATGTTCGGGGCGACCTTCGACGGCAGGATCGTGAGCCGCTTCCTGCAATTCGTGGTGCCCTACCGGCGTCGGCTGCTGTTCGGGCTGGCGGCGGTGCTGGTGTTCACCGCCACCCAGCTCGCGATCCCGCTGATCGTGAGCAACACCTTCAACTACGTGGCAGGCGCCGGCGACGCGGCCCTGACGCTGCTGCGGGCCGCGGTCGCCGTGTTCGTCGGCATCATCGTCGTCAACTTCGTCGCCAACGTCCTGCAGGAAGGCGTGGTGGCGCGCGCCGGCGAGCGGGTGCTGTTCGACCTGCGCCGCGCCATGTACCGCCACCTGCAGCGGTTGTCGCTGTCCTTCATGGACCGCACCGAGACCGGCCGGCTGATGTCGCGCCTGCAGGGCGACGTGTACGCGCTGCAGGAGTTCCTGGAGTCGTCGGTGTTCGCGGTCGGCGACATGGTGCTGCTCGTCGGCATCATGACGGTGCTGGTGGCCATGGACTGGATGCTCGGGCTGCTGGCCCTGGCGGTGGTGCCGACGCTGATCATCGTCCGCATGGTCTGGCTGCCGCACGCGCGGCGCACCTTCCTGCGGGCGCGGGAGGCATCGTCCATCGCCAACGGCGCCATGGCCGAGGCGATCAACGGCGTGCGCACCGTGCAGGAGGCCGGCCGCGAGCCGGTCAACCTGGATCTGTACCATGACAAGGCGCACGACAACCTGGTCGCGCAGTCGCGCGCGGTGATGATCGCGCAGATGATCATCCCGATCGTCGACACCCTCACCGGCATCGCCACCGGGATCGTCGTGGTCGTGGGCGGGGCGATGGTGCTCGACCGGAGCCTCGACCTGGGCGTGCTGATCGCCTTCCTGATCTACATCCAGCGGTTCTTCCAGCCGATCCGCTCGGTGACGATGCAGCTCAGCATCATGCAACGTGCGATGGCGGCCGGGCAGCGCATCTTCGAGGTGATGGACGTGCCGGTCGAGATCCAGGACCGGCCCGGCGCGATCGAGCTCGACGACTGCGACGGCTCGGTCGAGTTCCGCGGCGTCACCTTCGGCTACGTGCCGGACCAGCCGGTGCTGCGTGACATCAGCTTCACGGCGCGGCCCGGAGAGACGGTGGCCCTGGTCGGGCCGACCGGCTCGGGCAAGACCAGCATCACGGCCCTGGCGCACCGCTTCTACGAGGTGTGGGAGGGACAGGTGCTGGTGGGCGGCCACGACGTGCGCGACGTGTCCCAGGACTCGCTCGGCCGCCACATCGGCATGGTGCTGCAGGAGCCGTTCCTGTTCTCGGGCACGATCGAGGAGAACATCCGCTACCACAAGCCGCACGTGACGCCGGAGGAGGTCGAGGAGGCGGCCCGCACGGTGGGCGCGCACGGATTCATCATGCGGCTGCCGGACGGCTACCGGACCGAGATCGAGCAGCGCGGCGGCAACCTGTCGCTCGGCCAGCGGCAGCTCATCAGCTTCGCGCGCGCCGTGGTGGCAGACACCAGGGTGCTGGTGCTGGACGAGGCCACCGCCAACATCGACAGCTACACGGAGATGCTGATCCAGAAGGCGCTCAGGAAGCTGCTGGAAGGCCGCACCGGGCTGGTGATCGCCCACCGGCTGGCCACCATCCGCGGCGCCGACCGCATCCTGGTCCTGCAGGAGGGCATGATCGCCGAGCGCGGCACCCACGCCGAGCTGATGGCCCTGAACGGCCTGTACGCGCGGCTGTACTCCATGAACTACTCGTCGTTCGACGACATCCCGGACGAGCTCATCGAGGCGGCCGTCAAGGCCACAACGTGAGCTGGTCCGCGCCGGCCCGGCAGCGGTCAGGAACCCGGAAGCGGCCGGCGTCGAGGTCGGGGGCGCGGGCGGCGACGCCGGCGCGCGCGCAGGAACGCGCGAACATGGTGGCGACCAGGTCCGCGAACGGGCCGGAGCCCCGCATGCGGGAGCCGAACCGGGCGTCGTTGAGGCGGCCCTCATCGTGCCGGCTGCCGCCGCGGATCTGGCGGATTCGGGACAGCACCTTGCCTTTCCGGTCCGGCCGGTGGCGTTCGAGCCAGTCCTCGAACAGCGGCGCCACGGCCAGCGGCAGCCGCAGCATGACGTAGCCGGCGAACGACGCGCCCGCGGCTCCCGCGGCGTCCAGGATCGCCGGTATCTCGTGATCGGTGAGGCCCGGGATCACGGGCGCCGTCAGGACGCCGACCGGCACGCCGGCCGCGGCCAGGGTCTCCATCGCCTGCAGCCGCCGGGCGGGGGTGCTGGTGCGCGGCTCCATGGCGTTGCTGAGGGAGGCGTCGATGGTCGGGATCGACAGGAACACCGCGGCAGCGCCGTCCGCGGCAAGGTCGGCCAGCAGGTCGGCGTCGCGGGCCACCAGCCGGTTCTTGGTCACCACGATCACGGGGTTGCGGAACTCGGCCAGCACCTGCAGGCAGCCGCGGGTAATGCGGAGCCGGCGCTCGACCGGCTGGTACGGGTCGGTCACGCCCGAGAGCGCCAGCGGCTTCGGGCGCCACCGCGGGCGGGCAAGCTCGGCGGCCAGCAGCTCGGGCGCGTCCTCCTTGACGACGATTCGGGTCTCGAAGTCGAGCCCGGCGGAGAAGCCCAGGTACTCGTGCGTGGGCCGGGCGTAGCAGTAGGCGCAGCCGTGCGCGCAGCCGCGGTAGGGGTTGATGGAGGCGTCGAAGCCGACGTCCGGGCTCAGGTTGGTGGCGATGACCGAGCGCGAGCGGTCGCGCAGCAGCTCGGTGGCCGGCCGGCCGGCCGGGGCGTCCGGGTCGGGGACGTACTCGATCCGCTCGAAGCGGTTCGGCGGATTGACGGCCGCGCCGCGCCCCTTCATGCGGCGTTTCCGTTCATGCGGCGTTCCCGCCGGCGATGAGATCGGCGATCACGCGCCAGTACAGGTCGTGCTCGACCGCGGCCGCGCGCCGCTGCAGCGACTCCGGCGTGTCGTCCGGGCACACGGGGACGGGACGCGAGGCGATGAGCGGACCGCGGTCGTATTCGTCCGTGACGTAGTGCACGCAGACCGCGCTCTCCGGCAGGCAGGCCGCCAGCACCTCGCGGTGCGGGGCCAGGCCGTACATGCCCCGGCCGCCGAAGCGCGGCAGCGGCGCCGGATGGATGTTGACCATGCGGCGGCGGTAGCGCGCGACTACCTGCGCGGGGAGGAGCTTCATGAAGCCTGCAAGGACGACCAGGCCGACCCGGTGGGAATCGAGGAGTGCGAGCATCGCGTCCCGGTAGGCGTCCGCGTCGGGGTGCGTGATCGCGGAGAGGTGCGCCGCCGGAATGCCGTGCCGGCGCGCGATGGCCAGCGCGCCGCTGCCGCTGTTGTTGCTCAGCACCAGGACGATCCGCGCCGGCAGCCGGCCGTCGGCGACCCGTGCGATGAGGACGCCCAGATTGCTGCCCCGGCCCGAGGCGAATACCGCCAGGTTCACGTTCGGACAGGATCGCACGAACGCGCGACCGCGAGGCAGGTGCACGTGTGTCGTCGCCGACGAGCGGTCTTGACGTCAAATGTTAAGCATGACATTTTGACGGCATGGTACGCACCCAGATTCAGCTTCCCGATGCGCTCTACGAGGAGGCCAAGCGGGTGGCTCGTGAACGCGAGATGTCGCTGGCGGAGGTGGTGCGGCGCGGCGTCGAGTACATCACGCGAGCCTATCCGGCGGTCGGCAGCGATCGGAGCTGGACTCCTCCGGCAGCCAGTGACCTCGGCGCATTCAAGGCATCTCCCGAGGACTGGCGGCTGTTGGTGAGCGAGCCGGCGTCGGAGCGCTGATCGGGTGCTGTCGATCGACACCAACCTGCTGGTGTATGCGCAGAACACCGGCTGCGACGAGCACCGGCGGGCACGCGCGTTCCTGTCCGCATGCCGGGAACGCGACGTCGTCATCTGCGAGTTGGTGCTGGTCGAGCTGTACCTGGTCCTGAGGAGCGCGGCGATCGTATCCCGCCCTCTCGCGGCGGAGGACGCGGTCGAGGTCTGCGCGGCCTACCGCAACAACCCGCGGTGGCGACTGGTCGAACATGCTTCCGTCATGGCGGAGGTCTGGGATCGAGCCAAGGCGCCCGACTTCGCGCGGCGCAGGATCATCGATGCGCGGCTGGCCTTGACGCTGCGACATCACGGGGTGACCGAGCTTGCGACCGCGAACGTCCGCGACTTCCAGGGCTTCGGCTTCGCCCGGGTGTGGAACCCCATCGAGGACATCGAGAACCAGCCGCTGATCATGGCACGGGAGGCCGACTCATGAACTTCGCAGGACTGGATACCGAGCGCTTCGACTTCGATCTTCGCTTCGACCGGATGCGCACCGAGGAGCTGGCCGTGCGCCTGGAAGACGACACGTTCTCACGCGCGCCGGTACGCGAGGAGTCGCTGCTGTCCAACTGGGACGCTCCCAACTGGATCATCGAGGGCAGCAGGGTGCGCCAGATCCGCAGTTGCGCGCGCGAGCGGGAGAACCGCACGCAGCGGATGCTGGACGAGTGCGGCGCCTTCGACCCCTACGTGACGATCCAGGTGCCGCCGATCCCGACCCTGGCCTTCGGCGACTGGGGCTGGACGGACTACGAGCTGCGAGCGAGCTGCAGCGGTGGCAAGGACGGACCTACGGGGGTCGCGTTCCGTTACCAGGACGCCCGCCACCACTACGCGCTGACCGTGGAAGACGGCGCCGGCCTGCGGCTGGTGCTGCGCTCGGGCGACCGCCACCACGTGCTGGCGCAGGTGCCGCTGGGGGCTCCGCTTCCCGAGTACCGGATGGTGATCCGGGTCACCGGCAGCGAGCTGCAGGCGGGCCTGGTGGACGGACCGACCATCCGCGTCGTCGACGGCCGCTACACCCACGGCAGAGGGGCCTTGGTGTGCAGCGGGGCATCGACGTACGGACCCGTGCAGGTCACCGGCCGCCGGGTCAGGCAGTCCGAGTTGCCGCTTCCGGAAGCTCCCGACATGGAGCTGCTGGCCGAGGGCGCCCTGGACCAGGCGCTGTGCCGCAGCCGCGTGGTGTTCCAGGACCTGGACGGGGACGGGCTGCCGGAGCTGCTGGCCGATGAGCATCACGGCACCGAGGTTCACTGCCAGCACCTGATCCACGGCCACCGGTGGCGGCTGGGTCCGTTCGAGCACCCGCTGAGCCAGGGCGGCGACCTGCCGCTGTGCGCCCTCGACATCGACGGCGACGGCCGGCGCGAGGTGGTGTTCACCGCTGACTTCGGCATCCACGTGCACGACGCGGCGAGCGGCGAGCACCGCGCCACCGTGCCGGCGCCCGAGGCCAACCCCTACCGTGAGCACGCCGACTACCCGCACGAGCGCCTGCTGGGCGATGCCGTCTGCCCCGTCCTCACCGACGTGGGACAGCCGCCGGGGTTCTACGTCAAGGACCGGTACTGGAACCTGTGGCTGTACGACCGCCGCCTGGAGCTGCGCTGGCACCGGGCGCTGAACACCGGCCACTTTCCGCTTCCGGTCCAGCTCAACGCCGGCGAGCCCGACTACCTGTTCGCCAGCCGCACGCTGCTCTCTCCGGCCGGAGAGACCGTCTGGTCGCTCGACCTGCCCGATCACTCGGATGCCATCGGTCTGTTCGGCCTGAACGGGGAGCCACGCTTCTACGTCGCGGCCGGCGAGGAAGGGCTGATGGAGATCGAGCCGCGCAGCGGCGCCATCCGCACGCAGCTCAAGTGGGGGCACGTGCAGCAGTACGCGCTGGGCCGGTTCCTGCCGGGGCGCCCCGAGCCGCAGATCCTGGCCGTCACCCAGTGGCGGGAGCCGGGAATCGCCGTGCTGCTGGACCACCGGCTCGAGCTGGTCAGCCGCTGGGTGGCGATGTCGGCCGAGGCGGGCATCCGCCCGCTGCCGTGGGGCACCTCCGGCAGCGATCTCGCCGTGAACCGCGGCGGCATCCTCGATCCCCGGAGCGGCCGGCTGGTGCGGCCGTTCCCGGAGCGCTGCGGCCGCGTGCGCCACCTCACGGTGCTGGACCTGCCGCGCTACGGGTGCGGCTGTCTGCTGGTGGTGAACGAGTCGAGCTGGCAGATCTGGGGAGCCGGCGGCAACGTGCCGGTGGTGGCGCCGCGCTGGCGCCCGAACGCGCTGGCGCCCAGCGGCTACCTTCCGGCGCTCGACTATTAGCCCCGAGGTTTCGGCGCCACGGGCACCGGAACCTCGGCCCAGCCCCTCCTTTGACGTGGAGCGCATCGGTTCCCGATGCGTTCCACGTCGGATACGGGCCGCCCCGGCGCCGTTGGCGCCGTCCATCTCGATCTGCGCTCAGATTCCGCGCAGTTGCAACTCGTCGGCGCGCCAGCAGGCGACCGTGCGGCCGTTCGCGGCGCCGTCCGCGCCGGGAACCGGCTCCAGATCGGGAACCTCGCGGCTGCAGCGTTCCTCGGCGTGCGCGCAGCGTGAGGCGAACACGCATCCCGGGCGTTCGCCGATCGGGCTCGGCACGTCGCCGGTCAGCAGGTCCTCCGCCCAGGGGGTGTCGGGGTCGGTATCCGGGCTGGCCGCCAGCAGGCCGGCGGTATAGGGATGCCTGGGGTGGGTGTAGATCTCCCTGGTGTCGCCCTGCTCGACGATCTTGCCCAGGTACATGATCGCCACCTCCCTGCAGATATAGCGCACCACGCCCAGATCGTGGGCGATGATCACCACCGTCAGCCCCATGCGGGCCTGGATGTCGAGCAGCAGGTTGAGGATCTGCGCCTGCACGGAAACGTCGAGGGCCGACACCGGCTCGTCCGCGAACAGCAGCGAGGGCGAGGAGGCGAGCGCCCGCGCGATGCCCAGCCGCTGCCGCTGGCCGCCGGAGAAGGCGTGCGGATAGCGCGACAGGAAGCGCGGATCGAGCCCCACCAGGTCCATCAGGTCCTCCACCCGGCGCCGGTAGGCCGGCCTCCGCCACTTCAGCACCTTGAGCGGCTCGGCGACGATGTCGAGCGCGGTCATGCGCGGATTCAGCGAGCTGAACGGATCCTGGAAGATCATCTGGATCTCCTTCCGCAGGGGTTTCAACTCCTTCCTGGTCAACTGCGCCAGATTCACCGACCGGTTGTCCTGCGTGACGTACTCGATGCTGCCGGAGGTGGGGGGAATGGCCCGCATGATCGTCTTCACGGTGGTGGTCTTGCCGCAGCCGCTCTCGCCGATGAGTCCCAGAACGGTGCCGCGTACGACGTCGAACGAGATGTCGTCCACCGCCCGGATGAAGTCGTCGCCCCGCCTCAGAAAGCCGTGCTCCACCGGAAAGTACTTCCTGAGGTTGCGCACCTGCAGCAGGGTTTCGCTCACGGGGTGTTGGCACGGTCGCGCCGTGTCCCTGAAGACGGCGACGGTGGATGAACTGGCATCGCCGGTTGGCCGGTGTGTTCGGGCCCCGGCACCGGGATGTTGTGGCAGGTAGCCACGTGGCCCTCGCCGATCTTGACCGCCGGCGGATGGGTCACCTCGCACGTGCCGGCGATCGCCTCCTCGCAGCGCGGGTGGAAGGGGCATCCCGTGGGCAGCAGGTAGGTGGTGGGCACCGCTCCCTCGATGGTGTGCAGCCGCTCTCCCTGCTGGCTCATGCGCGGCACCGACTTCATCAGGTTGCGGGTGTAGGGGTGGCGCGGGTTGCGGAACAGCTCCCGCACCGGCGCGTCTTCCACCACCCTGCCCAGGTACATGACGTACACGTGCTCGACCATCTTGGAGATGACGGCCAGGTCGTGAGTGATCAGCATCAGCGACAGCCCCATCTCCCGCTGCATCTCCTGGATCATCTTCAGCACCTGCGCCTGGATGGTCACGTCGAGCGCCGTGGTCGGCTCGTCCGCGATCAGGATGCGCGGCCCGCAGGCGATCCCCAGGGCGATCATGGCGCGCTGCCGCATCCCGCCGCTCAACTGAAAGGTGTAGTCGTCCACCCGCTGCTCGGGGTCGGGGATGCCGGTGCGGCGCAGCAGCTCGATGGTCCTGGCCCTGGCCTCCTCCCTGTCGATGCCGGTGTGCAGCATCAGCAGCTCGGAAATCTGGTTGTTGATGGTATGCACGGGGCTGAAGGCGGTCATCGGCTCCTGGAAGATCATCGAGATGTCGGCGCCGCGCAGTCTGCGGATGTGATCGCCGTCCGGATCCAGCGTGGTGAGGTCGGTCACGGCTCCGTCACGTTGCCGGTAGCGGATCGCGCCGCTGGTGATGCGCGCGGTGTCGGCCAGCAGGCGCAGGATGGAGTACGCCGACACCGACTTGCCGCAGCCGCTCTCACCGACCAAGCCGACCGACTGTCCCTCCCGGACCGCAAAGGAGACGCCGTTGACCGCCTTGGCGATCCCTTCGTCGCCGTGGAACTCGACCGTCAGGTCGTCCACCTCCAGGATGTTGCCCGGCTCCATCACCGGCTCCCGTAGGGATCGGCAGCGTCCCGGATTCCGTCGCCGAGCAGGTTGAACGCCAGCACGACGATGATCACGCACACGCACGGCAACAGGATCCACGGCGTGATGGCGATGGCGTACACGTTCTGCGCGTCCCGCAGCAGCACGCCCCAACTGATGGTCGGCGCCTGCAGGCCAAGGCCCAGGAAGCTGAGTGCGGTCTCGCCCAGGATCATCCCCGGTATCGACAGCGTGAGCGAAGCGATGATGTAGCTGTAGAACGAGGGCAGCATGTGGATGAAGATGATCTGCAGGTTGTTGCGGCCCATGAGCTCGGCGGCGGTGACGAAGTCCTCCGTGCGCAGGCTCAGGAACCTGCCGCGCACGATGCGCGCCAGTCCCGTCCAGCCGATGATCGACAGGATGATCGTGATCAGCAGGTAGTTCTGCAACTGCGACCAGTCCCGCGGCAGCGCCGCGCTCAGCGCCATCCACAGGGGCAGTTGCGGAATCGACAGCAGAATCTCGATGGCGCGCTGCACGACGTTGTCGACGACGCCTCCCAGATACCCGGCGATGCCGCCGATCAGGATGCCCAGAAAGAAGCTGATTGCCACGCCGAACAGTCCGATGGAGAGCGAGATCCTGCTGCCGTACAGGATGCGGCTGTACAGGTCGCGGCCCAGACGGTCGCAGCCCAGGAGGTGAAACGGCACGCCGGGGCGTTCGGGTCCGAAGAAGTGACGGTCCAGCGTGAGCCCGAAGAGCCGGTACTCGAATCCCTTCGCGAAGGGCACCAGCCTGGTCTCTTCTTCGACGATTTCGCTGAAATCCACCTCGAAGGTTTCCGTGTTCATCGCCTTGCGAAAGGGGTAGATGACCGGAAATAGTGAGAACTTTCCGGACTGGTTGACGAAGTGGATCCGCTGCGGCGGCGCCTCGCGGTAGTCGGCGTTCTTTTCGTTGGGATCGTGCACGGCGAAGAACGGAGCCAGCAGCGCGAGCAGGTAGAACACGATCAGGACGAACAGGGATACTACCGCCGGCTTGTGCTTGCGGAAGCGGATGACGATCAGCTTCCACTGCGACGACGTGTACAGGTCGTCGAGCTCCTGGATCTCCTCGGTTTGCCTGCCGCGGCCCGACTTGAACGCTGACAGCACCTTAGAAGAACCGTACCCTTGGATCGACCGCCGCCAGCAGCAGGTCGGAGAAGAAGGTGCCGATCACGGTCAGTACGCTGAGCAGCATGATGAAGCTGCCGGCCAGGTACATGTCCTGGGTCTGCAGCGCACCGAGCAGCAGCGGGCCGGTGGTAGGCATGTTCATCACCACGGAGATGATCGCCGAGAAGGAGATCAGGCCCGGCAGGATATAGGCGAACGAGCTGATGAAGGGGTTCATTGCAATCCGCATGGGATACTTCATGACCACCTTGCGATAGGCGACTCCCTTGGAACGGGCGGTGATCATGTACGGCTTCTTGAGCTCGTCCAGCAGGTTGGCGCGCAGGGTGCGGATCAGGCCGGCGGTGCCGGAGAGGGCGATGATGAAGCCCGGCAGCCAGATGTGTTGGAGCAGGTCCAGCACCTTCCCGAAGCTCCAGGCGGCGTCTTCGTATTCCGGGGAGAACAGTCTCCCGACGTCCAGGCCGAACGTGTCGAACGCGATGTACATCAGCACCAGCGCCAGCATGAAGCTCGGCACGGAAATGCCGATCAGGCCGAGGATGGTAAACAGGTAGTCGCCCAGCGAGTGCTGTCTCAGCGCGGAGTAGATGCCGATCGGAAGCGAGATCATCCAGGTCAGGATCAGCGACGACGTGCTCAGCGCTATGGTGAGCAGCAGGCGCTCCCATATGAGGGTGTTGACGTTGGCTCTCCACTCGAAGGAGTACCCCATGTCGCCCTGCACGAAGTTCGTTATCCAGATGACGTACTGCTCGAACATCGTCTTGTCGAGCCCGAACCTGGTGCGGTAGCGCTCCAGCATCGCCTCTTCGACCGGATATCCGCTCTCCTCAAGGTTGATGGCGAGCGTCGTCAGATAGTCGCCGGGAGGAAGCTGAATCACGACGAAGCTGATGATCGATATGATCCACACTGTGAGGATCATCAGGAGGATTCGCCGTACGGTATACTGAAGCATTCCAGGAGCGCCCGGCCGCGGAGCGTATGCGGAAGATCATAGCGACGGCGCCGCGGCGTGTCATCCGCTCATCGCCGTCGCGACCCCGCCGGTCGCGCAGTTGGCGACGCATTGACGACCGTCCGGGCGCCGGCTACACTCGCCGGCAGACCCGAACGACACCTAAGCATACCTGTCGCTGTTCAGGAGGAACTCATGAAGAGAATCCCGTTGGCACTCGGCCTGTGCCTTATCTCCGTAGCGTACGCGACCGCCATCCCGACGACCTGGCTGGAAGCGCGCACCGCGTCGCAACTCGGGATCACCAGCTTCAACGAAGCGCCGATGCTGGCCGCGCTGGTGGCATCGGGCGATCTGCCGCCGGTGGCCGAGCGGCTGCCCGACGACCCGCTGGTGCTGGAGCCGCTGGGCGAGATCGGCACCTACGGGGGCACCATCAGCGCATCCAACACGGGAGGCTGGTCGGATCTGGGCCACGTGCGGCTGTCCTACCTGTTCACCACCGACCCAAGCTGCTCCGCGGTCATTCCCGACATCGCCAAGGGCTACGAGCTCTCGGAGGACGGCACCGAGCTGACCATCTACCTGCGCGAAGGCATGAAGTGGTCCGACGGCGCGCCGCTCACCGCGGACGACGTCATGTACTTCTACAACGACGTCATGCTCAACGACGAGATCAACCACTGGGTGCGCTTCGTGTGGACCATCGGCGGGGAGCTGGCGACCTTCGAGAAGCTCGACGACTACGCCTTCCGCATCAAGATGGCCATCCCCTATCGCCCGGTGCTGTCGATGATCAACCACTGGTACACGCTGCCCAGCTTCTTCATGATGCCCAGCCACTTCGCCAAGCAGTTCCATATCGACCACAACCCCAAGGCGAACGATCTGGCCAAGGAGCTCGGTCACGAGAACTGGGTCGACGCCCACTCGAAGGAGCTGAACGTATTTCCCAACGTGGACGCGCTGAAGAAGGTCCCCACTCTCGGCACGTGGGTCATGGAGACCGACGTGCAACTGAAGAAGACGTTCGCCCGGAATCCCTACTACCACGTCGTGGACACGGCCGGCAATCAGCTCCCGTACATCGATCGCGTGGTGGTCAACATCGTCACCGATCAGCAGGTCACGATTCTGGATGCCCTGCAGGGCAAGTCCGACGTGGCCGGCCGGC
Organism: Spirochaetia bacterium; assembly: GCA_964291595.2. Taxonomy (GTDB): domain Bacteria; phylum Spirochaetota; class Spirochaetia; order SZUA-6; family Bin103; genus CATQHW01. The sequence goes on along the minus strand of OZ219913.1, from coordinate 30,275 downwards.
TGCTCAAGCAGTCGGAGATGCAGCTCTACAAGAGAGGCGAAGCGCAGGGCAACTACGAGCTGCGCAACTGGCAGCGGATCTACGCGGCGGACCCGGGGCTGACCTTCAACCAGAACCACGACGACCCGGCCAAGCGGGCCGTTTTCGGCGACGTCAGGTTCCGCCAGGCCATGTCGCTGGCGCTGAACCGCGAGGAGATGAACGAGTTCCTGTTCCTGGGCATGGGGGTGCCGCAACAGGCCACCATCCACTACGGCGCATCGTTCTACGATCCCACGTGGGCGACGAACTTCGCCGAGCACGACCCTGACGGCGCCCGCGCGCTGCTCGACGATATGGGCCTTGGCACGAACGACGACGGCTACCGGACGATGGCCGACGGCGAGGTCCTGCGGATCAACATGGACGTCGACGAGACCAACTCCGACTCCGCCGAGCTGATCCGCGACTACTGGGAAGCGGTGGGCGTCCAGGTCGACCTGAAGGTGGTTTCGGGCGAGCTGGTCAGCCAGCGGATACAGGCCAACGAGTTTGACGTGCGCGTCTCGCGCATCGACCGCATGCTGGAGCTGCGTTCCTATATCCCCAACTCCACGCCGTTCGACATCACCTCCAGCGTGTGGGGGCAGAAGTGGGGCGAGTGGTTCACGTGGTCGACATGGGACCAGGGCGGACGGATCGGTCCGGAGCCGCCGGCCGGCGAGGAGCCTCCGGACGACGTCAAGGCCTACTACGAGTCGTACATCAACTCGCTGGAGGCCGTGAGCGACGAAGACTACCGGCGCTATCGCGCCGAGGTCTGGCAGTTCTTCTCGGACACCCTGCCGGTCATCGGCACGGTCGCGTGGCCGGTGGCGCCGGTGATCGTCAGCAACCGGCTCGAGAACGTGCTGGAGACCGCGATCTTCTCCGACGACCTGAGCTGGTTCAAGGTGTCGCAGCCGGCGCAGTGGTTCCTGAACGGGTAGCCGGCGCCTGAACGACGTAGCCTGGGGGCGCCCGCCACACGGGCGTCCCCGGCCCTAGTACCCTGTCAAACTGTCATTTGGGGGTGTCACCCCTCGACATCAGTTTGACAGGGTACTAAACCGGCTGGCGGTAGCTCGGGGCGTGGCAGAAGCGCTGTATGCCCAGCCGCAGGCGCAGCGCCCGTCCCGGCGGCAGCACCACTTCCAGGTGGCGGTCGTTGACGTCGGTCTCACTCCCCGAGTCGAGATCCCGGACGATCGTGAAGCGGTGCTCGCCGAAGGCGCCCGCCTGCAGGAGCGCACGGCGCGTATGCACGGCGCCGAGGTTGACCAGCTCCAGCGTGGTGCCGTCGCCGTCCAGCGCCGTCACCAGGGCGGCCACCTCCGGGGGCAGCCCGGGACGCCGTGCTTCGGCGTCGAAGTGGCGCACCCGCACGTGCAGCAGGCCGCCGTGGTAGATCACCTGGGGACCGCCGCAGGTCTGCTGCAGCAGCGCCTCGGTGTGCACGGGGTTGATGTCCTGCCAGTGGTGCACGTCCCACTCCTCGGGATCGCCGTCGTCGGCGCGCAGCAGGTCCATGCGGCGCACCACCTCCCGGTACTGCACGTCCAGCAGGCGCCGCGGGTAATCGGGCAGGCGCCCGTCCAGGTAGCAGAACCAGGGGCCGAAGTGGACGTCGTCCCCCTTGCCGCGACCCTCGGCCAGCGTCCTCCACTCGGTGCGGCTCTCCGGCAGGGCGTCGATCGCCTCGCGGTCGGCCCGCGCCTGTGACAGGTACCAGAGCTGGCCGACGGTGTGCGGTTCCAGCGGCCGCCAGGAGGTCCAGCCGGCGTCGGTGTGCCGGTGCGGCACCAGCAGGCGGCCGCCTTCGCTGCGTCCCAGCTCGATCAGGCGGGCGAGTTGGCCGCGCGGGATCTCCAGGTAGCCGGCGTCGCCGGTCAACAGCAGCGCGTTCATCGCCGCGATCAACAGCGGCTCGATGATGGTGCGGCTGCCGTGCGGCCACGCCCAGCCGTAGTAGCCGCCCCACCACTTGCCGTCCATGGTCTCGCCGACCGTGCCGCCGGGGCCGACGTTGTCCGGGCACAGCCCGCCGTTGGCGGCGATGCGGTCCGCCCATGCCTCCAGGTAGTCCAGCACCCAGCGCCGGTAGCGCTCCTGCCCGGTGAGCAGGAACGCGTGGGTGATCAGGCTGGTGCAGGTCAGGTTGAGCGGCACGTCGCAGCGCATCTGGCGCCGGTTCAGCGCATCCAGGATCACGGCGAACACGGCGTCGTCGTTCCAGTCGGCCTTGGCCACCACTTCGCCGGGTTCCCACTCGGCGTCGCGGGTGGGCACGTCCAGGTCGTCGAACGGCACCGGGTAGTCGGCCAGTACCCAGCGCACCGCCTCCCAGTCCTCGAACGTGTTCTCGAAGCGCGGGCCGCGGCTGCCGGTGATGGGCGAGCGGATCATGCGCCTCCCGGCGTCCCAGTTGTCGGCCTCCGGGTCGGTTCCCAGGTACATGCCGGCGAAGCGCAGCGCCCGCGCGCGGTCCGGCTGGCGCAGCGGGTCGGCCAGCCCGAAGTAATACAGGTACAGGGACGACTCGCCGTGGTGCATCCAGTCGTAGTAGGCGTCGAACTCGCGATGGATCTGGCCGTAGCCCGTGAACTGACGGGTCACCGCCTCCCACAGGAAGCGGCTGCGCTCGTGCAGGTCGGCGGCGCCGCCCAGGGCGTAGAGCAGCGGCCAGTTGTGATAGCTCTCGTAGCCGTCGTCGGAGCCGTCCATCCCCGGCCAGCGCGATCTCCAGACGAAGCTGCCGTCGGCCCGGGTGTAGCGTTCCTGGTACACGGGAGCGGCCTGCTCCATCACCTCGATCAGCCGGCGCTGGCGTACCGCCCAGTCCGGCGGCGCGCTGATCCGGGTGGCTTCAATAGAGCGTATAGTTCACCTCCGTGATCTCCGGCAGCCCGGGGGCGGACATGGCCCCGTGCTCGTTGCGGTACAGAAAGATGGTGCCGCCGTGGTCGGCCGAGATCATCACGTCGGGCACGCCGTTGCCGGTCAGGTCGCCGCGAGCGCAGATCAGGCCGCTCGGGTTGTCGATGCCCGGCGTGTCGAAGATGGCGACCTTGCCGCCGCGCCCGTCGAACAGGGCATGCTCGCCGCCCACCACGAACCGGTCGCGGCCCGAGCCGTCCCAGTCGATCGGGAAGTGGAAGCGCGAGTTCCAGGTGAACAGCTTGCCGAGCAGCACGCCGTCCTCGTCGAGCACGTGGATGGGCGCCACCACCTCCTCGTGCTTGGCGACGTCCACGACGATCTGCGGTCCCGGCAGCTCGGGATAGATCGAGCACACGTCGACCGACTCGTAGTGGCGGTTGTCCAGGGACCACACGGTGCGGCCGGTGCCGTCGACGGACGCCATCCGCTCGTTGGCGCAACAGGTCACGACGAAACGCCAGTCCTCAGCCGTTTCGCCCCGGCGCAACACCCGCGCGCAGTCCAGGTGGCAGCCGATGCCCAGCGGCAGCTCTTCGGCCGCTTCCATCTCCCAGCGCAGCGAGCCGTCCGGGTTCAGCATCGCGTAGCCGACGATCAGCTCGTCGCGGCCGTCGCCGTCCAGGTCCACCGGGAACACCTGGTGGGCGGTCAGCCGTCCGGCCGGATGGCGCACGTTCCACAGCGCGCGGCCCTCGGAGTCCAGCGCCCAGATCTGCTCGTAGCGGGTCTTGATGAGCGCCTCGGTCGCACGCTCGCCGCCGGACAGGTTCACGAAGGTGAGGCAGTCGGCGGCATCCTCCGGCACCGGCAGGCGGCGCTTCTCGGCTCCCGTGGCGCCGTCGAGCTCCACGATCTCGCGCGCGCCGACCACGACCACCTCCAGGCTGCCGTCGCCGTCCCAGTCGTGCACCTGGCAGGCCACGTCGTATCCCAGGCGCGCCACCCCGGCCTGCGGCTCGCCCCACTCCCACAGCACCGTGCCGTCGAGCTTGTGGGTGATGACCGACACCACCTCCTGCGACGGGCGGTCCGGGTTGTTGCGCGCGCTCACCAGCTCCGCCTCGCCGTCGCCGTCCAGGTCCCCGGCGACGATCCACTGCCCCGCGCGGTCCGGGTCGACCCGGATGGTGCGCCATGGCGCGATCCTGGGCACGTCGGAGTAGTCCTTGCCATACGTCAGGACGTCGAAATATCTGGGTCTCATCGCAACCTCACTCGTCCCGATTCCGCTATGTCGGCAGCGGATGGGTCTCTTCGAGCTCGATCAGTTCCTGGGCGTAGGCCAGTGCCGCTCTCAGATCCGCGTCCGTAATTTCATATTCTCTGCAGATTTCTTCCGGCAGAGAGCCGGCTGCCAGATTCCCGATTATTCGATGTACCGGTACCCTGGTTCCTCGTATTATGGGTTTCCCGTGGCGGATAGCCGGATCGATGACGACTCGTTCATTCATCATGGTGCTTCCCGTGTGCGCGCTCGAACCGGAACATGCCCCGGCATGCCGCGAGTAGCGATCGGGTGTCACCCTGCGCCAGCAGTCCCATCAGTGAAACTCCGCGCAGCGCCGGGATCGGCCGGCGCACGACGGCCGGGATCCGGTCGCGCTCAAGGTAGTGGACGAGCAGGTCCGTGGCAGCGGCAAGGTCGGCGACCGCTCCCGCGCGATCCGCAGAAACGCCGCGGCGGAGCCACGTGCCGATCGCCTGCCGACTTACCCCGAACAGGCGTGCCGCCTCCGCCTGCTTCATGTCCCATACCTCGATCGTTCGTGCGAAGGACTCCGCGGCGCGCCGACGGTCCAGGCTCTCGGTGAACAGATCGAGCCAAGCGCGCTCGTGCCGATGAGCGGCGAAGATCTGCTCGGCCGCATCATCCGGGGAGAGGTCGATCGTCGTGATCGTGTTCATGCGCTACCGATGTGGTAGTGAACGTGGCCCTCGCGCCACCGGATGTCAACTGCGCCAACGAACCACACCGGCGAACCAGTGGAGCGGCCGGTCCGGTCGAAATGGATGGAGGCGACGACCCGCGGCCGGCGCCGACCCCCACGAGGGTCAGCGCGACGCCTACCGGGCCAAGTGGGGGGCGAGACGCGCTACGCCGACTACCGCGAGATGATGGAACGCGAGCGCCCCGACCTGGTGACCATCTGCACGTCGGCGCGGCCTCGCGCCCGGCGTGCTTCTCGACGTCGTGGAGCGGCGTCTCGCGCGGCCTCACGGCGATCTGGGCGGAGATGCACTTGCCGTCAAGCTTGCGTCTCTGGTAACGTATTTGTTACCAGAGAGCAGTGGTTGAGATCAGGGAGTACCTGGACGCCGAAGGACGCAGTCCGTACGCGAAGTGGTTCAATCGACTCAACGCTCAAGCCGCGGCCAAGGTGGCAACAGCGCTGGTTCGGATGGAGCAGGGTAACCTTTCCAACGTCAAGGGCGTGCGCGAGGGCGTGTTCGAATGCCGGATGGACTTCGGCCCTGGCTACCGAGTCTACTTCGGCACGGACGGTGACGCCCTCATCATCCTGTTGGGCGGTGGCATCAAGAAGCGCCAGCAACAAGATGTCACGGCGGCTCGAGATCTCTGGCGGGACTACAAGCGGCGCAAGAGACAGGAGGGCTAACATTTATGTCTGTAACACGACACTTCAAGGAGACGATTCAGGCACGCATCGCGCGCGACCCGGCCTTCCGGGAAGAGTTGCTCAAAGAAGGGGTCGACTGCCTGCTTGCCGGCGATGTCGATACGGGCAAAGCGGTACTGCGCGACTACGTCAACGCGACGATCGGCTTTCAGCAGCTTGGCCGCCTGACCGCCAAGTCGCCCAAGAGCCTGATACGAATGCTGGGTCCCGCCGGCAATCCGCAGGCCCGGAACCTGTTCGAGATCATTGGCCGCCTTCAGGAGAGCGAGGGACTCCATCTCAAGGTCGAGGCTGTTCGGTGACTGGAGGTGAGACCATGAACGGACGCTGCCGGGCCGTGGTGATCGGACTGGGCCGGATGGGAAGCACGATCGACGACGAGCGGGGGAAGTGGGCGCCCTGGCTGTACCCGACCGCGCACACGCCCTGCTACCGCGCGGCCGGGATCGAGGTGGCGGCCGGCGCCGACCCGCACGAGGGCCAGCGCGACGCGTACCGGGCGAAGTGGGGGGTCCAGACGCTCTACGCCGACTACCGTGAGATGATCGAGCGCGAGCGCCCCGACCTGGTGAGCATCTGCACGTCGGCCCGTCCCCGCGCCCGCGTCCTGCTCGACGTCGTGGAGATCGGCGCCTCGCGTGGCCTCAAGGCGATCTGGGCGGAGAAGCCGCTGGCCATCTCCCTGGAGGAGGGCGACCGGATGGTGGCCGCCTGCCGGGAGGCGGGCATCGTCTTCGCGGTGGGCTGCTCCCGCAACTGGTCGGCCTCCTACGACCGGATGCGCGAGCTGGTCGACGCCGGCGAGCTGGGCGACCTGCTGCAGATCGTCGGCATGGGCGAGGCGTTTATCTCCCACAACGGCAGCCACCTGATCTCCATCACCAACCGACTGGTCGGCGGACGGGTACAGTGGGTGTTCGGGCACATGGACTCGGACGAGAACGCGGCGGGTGACGACGACCTGCAGGGCAACGGCTACCTGCACTACGACAACGGCGTGCAGGGCCTGGTGCGCATGCTGCCGTGCGGGGCCGCGAGCTGGCAGTTTGAGCTCACGGGCACGCGCGGGCGCCTGCACGCCCTGGCCGACGCCCAGGAGGTCACCTTCCACAAGCTGCACGCCTCCAGCCTGGAGGGCCGCGGCGAGGAGCCGGCGCGGCTGATCTTCCCCGAACCGCCGTCGGTCGAGAGCCCGAACACGCGCACCGTGCGCGACCTGCTCGCCTGCATCGAGACCGGCAGGGAGCCCGCCTGCTCGGGCGCCGACGCCCTGCACGCGCTGGAGACCGCCATGGCCATGCGCGAATCCCACCGCCGCGGCGGCGTCCGGGTGGAGCTGCCGCTGGCCGACCGCTCGCTGCGCATCTTCTCGCGGGAGACCGTCGGTGACTCGGAGCCGGCCGCGGTGCGCGCGGCGCGGCGCCGGGCAGGTGGCGGCTGAGCGACGATTCTGTCCTGGTATTTGATCGTGTAGGGCTACGATACCTCCTCGGCGTGCGCCAGTTCCCAGCCCCGGAATACCAACGCCAGACCTCTGAACACGGCGTCCGGGTACCGGCGGGCCAGCCGACCGTCCGTCAGATAACGGCGCAACTGCGCAACCGCCTCCGCCGCCTTCGCGGACGCCTCCGCTTCCGCCGCCGCGTCGCGGCGCACGTACTTGAGCTCGATCACGAAGCCGTGTCGCATGCCCGGATAGCGCGCCGAGAGCGGCGCCAGCACCATGTCGGCGTAACCCTTCGCCAACTCCATCTCGGAGTGAAACACGAAGTAGCCGGACGCGCTCAGGTAGGCCGCCAGGAAGCCCTGCACGACTGTCTCGCCGTGCAGGTAGTCGCGTATGCCGGTCTGCTCCGCCACCGCCGTGCCCAGCCGCTCGACCGCCGGCCGCCAATCTCCCGCCAGCGCCATCCGCCGCGTGAGCCGGTCGAACTCCACCAGGTCCACCGAGAACACGCCCACGTCCCGGTAGGCGTCGCGCAGGTAGCCGTACATCAGCCGCCGCACGGTCTGGTTGGGAATGCCGAGCGCCGGCACGCCGGCCGCCACGCCGCGAATGCTCAGCAGGCCGAAGTAGTGCATCAGGGAGAGGAAGTTCTCTCGTTGGTCGAGCCGTGCCCGCGGGAAACTGTCCACGATCTCGCTGTCCGCCCGGCCCTGGGCGATCACGTGGCGCAGCAGGTCGAAGTTGCCGTTCAGCCGGCGCCCGGTGAGCAACCGGTGGCGCAGCTTGCCGTAGTCGATGCGCACGTTGACGTCGATCAGGTTGTCCGGCCCCGGTTTGTTGGGCAGCGATTGCTTCAGGTAGTAGAGCACCATGTCGGTGTTGTAGACGACGTGCTCGGCGGCCTGCGCGAACCGGTAGCCGTCGTACCACTCGCGCATCGTGGCCATCGCCGTCTCCACGTCCTGGTCGAACACGTCCAGGTTCCGGTACGTGTCCAGCATGCGCCGGACCTCCTCCTCGGTGAAGCCGAGCATCTCGTTGAACTCCGACCGGAGGCTGACGTTGGCGCCGATGTTGAAGCCTGAGGTCACGTCGTCCATGGTGATCGGCGAGACGCCGGTGACGAACAGCCGCTCCACGCTGCCGTTCTCGGTACCCGCCTTGAGGGTGGCGAAGAAATTGCGAAAGAAGCCGCCGCCATGCGTGAGCGCGTGGTAGGCCTCCGCCCCCTGATGCGCCAGGATCGTGTTTGGCGAAGTTGTCGTACTCGTCGATCAGTACGTAGAGCGGGATGTCATGCCTGCCGGCGTGCAGGAACAGCGCGTTGAGGCGTCCGTTGACGCTCGACGGCGACCGGATGCGTTCCAGCGCCGGACCCGGGAAGAGATCCGGATTGCGCTCCAGCGCATCCAGCATCTGCATGGCGCAGTACTCCTCGAACTCCCGCTCCAGCGTCTCCAGGGCGTCGTTGAAGGCGGAGAAGTTGAAGCGAAGCACGACGTACCGGCTGCGGTTCGGCGTGGGGTCGCGGCCGATGTCCGTACCGCCGAACAGCTCCGCGAAGTCGTCGGCCTGATTGCGGTCATAGTAGCTCTCCATCATCGACAGCCAGCAGGTCTTGCCGAAGCGCCGCGGGCGGATGAAGAACACGAACCGCTCCTGCTCCAGCGCGTGCAGGAAGCGCGTCTTGTCGACATACAGGCAGCCTTCCCGGCGGATGCCCCTGAAGTAGGCGAGCCCGTAGGGGATCGCGGGGAATCGCGCGAGATCGCCGGACGCCGCAGCGGACGCGGACATGCGAGCATCCTATCAAACGCACGGTAAGCATCGTGGCCGAGCGCATCTCCCATGCCGGCTCCGGCGGACTCCTTGCCTGCGCCGCGCGCCGACGGTAGGTTGAGCCGGTGGCGTCTCCAACGCTCACGTGCCGGCCGCGGCGCAACCGACGGAACGAGGGCATCCGCCGCCTCGTGCGCCAGACGGAGGTGCGGCCGGCCGACCTGGTGCTGCCGCTGTTCGTGGTCGAGGGCGCAGGGGTTCGCGATCCGATCGCCGCGATGCCGGGCCGCCACCGCCTCTCGATCGACACCCTGATCAGGGAGGCCGCGGAGGCGTTTGCGGCCGGCGTTCCGGCGGTGGCGCTGTTCCCGGCGGTGCCGGACGAACACAAGGATCCGCGCGCGAGCCAGGCGATGAATCCGTCCGGCCTGGTGCCGCGGGCGATCCGCGCCCTCAAGGACGCCCGTCCGGAGCTGCTGGTGATCACCGACGTGGCGATGGACCCGTACTCCAGCGACGGCCACGACGGGCTGGTGATCGAGGGCCGCATCGACAACGATCAGACGCTGCCCATCCTGGCCGACATGGCCCTGTGCCATGCCGAGGCCGGCGCCGACCTGGTGGCGCCGTCCGACATGATGGACGGGCGGATCGGCTCCATCCGCGGCGCGCTGGACCGGGCCGGCCACACCGAAGTGGGGATCCTGGCCTACTCGGCCAAGTACGCATCCTGCTTCTACGGCCCGTTCCGGGAGGCGCTGGACTCCGCCCCGCGCTCCGGCGACAAGAAGACCTACCAGGTCGACCCGGCCAACGGCCGCGACGCCCTGCGGGAGGTGCGCCTGGACGTTGCGGAAGGCGCGGACATCGTCATGGTCAAGCCGGCGCTGCCGTACCTGGACGTGGTCGCCGCGGTCCGCGGCGCCGTGGACGTGCCGGTGGCCGCCTATCAGGTGTCGGGTGAGTACGCGATGATCAAGGCGGCCGCCGCCGCCGGCTGCATCGACGGCGAGCAGGCGATGGTGGAGTCGATCACGGCCATCAAGCGGGCGGGAGCCGACATCGTCCTGACCTACTTCGCGACGGAGATGGCGCGACGCTGCGATGGCTGAGACGCTCCTTCCGCTGTTCCCGCTCAAGGTCGTGCTGTTCCCGGACACCGCCCTGCCGCTGCACATCTTCGAGGAGCGCTACAAGGAGATGATCGGCGAGGTGATCGACGCCAACGGCGAATTCGGCGTGCTGTGCGCCAACGAGAACACCGTGGCCGACGTGGGCTGTTCCGCCCGCGTGGCCCGCGAGATCCGCCGCTACGACGACGGCCGCATGGACGTCCTGACCATTGGGCGGCGGCGCTTCCGGATCGGCCGTCTGCAGCGTGACCGGTCCTTTCTGCAGGGCAGCGTGAGCTTCTTCACCGACGATCCGGCCGGCGAGCGGCAGGAGCTCAAGACACGCTGCCTGAATCTCTTCCAGGATCTCTACGAGTCGACACCCGGGCACCTGCCGGTGGCGGAGCTGGAGAAGGTCTCAACCGAGGTCGTCTCCTACTACATCTCCTATTACAGCGACCTGCCGCTGACGAAGAAGCAGAGCCTGCTGGAGCTCACCAGCACCGAGCAACGGCTGCTCGACGCCGAGCAGGCGCTGCAGGAGCGCATGCTGGCGCAGCGCGACGATCGCGAGCGGCGCCGGATCCTGCGCGGAAACGGCCACTTCCCGCGGGAGTAGGCTTCTCGCCCCGCGATCACGGTTGACCTCCGCACAGATGACGTCATACTTCATTTCAGAAGGAAAGTGTGATCATGGGGAAAGTGAGGGTTGCGGTGTCCGTCGAGCATTCGCTGGCGCAGCGAGCCGATGAGGTAGCGAGGAGATCCGGAACGCCCCGCAGCCGCCTCTATGCGCGGGCGTTGGAAGAGTTCCTGACCAGGTGGGAGAACGAGGCTCTCCTGCAGGATCTCAACGATGCGTATGCCGACTTCCCCGACCAGGATGAGGCGGTGACCCTGCGGGAGATGCGGTCCCGGTCACAGCGTGCGCTCGACTCGTGGTAGTCAGCCAGGGTGACTTGTTCCGGGTCGACCTCGGCGAGCCGATCGGCTCGAGACCGGGCTTCCGGCGGCCGTTCGTCGTGGTCCAGAATGACCTCTTCAACCGCAGCCGGCTGTCAACCGTCATCGTGTGTGCCGTGACGTCGAACCTGCGCAGGGCCGAGGCCCCGGGCAACGTGCTGCTGCCGAAGGGAGCAGGCAACCTTCCCAAGGCCAGCGTCGCCAACGTGACGCAGCTCTTCGCGGTCGACAAGGGGGAGCTGACCGACCGGATCGGGCGGCTCGACGGCGATCGCGTGGCCGACATTCTCCACGGCATCGACCTGGTCCTCGATCCTCTGCGAACGGTCGACGGCGGAGCGGGCGCGCGCTGAACTCCGCACCTGCCGCCGACGCGCCCATGCTACCGTACGGCATGCCTGCCGACGCCATCGCGAACCTGTACCGGCGGTCGATCATCATCGACTCGCTCAACATCAGCAACTGGCACAGCGACAACGTGTTCGCCGACCTCTGCGCCGGCGGCCTGACGGCCACCAGCGCCACCGTGGCCACGTGGGAGGGGTTCGTGGAGACCGCCGACGCGGTGGCCGCCTGGTACGAGCGCTTTCGCATGCGCTCGGCCCAGATCCGGCCGGTGCGCTCGGTCGCCGACATCCACGCCGCCAAGGCGGAGGGACGGGTCGGCATCATCCTGAGCTTCCAGAACGCCACGCCGATCGAGAACGACCTGCGCCGGCTGGAGCTGTTCGCGGACCTGGGCGTGCGCGTCATCCAGGTCACCTACCACGAGCAGAACCTGCTGGGCGCCGGCTGCTACGAGGCGCACGATCCCGGCCTGACCAACTTCGGGCGCGACGCGGTGCGGGAGATGAACCGGCTGGGCATCCTGGCCGACCTGTCGCACGTGGGGCCACGCACCACCCTGGACGTGATCGAGCACTCGGAGCGGCCGGTGGCGATCACGCACGCCAACTGCAAGGGCTACTACGACGTGCCGCGCAACAAGACCGACGAGGCGGTGCGCGCCTGCGCGGCGCGCGGCGGCGTGATCGGCGCCACGGCGATCACCAGCTTCCTGCGCACGGGCGAGGCGTCCACCCTGGACGACATGGTGGAGGCGATCGACGACCTGGTGGAGCGGGCCGGCATCGACCACGTGGGCTTCGGGTCCGACTACACGCAGGACCAGCCGCGCGAGTTCTGGCGCTTCATCTCCTCCCAGCAGGGGACGAAGTTCCCGTCGACGTTCGCGAAGCCGGACGTCGACTACACGGCGATGCAGATGTACCCGAAGGGCCTGGAGACCCCGCGCGAGATGCCCAACCTGGCCACGGCCTTGGCCGACCGCGGCTATGCGCCCGACGACGTCGCCAAGGTGCTGGGCGGCAACTGGCTGCGGCTGTTCGGGGAGGTATGGCATGCAGACGCGTAGGCTCGGCCCGACCGACCTGGAGGTGACCCGCCTGGGCGCCGGGCTGTTCGAGCTCAGCACGCTCGATTCGGATGCCGAGGCGGCGACCGTGCTGCATGCGGCGCTCGACGGCGGCATCACCTTCCTGGACACCGCCGCCTGCTACGGCGACAGCGAAGAGAAGGTCGGCAAGGCGGTGGCCGGCCGGCGCGACTCGTTCGTGCTGGCGTCGAAGTGCGGCCATCAGGCGGGCGACGCGAACGCCGGCGAGTGGACGGCCGCGACCGTCGCGGCCAGCGTCGAGCAGAGCCTGCGCCGGCTGAAGACCGATCACCTGGACCTGCTGCAGCTCCACTCCTGCTCCAGGAAGGTGCTGGAGCGGGGCGAGGCGATCGAAGCGATGGAAGATGCGCGGCGCGCCGGCAAGACCCGCTACATCGGCTACTCCGGCGACAACGAGGCGGCGATGTGGGCGGTGCGCAGCGGCCGCTTCCAGACCCTGCAGACCAGCTACAACGTGGTCGAGCAGCGCGCCCGCACCAGCGGCCTGCTTCTGGCCGCGCGGGAGGCCGGCATGGGCGTGATCGCCAAGCGGCCCATCGCCAACGGCAGCTTCGGCGCGGCGGAGAGCCCCCTCGCCTATGCCGACACCTACTTCGGACGGGGCCGCAAGGTCATGGAGCAGGGCGAGTTGCCCGGCGGCCCCGCGGACCGCATCGAGCTGTCGCTGGCCTTCACCCTGGACCGGCCGGAGATCGACACCGCCATCGTCGGCACGCGCAACCCCGCGCACATGCGCGCCAACATCGCCCTCGTGGACCGGGGGCTGGGCCTGTCCGAGGAGCTCACCGCCGAGCTGCACCGCCGCTTCGAGCTCCTGGACGACGACTGGTTTCAGCAGACGTAGCGCCCCGAAACCGTCGCCTGCGCCGCCGCGGACTACAGCGGCATCTCCAGGATGGTGTAGGTCTTCGAGGGGGTCGCGTTCATCATGCCGAGCATGCTCATCACCGGGGCGTTGTCCTCCAGCACGTAGCCGACGTCGCAGTACTCGTAGCCGTGCTGCTGGGTGTAGATCTTCTGCTTCCAGAGCAGCAGGCCCTCGAGCCCCCGGTTGCGGAACTTCTTCTTCACGCCCAGGTAGCCGAACCGCATCCCGGTGATGCTGCCCTTGGTGAGCAGCATGCGCGCCGCCCGCCACAGCTCGAAGCGCGGGAACAGCCTTGAGGGCCGCATGCGGTCCAGGATGTTGGGGACCGCTCCGAAGAAGGCGGCGGGCTCGCCCCGGCAGTAGGCGATCGAGAACTGGCCGCGGTCCACGATGAGCTGCTCGTCGTCGATGATCTTGAAGAACTCCTCGTCGCGGTACGGGACGAAGCCCCAGTTGTCGTTCCAGGCGTCGTTGTAGATGTCCAGCATCTCCCGCTTGCGCTCCGCGAGCGGGCGCTCGGCCCAGGTCTCGAACACCACGCCGCCGCGTTTCTGGACGATTTCCGACACTCGCTGCAGCTTCGCCTCCATGGGCACGTGCACGGGCACCTCCCAGGAGCGCACGCGCTTGACGGGGCGCATGCCGGCGGCGGTCAGCAGATCGAGGTAGTACGGCTTGTTGTAGTGGTAGTAGATGACCGGACGGGAATCGAACCCCTCGGTCAGAACGCCCGGCGTGGCCTGATTGACCGGCAGGTTCTGGGGCCCGCGCATCGTCTCCATGCCGCGCTCCCGCAGCCAGTCGCCGGCCGCCCGCAGCAGGCCGCCGGTCACCTCCGGGTCGTCGATGGACTCGAAGCAGCCGAAGAAGCCGGTCTTCTCGTTCCAATGGTCGTTGTGGTCGTCGTTGACGAACGCGATGCAGCGTCCGACCGGCTGCCGGCGGTCGTCGTACGCAAGGAAGAAGGCGATGGACGCGTGCCGGAGGAACAGCGAGCGCGGCTCGAAGTAGCCGTCGATGCCCAGCAGCCGGAAGCCCAGGTACTCGTAGTCGAGCAGCGGGACGTACCGCGGGTCGTTGCGGTAGTGGCTCCAGTGGAAGTCGACGAAGGCGCGCAGTCTGGCGCGTGCCCCGGAGTCGTCGTTGGTGAAGCGCTCGACCTCGATCCCGGCCATGCCACAAGCTATAGGCGAATGGCGAGCGGAGAATCAAGGAGTCTGACAACGGTGCCGCCGGTGACCGTGAAGCTCGCCGACGGCGCAGACCTCGGCGTCGAGCTTCTGCGCCGGCCGATATCGCCGGCCGACCAGCTCCGCGTGACCGGCCTGCTGGCAGCCGAGTGGGAGCGCAGCGACGTCGACTGGGTGCCGTCGCTGCGCGGCGCCTACGCCGACTCGCTCACGTCGGTGACCGCGATCGGCCGTCGCGGGGATGTGGACGTGGGGACCGCCACCGTGTCGTATGCGGCGGCCGATCCGGAGGTCGCGGTGGTGGAGAATGTCACCACCCTCGCCGAGCACCGGCGGCGCGGCATCGCCGCCGCGCTCACCGAGACGGTGGTCCGGTTGGCCTTCGACGCAGGCTGCCGCCTCTGTTTCCTGGGCAACGGGGGCCGCGCCGGACAACGGGCGGTGTACGACCGGATCGGCTTCGTGCGCAACGGGGCGGTCATGCGCCGCCCGGCGCCCGGCTTCGAGGCGTACGAGCGGACGCTGTACGCGGCGGACCAGCCGGTGTCGGTACGGGCGGCGTGCTGGGGCGACCTGCCCGGCGTGGCGGCGCTGGTCGCGCAGCCGCTGTCGACGCGGGTGCTGGACTACCAGCGCGGCATCGGCAGCGCGGCCGTGGTCCCGCCCGCGCGCTGCGTGTCCGCGTTCACCACCATCCACTACGACACGCAGAGCCGCGGCGGCGTGATGCGGGTGCTCGCCGGAGCGGGTGCCAGCCGCGTGCTGGGGTTCGGCACCGCGGCACCCGGCCCGGCTCCGCTGCGGAACGCGACCGCGGTGGTCGACCTGGTCACGCACGACGCCTACGCCGGGCATGCCGGCGAGTTGCTGGCCGCGCTCACCGAGGACGGGCGGCGCCTGGGCGCCGCGCGGGCGGTCGCCTTCGTGGCGGAGCCCGACGCCGCCAAGCGGGAGCGGTTCCTGGCCGCCGGCTACCTGCCGGCCGCCGTGCTGCCGTGCGACCTCACCCTGGGCGACCGACCCACCGATGTCACAGTATTGGAGCACACCTATGGCTGAACCATTCCTTGGACCGGACTTTCTGCTGCCGAACGAGTCGGCGCGCCGCCTGTATCGGGAGTACGCGGCCGGCCAGCCGATCTTCGACTACCACTGCCACCTGCCCGTGCAGGAGATCGCCGACAACCGTGACTTCTCGACCATCACGGAGATCTGGCTCGGCGGCGACCACTACAAGTGGCGGGCGATGCGGGCGCTCGGGATCGACGAGCGGCTGATCACCGGCGACGCCGGCGACTACGAGAAGTTCGCGGCGTGGGCGGAGGCGGTGCCCTACACGGTCCGCAACCCGCTCTACCACTGGACGCACATGGAGCTGCGCCGGCCGTTCGAGGTCCACGAGCTGCTGTCGCCGCGGACGGCCGAGGCGATCTACCACGCCTGCAACGAGCGGCTGCGGCAGCCGGAGCTGCGCACGCACGGGCTGCTGACCATGATGAACGTGCGCGTGGTCTGCACCACCGACGACCCGGCCGACAGCCTGGAGCACCACGAGCGCATCCGCCAGGCGGGCGCGCCCTGCACGGTGGTGCCGGGCTTTCGCGCCGACCACGCCCTGGCCGTCGACGATCCGGAGCGGCTGAACGGCTGGCTGGCCGGCCTTGGCGAGCGGGTAGGCCGGGAGATCACGGACTACGACGGGATGCTCGCCGCGCTCGCGGAGCGCCACGCCGACTTCCACGCCGCCGGCTGCCGGCTGTCCGATCACGGGCTGGAGGTGCTGGACGCCGAGCCGTACACGGCGCGGGAGGTCGAAGGCGCGTTCCGCGCCGCCGTGCAGGGCCGGGCGGCCGACCCGGACGCGGCCCGGAAGTACCGCTCGGCCGTCCTCCACGAGATGGCGTGCATGGACGCGGACGCCGGCTGGGTGCAGCAGTTCCACCTGGGGGCGCTGCGCAACACCAACCGGCGCGGCTTCCAGGAGCTGGGACGCGATTCCGGCTACGACTCGATCGGCGACCCGCCGTCGGCGCGGTCGATGGCGCGGTTCTTCGACCGGCTGGAGCAGGCCGGCAAGCTGGCCAAGACGGTCCTGTACAACCTTGACCCGGCGCAGAACGACCTGTTCGCGGCCATGATCGGCAATTTCCAGGGGGGCGGCGTGCGCGGCCGCATGCAGTTCGGGACCGCGTGGTGGTTCAACGATCAGATCGACGGCATGACGCGGCAGATGGAAGCGCTGTCCAACAGCGGCCTGCTGAGCTGCTTCGTGGGCATGGTGACCGACTCGCGGAGCTTTCTGTCCTACCCCCGCCACGACTACTTCCGCCGCCTGCTGTGCGGGATCCTGGGCGACGAGATGGAGCGCGGGCTGCTGCCGGCCGACTTCGAGCTGCTCGGCGGCATCGTCGCCGACATCTGCCACGGCAACGCCGAGCGCTACTTCGGGATCGGGTCCTGAGATGGCCGTGAGCGACCGCCTGCGCTGCTACGCGGCCATCCATGACACCGGCCTGGTGCCGCTGTTCTACGAGCCGGATCCCGAGGTCGCAGGGCGCCTGGCCTTCGCCTGCGTCGAGGGCGGCGCGCGGGTCGTGGAGCTGACCAACCGCGGCCCCGGCGCCCTGGCGGCGTTCGCGGCCGTCGTCGAGCGGCTGTCCGGCAGCGACGTGTGGGTCGGGGCCGGTTCGATCATGGATGCGCCGACGGCGGCCAACTACATCGGCATGGGCGCACGGTTCATCGTCAGCCCGTCGCTCGACGAGGCGACCGCGCTCCTGTGCAACCGGCGCAAGGTCCCGTATCTGCCCGGCTGCATGACGCCGGGCGAGATCAGCCGTGCCGAGGAGCTGGGCGCGGAGATCGTCAAGGTGTTCCCCGGCTCGGTCGGCGGCCCGGAGTTCGTGAGCGCGATCCGCGGGCCGATGCCGTGGACGAGCATCATGCCGACCGGCGGCGTGGCGGTGTCGGCCGAGAGCATCGGCGCCTGGCTCGGCGCCGGCGCCTGCGCGGTGGGGATCGGCAGCGCCCTGTTTCCCGACGCGGACCGCCGGCAGGCCGACTACGACCGGATCGCCGCCCGCGTCGCCGACGCGCTGTCCCTGATCCGCGCGGCGCGCGGGTAGTACCCCATCAAACTGATGTCGACGGGTGACATTGGTGGCTACACGGGCTTCAAGCGCGCTGGAACAGCGCGCACGAGGTCGAGTCCCGCAGCACGCACCCGCACACTACAGTTTGATGGGGTAACAGGGACCGGCGGCTCAGGTCTCGCCCGTCCAGTCGGGCGGCAGGGGCTGCCGGCCGGCGTAGCCTTCGTCGATGCGGTGGTAGAAGGCGAGCTCGGGCTCGTCGCTGCGCCAGCACAGGAACACCTGCTCCTCGTCGATGATCGCCGGAAAGTCGACCAGCCCCATCTCGAAGTTCCAGTCCTTGTAGAGGCAGCCCATCGACTCGAGCTCCGCCAGGTACTCCAGCAGGGCCGCGCGATGCTCCTGGATGGTCGGATCCTCCGCGAACAGCCGCTCGGCGGCGCGGCGCTGCTCGCCGGGCGTCGGTCCGGCCGCCGCCGCCGCGCGGGCGCGCCGCGGCGCGGTGTCCTCCAGATACTCCCGCAGGCTGCTGCCGGTGTCCAGGATGTCGGCGACGATCCGCTTGACCAGCGGCAGCGTCCGCACCGCTTCGGCTCGAGAGAAGTATCGTTGGAACTCCATGCGGTGCCTGGGCTGCCCGACCGTACGGGAGCCATCCGCGGGGGTCAACCGGCGCGTGCATGGTAACCTTGGCCGCCTGTGACGGAGGTTCCCGCCCACCCGAAGCTCTACCACATCACGCATGGCGCGAATCTGGCTTCCATCATCGCTGGTGGCGCCCTGCTTGCCGACAGCGAGGCCGCTGGAGGTCAAGTGCCAAGGAGAATCGGCATGTCCAAAGTAGTGGCTCGGCGGAGGCGACTGCATGGGGCATCTCTGGACGTTCATGCCTCTCCAATGCAGTACCGAGAGCCATGCGGAGTTTCGGTGCCGGCCTGACACACTCTTGGTGACGTGGATTGGGACGCTGTGAAGGCGCGGCAGTGGTCCGGCAAGTACAAAGCGGCCAAGCAAGCGGAGTTTCTCGTGTACCGCCATGTTCCGTCGCGGTCACTGATCGAGCGAGTTGGCGTCCGGTGCATGCGCGTTGCCCAGCGCGTCGCGGAGATCGTTTCCGAGTCGTGGAGCGGCCGTGTCGAAGTACGGCGCGATTGGTACTATTGGGGTACGGCTGCGTGATGATCGACTATGTGGCAGGAGACCTCCTGAAGGCCAACACCGAGGCGCTGGTCAACAGCGTCAACAGCGTCGGCGTCATGGGCCGCGGGGTTGCGCTCGAGTTCAAACGTAGGTTCCCGGAGAACTTCAAGGCGTACAAGGAAGCCTGTGACTGGGGCGAGGTCCAACCCGGCCGCATGTTCGTGTTCGAAACAGGCGAGTTGATCCCGAGCTACATTGTCAACTTTCCTACCAAGCGCCATTGGCGCGGAAACAGCCGACTCGAGGACATCCAAGCGGGGCTCGCAGCGCTCGTCGTCGAGGTCGAGCAGCGTGAAATCCGCTCTATCGCGCTGCCGCCGCTCGGATGCGGGCTCGGCGGGCTCGATTGGCAACAGGTGAAGCGGCTCATACACGTTGCTTTCTCCGCGCTGCCCGACGTCGAGACAGCAGTGTTCGAGCCTGGCGGATATTCTCCACCGGTTCTGGACCCGCAAGAAGCGAAGCCTCCGGCCATGACTCCGGGACGCGCAGCATTGATCGGTTTGATGCACCGCTACCTGACGGGTCTGGGCGAACCGTTCGTGACTCTTCTTGAGGTTCATAAATTGATGTACTTCATGCAAGTAGCTGGCGAACCGCTTCGTTTGCGCTACGTTAAGGCCCCATACGGACCGTACGCGGAGAACTTGCGCCACGTACTGCGCGAACTTGAAGGTCACTACATCAGCGGAAGCGGAACTGGTGGCGATCGCGCGAACCAACCGCTACTTCTGATGCCGGGGGCGATTGCGGCGGCTGAGGAGTTTCTCAAGGCTCATCCCGAGACACGCAGCCGCTTCGACCGCGTCGCCGAACTGGTGAAGGGTTTCGAGTCACCGTTCGGTCTGGAGCTGCTGGCCACGGTGCACTGGGTGATCGGTGAAACCGGATCTTCAGTAGAAGATGATGTAATCCGCGCAACGTATGGCTGGAATCCTCGGAAGCGGCAGTTCGCGCGCAACCAGATCGCCTCTGCGAATGGGATTCTGCGAGACGGTGATTGGCCGCCGGGGATCTGACGATCGAGACGTGCATCGCATGAACCCATACGTGATCTGCATCAGCACGCGGGGGAACGAAACGAGTTTGATCGTGGGGAGGGTGTACCGCAGGCTGCCGGATGCCCGTGCGCTGAGCCACAAGTTGTCGAGGGTGATCGACGAAGACCGATCCGAGCCGGACGGGTATCTCTATCCTGCATCGATGTTTGCTCCCGTGGAACTGCCGGGAGAGGCGCGCCTGGCGCTTACTGCCGCCGGCATCTGAGGCTCCGGCGCGTGCTATTCTGCCGGCCGTGATGGAGCTACGCGCGCTCGTCTACGCCGAACCGAACGACCGGCGGGAGCTGGAGGCGCTTCTGGAGCGGCTCGCCGGGGCGGTCGGCGGCGACCGGGAGTTGAGCGAGTCGGTCGCCGGGTTCATCGCCCACGTGCGCCGCGACGGCGACGCGGCCCTGGTCGCGCACATGCGCGCGTTCAGCGATCCGGAGTTCGATGACTCGATGCTGCGCGTGGCGCCGGGCGCGCTGCGGGCCGCGGCGGATCGCGTCGCACCGGAACTGCGCGCCGCCATGGAGCGCGCGATCGCCCACGTGCGCCGCTACCAGGAGCACATCGCTCCCGCCACGCCGCCGGCGGTCGAGATCGACGGGGCGCGGCTGGGCCTGCGCGTGGAGCCGGTCGGCTCGGCGGGCCTGCTGGTGCCCGGCGGGCGGGCCGCCTATCCGTCGACGCTGATCATGCTGGCGGTGCCGGCACAGGTGGCCGGCGTCGAGCGCATCTGCCTGGCCACGCCGCCGCCCGACTCCGACCGCGGGACGACGAAGCGCGCCATCGACGACAGCGTGCTGGCCGCCGCGCACCTGCTGGGCATCGGCGAGGTGTACTGCATCGGCGGCAGCCACGCCGTGGCCGCCCTGGCCTGCGGGACGGCGTCCGTTCCCGCGGTGGACTTCGTCGCCGGGCCCGGCAGCGTCTACGTGCAGGAAGCGAAGCGCCAGCTCTTCGGCACCGTCGGCGTCGACGGCCTCTACGGCCCGAGCGAGATCGCCATCCTGGCCGACGGGTCCGCCGACCCTTCCTGGATCGCGGCGGACGTGCTGGCTCAGCTCGAGCACGATCCCGGCGCGGCGTTCGTGGTGTCCGACCATGCCGAGGTCCTGGACCGCGTGCGCTCGGCGCTGCAACGCCAGATCGCTGAACGCGGCCGGCAGGAGGCCATCGAGCGCGGTCTGCGCGAGTTCACCGCCTTCGTGCTGGCCGCCGACGGCGAGGAGGCGTGCGCGATCATGAATCGCATCGCCCCGGAGCACGCCGTGCTGGCGGTCGCCGATCCGCATGCCGTGCTCGATCGCGTGCACAACGCCGGCGCCTACTTCCTCGGCGCCGCTCCGGTGGCGAGCGGCGACTACTACGCCGGGCCGAGCCACTGCCTGCCGACCGGCTCCACGGCGCGGTTCTCCTCAGGCTGCAGCGTCTACACGTTCCTGCGCCGCGCCAGCCTGGAGGAATACCCGAACGGCATGACCCGCCGGGCGATCGACGACATCGCCGTGCTGGCCGAGGCGGAGGGGCTGGACGCGCACGCCGCCAGCGTGCGCATGCGCGGCGACTGAGGCGTCAGGGAGACCCGCACTCGATCGGCCGTGCCAGGATCTTGGATGCGGCCTGTGTGCCGATGGTAACGGCGCCCTGGTCGGTGCGGAGTGCCACCGCGTCGGCTGCGCGATCGATCGACTCGACCGTGACGCGGTTGCCGGGCTGCAGTCCGCTGCGGTGCACGAACTGCAGGAACTCCGGCTCCTGATCGGTCACGCGCTCGATGCGCAGCTCCGCCTGCTCGGACTGCTCCATGAGGCTGACGAAGACGGTCTGGTCGATCTGCCCGCGGCGGGTGGGAATGGGATCGCCGTGCGGATCGACGGTGGGGTGGTCCAGAAGCGAGTCGATGCGCGCCAGCACGACGTCGGAGATGGCGTGCTCCAGGTTGTCGGCTTCGTGGTGCACTTCCGACCAGTCGAGTCCCAGCACCTCGACCAGGAACAGCTCGACCAGCCGGTGGCGCCGCAGCACGTCGAGCGCCAGCGACTCGCCCGGCTCGGTTAGGCGGCTGCCGTTGCGCGGCTCGTACTCGATGAGTCCCAGTCCCGCCAGGGTCTTCATCATGGAGGTGGCGGTTCCCGGCGACACGTCCATCGCCTCGGCTATCCGGCCCATCGGCAGGAAGTCCTCGGACCGGTCGCGATGGCGCAGGTAGATCGCCTTGACGTAGTTCTCGACGGTGCTCGAATACGCGCTCACGGCTTGGGGGTGGCGGCGCGGGCGGCGCCGGTGGTCATGCCGCCGTCGACCAGCAGGATCTGGCCGGTGACGTACTCGGATGCCTCCGACGCAAGGAAGACCACGGCGCCGTCCAGATCGGTGGGGGTGCCCAGCCGCTTCAGCGGGATGCGATCGACGATGTAATCCCGCCACTCGGCGTCCTGGAACAGCACCTCGGTCTGCGCGGTGTGGAACCAGCCGGGGGCAAGGCAGTTCACGGTGATGCCGTGCGGGCCGAGCGCGTCGGCCAGCGCCCGCGACATCTGCAGCACGCCGCCGCGGCTGGCGACATAGGGGACGACGGCGCCGAAGCCGAACACGCTGGTGACCGAGCCGATGTTGATCACGCGCCCGTAGCCGCGCTCGATCATCCCCGGCGCGAATGCCTGCGTGACGAAGAAGCCGCCGCGCAGGTTGGTCTCCAGGACGGTGTCCCAGTCGTCCCAGGTGGTCTCCAGGAACGGCTTGCGCACGTTGCAGCCGGCGTTGTTGACCAGGATGTCCACTCCGCCCACGTCCTGGGTGACCGCCTCTCCGAATGCCACGATGCTGGACTCGGAACGGACGTCCAGCGAGTAGGCGCGGGCAGTACCGCCCAGCGCGTCGATCTGCTCGATGGTGTCGGCGCAGTCGCGCGCGTCTCGTGCCGAGATCACCAACGAAGCCCCGGCACGCGCGAGCGCCTTGCTCATGTAGCTGCCGAGGCCCCGGCTGGCACCGGTTACCACCGCCGTGCGGCCGCTGAGGTCGAAGGAACTCACTCTCCACCCCTTGCAGCCATCTCAAGCGCCGCCAGTGCCGCCTCCCGCCCGCGGTTCACGAAGCCGCCGGCGCGGGCCAGGGCCTGTTCCTGATCGTTGGCGCTCACCACTCCAAGGAGCACCGGCACGCCGGTGCGGAGCGCGACCTGCGTGATCCCGCCGGCGACCGCGTGCGCCACGACCTCGTCGTGGTTGGTTTCCCCCTTGAGGATGCAGCCCACGCAGATGACGGCGCTCACGTCCCCGGACTGCGCCAGCCGCTGCGCCGCGAGCGGCAGCTCGAACGAGCCGGGCACCCACGCCACCAGCACATCTTCCGCCGCGACGCCGTGTTCCGCGAGTGCCTCGGTGGCACCGTCCACCAGCCGCCCGGTGACCTCGTGGTTAAAGCGGCTGGCGGCGATGGCGAAACGGCGTCCGGTGCCGTCCAGCACGGCCGGCGGAGCGGGCGTGGCGGCCTTCACGAGGCGAGCTGGGCGACGTGCAGCATCGGCACGCGCAGGCGGCGCGCAAGCCTCGACAATCCGGCCCGGCGCGCCATGCCGCCGTCGTCGTCGAGCACCGGGCAGATGGCGGCGGCCGCGGGCAGGCCGGCGCGCGCGGCCAACTCCACCGCCGCCTCGGTGTGCCCGGCCCGCGCGGCCACGCCGCCCGGATCGGCGACCAGCGGAAAGACGTGGCCCGGACGTGCGAAGTCGGCGGGCGACGCCTGCGGATCGGCGACCGCCCGCAGCGTGGCGGCGCGGTCGTGGGCGGACTCGCCCGTGGTGGTGCCGCGTACCGCGTCGATCGAGACGGTGAAGCGCGTGCCGTGCAGCGCGGTGTTCACCTGCGCCATGGGCGGAAGCTCGAGCTGCTCGGCCCGTTCGGCGGTGATCGCCGCGCACAGCAGGCCGCTGGCCCGGCGCAGCATGCAGGTTGCGATCCGCGGGGTGACCAGGGACGCTGCCGCCACCAGGTCGCCTTCGTTCTCGCGGTCGACGTCGTCGATCATCAGCACCGTCCCGCCGCGGGCGATCGCCTCGGCGGCCTCGTCCACGCCGGCCATGGGTACCGGCTCATCGGCGGCGTCGGCGGGATTGGCCGCATCCCGGGCGGCGCCGGCAGCATGCGGGCCGGCAAGCCGCTCCACGTACTTGGCGATCATGTCGACCTCGACGTTGACCGGATCGCCCACGCGCCGGTCGGTCAGGGCGGTGGCGCGCGCGGTGTGGGGGATGATCGAGAACCCGGCGCGGTCGTCCTCCAGGCCGGCGACCGTGAGGCTGACCCCGTCGATGGCGATCGAGCCTTCCAGCACGACGTACGGCAGCAGCGGCCTCGGCAGGCGGACCTCCAGCCAGCGTGCCGCACCGAGCTTCTCCCACCGGGTGACGGTGCCGGTGTCGTTGACGTGCCCTTGAACCAGGTGGCCGTCCACCCGGTTGCCGTATGCCAGCGGGCGCTCCAGGTTGACGCGCCTCCCGACCGCAAAAGACCCCAGCGTGGTCTTGCGCAGGGTCGCGCCCACGCTGTCGATGGTCAGCGTGCGGCCGTCGATCGCGACCACGGTCTGGCAGACGCCGTCCACGGCGATCGACGCACCCACCTCGGTGCCGGCCAGCACGGTGCGGGCGCCGATGGACATCCGCGCCGCGTCCGGGGCGGGGCGGGTGAGGGCGGTGACGACGCCCACTTCCTCTACGATACCGCTGAACATCCCGCCTCCTCCGTTTCTGTCCGGGGGAGCGTTCCGCTTCCGGCGTGGCCGAGCGTCGCGGCCAGCGACCGGTAGCCGGTGACGATCACCTGGTCGTTGACCTGCCGGTGGCTGACGTGCTCCAGGCGCAGGGCGTCGACCAGGCGAGCGTTCCCCAGGTCGCCCACCGCGTCGACTCCCGAGCCGATGACGATCGGCGCCACCACCACGACCAGCTTGTCGAACAGCCCCTGCCGGATCAGCTCGGTGTGGAGCACCGCCCCGCCCTCGACCAGCACCGAGGTGACGCCCGCGCCGCCCAGCGCGGCGAGCGCCCGGTCCAGCGCCACCCGCCCGTCCGCGGTGCTTGCCACCACCGCAACGCGTGCGCCGGCGCGCTCCAGGGCGGCGCGCGCGCGCCGGTCGTGCCGGTCGGTGGTGAGCACCAGCGGCTCGCGTTCGCCGGCCATCATGCGGGCCGCGGGCGGCAGGCGCAGCGTCGAGTCGACGACCACCGGCAGCGGCTGGCGGTCGCGCAGCAGCGGACTGAGCCGGACGGTGAGCTCCGGATCGTCGGCCAGCGCGGTGCCGGCGCCGACCATGATCGCGTCGTGACCGGCGCGCAACTCGTGCGTCATCACCCGCGCGTCGCGGTCGGAGATCCAGCGCGAGTCGCCGGCGGCTGTGGCGATGCGGCCGTCGATCGACTGCGCGACCTTGAGGGTCACGAACGGCATGCCGGTGCGGTGGAACTTGAAGTGCACGGCGTTGAGCCGCGCGGCTTCGTCCTCCAGCACCCGCTCGATCACCTCGATCCCGGCCTCGCGCAACATGCGCACGCCTGCGCCGTCGACCTTCGGGTGCGGATCGGCGGTGGCGATCACCACGCGGCGTATCCCCTCGCGCATGATCCGCTGCGCGCACGGCGGGGTGTGCTTGCCGACGCCCGTCCAGCAGCAGGGCTCCAGGTTGGTGTAGAGGGTGGCGCCGGCGGCGCCGCCGGCGGCCGCGGCACGGTCCAGCGCGACCGCCTCGGCGTGGTCGCCGCGCTCGTTGAGGTGGCCTTCGCCGATGATCCGGCCGTCGCGGACGACCAGCGCGCCGGTCAGGGGATTGGGCGAGCTCCGCCACTGCCCGTGGCGGGCCAGTTCCAGCACCCGGCGCATCAGCCCCTCGTGGTCATGCCCCTCGTGGTCATCCATTGCCTGTCTCGTTCGAGGGGCACTCGTTGCCGCAGAAGCGCACCCGGACACGGCTCGCGCGCAGGACGCACGCGGGCCTCTGCCCGGTCGAACTTCTCCCATCCGGACTGTACCGTCGGCACCGGAATTCCACCGGTTCTGCTCCTGCTCATGCGAGCGAGAGCTCACGGGCTGTCACCGTCGGTCTGGAATAGGCGCCCGCCAAGGCGCCGCACCATGCCCCGAAGTTCTCTCTTTGGCCGCAGAGGCTACCGACCGGCCGACGGCGGTGTCAAACGCCGGTGGTCAACGGTCTGCGGATGCGTTCGGAGCGGCGCGGAAGCCTGCGCGACGCCCTCGCGGGGACTGTCGGGATGCGGTGCTATCCTGGGCCGCGATGGCCGTGGCGCGGGCGTTCGAGGTGCTGCTGGTCGCGCTCAGGCTTGGCCTCACCTCGTTCGGGGGGCCGGTCGCGCACCTCGGCTACTTCCGGGACGAGTATGTCACGCGCCGGCGCTGGCTGGACGATGCGGCCTATGCCGATCTCGTCGCGCTCTGCCAGATGCTGCCCGGCCCGGCCAGCAGCCAAGTCGGGATCGCCGTGGGCATGCACCGTGCGGGCCTTCCGGGCGGCATCGCGGCCTGGGTCGGATTTACGGCGCCTTCGGCGGCAGTGTTGATCCTGTTCGGCCATGGCGTGTCGGCACTCGATCACCTGGTCGTCCAGGGCTGGCTGCGCGGCCTGAAGGTGGTCGCCGCCGCGGTGGTGGCGTTCGCCCTCCTCGGCATGGCGAGAAGCCTGGCGCCGGACGCCCGCCGCGCGACGATCGCCATCGCCGCTGCGATCGCGATGTTGCTGTGGCGCACCCCGCTGGCGCAGGTGCTGGTCATCGTCATCGCTGCCGCGGTCGGCCGGCTGCTGTTGCGGGGCGTGGTGCCGCCGGCCGGCGCCGGCACTCCGAACGTACGGACCGGACCGTCCGCCGCCGTCGCCAGCCTGGCGCTGTTCGCGGTCCTGCTGGGCGGGCTGCCGATCCTCCGGCAGTTCGTGACGAGCGAGCCGCTCGATGTCTTCGACGCCTTCTACCGGTCGGGATCGCTGGTGTTCGGCGGCGGTCACGTCGTGCTGCCGTTGCTGCAGGCCGAGGTGGTGCCTCCGGGATGGGTGACGAGCGAGCAGTTCATCGCAGGCTATGGCGCGGCGCAGGCAGTGCCGGGGCCGCTGTTCACCTTCTCCGCGTACCTGGGGACGGTGATGGACGGCTCCGTCCGCGGATGGAGCGGTGGCTTGTTCACGCTCCTTGCGATCTTTCTCCCTTCGTTCCTGCTGGTGGCCGGCATCCTGCCGTTCTGGGAGCGGCTGCGGACGCTCCGCCCGCTGCGTGCGGCGATCGCCGGCGTGGGAGCGGCCGTCGTGGGGCTGCTGCTCGCCGCGCTCTACGACCCGGTGTGGGTCACGGCCATCCGCACGCCGCCGGATCTGGCGCTGGGTCTGGCGGCGTTCGCAATGCTGGCGTGGTGGAAGACACCGCCGTGGCTGGTCGTGCTCTTCGGTGCGGCGGCGGGAGCGATGCTCACCGCGCTCTGAGCAGTGGCCGGCGGACCGGATCGGCGGCAGTCAGAGCATCGCGCGGCGGCCGAAGGCGAGCGCCATGGGGTCGCCGACCGGTACCGGGCCGCGCATCAGGTACGGCTCGCCGTATTCGACGCCGATCAGGGAACCGTAGTAGCGGTGCCGGCCTTCCCAGGCCTCCAGATAGCCGGGGGACGAGATGGCCGTCTCCGGCTCGTCGCGTCCCGGATCGTGGAGCTGGGACCGGTAACAGGCGGCGGCCTTCCGCTTGCGCTCCCAGTGGCCGCTGATGTCCACCACCAGCGACGGCCGGAACTGGTAGCGGCTCATGTAGTGCAGCATCGCTTCCGGGCGGTGCGGAGCGCCACGGCCCGGGTGCTTGGCGACCCCGGCGAACCACCACGCCTCCTTGGCCAGCAGGCTGGCGTTGCTGTGGTCGGGATGGTGGTCCTCCCAGTACGGGGCGAGCACCATGCGCGGCCGGAGCTCGCGGAGCACCTCGACCAGGCGGACCCGGTTCTCCAGCGTGCAGGTCACCGCGCCGTCCGGGAGCTCCAGGTTGACCCGCTCGTCCAGGCCCAGGACCGCCGTTGCGGCGGCGGCTTCGGCATCGCGCTCGGCGGCGGTGCCACGCGTGCCCGCCTCGCCGCGGGTGAGGTCGCACACCCCGATCGAAGCACCGCCCGCCTGGGCGCGCAGCAGCAGCCCGGCGCAGGTCAGCTCGGCGTCATCCGGGTGCGCGCAGACCGCCAGCACGTCGATCGGCATCGGGCCGGATCATACGCCACGGCCGGGCGCGCGGCGAGCCGGCCGGGTGTCTGTGGCATACTTCCGGCGTGAAGCCCGAGCAGCGCTCCACATCGCTCCTGTGGACCCAGCGGGTGCCTCGACACGTGGCCAACGTGCAGCGCGTCGTCGTGGGTGTGGTGCTGGTTCTGCTGCTGGTGCTGCTGGGCGTGATGATCGTGCGGCTCGGCTGGCTGCTGGTGGTGGAGCTGTTCGGCACGCCGATCTCCGAGCTGTCGGTCGACCAACTCCTGAACCTGTTCGGCTTCGTGTTGCTGGTCCTGATCGGGGTGGAGCTGGTCGAATCGGTGCAGTTGTTCCTGACCGACGCGCACGTGCACGTCGAGTTCGTGATCCTGATCGCGCTGATCGCAATCTCCCGCAAAATCATCATCCTCGATCTCGGGGGTACCTCGGCGTTGACCCTGGTGGGCATCGCCGCGCTCGTGGTCGCGCTCGCCGGCGCCTACTACCTGGTCAAGGGCCGCCGGCCGGCAGACGCGGAGTAGACCCGTGCCGTGGCGGATGCTCCTGTTCCTGGTCGTGCTCGCCCTGGTGGTGGTGTTGTTCGCCGCCAACCTGGAGCACCGCTCGTCGTTCTCGTACCTCTTCGGGCGACTGGAGGACGTGCCGGTCTTCATGGCGCTGCTGGTGGCCTTCATCGCCGGCGCGCTGACCATGCTGCCGTTCACCATCGGCCCGCACCGCCACCGCAGGAGGAAGCAGAAGAGGCCGGCGGGGACAGCCTCGCCCCAGGAGCGGCAGGCGCAGCATTCGGCTGCGCAGATCGGCGCTCCGCAGATCGGCGCCGGGCACCAGGAGCCGCCGGCTGCGGAACGTCGGGCTCCGAAACGCAGGGGGCGCCGGCGGCGCCGCTCCGCCAGGGCTTGACCGCCTCGGCGCGAGGGGTCGAAGGTAACTGCTGAACCTGCGAGTCCGTGAGGCTCGCCGGTATCCCGTCGCTGCGCTAGAATCTGCTTTCTCTTGGAACACCAGGCGACCGACGCACACCCGATGCAGCGCCGGTTGCCGTCCGGGCTCGAGCGGCTTGCGCGTGCGGAGGGCGTCGATCCGGGCGCCGCCCTGCTCGTGGCGCGGACCGACCTCAACCTGTCCGGCTCCTACGAAGCGGTCTACCTCGTGGTGGAGCACGATCGGCTCACGACCATCGGCGCTCCGGCGAACGGCGGCACCGCCGTTCGTGTCACCGTGGCCCGCGAGGAAATCCACGACATCGGCACCCGCCCCGGCGTCGGTGGAGGCTTCCTGGAAGCCGTGATCGAGGATGCCGCGGTCGAGATCCTGGCGTACTCGAACCGCTCCGCGCCGCTGTTCCAGCGGGTGGCGGCCAAGCTGCAGGCGTGGGTGGCCGGCGATCCCCTGGTGGTCGGCGAGGAGGACCGGGAGGAGCCCGACCTTTGCCCGACCTGCGGCATCAGGCTGGAGGCGCCGGGCGAGGCGTGCCGGCGGTGCCTGAGCCCCGGCAGCCTGCTCGGCCGGGTGCTGCGGCTCATGCGTCCCTACGCCGGCCGCGCCGCGCTGATGATGGCGCTGGTGCTGGTCTCCATCGGCGTGGAGCTGCTGCCGCCGCAGCTCATCAAGGCCATCACCGACCGCGTGCTGGCGCCGGGACAGGCGGGCAACCCCGTGCTGCCGGAGGCGGAGGCGATCGCGCTGCTCGTGCGGATGATCGCCCTGCTGCTCGGCGCCTACCTCGTCGACGGGCTCGTGCAGTCGATCCAGTTGCGGCTGAGCAGCGCCATCGGCACGCAGGTCACCTACGACCTGCGCTCCAGGCTGTTCCGTCACCTGATGCGGCTGTCGGTGTCCTACTACGACCGCTACAGCACCGGGCAGCTCATGAGCCGCGTCGTGCAGGACACCGAGCAGCTCAAGGGGCTGATCGTGCAGGCCACCAGCGGCTTCGTGGCGCAGATCCTCAAGGTGGTCGCGGTCGGCCTGATGCTGTTCAGCCTGAACTGGCAACTGGCGCTGATCACCCTGGTGCCGGCGCCGTTCGTGGTCGGCGCCGCCGCCTTCTTCTGGCGGCGGATCTACCCCCGCTACTACCGGATCTGGGACGCGCGCAGCAAGCTCAACGGCGCGCTCAACTCCATCCTCAACGGCGTGCGCGTGGTCAAGGCGTTCGGACAGGAGCGGCGCGAGATCTCCCGCTTCCACCGCACCTCCGGCTACCTGCGCGACAGCTTCCGCCGCGTGGAGTACATGACCGCGTCGTTCCAGCCCGGCATGGCGGTGCTGTTCCAGCTCG